>DASZUG010000066.1:0-138783 GCA_035547755.1 Rhizobiaceae bacterium
GCTTGGGGGCTGCGCGTAAATCCGCGCAGCCACCTCTTCAATATGGCCCGATCAGGACGAATGGCTGTCGGTCATCTGGTCGTAATTCCCGCCGACGACAGTCTGGCTGAGCAGGTTCTCCATCATGTTGGCGCCCATGACGATGCTTTGGTTGAAGGCGCTCGTGTCGATGGTCGCGTCGGCATGAGCCTGCGACAGGCCGTTGACATAGCTGTCATGGCCATTGTTGGACCCCCACATGCCGCCGTCGCCGCCAGCGCCGCCGGCTCCGTTCGTCACGATGCCGCCAGCACCACCGTAGCCGCCGTCACCACCGTTTGCCGCGCCGCCCGTGCCGGCGCCTGCCGTGGGAACCACGATCGTGTCGCCGCCCCAGGCATAACCGCCAGCGCCGCCGGCGCCGCCGATGCCTGCGCCGCTTCCGGTTCCGGTGCCTTGTCCGGCGCCGAGTCCGAGGCCAAGAGCGTCGCCGCCATCACCGGCTATGCCGCCCATGCCGCCGTCGCCGGAATTGCCGCCGTGGCCCAGTCCGAGACCGAGCGAATAGGCGTCGCCGCCATCGCCCGAACTGGCGTTGCCGCTGTCGCCGCCAATACCGCGGCCAAGGCCGAGGCCAGCCGCGTCGCCGCTGTCGCCGCCCGACGCGTTGCCGCTATCGCCGCCGGTTCCGGTGCCGTGGCCGGTGCCAGTACCCGAAGCGTTGCCGCCATTGCCGCCGGCCGCGTTCGCGGCGTCTCCGGCAACGCCGACGCCGACGCCGATCAGGCCAAGGCCGAGACCGGCTGCATCGCCGCCATTGCTTCCGGCTCCGCCGCCGTCGGCACCCTGGCCATTGCCAAGCCCGAGGCCGAGGCCGTTGCCATCACCACCGTCGCCACTGCCGGCCCCGCCACCATCGCCGCTGCCTGCCGCGCCAAGGCCGAGGCCAGCCGCATCGCCGCCATTTCCGGAATGAGCGTTGCCAGCATCTCCAGCATTAGCCGTGGATGCGCCAGAGCCCGAACCAGCGCCGCCATTGCCGTTGGAATCGCCGCCATTGGCATTTCCGCCGGCTGCGCCGGCTGCGCCGGCGAGACCCAGACCAGCGCCAAAACCAAGCCCAACCCCGAGACCTGTTCCCGCGCCACCGGCCGCGCCGGCGCCGCCCGTTGTATCGCCGCCTTGGGCAGCGCCAATCGCCGAGCCGCCGATGCCGAAGCCGCCGAAATTATGGCCGTCGCCACCCGCGCCGCCATTGGCTGTCCCGGCGCCGCCGCCGGTGCCGCCGTCGCCGCCCGCGTTAATGCCGGCGCCTGCCGTCGCGGAACCACCGCTGGCGTCGCCGTTCTGCTGGAAGGTTCCGCTATTCGACAGCGAGACGCTGCCGAGCGTATCGTTGTCGCTCAGATTATTGACCTGGGCCTGTGAAATGCCGGTGTCGTTCCCCGGACCATTGAGCGAGCCGTTCAGGAAATCGTTGAACGATGCGCCGTCGCCCGGATTGTAGAAGATCTGGCCGTCGTGATTGACCAGCATCTTATCGACCTGAGCGCCGCCGTCGAGCCGTATATCGGTGACGTCGCGATTGCTCGGCGCGATCCCGGAAAGATCGAGCCCGAGATCCACATTCACATGCGTGGTGCTGGTATTGGTGTTGGTGTTCGTATTGGTGCTGTCGTTCGTGTTGGTGCTGCTGTTGTCGGACGTGTTCCAGTTGCCGTTGCCATTCAGGTTCAGGCTGCCATTTCCGTTCAGGTTGAGGTTGCCGTTACCATTGCCATTGCCATTTCCATTGGCATTGTCATTGCTGGAATCGCTGGACTGGTACTGACCCTGACCCTGGCCCTGCAATGCGGCTTGGAGCTGGGCTTGCGCTTCGCCCTGACCTTGGCCCTGGCCCTGATCCTGATCCTGATCCTGACTCGGATCGAGCGGGAACAGATTTTGGGAGTCTCTGGAAGACATAGTCGTGACCTCTCGAAGGCCGACACGGCATGACCCCGTTCATCTCTCAGAGGGTCTCGACCACGTCGGCGGTTGCACAATGAGGGATCTGCCTGCAGTACAGGAACGCAATGCGGACACCAGAACAGGCACGTTCTGCAAGCAAAGACCCCCGACGCTAAAGCGGCCGTATCCGCCATCCGGCGTGGCTGCGATGCCTGGCCAAACGACCGTTGGCATGGGCAAAGCTGCCGAATTGCTGCCGGAACAGGGTTGTGCCGCGTCCCGGATTTCGGGACCTTGGCAGTCTGATGGAGGGAATCGCGCGCGCCCAGCTGCCCGTTGGAATTGGTACGGGGAGTGCATCGGATGAGTGGAATCGCCCAATTGGTAGGTAATGACGAGCCGGCCCACCGGCATTTGGCCGTGCCTCTACCTCCGAGGCGGGCGGGCATCCGCCATCGGAGGAGGGGCCGGCACGATTGAATATGGTTCGCCGATTAGGCACATAAGACGTAAACGTGGCAGGCGTAGCGGCCTGGAGTTCGGCAATGCAGAACTTTGAGAAGATACTGCTGTTGATCGGGCGCTTGAACTATACCTGGACCAACACCGAGAGCCTCCTCATTCACCTCATCGCGGGTTTGGCGAAGGTGGAAAAGGAAACCGCGATCGTCATTTTCCTGACGCTCAATACGACGCGCGCGCGCATCGATCTGGTCGAGCGGCTGGCGAAAATGGCGAAAACGCCGCGGCAGTGCAGGGATGATGTGCTGCCGCTACTGGAAAGGCTCAATCAGCAGGCGAAGCTGCGCAACAAGTACAGTCACTGCATCTATTCGTTCGACGCCAAGGGAGACATCTCCCACACGCATCTGATGCGCATATTCGACGGCAAGGAGACAATAAAATACGGGAAAGTGGAGGCGCTCGACAATGAGGAGACCGGCAGGATATCCGCCTGCATTCAGGATATCGCCGCGGTCAACAAGGAAATCTGGGCGGTCATCCGCGCCAATGGCTTCCCGCAATAGATCCCTTTCACAAAGCCGTGCATAAGATCAAAGTGCAAGGCGGGTTACGCCGCCTTGTTGACTCCTTGTCGTGCAACCGGTTACATGAAACCGGTTGCACGGAAGAGGTGGAATGGAAGAAAAGATCGTCAGATCCGTAGATCGCGCACCGACGATCAGCGATGTCGCACAGCAGGCGAAGGTGTCCCGCGCGACCGTTTCCCGCGCGTTCGGCCAGCCGCAGCTGCTGAGCCGGGAGATGGTTGCCCATGTCCGCGCGATTGCCGAACGCCTCGGCTACGTTCCCAATCATACGGCGCGCGCGCTCTCCACGGGCAAGGCGGGCAATCTCGCCCTCCTGGTGCCCGACATCACCAATCCGTTCTTTGCATCCTTGATGCGCGGCGTGCAGGGCAGGGCGCTGGGCATCCAATACGCGACCTTCCTCGCGGATTCGGATGAGGATCCGGCTTTGGAGGATGTCCTGATCGCGAAGCTCGCCGCGCAGGTGGATGGCTTTATCCTGGCCTCTCCGCGGCTCCCCAAGAAGACTCTTCTCCAGCATGCCGGGCGGCGCGTCTGCGTCCTCATCAACCGCGATATCCCGAACTTCGCCCGCATCCTGGTGGACGGCGCGAAAAGCTATGAGGAGGCCGTCGAACATCTCGCCCGCCTCGGCCATCGAACGGCCGCCTATGTTTCCGGCCCGCGACTGTCCTGGTCCAACGGCCAGCGGCTCAGGGCGGTCCTTGCGGCCGGGATGCGTCACGGTGTGAAAATCGTTCAGTTCGCCACCGACCGCCCAACATTCGAAGCCGGCGAGGCCTGTGTCGCCGGGCTGATCGAATCGGGCACGACGGCGGTGCTCGCCTATGACGATTTGCTGGCGCAGGGGATCATGGCCGGGCTGGCGCGGCACGGCCTGTCCGTGCCGGAGGATTTCAGCGTCGTGGGATGTGACGGCGTGCTGGCGACGCGTACCTATCCGCCCCTCACTTCCGTCGCGATCGACTGCCAGAGCGCCGGCGAGCAGGCCGTCGAGCTTCTTGTCGACGTCATGCGCGGCAAATCCGCGTCGGGCAGGCGGATCGTGCTTTCGAGTGACCTCGTCATCCGAGCGACGACTGCCAGACCGCGCCCGGGCGGCCGGACCTACCAAGCGCCCGCGCCAGCTTCCCCCACACGGACGAAATCGGAGTGATGATGGTCCAGATTCATCTCGAAAAGACCAAGATCGATCTTGGACGAGCGGCAGCGCAACGCGGCGCGGAGGCGATTTCGCGGGCCATCGCCGCGCGTGGAAAGGCGAACATCGTGGTCGCCACCGGCGCGAGCCAGTTCGAGATGCTGGCGGAACTGACAGCCATGGAGATCGACTGGTCGAAGATCACGGCATTCCATCTCGACGAATACATCGGCATGCGGGATGACCATCCCGCGAGTTTTCGGCGCTATTTGCGCGAGCGGTTCGCCTCTCGCCTGCCGCGACTCAGCGCCATGCATTACATCGAGGGCGACGCGCCCGATCTCAAGGGCGAGATTTCCCGCCTCAACCGGCTGATTGCGGCGGCGCCTCTCGACGTGGTGTTCGCCGGGATCGGCGAGAATGCGCATCTGGCGTTCAACGATCCGCCTGCCGACTTCGAGACGACCGATCCCTATATCGTCGTGACGCTCGATGCCCGCTGCCGGGCGCAGCAGTTCGGCGAAGGCTGGTTCGCGAGCCTCGACGAAGTGCCCGAGCGCGCGGTCTCGATGAGCGTGCGCCAGATCCTTTCCGCCGGCACTATCATCCTTTCCGTGCCCGACAGCCGCAAGGCGGCGGCCGTTCGCGATACGCTAGAGAGCGAAATTTCCCCTGCCGTTCCGGCGAGCATTCTGCGCCGCCACGAGGATTGCCATCTGTTTCTCGATCCCGCTTCGGCGGCGCTCCTGCGGGAGGCCCCCTGATCCGTCGAACGGATAGCATCGGAGAAAGCGCATCACTTCAACAGGGAGGTAAGATAATGACGACAAGACGCACGGTATTGAAAGGCGCATTGGCCGCCGCGGCGACGCTCGGCGTGACGGGACAGCTAAGGGCAGCCGCGAAGACGTTTCCGAAGCCCAAGGAGCCGGTGACAATCAATGTCATCGACGTAGCCGGCGATCTGCAGATCAGCCAACCCGCGCTCGACAAATTCGCAGAGACCCATCCGGAACTGGTTTCCCGCTTCGTCTATACCCAGGCGACGGCGCCGGAACTGGCCGGCAAGCTCCAGGCGGAACAGGCGGCGGGGCGGCTCGATATCGATTTCGTATTGACCGGCAATGACGCGCTGGCCGCCGGCATCGAACAGGGATTGTGGACGAAGATACTGCCGCAATATGCCTCCTCGTTCCCGGATTTGGAAAAACTCTACGAGCCAGGGGCTTACGAGATGCAGCAGATGGCGAGGGGGCAGGGCTTCGTCGACGACTGGACGCCTTCGGGGCCGCTGCTCGAATACGCCCCGGACCGCGTCAAGGACGTGCCGGATTCGGCCGAGGCGCTGCTTGCCTGGGCGAAGGCGCACAAGAACAAGTTCATGTATGCGAGGCCCGCCAACTCCGGGCCGGGCCGCACTTTCGTGATGGGGCTGCCCTATCTGCTCGGCGACAAGGACCCGAAGGAGCCGGTGCATGGATGGGACAAGACCTGGGCCTATCTGAAGGAGCTTGGCCAATACATCGAATATTATCCCGCCGGCACCACTACGACGATGAAGGAACTCGGCGAGGGAACCCGCGACATCATCGCGACGACCTGCGGCTGGGACATCAATCCCCGCTTCCTCGGCATCGTGCCGAAGGAATACAAGATCGCCACGCTGAAGGGATTCCACTGGGTCGGTGACGCCAATTTCGTGGCTGTCCCCAAGGGCGTGGCGGACGAGAAGCTCGGCGTTCTCCTGCAACTGATCGCCTTCATCCTGGAGCCGCAACAGCAGGCGATGATGTACGATCACGGCTACATGTATCCGGGGCCGGCGATCAGGAACGTTCCGCTCGACATGGCGCCGGCGGAAGATCAGGATTGCATCAAGCAGTTCGGACGGCCCGAATATGCCGATCTCATCGCCAACAATCCGATCGAGCCGCCTCTCGACGCCAAGCCGCTGGTCGCAATGTTCGAGAAGTGGGACCGCGAGATCGGCGCCGCCCACCACTGAACGCTGGCCCTACTGCATCTTAAAGCGTTCCCTGCCGAGGCGCCCGCACTTCGGCAGGCAGAGGGTTCGGCAGAACCCAAGACCGGCTCGCGGGCAGGCTATTTCGCTGCCGTCCAGCCGTCGGTGAGCGTATCGAGAAAGGCGACGATGGCGTCGATTTCCTTGTCGTTCAGCCTCGGCGCTTCGCCCGGCTTGCCGCCGAAAGGCGAATCCATGTTGATATTGGCGCGATAGCGGGCCGGGAGGTCGTTATAGATGGCGATGGTTCCGTCCGGCCGCTTCGGATACCAGCGGCCGGGATCGGTATCCCGCGTCGCGTAGAAGGTCACGGCTTCCTTCAGGGAGTGGAAAACGCCGTTGTGGAAGAAGACCTTACGCGTCGCGACATTGCGCAGGGTCGGCGTGCGGAACAGCCCGCAATAATCCGCGCGGCCGAGGAAATCGGTGCGGAGCGGCCCGCACAGGCCGAGATCAAAATAGGACGGGTCGGCATTGGCCGGGATTTCGGGATTTCGCGGAACCGCGAGAGCGATCAGCCCGTAATCGGTGAATTGCGGCGGTTCGCCGTCATTGGCGGGTTCGCTGAAATGACAGGCCGAGCAATTGCCCTTTTCAGGGTCTTCGAAGAGCTTCAGGCCGAGCGCTTCCTCCGGCGTCAGCGCCACTTTCCCGGCGAGATAAGCATCATATTTGCTCGAATATGGGTAAAAGGTCTGCCAGGATTGCTCATAGACTTCGAGCGCCTTGAGACCCCCGTGGAAAACGGCTTTCGGGTCTTCGACGACATCCTGCCCGTAAATCGCGGCGAGGCGAGCGCCATAGCCCGCCGCCAGCGCGCGGTGCACAACGTCTTCCGCGCTCGCATTTCCCATCTCGAAGGGGGAGAGCAGCGGAATCCGGGCCTGCCCCGACCCCCTGTCGACCCTTCCATCCCAGGTAAGGCCGCCGGTCGGGCCGTTGTCGATGCTTTCGTCGGCCTCGTCCTCGGACTCGAAATAATGTTCGGTGAACTGGGGAACGGCCTGGAGATATTTGAGCGAGGGCACGGCGCGGATGCCCGCGTCGGCCATGTCCCTGCCGCCAAGCTGCACCGAGCGCGAATTGCTCTGGGCAAAGGCGTGAGCGGGATCGTGGCAGGAGGCGCACGCCAGACGGCCGGACGCCGACAGCCTCGGATCGGAAAACAGCGCCTTGCCAAGCGCCGAGAGCGCATCCGCTCGCTGGCGCGCTTCGGCCCGCGACATCGGCTCTGCCGATGCCAAGCCGGCGGCGTAAAGGGCGGCGGCGGCCATGAGAGCAATGGCGGCCAACGAGGCGCGGGCGAGAAGCCTGCCGGCGACGCGGCCCGGCGCAGCCCGGTTGTCCCCGCGAGGTCCACAGGCTGAATTGCGTCTATTGAAAAACGCCCTCAAAGGTGGTGTCATCCCGTTTTCATTTCTTGGAGGAGATGGGGATGAAACGATCGCACGTTCTGGCCCTTTGTTCGACTGCGCTCACCCTTTCCCTCTCCACGCCGGTATTCGCCGCGGAACCCGGCGGCCCGCCGGACGGCATCAACAAGATCAAGACCGTCGTCGTCATCTTCGCCGAGAACCGTGCATTCGACAATCTCTACGGACATTTTCCCGGTGCCGACGGAATCGACCAGGCGAGCAAGGAAAGTCTTCAGCAACGCGACCGCGACGGCTCGATCCTGAAGGAATTGCCGCCGGTCTGGGACGGGCTGACAGCCAAGGGCGTCACGCCGCCCGTGACCCAGGCCATGACCGAGCACCTTCCGAACGCGCCCTTCACGGTCAACGATCCCAAGGGCTTCAACGTCCCGCTGAGCACGGTGACGCACGATCTCTGGCATCGCTACTACCAGAACCAGATGCAGATCGATGGCGGCAAGAACGACATGTTCGTCGCCTGGGCCGATTCCGGCGCAATGCCGATGAGCAATTGGAACGCGTCGAAGACGGCCATGTGGGCGGTCGCCAGGAAATACACCCTCGCCGATCATTTCTTCATGGGTGGTTTCGGCGGTTCTTTCTTCAATCACCAATGGCTGATCTGCGCCTGCGCGCCCTATTATCCGAATGCGGACAAGAGCCCGGCGCATCCGACGATTTCGGTGACGAATGCAGATGGCACGGCTTTGAAAGTCGCTGACAACTCGCCCAAATCGGCGCTCGACGGCATTCCGAAATTCGTTTCTGACGGCAATTTGACGCCGGACTTCTATGCGGTCAACACGATGCAGCCTCCTTATCAGCCGAGCGGCAATCCACCCGCGCCGGGCCAGGATCCGCGCTATGCCGACCCGAGCAAGCCGACGACGCTGCCGCCGCAGACGGAACCGACGATCGGCGACATGTTGAGCCTCAAGCATGTCAGCTGGGCTTATTATTCAGGCGCATGGCAATATACGCTGGACCATGGCAATCACACGCCGGTGCCGAATTTCCAGTACCATCATCAACCGTTCAACTATTACGCCAATTTCGCACCAGGGACCGAAGCGCGGCGGGAACATATCCGCGATGCGGGGTTGGGCGGCGTCAGTTTCATCGCCGCGATCGATAACGGCGTGCTGCCTCAGGTTTCCTTCTACAAGCCCCAGGGGAATCTCAACGAACATTCCGGCTATGCCGACATCCAGGCCGGCGACAGGCACATTGCGGATGTCGTCTCTCACCTCGAAAAGAGCCCGCAATGGCCGCATATGCTGGTGGTCGTCACCTATGACGAAAACGGCGGCATCTGGGATCACGTCGCGCCGCCCAAGGGCGACCGCTGGGGACCCGGCACGCGCATTCCGGCGATCATCATATCGCCTTTCGCCAAGCGCGATTACGTCGATCACACGCCTTATGACACCACGTCGATCCTGCGTTTTATCACCGAGCGTTTCGCGTTGCCCGAACTCCACGGGATCGTCGTCCGCGACAAGGCCGTAGCCGCGAATGGCGAACCGCCTCTTGGCGATCTCACCGGCGCGCTCAATCTTCACTGAGTGATATTCAGGATGCCTGCCAAAACAGGAGGAAAATCAAGTGAACGTCGACAAGATTATCGCGCTGGTTTCCGCCGCCGGGATCGAACTCACCGACCGCCGCCGCAATAGCAGGGGCGACGGATGGTCCCTCAGTTTCTCAAATGGTGCTACTGTTGAAGTAGGTGATGGAGGAGAGGTCGGCGTCTCCGGCAATGGCGCCGCCGATGTTTCCAAATTGTTGGATCTTCCGACAAAGCCAGGCTGATCACAGCAGCACGAAACAAAGCTGCAATTTCTACGAGATTTTTGGTAGCGGAGGAGGGATGATGTCCTCCGATCTGAGATAAGTCATTGATCTAAAAAGCGGAAAATCGTGATTGCCTCACGGTTCTTGACGAGGTCAATCACTTACAACAATGCGGACTTTCGATCAAGCTTGGTAATGGCTCGCCAGTAGGAAATCTTAAAATCTCAGACATGCGTTGAAAATGCCCGGTGTTTCCTTGCACCGGGTCAATAGTTGATGGTAGCTGTTGGCTTACCGGACGGGACAACGCTTGGGATTGAAATATGAATAAGTTGTTGGTGGGATGTTGCGTGATGATCCTGTCCATGACGTTGGCGGTCCCAGAACTATGGGCTTCACCCTATCCTCCAACCAACGGTCTGCCGGAAGCGAACCATACCAGAATAGTTAGCGAGGGTGTTAGAGATTTTCTCTCTGGGAAAACTCTTCACTATACATTATACTTTAATAACGATGGAACTTATCTTTATGTGGAAGAAGGAAAAGGGATTCATCGTGGTAAGTGGAGTGTATGCAAATTCGATAACGGGTTTGAGGGTGTCTTGAGCGATTTGTTCGGCCCCAATTGTGAAGGCGTAGTGACAATTGATAATAAGAAATTAAATGCTGTCTGGAAGATATATTTTGTTACTTCCAAAGATGGGAAAGTTTATTATTCTGGCTTTGATTACATATGCCAATGTATTGCGAAACCAATCCAAGATGCCTTAACGGACGAGCAGAAGCGTAAGGAAATAGCCTCTGCTGGAGGAAATCCTAATGATGTTAACGCCCTTGTTGCACTTTATAGGCTGTATCTCAATGCGAAATCTTGTAAAGAGGCAGGTTTAGTGTTTACAGACACCGAAGTTGAGAATATTGCAAAAAGTGCTAAGGCGCAAGAGGCGAAAATAAATTCAGATCAGCTACAAAATAACGCATGGCAAGAAGCCGCGAAAAGCTCTGGGTTTACACCTGCCGAAGCGAATGCGGATTATGACGCAGCTTTTAAGGAATGTAGTCAGCTTTTAACTCTTTATAATTTATCTGTCAGTCGCGTTCTTCCTAAGAAACCATTCTGAAGACTCTTTTTCCAGAATACACGCGACTGTTTTGGTAATGGAATTGCGCTAGTCTGATTCAAGCTGTGAGGATGATGACAGTGAATCTTGTTGCCTGCTTGCAATCATTTAATCGTAAAGAGCGCTATTGGGTTATTCGAAATATACTAGATTATCCGGATGGAATGGAAATTTCAGATTCGTTTCTTAACGTGTTAAATAAAGGATTTGATTGCGAATTTGAGAGAAATTCGTGGTGGGCGATAGATTATCATATTGATTGGTTGATTGGGGCTTTGGCCCTATACGGTAACGGAGGAGATCCGGGGCCGATTATTTGTGATAACGTTAACCGGTTGGTTCGTGGAAGTCAGGAAGATTTTGATTTTATTGTGGCGGCAGGTAATACAATCGTGGTGATTGAGGCAAAATTTGAATCACCATGGACACCCAAGCAGTACAAGAGTAAAGTTTCGAGGTTTAAGCAAATAAAATCCTATTTTAAGGAACTCTGCCCGGATGTAAAATTGGATTTTGGGTTGATGGCACGCCGCGAACGAAATGGCGTCATCGTGCCGCAAATCGAGCTTCAGGGGCCTCCTACCAAATGGTTTCGACGTATTAAGCGCTGGGATCCAATCTCGGGCAAGCCATCCAAAGATGGGTCTCATTGGCACATCAGCGGGGTTGATTTAGGGCGAAGTGGCGGCTGATTTTAGCTTCAGCTTTCTTGTGAGAGGCCCTATTGCGGCGGGTGGAGCTTTGTCGCTGACGTGATCAGCTACCGAATACCTGCTGTATCGGTTGCGCTGGCGGCCTTCTTCCAGAGCCTGAGGGAGCCCTCTTTTTCTTGTTCTCGCTCGCCGTCGGGCATGCGGGGGCCATTCTCCCGATTTGCCCCTCTTCCGTCGCCGTCGCTCGCCCGTGACCGTCAAGAATGCCGTGGCCGAGCCGGGCAAGGGAGTGGTGCGGGCGCAGCACAGCGAGCCTCGGCCCCTTGCCCGGCTCGGGCATGGCGTTTAGGTCATGAAAGTGCGAATGGCGGCTGCGGAAGAGATTCCCGGTACAGGATGAAAACGGAAGATTGCGTCCTCCACATCCCCAAACTTTGGTGATTTGCAAAACTCTCGGCTGCTATGTCGTGAGCGCTACAGGACAGGGGGTGTGTCATGGCCAAGCGACTGGCAAAGTTCCTTAAAGACGGCGACGCCGACGTGGTCGTCCGCTTCGACTACAGCAAAGTTCCTGTCGGGCATCAGGAGCCGCTTCGCGAGGACGCGAAGGCAATTCGTTCGAACCTGATAAGGGCGGCTGGGTACCTGATGGACACCCATGGCGCCTGGCTCCCATGGGTCGAGGCGGAGGCGGGCATGTCCGCGCCGAAGGGCCGCGATGCGATCAAAGTGTTCCGGCGCTTCCGTGATACCCCATTGCTGTTCGCGGACTTGGACCTAGCGCTCCCCGAGACTGCAATCGTGCGTCTCGCTGCGTCGCCCGGCTTGCCAGATAGGAGTTCGTGCCATTACATCTCCGCGTACACTGGCGTGAGATGTATCACGGGCTCCGGAACCTCTTGGCTCCGTTAACTAGCTGATTTTCCTATTTTCGTGAGCGACCCGAGACATAGGTGACGATTTGTACCGGACACATGGGTAACACTTTTCGGTTTTTGCCGGGAGGTGTTGATGCCGTGGAGAGAGTGTTCGGTGATGGAGGAACGTCTACGTTTCGTGGCCCGTCTTCTGGACGGGGAAGGCATGAGCGCTGTGTGCCGGGAGTTCGGCATCTCGCGCAAGACCGGCTACAAGATCTTCAACCGCTACAAGGATGAAGGGCTTGAGGCGCTGACGGACCGTTCGCGCCGGCCGGTCAGATATGCCAACCAGCTTCCCGACCAGATCGAGCGGGCGATCGTGCGGTTGAAGCAGGATAAGCCGCACTGGGGCGCCCGCAAGATCAGGGAACTGCTGGTACGCAAGTTGGCCGGCGAGGTCCGCATCCCGGCCAGGAGCACCGTCCATGCCGTGCTCGACCGCCACGGCCTTGTGAGCCAGGCCCGCAAGAGGAATCGGGCGAACAAGGCCGCCGGCACACCCCTTTGCGATGCCGTCCAGCCCAATGATCTGTGGTGCGTCGACTTCAAGGGCGAGTTCAAGCTTGGCAACGGCCGCTATTGTTACCCCCTGACGGTCACGGACCAGGCCTCGCGCTATCTGCTCGCCTGCGAAGCGCTTGAAGCGACGAAGGAGGTCCCGGTCATCGAGGCCTTCGTCCGCCTGTTCAAGGAGCGCGGCTTGCCGGTCGCCATGCGCTCCGATAACGGGCTTCCTTTCGCTTCGCCCAATGGGCTTTACAACCTCTCGAAGCTGTCGGTCTGGTGGCTCAGCCTCGGCATCGCCATCGAGCGCATCAGGCCGGGCAACCCGCAGCAGAATGGCCGCCACGAGCGCATGCACCGCACCCTGAAGCAGGAGACCACGCGCCCGCCGGGCATGAACGTCCTGCAGCAGCAGGCCCGATTCGACGGCTTCATCAGCGAATTCAACGAGGAACGGCCACACGAGGCACTGGCTATGAAAACCCCAGCCGAACTCTATACGCCCTCTTCAAGAGCCTATGAGGGACTGCCCGAACTGACTTATCCCTTCCACGATCGCGACATCCTCGTCACCGCCTGCGGCCGCATCTGCATGCACCGCAAGAAGATCAACGTCTCCACCGTGCTCGCCGGTCAAAGGCTCGGAATCAAGGAAGTCGACGACGGCATTTGGCTTTTGAGCTTCATGCACTACGATCTCGGATATATCGTAAGCGAGTAGGCCACCCCACGTAGCGGGAGGTGTGGTGATCTGGGAGTCTCTCGGGAGATTTGTCCTGGGAGGCTCCTGTGAGCGCACATATGTCTGACAGTAAGAACTTCGAAGTTCTCACGGCCGAGCCGGTGCGGCTTGCGCATAGCCCGGCCCGACGGGTCAGGACCTGGTCGCGGGAGGAGAAGGCCAGGATCGTGACGGAGACGTTTGCGCCGGGGGCGAGCGTGTCGGCGATTGCCCGTTCTCACGGCCTCGATCCGTCGCAGGTCTATGCGTGGCGTCGCAAGGCGTTGGCGTCGGGCATGGTTGCGCCGTTGCCGGAGGCGCCGATGAAACCGGTCAAGTTCACGCGCTTTGATGCGGCCCGCAGCGACATGGTGGAAATCGTTGTCGGCGATGTCGTGGTGCGCGCCGGCAGCGATGTTGATCCCGAGTACCTGACCAAGGTCATCCGTGCGGTTCGGGCGGCATGATCCCGGCGGGCGTGCAGGTTTACGTGGCGGCGACGCCGGTCGACTTCCGCAAGGGAGCGAACGGATTGATGGCGCTGGTGCGGGACGGCGGAGCTGATCCGTTCAACGGCGCGCTTTACGTGTTCCGCTCGAAAAGGGCGGACAGGGTAAAGGCGGTCTGGTGGGATGGGTCCGGAGTATGCCTGTTTGCCAAGACGCTCGAGGAAACGAAGTTTTGCTGGCCGAAGATTGCGCCGACCAGGGTGCGGCTGAACCACGCGCAACTGCTGGCGCTGGTCGACGGGCTGGACTGGAAGAAGGTCCGGCCGGTGGCGGTGAAGCGACCGCGATCGGTTGGCTGATCTGCCTGTGGCACGTTGAATCAGGGCGTTGAAAAGCGTTGAGAAAACGGCCGCGAACATGCTCTGCTGACGGGGATGACGACGCCCGTTGCAGAGCTTCCCGACGACGTTGACGCGCTCAAGGCGATGGTCATGGCCATGGCCGAGCAGCGGGCCCAGATCGAAGCGCGCAACGCCCATCTGGAAGCCAGCAATACGCATCTCGAAACGGTGAACAAGACCGCCGAGGAACGCATTCTCGAATTGACAGCGATCGTGAAGATGCTGGAGCGGGCACGCTACGGCACGCGCTCGGAACGGCTGCGTGGCGAGCAGTTGAGCGATGAGCAGATCGCCTTCGTGTTCGACGAGATCGAAACCGGCGTAGCGGCGATCGAGGCCGAGCTGGAACGCGCCAGGCCGGACAGGCCAAAACGCGCACCGCGCCCGCGCAAGGGCTTTGCCACGCATCTGGAGCGGGTCGAGATCGTCATCGAGCCTGAGACGCCGGAAGGTTGCGCGGAGCTGGAGAAAGTCCTGATCGGCGAGGACGTGTCGGAGCGGCTGGACGTGACGCCGGCGCGGTTCCGGGTGATCGTCACCCGCCGCCCGAAATACGCCTACAGGGGCCGCGACGGCGTGATCCAGGCGGCCGCTCCCGCCCACATCATCGACAGCGGCATCCCCACCGAGGCGTTGCTGGCGCAGATTGCGGTCGCCAAATATGCCGACGGCTTGCCGCTCTACCGGCAGGAAGCGATCTATGCGCGAGATGACGTCGAGCTTGACCGATCGCTGATGGCGCAATGGATGGGCAAGGTCGGCTTCGAATTGCAGCCGCTGGCCGATTATGTGCTGGAAAGGATCAAGCAGGGCGAACGGGTCTTTGCCGACGAGACGACACTGCCGACGCTGGCGCCTGGAACTGGCAAGACCCGGAAAGCCTGGCTATGGGCCTACGCCAGGGACGATCGGCCCTTTGGCGGCACCAGTCCGCCGATGGTCGCCTACCGCTTCGAGGACAGCCGTGGCGGTGAATGTGCGGCGCGCCATCTGGCGGGTTTTGCCGGCATCCTGCAGGTGGACGGCTATGCCGCCTACAATCAGTTGGTCAAATCCGCCGGCGCCAATGACGGGGTCCAACTGGCCGCCTGTTTTGCCCACGTGCGGCGCAAGTTCTACGAGCTGCATGTGAACGGAAGCTCGCGGCTGGCGACGCAAACGGTGAAGGCCATGGCGGGGCTGTGGAAGATCGAGGCCGAAATCCGCGGCCTCGATCCCGCGGCGCGGGCGAATGTCCGTCAGGAGAAATCCGCCGCCATCGTCGCCGGCCTCTTCGAACTGTGGGAAAAGGAACTGCCGCGCCTGTCCGGCAAATCCAAGCTTGCCGAAGCGATCCGCTACGCCATCTCCAGGCGCGCAGCCCTCGAGCGCTTCCTGACCGACGGGCGCATCGAGATCGACTCCAACATCGTCGAGCGGGCAATCAGACCGCAAACAATTACGAGAAAGAACAGCCTGTTCGCCGGCTCCCACGGCGGCGGCCGGACCTGGGCGACGATCGCGACGCTCCTTCAAACGGTAAAAATGAACGATGTCGATCCACATGCCTGGCTCACCCAGACCTTGGAACGCATCGCCCAGGGTTGGCCAATCTCCAAGATCGACGACATCATGCCCTGGAACTTCAAAGCCTGAACGGCCCCGGCTACCCGCTTACGATATATCGATCTGGAACAGAGGACCTTGCAGACCATCGACAACCCGTTCGGCACGAGGTTGTCACCCATGTCTTAGGGACAATCTGTTACCTATGTCTCCGGGCCGTACATGAGAAAACTGGAGCGGGCGAAGGGATTCGAACCCCCGACACAAGGATTATGATTTGGCTAAGGAGAGAGTGTGCACCGTCGCTTTCGGCCACATGTCATTGCACTAAGCGATTGGCTGTGATCGGGAAAGTCCTTTCAATCTACCCTGCGCCATCCCAGCTTTGCCCATTTAACGACAGCGGCTTTGGACTCCCTTCTGAAACCCAGCCGGAAGGCGATGGCCCCTACGCCATTCTAGAATTGGGAATTATTCTGGCGAAAGGCCGATATCCGTCAGCAGAGATAAAGCCTGTTGCAAACGGCCGTTACCTGTTTTCCCTGCTTTGCGAACCTCGATTTCTGCGCGCCAGTCCTGCACGTTCTCAACAAAAGCAAGCCAGTGGACCGTTGCAGCCAATTCCAGAACGGTAGAGGAGCATCCAGCGAATTTCTCCAGGTAATAACGAGCATTTTCTGCATCCAACTCGCCGATCCCATCTGGAGCCGCAGCAGACGTCTTGAAGGTACTGTATGGTGCTCCGTCAACAACTCGGAAACTTACAGCCTCTTCAAGTTCACCCCAAAATTTCGCGTCTGCGATCGCGTCGGAAACAGCCTCGGAATAAGGTCCATAGTGGTGATATTCGAAAGGTGCACCGCTCGCCAACCCGAGTTGATCGAGGAGATAGACGACTTTCTGCACGCGAATGCGGCCAACAAGCTCACCGCCCGCCAATGCGATGATGCCGACCACCAGATCATCAAGTTCTGGCATGGCTCTCTCCCTTGATGTCGAGGACTTTTTTTCGGTCATTTTCGTTAAGAAAATAGTAACGTAGTATTTCCTGATCAGCGAACAGAGCAGCCACAGGCTTCGATAGGGACGTGATGTCGACCACCCTGTTTCCGTCTCGCAGCATATAGACGCGTTTGTGTGGCTTGACGCTTTCTTTGCTCGGGTCTTTGTAGATCGACAAAGGGGCCCGATCCTCAAAGATAACGTTTCCCATTCCATCCTTCATGTTTTGATCGATGAACTTTCGTCGCGCGATGTCAGTCGGCTGAGGGTTCACCATGTCGATCGAAACAGCCTTCAGAATTCCTCGTGAGCAAAGGCGTCCAGCGAACTCGCGAATCGGCCCATTTCCGTTTGCAGCAGATATCTCCAATGCGCTCCAGACCACAGCATCATCAAGGGCAAAATAGCTTTCCAAGTCGGGTGTGGCTTTTTCGTAATAGCGGCGAAGAGGATGGTCCGCTGGCACCGCGAGTTCAGCCTTTTCGCCCTTCGCAGCTTCTTGGCTAAAGGCCAAAAGGAACGCGGAGAGCATCTGCTCGATACCTCGCGTGGCTCTGTGAAGGTAAACTTGCGAGTAGAGGTGGAAACGGCCAAGAATGAAGCTCTCAACCGCTTGCAGTGCCTTTTCCTCGAAGGCGAAGACCTGGATGGTCTCGCCAGAACTGTCCTGTGGATCGTCACCGCTGCTGCTCGGGATGTCCACGACACGCAGGTTATCCAGAAGCCAATCAAAATCGATCGCGCCAGCGCCTGAGCCGGTCATCATTCTATCGCGTTGCAAATAGTCGAGGCGGTCGGCATCAAATGAACTCGATACCACGGAGGAATAGAGATCCTGTTCATCGCCTCGAAGCATGGACGCAATGTCATCGGCCACTGATCCGTCAGCGCCAAATTCCTCTCTGAGTATCCGGCGGATGTTACCGGTCTTCCGGCAGATCAGTTCAGCCGTCCAATGCTCGTGATCGCGATATTCTTCGCTTGGCAATCGAGACTTTTCAGCGTTCTCAAACGCGTGGCTGAAAGGTCCGTGGCCGATGTCGTGCAAGAGCGCCGCAAGCAGCGCCGCACGCATACGGTGCGGTCTTCGTCGTTCTCCTGGTACGTACCGCTCGGCGACATCCATGAGTCGGCGGGCGATATGAAACACGCCAATGGAATGAGCGAGTCGAGTGTGGGTGGCTCCCGGAAACGTAAATTCGGAGACACCCAACTGCTTGACACGACGGAGGCGTTGAAACTCAGGTGTGTCGATAAGGCGCCAAGCTGCGCGCTCGACCTCGTCCTCAAGGTCGAACGTAATCAGCCCGTGGACCGGGTCGCGTATGCGCTTCAGCGTTGGCATGAATTAGAACATATAGAGAACATGTGCAACGATGGCAATGGCCTGTCGCGCATCAATGCGCGAGCTGAAACGGCAATTAGGGCGAAGGCAGGCCGTTCAGAAATCATCTGCCGATTTTGAGAAAAGCATCCATAGCAACATCTCTCCCCCTCAAAGATGTGATTCTCCTTCACCGACTATCACCAACATAGTCACGGGTGGCAAGGCAGCGACGATGCTCAGTCGGTGCATCACCGCCCTTCATCCCACTCCAAATCATACCCTGACACACGGATTTTTTCGTCTTATGTGTCGGGTCATGCGCAAGAAGCTGACCACGAAGACCATCGATGCACTGCCGCCTGCGAAGGGCAAGCGGTACGAAGTGCGCGATACTGTTCTGCCGGGCCTGCACATTCGTGTGTCGGTCAAAGGTGGGAAGGTCTGGTATCTCGCGACGCGCATCGAAGGGCGTATGCGTCGCATCAAGCTCGGTGCGTACCCGGTCATTTCGCTCTCAGACGCTCGTCAGCGCGCCCAAGGCATTTTGCGCGACATCGCGCTCGGCAAATACGCTGAGAGCGTTCCTGGCTCGCCTGAGGCGCCGACACCGACGCTTGGCGATATCATTCCTCAATTCATCGACCGGCACGCCAAGCGGCACACGAAGGACTGAAAGGGAACGCAGAGCGTGCTCCTGCGCATGAAGAAGCTGCACGGCAAGCCGATCGACCAGATCAAGCGTGCCGACGTGGTGCGCGAACTCGAGGCGATGATCGCCGATATCGAGGAGACTGGCGGCAAGGGCACACGGGCGAACCGCGGATTGGCTGCGATCAAGAAACTGTATTCGTGGTGCATCGACCAAGGCATTGTCGAAATATCGCCTGTGGCTGCTCTGAAGCCTCTTATCAAGGAAGTCGCGCGACCGTTGGCTGACCGACGATGAAATCAAATCCTTCTGGCGCGGCTGCGAGACCGAAGGCTATCCCTTCGCGCAGTTTGGCAAGCTGCTCCTGCTGACAGGTCAGCGCCTTCGTGAGATTTCCGATATGCGCTGGTCGGAGCTTGATCTTGAGAAAGCGACGCTGACGCTGAAAGGCTCGCGCACGAAGAACGGGACAACGCATGTTCTGCCTCTGTCGCCACAGGCAGTGGCGATCCTGTCGGCGATGCCGCGCTTCCTCGACTCCGACTATGTGTTCACCACGACCGGCAGGACGCCGATCTCCGGTTTCGGGCGTTTCAAGCAGCGCCTTGACATGTTCGTCGGACTCGATGCCGATGACTGGCGTTTCCATGATCTTCGCCGCACCGCCGCCACCAACATGGCGATCATGGGCGTCCAGCCGCACATCATCGAAGCCGTGTTGAACCACAAGACGGGTATCGTCTCCGGCGTCGCCGCCGTCTACAATCGCTACGCGTATGTCGATGAAAGGCGCGAGGCGTTGGAGCGGTGGGCCAATCGTGTCGAAGAACTCACGACCCTATGCGCTGCTCCATCGCGGCCGACGTCGGTCGCTGCCGAAGCACTCGCCTTGACGTGAGAGGGAAAACTTTCCGACTTTCCCATGTATATGCCTAGGAAACTTGGAAACCTTCACGATGAACACCCGGTTGATAGACATACTGCTTCTGGAAATCATCGACGCCTACGAACCGGCCAATGCGAACGCGTCTCGGGAAGAACGCTTGGCGCAGGCGAAGCAAGCGCTGTTCGGCGTCAAACAGGACGTAGGCCGGGAGCCCATCAACGATGACAAGGCGATGCTTGCGATGGCGCGTGCTGCGCTCGAAGACAACGCCCCGACACTTGCTTATGAGTTGATTGCTGCCCGCGCCCGCCTGAAAGGCGAGACATACGATAGCGAGGTGCCGCCTTCACCCAAGTTGCAAAGCCTGCGGGCCTTGGCGATGGCAGCGACGAAGGACCCGAAGACACCGAAACTCTCAAGGCATTCCGACGAGGCAGCATATCGTCGCCTGAAACGGAAGGTTGCAAACGGCGACTACACGCTGGGTGATCTGCTCCAAATCGAGGAGATCGAGGACCGCACCTCGCCGGAACTGGAAGTCGTTGGAACCATCCTTGGTCTCTTGCAGACGCTCGGCGTCAAGGTGGGACGCAATGGGGCGAATTGAGTCCGATGCAGCGCTGATTTTTGTGGGATAGATAGACGGCCTCTGAAACGAAAGGAGGCCAATATGCTCGATACTTCACCCCCACCGAGCGGGCGCGCAAATGCGCCATCGCACCCCAAGGCTTTGCTCTCACAGAGCGACCTAAAACACCTCGGCATCACGGTCAGCAATTCCAGCTTATTGCGCTGGGAGCAGCACGGCCGGTTCCCTCGGCGTATCCGCATGGCGGGGACGACCGTCGCGTGGCTGAAATCCGAGGTCGATGCGTGACTTGACGTCCGCGCCGAGGAACGCAGCCGGCACGTCTACGCCGATTTTTGATGGCCCGAAAAAACTTTCCGAGTTTCCGCGCACATACACCAAGGAAACTCGGAAACTTCCACTATTGGCGTGGGACGGAAAGGCCCGATTTAAGTCCCGATACGCCCGGAAAGATGCAGAGTAAATGGGAGTCCTTTTGTTCCAATCGAAAGGACTTCTCAATGCCGCGCAAGATCAATTTCGCGCTCACCTCCATCGACGGCGTCGCCGAACGGCTCGACAATGTGAGGTGGAAACATGATGGCGGGCTGACTGCCCTTTGCCCTGCCCATGATGACCGCCGCAACAGCTTGAGCGTCACCATCGGCGACAAGGGCCGCCCGATTTTCCAATGCCATTCCGGTTGCAGCTACGAGGAGATCATCGACGCATTGAGCGACGCGTCATCGTCGTCGTCCGAGGCGAAACGGAAGAAGACGAAGGCCAAGCCGAGCGACGGCATGAAGCGTGTCCACTTCGTCGGCCCGAATACGCCCGGTCCTGACTTCGAGAAAATTCTCGGGCGTAAGCCGGAGGCGACATATCGGTACGCCAACCCCCAAGATCGCACTGTCGGTTATGTCGTGCGCATCAGGGGCAAGGACGGCAAGCGCTTCTACCAGATCACCCCGTGGCGGGATGGTGACGGCAACGTCCACTGGTTGATCAAGGACTTTCTCCAGCCTCGGCCACTCTATGGCCTTGCCGAATTGGGGCAAGCTGAGGACGATGAACCGGTGCTGGTTGTCGAAGGCGAAAAGGCCGCCGATGCTGCACAGAGATTGTTTCCTTCTCACATCGTCATATCGTGGCATGGCGGCGCACGCGCCGTCCGTCACTCCGACTGGCTGCCGCTGCAAGGGTTCGATGTTGTCATCTGGCCCGATGCCGACGACCCCGGCGTTGAGGCTGCCGAAGATATTGCGCGCACGCTCAGGTCGGTTGGTGCGGCATCGGTCAAGATCGTCGAGTTGCCCGATATCCTGCCCAAAGGCTGGGACCTGGCAGATGAGGTTCCAGAGGGCGTCGATATCAAGGCGCTGGTCCGCAATGCCAAGCCGTCCGAAGAGAACCTAGCCAATTTCCTTCTCTCCGCGAAAACGCTCGCCGGGTTGGACATCCCGCCGCGCGACATGATCGTGGTGCCGTTCATCGCCACCAACAGCATCAACCTGATGTATGCACGGCGTGGCCTTGGCAAGACATGGGTGGGCCTGACTTTGGCCAAGGCAATCGCGTTAGGGGAAGATTTCCTCGCCTACGAAGTGCCGGAAGCCCGTCCTGTCCTGTTCATCGACGGGGAAATGCCGCTTGCCGACTTGCAGGCGCGTGTGAAGGCGATCGGTGCCGGGAACATCGACAATTTCGAGATCCTTTCCTCGGAAATCCTGCATCGTGATCTTCACGCCCTGAACATCAACCGTGAAGAGGACAGGGAACTGATCACGGCGATGCTCGACCGTATGGCTGAACAGGGGCGCAAGCCGGCGCTGATCATTGTCGACAATCTGTCGTCCATGCGCATGGGCGTCGAGGAGAACGACAATTCGGCGCTCGACCTGATCCTGTTGTGGCTGCTCACCTTGCGTCACAAGGGCTATGCAATCCTGCTGGTGCACCACGCAAGCAAGTCGGGCGATCAGCGTGGCGCATCCCGGCTCGAAGACCTGCTGGACACCACGATTAAGCTGTTGCCTGCCGCCGAACTCCGACGCTGGGGCTTCGCTCGATCTGGAGTTCACGAAGACCCGAGGCGTGATCCCTCAGCCGGCCCACCTGACGCTGCATCTGGTCGAGGGGGAAGATGGCTTTCTGGAATGGGACTTCGGACAGGCGCAGAAGTTGACGCCCCAGGACCATACGCTACGCGCCATCTACAACGGGCCTGAGGGCGACGGTTCGGAGCCGTTCGAGAAGCAGAAGGATTTGATGAAGGCGACGGGGCTACGGCCGCCCGCGATCAGCAAGCATCTTGCTTATCTTCGCCGCGACGAGTTGGTCGACAAGGGGAGTCTGACGGTGACGGATGCCGGCAAGGCGCGCTTGGCCGATGTGTTCCCCGGCGAGTCCTTCGAATGACGGCCACCGGCGCGTTGGCATCGGCTGGCGCGTCGCACTTTCCGAGTTTCCTTCGCTATGTGCCGGGAAACATGGAAAGCGGCTCACGGTCGAAAACCTCGGCAGTCGATATGCCTCCGTGTCCGCGTATCGGGGCGTCGCCATAAAAAAAATCGCTTCCCCATACCCACCTGTGGCCATCGGGCGTCGGTCACGTCGGACCGACAATCGAACTTATGATCAGCATGTCATGGGTTGCCGCGTGGCGAATTGATCAACGAATGCAACGGCTCCGATCCGGCGCTCGGGGTGCGTGCGCTCTGTGGGTGTCATGTGGGGTGTTTCACGGGTCGATTGTCGCTCGTATTCGCGCCATGACGCGCTTCGTCGCCGTCGTCGGCATCAACCCTCGGGAAACGGTGCTGGGCGCGTCAGCGAGCGCCTGAGGCTCATCAACGTGTGCGCCACGCGCTTTTGGCGTTCTGCTTGCTCTGGATGTCGATCCGAGTTCCATTCCAACGCGGCCGCGCCCGCCAATGTCCGTGTAGAGTGCCGGTTAATTGCAGGTGCTATTCCCATTCGCCCGCTCGATATCGACGCCATAGCTCACGGCGCACGCGACGCAAGACGCCCTGCTTGAACGTGTCCGAATAGCGCCACGCGCGATCCTCTTCGCCATAGGTCATGTCCTCGGCGTCTGATCCATATCTGGCGATCAACGCATCGGCCATCGCTTTGATCTTCGCTTTCGGGACCAGCATCGGTCGGATGCGGAACTGCCACACCTCCCAGCCGGCAAACGCCAGCACGAACAGGCCGAAAAAGATCCAAGCACCGTAGGCAGTGAACACGTCCTGCATAGTGCAGCGATATGTATCCTAATATGGGATAATTCCAAAATCGGATTAGCTCTGCCCGCGCATCTTTTTTGGACCTGCGCGCGTGGCGAAATCCATTCACACGAAGGCTTATGGACAGTTCGTCGAGCTTCTTCGTCGCGAGAGGCTAAAGGCCGGGCTCACACAACAGGATGTTGCCGACCGGCTCGGAAAGCCACAATCCTATGTGGCCAAGATCGAGGGCGCGGAACGGCGCATCGATGTGATCGAATTTCTCGCGCTAACCGAAGCGATCGGCACCGATGCGGCTGCCATCGTCAAAGAACTGCAATGACCTGGGATTTTCCCTGACACACCCGTATCGGTCATCTTAATAGAAAGATCGTCCAACCTCTGAAGGAGACGATCACATGGCCACCACCGACATCATCACCCTCAAGCAACTCTGCGCCGAATTGAAGCTCGACCCGCGCGAATGCCGCGAGCGCCTGCGTGCCGCCGTGCGTGATGCGAAGAAGTTCCCCGAACTTGCCAAGACGCACAAATCCCGCACGCCGTGGCAGTGGGTGAAAGGCTCGGCAGGTGAGAAGGAAGCGAGGTCAGCCGTTGCTGGCTGAGCCTGCTTCCAGTATCATTTTGGAACTACAATCAGGGAGGGCAATTGCCTTCCCTTTTTCTTCTTCAGTATCTGGCCTGCCTTAAGGCTCACCGTATCGCGTCAGAAGCTGCTCGGGCTACAGACCTTCGAGGTGTCTTGCGAGCAGAACTAAGAGCCACATCGAGGTGGATCAGACCTAGCCTATCGCAAACTACGAGTGTAGCCTGTTTGAGATTCTGCCGATTGGATCGACCAAGTGGCAGACACTGGCGGGGGAATAATGGTTCTTTCTACCGATGTCCGAAAGAAGAAGCTAACTGAGATCAAGTCGACGGCTGAAAGCCAAGGTAAACAGAAGCTATATTATATGGGCGAGACCCAGAGCTTCGATGTCTATCGGATTGATCTCGATTATCTGATCTACAATCGACACAATGGCAGGATCGAAGCAGAGATGCTGACGTGGGAGCAGGAAAACGCTGCTCCAGTAGGCACCTATGACGATGAACTGCACGCCAAGATCGGATCGTTTCTCTGGGAGTCCAACAGGGGAAGGAACAAGGCGACCCTAGCGGACCTGAGCGGCAAGGGGCAACAGAAGGCAGGGATCGTCAGTCTCGATGGCGTGATCATCGACGGGAACAGGCGTGCGATGCTCCTCCGTAGGCTTGAGGAGGATAAGAAGGGTAAGCAATATTTCGACGCCATTATTCTCCCCCATGCCTACGCCGACAATCAGGCCGAAATCGTCCGCCTAGAGACGCAGTATCAGCTCGGGGAGGATGCGAAGGTCGAATACGGGCCGCTCCAAAAGTACCTCCATGCCCGTCGGCTTCATGATGACCTCAACATAAGCGAGGATGAGATCGACACGCTGATGGGGGAGCCTCGAGGCAATACCAAGAAGCTGCTCGAGATCATGCAACTCATGGATGACTATCTCGAGCATATTGGATGTCCGAAGCTCTACCTGATGCTGAAGGACAGCGATGGTACGAAGGAAGGCATGTTCGTCGACCTCCATTCAGACCTGAAACGGATCGCCTCTGGGAAGGCAAAAGTGCCCTGGGCCTTTGACCCTGACATCGATCCTCTGCAACTCCGCCTGATCCAGTTCGACTACATTCGGCTTGGCGATTTTGCGGATGCAAAGAAGGTCTATCGGGAGATTTCACACCAAGGGAAGAACAAGAACTTCTTCGCTAGTAAGGAAATTTGGGAGCGTTTTCGTGACAGTCACACGACCGATATCGACCCCATAACGATGGGGATGGGCACGCTCGAATCATTTATCCAGGACGATCCTGACGCCTACGCAACCAAGCTGGACGCCGCCCGTGCGCGTGACAAATCGTGGAGCGCGAAGGTAAAGGGTCCGATGACGGGGAACTTTGGCCAAGCCAGTTACAAGCTCAGTCTAGAAAATGAGGTCCTGAAGCCCGGCGAATACCTCAAGCGCGCGAAAGACCAACTGGATAAGATCGACATAGATAGTGACGGCCTCCTGTACTCCTCCGAGAACGAGGCACTCGCAGTCGAGATCGGCCGCATCGCCTGGGAGATCAAGAAGCGGTTCGACCGCAGGACCTCGACGTAGGTCCGGCAGGGAGCCGTATGGCTACAATCGAATATGATCCAACAGACAAGTTGCTCATCCTACGCGACGTGGGAGCGGTCGTTCGGCATCCTTTGTTGGCGGCATTCATCCGCCAAGCCAGTGGCCGACTAAGTGACAACGATGTGCTCCGGATACCAACGGAGCCAGAAGAACTCACCACTCGATATCAGGCCATCTCGCGCCTGTTCGATAAGCTGCGGATCGGAATCGAGACAGGTGGACATGTCTCCGACGCCCTCGAACGGGTGGAGGCGGAGGAGCGCCAGTTCGCTGAGTTCTCCCGGCAAGCTCGCGAGATTTGGGATGCTCAGATCGACACGGACGCGTTTCGCCACTTCGTTACAATAGTTGAGAAGTCGTGTCCCGGGCGAACTTTTTACCGCAAGCAGCTTCTCTCAGCGTTCCATCTCGCCTTCTCACAGAACGCGTGCAATTTCTCCGTACCTGGCGCGGGTAAAACCTCGGTCGTCTACGCGGCCTACTCATACCTCCGTAGTCTTCCACCGAGCGACCCAAAATCCGTAGACCGGCTGCTGATCGTGGGGCCGCTCTCATCCTTCAAGGCGTGGGAGGATGAGTTCACATCGATCTTCGGACGAAAGCCGGCGGTGCGGCGCCTTTCCGGAGGTGTAGCAGCGATCGAGCGAGCGGATCACTTACGCGGGATCACGGTCGCGTCGAGATCGACAGAGCTCACGCTGACGACCTATCAGACATTAGCCAATATGGAGGGCGAATTTCGCACCTTTTTAAAGCACGTCGGACCCCGTGCGATGGTCGTGCTCGACGAAGCCCACTACATCAAGAGCGGGGACGGTATGCAGGCAGCCGCCGCGCTCCGGCTCGCGCCCCTTGCTCGTTCACGCGTGGTCCTCACGGGGACGCCGGCACCCAACGGCTATGAAGATCTCGCGAACCTTTTCCGCTTCATCTATCCAAACCGGGACATCATCGGCTTCCCTACGGCGTCGCTCCGGGCGATGACCGATGGCTCTATGCCGGGCGCTATTCCCGAACTGAAGTCCAAGATTCAGGCATTCTACACCCGCATCCGCAAGGCTGACCTATCACTCCCGGCAGTGGATGAGCAGCGAATCGTCGTCCCCATGCTCAACGATCATGAGCGGATATATCGCAGCTTAGAGAACCGGATCGTGCCGCACCTTCGGCAGCAACTCGATGATCGGATGGCGGGGATTCGGGTTCGCGCTAGATTAATCCGACTGCGTCAAGCGGTTGTAAATCCAGAGTTACTCCTCCGTCCTCTCGAACTGGAGGACGGAATCTTCGACACCGGCGGAAGTGGTGACCTTAACATCGCCGAGCTTGAGGTGGCCGATCTCATCAGAAGCTTCACCCCAAACGTTGGCTTGGCACGTCTCGATGTATGCCGCACTTTGGTGGATCAGATACTGCGAGAACAAGGAACGGTGCTGATCTGGTCCTATTTCCTCGGCAACCTTGACCTCCTTCGCCGCGGCCTCGCCAGTCTGGCTCCATTTATCGAGGTGCTGACCGGCGCGACGCCCGTCGCTGGCCACGAAGATGAGACGGCGCCCGAGGTCGGAACACGTGAAGACATCATCGATCGCTTCCACGCGGCTACGGGGAAGGCGATTTTAATCGCGAACCCGCAAGCCGTCGGCGAATCTATATCGCTCCACAAGGCATGCAGATCGGCGATCTATTTTGACCGCGATTTTAATGCTGGCCGTTTCATCCAGTCTAAAGATCGTATCCATCGATACAATCCCGAAGGCGGTGGCCCGGTCACCTACTATCACCTGATCACACCCGGCACCGTCGACCAGGACATTGACGCTCGCCTCACGATCAAGGAACGCCGATTAGCTGACTTGGTCGATGCGGATGATATCCCTCTGCTCACTGCTGCCGAGGATAATGACCTGGCAGACCTCCGTGCAATTCTGGAGGCATATGAGCGTCGCAAGACCCACTGACGGACTCCTACCTGCGAGTTCAACGATCGCGCTGATCGAACTTCTCACGGCGCGATCGGAAGGCGCGCCGGTCGAGCATGTCATACGCGATCTCGCCGCTTCGACCCCTATATCCTGGTCTCGTGCGAGGAATACGGTCGCGAAGTTGGTAGCATACGTGATCTACCCCATAAGTCGGACGACGGTCGCGGTCGTCAGAGATGTCCCAGATGACTGGCACGAATGGATCGCGCGGCGCGTGGCACTGGACTTGGCCTCCATACTCACCCGCACCGGTGCATGGTCTTGTGTGAAATTTGAACCAGACGCTGGCGTCATGATGATCGATGCCATGACCTTGCCCTCTATGCCAGACGGCCTTGGCATGTGGGTGACGGATTTTGGGATCGCCAACCGCACCACCGTCCAAACACGTTTCTGGACGGTAGCGCAGGAGCACAGAGCGATATTCCTGGCACGTGTTCGTGAGGCGAATGCCCATCAAACGCCACGCGCGAAAACGGCGGAGGACTTGGCCGCCGAATTGGCACGTCAAGCCGTCGAATCTCGATTGAAGATGTATCGGCAGGCTATGACGTCCTCTCTTTTGCGTCGCTCAGCTCACTTCAGCATGACTTCTTCATCGAAGTGAAGTCCCACGGCCCGACCAAGCTCTTTCACTGGTCACGCAACGAGATCGCGACCGCACGGGAGTTTGGCGAAGCCTACGCGCTCTATCTGATCGATCGAACAAGGTGTTCCGAACCTGGGTACGCGCCCCACGTCATAACGGGCCCTGTACCTGAAATGTTCGCGCTCCCGGATAGCGGCTGGCGGGTAGAACCCACGTCATTCGAGCACCTCGCGGTGAGGGACTGATCGTCAGGATTGGCGTGGATCGCCTAGGAACGCCATCAACCGTTGGGTCAGGCCCGCGATGTCTCGGGTTTCGCACTCCCAAATCGTAAGTGTTGCCCAGCCTGCCGCTGCCGCCTCCCGTTCCAAGCGCGCGTCGCGCTCGCGATTGCGCTCAAACTTCTTCTGCCAGAAGTCGATTCGTGTCTTTGGCGTACGAGAGAGACTGCAACCATGTGCATGCCAGAAACAGCCATGCACCTGAATGCACTTTCGGCGGCCGGGAAATGCAACGTCTGGTCGGCCAGGAACCTTGGAGAACTGGATGCGGAATCGGTAGCCAAGCCTATGGAGCAGGCTTCGAACGACGAGTTCAGGCTTTGTGTCCGACCTCCGGATACGCGCCATGTGAGCGCTCCGCTCCTCGGCCGATAACCGATCCACCATGTCGAGCGATATAGGTCCTTGGCGACAAAGTTCACCCCGTTGGGGGTACGTTACATGCGATGTGATGGCGAGTTAGCATTCGATCCACCATCAATGGGTTTGTTGTTGAACCCACAAGTAGGCCGGCGAGTATTAGCGTTGCGTTGCGGTGCAGCTTCGCGACACCCGGTAAGTCCTCGAGCTCGTCACCATATACGTCTCGGAGCGCGCCATCGATCAAGCTTCGCGCCTCCTCCTCGTATCCTGCGAGCACGCCGATAAGTGCGGTTCCGATCTCGTCTAGCTTGTCCAACACCATGAATGCGCGCGTGCCGCCAGGTCCTCGATGCGCCCATACCGTCTGCATGTTTCGGATGTCCGCAGCCCCAACGTAACGGATCAAATCGTCAAGCTTGGGCCCGACCGCAGCGGACAAACGCGACGACATGCGCATAGCCAATCTTCGCGCGAGACCCTCGTCGAGCCCTAGGCTTTGGATCGCCTTCGAAGTGCCGAAGTAGAACGCCACCTGCCATTTCACATCGGGATCGCTGTGATCATTACGCAGTTCAAAACGGACTCCGCTCTTCAATTGCAGGCTTGGGACCGCAAACTTGAATGTGCGGTTCGCGGGATACCGGGCTCCGACGCGATCCGGCGGAGTGTCGATGGGAGATGGCTTAGGTCGAGCCAAGGAGCCTGATACGTCAGCCAGACGCGGAACAGCGTCAGCTACATGACCTTGGAGCGCGTGACCCATTAGATAGGCGAAGGCGGGGGGCACAGCGTTCCCGATCATCCGCAGTTTTTGACCGTAGTTTGCACCGCAGAACTGGAACGTCACTGGAAACCCTTGCAAGCATGCGCGTTCGCGAAGCGTAAGCCTACGAAATGCATCCGGCGACGTTCTTGCTGGGATGACGATGCTCTCGCGGGAAACACGCGTGCAAGTTGCTGTGATCGTCCGGACCGAACGATCTAAAGGATCGGGGAATGGCATGGCGTTGTAGACCGTGTGGGTGGTCTTGTTAGCACGATTGATCCGAACCTCTTCTGGGCTGAGGACATCTTCCTCCACGTGATCCGTCAGCTCCTCTTTTGGAACTGTGAGGCCAAACAAGGGATCAATAATGGGGTCAGATGCAAGGGAGTTGACGATGTCGCCCAATGTGCGCGGTTGTGCGTCACGACGATACGATTGAAGCAACTCGTTGTCGAAATTGCCAGCTATGCATCGGCGCCGGCGCTGAGGGAGCCCGTATTCCGCCATATCGATGATGTGGGTTATACAGCCAAGGTGCACAAAGTCCTCTAGCGCCCCACCTTCCTGCAACTCAGCCTCGATAATCTTGGCGACTCGGGGAACATTCTCCATCGCCCAGACGCGCGGCTTTAGGTGATCGACGATAGTGAGGAACATCTTGATGTCCTCCAGCCCATCGGCGATGTTCCCGCCGCCACCTCGATTGCTAAAAGAGAATTGAGTACAGGGGGGGCTTCCAACGACTATGTCGATCTCATCCGGGAGATCCTCTAGCGAAAGTCGCCGAATGTCGACAGTCTGAGCGTGATGGAAATTGTTCTTAAAGTTGGTTTCGTTGGCCGGCCCCCAGTACTCGTACGAATCCACGACCTCGATACCAGAAAGTCGGAGCCCGAGTGACCAACCTCCAATGCCTGAATAGAGATCAATCGCCCGTGGCTTTCTTGAAGTCCCCGCCATATTTTCTACACCACCCCGTCAGATGGTTTCCATTGAATAGATCCTCGATACGTTTGGCAAGATCCTTTTGCATCTCGCACGCAATCTCGCAGACGTCATCCGTGATTTGTTGCGTCGCACTCGACTTGATCGAGATGGCCGATCCTTCACCGACGCTGTGTTACCCAAAATGACACCCATCGCCATTCTGGAGCCGTCATCGCGCGGCGTAACCAGACGTATCTATCTGAAATCATTGAAGATTTTTGGTAGCGGAGGAGGGACTCGAACCCCCGACACAAGGATTATGATTCCTCTGCTCTAACCGACTGAGCTACTCCGCCGTCGCGGGACTGGTATCGATCCGATGTCGAGCCAATCGCCAAGCGCGCGCGGATATAAGGTTGCCGTGCGGAGCCTGTCAAGCACTCCGCTCGAAGTCGAATAATGGAGTTATATCCTCTTGCCTTGCCTGAAGAGGCGATGCACGAGGACGAGATGCAAGTGCTGCGCGACAGGAATAACGGCGTATAGGCGCGCGTTCGCCATACCAGGCTGAAATCGCGATATGGTCATATGCCTCCGCTTGCTCATGGCCAGTGTAAAAAGTCTCGCCTGTCCGCATCATGCTGCTTCCGCCGATAGAGCGGCGGGCAAGTGCCCGAGCTTCAACGTTAAAGAATTGTCACATAGTCCCCGCCGGGGTTGAGTTCCGCGCCTGTCACCGATATGTCTCGCGGCATCAGTTCCCGGGTACTCATTGATGAAACCGCGCATAGCAGTCCTCGGCTGCGGATATTGGGGTAGCAATCACATCCGCACCCTGAAGTCGCTCCATGCCCTTTATGCCGTCTCCGACGCCAACAGGGCGCGGGCGGAAGGCTTCGCCAGCGAACAGGAATGTCTGGCGATCGATCCCGACGAACTGCATGAGCGCGCCGATGTCGACGCGATCGTCATGGCGCTGCCGCCACAATTCCATGCCGAGAACGCCATTCGCGCGGTCAGAGCTGGAAAGGACGTTCTTGTCGAAAAGCCTGTCGCGCTCACCGTCGCCGATGCCGAGCGGGCGGTGAAGGCCGCGCGCGACGAGCGTCGTGTCTTCATGGTCGGACACGTTCTACGTTTCCATCCCGCCTTCGAACGCCTCAAGGCGCTGATCGATGCCGGCGAATTGGGAGAGGTCAGGTATATCCATTCCCACAGGCTGGGCCTCGGAAAATTCCATACGGAAAATGATGCGTTGTGGGATCTCGCCCCGCATGATCTCTCGATGATCGTCGCCATCACCGGAGAACCGCCCGACGAGATAAGGGGCGAGGGGGCGGCGCTCCTCGACCATTTAAGCGATTTTGCTCATCTCCATATGCATTTCCCGAGCGGCATCCGCAGCCACCTTTTCGCCTCGCGGCTCAATCCGTATCGCGAGCGGCGGCTCACCGTCGTCGGCACCCGCGCCATGGCGGTGTTCGACGATGTCGCGCCCTGGGAACGCAAGCTTGCCGTCTATCGACATGCGATCTGGCAGGACAGCGGCCAATGGGCTTTCACCGCTAACGAGCCGTCCTATGTCAAGGTGGAAGAAGGCATGCCGCTGACGCGCGAACTGCAGCATTTCATCCACTGCATCGGTACACGCGAGGAGCCGAGGACCAACGGAGAAGAAGCTATCCGGGTTCTCGAGATCCTGACCGCAGGCACGATCACGCACGATTCGCCGATCCATCCGGCTCTGCCTTAGGTTTCGGGCAGGGAAGGCTCTAGGAAAGGGCCGCGTGGACCGCCTCGCCATTCAGCCTTGAGAGCATGGCTTCGGCCTCGGCGCCCCGTTCGGTGCGTTCGATGAAACCGCCGCCAAGAACGCGGGCCTCGTTACTCTCGTCGGAATAGAGCGCACAGGCCTGACCCGGCGCGACGCCGGCCTCGCCATCGATGAGTTCGATCGAGACCACGCCATCCTTCCGCCGCAACACCGCCGGGCCGGGCGGGCGTGTGGACCTCACCTTGGCAAAGAGTTCCAGACCATCCGCAGGGATGGTGTCCAGGGCCTCGTCGCCCAGCCAGTTCATGTCGCGCAGGAACAGGCGATGTGTCTCAAGCGCCTCGCGCGGGCCGACGACGACGCGCGCATGCCGGGCATCGAGATGGACGACATAGAGCGGCTCGCCCGCGGCGACCCCGATGCCCCGCCTCTGGCCGATGGTGAAGCGCAGGATGCCGTCGTGCCGGCCGAGCACGCGGCCGTCCATATGCACGATCTCACCGGGAGAGGCGGCGCTCGGCCGCAACTTGGCGATGATATCGGAATATTTTCCCTGCGGCACAAAGCAGATGTCCTGGCTGTCGTGCTTGGCGGCGACCGCCAGTCCCATCTCCTCCGCCATCCGCCTGACATCCGGCTTGGCGAGCCCGCCCAGCGGAAAGCGCAGATAGTCGACCTGTTCCTGTGTGGTTGCGAAAAGAAAATAGCTCTGGTCGCGGTCGCCATCGACGGGCCGGTAGAGGCCGCGATGGGCGCCGTTCGGACGCGACCGGATATAATGACCTGTCGCAAGCGCATCGGCGCCGAGATCGCGCGCGGTTTCGAGCAGATCGGCGAATTTGACGGTCTGGTTGCAGGACACGCATGGAATGGGCGTCTCGCCGGCGACATAACTTTCCGCGAAGGGATCGATGACCGCCTCGCGAAACCGCTTCTCGTAATTGAGGACGTAATACGGGATACCGAGCGTCTCGGCGACCGTGCGCGCGTCGTCTATGTCCTGTCCCGCGCAACATGAACCGACCCGATGCACCGCCGCGCCATGATCGTAAAGCTGGAGCGTCACACCGACGACGTCATAGCCTTCCTTTTTCAATAGGCCCGCGACGACGGAGGAATCGACGCCGCCCGACATGGCGACGACGACGCGCGTCTCTTCGGGACGGCCGGGAAGATCGAGGCTGTTCATTTTCCAAATTCCGCTCTTGCGCCTGCCTATATAGAAGGCGGCAAGGAAAATATAGGGCAGGGAAAGCCCCGGCGCTACTTTACCGCTATCGCCAAAGTGAGATCCCGCAGCTTTCTTCGCCATATGTCGCTGAAGCCGAAGGCACAGCTTTCCCAACGGTTTGCGAAGCGTTTGAGGCAAATTGCGGGTATGGGAGTAACTCTCCCTTCATTGTCCGTGTGCTTGGTATTCTGGCGCTTAGGTAAATTTTAAAACTGCGGCGCTAGTTTTGCGTTCGATTAGGTCTGTGGGTGTGTAGAGAGTACAATGACCGATCTTATAAGGCCGCGTGTGAAATACGTGATAGGGCCGGACGGGAGTCCGTTGACCGTCGCCGATTTGCCTCCGAGCAATACGCGCAGATGGGTCATCCGCCGCAAGGCTGAAGTGGTGGCCGCCGTTCGCGGCGGGCTTCTCAGCCTGGAGGAAGCCTGCCAGCGCTACAAGCTGACGACGGAAGAGTTCCTGTCCTGGCAGGCTTCGATCGACGAATACGGGCTTGCGGGCCTTAGGACAACACGCATCCAGCAATACCGGCATTGACGCTGGTTCTGTCCGAAGAGCCGGGAAAACGGCTCCTCGGATAGCGCCAAGCGCCTTTTTTCCAAAGCATTGTCCGACAATAACGGGTCCGCAGGCCTGCGGCGTTCCGGCCGGACCGGTTCGCCCCCGCTATCGCTTGCGGCCGCCGCGGAAGCTGTTCGCGATGGAAAGAGGCTCGCGGTCGCGGGCTTCCGTCTTTCGTGAATTCTCGTCCTGTCGAGAACTTGATGGGCCCCCAAGAGCGATGCTCTTGGAGCTAAGGCGTGACTTTACGAATAAAGAGGTGGTTTCGATCCTGGAGAAATTCCCGCCCGGGGAAAGGCTCTGTGGCCCTTACCCGATGGCGGCGCGGCTTGCCGTATCCTCGCTTTCGCGGCCGCGGCCGTCGCGCGTCTCCAGCATTTCTGCTTTCGCCAGGTCGGCTTCCGCTTCCGCGAGATGCATTTCCGCCGCTTTGCGCTGCTCGGCGAGGTCTGCTTGCGAATTCTTCAAATTGTCGCGCCGTTGGCGTGCCGCCTTGGCGAAGGTCGGATAGGCGAAGTGGTTGATGTCGGTTATCCCGGCCTTCTTTTCCTCGGCGAGGATCTGCGCTTCGAGTTCCGACGCCATTCGGTCGAATTCGGCGATCATCATGTCGAGTTGTGAGAGCTGCCGGCGCTTCTCGTTCACCTGAAACCGCTTCAGACGGACGAGATTTTCACGTGACTTCATGAGGGTACTCCTAAAACGCTTATACCCGGCCCCTCGGCCCCACTTCGCCCCAACGCAATCGCCGCCGCGCGCCCCTTTCCTTGGAAAATAATTTCCTAAGCTTTTGCGCGGCCGGTAACCTTTCGTTTACGGGCATTGTTAATCATAGGCGTCAGGCATTAAGGGGGGGTAAAAATCCAACCGCCAGCCGACCGCGACAAAGTGATTCCGAAGAATCACTTATCGTTGGAAGCTAATGTAAATTTTCGGGATTTCGAATTGAGATTTTAGCATGGGATTCAGAAGGGTGAACCCGATAGCTGAAAAAACTGATAACGCTTGCCAAACCGAATCAGTTTTTGTTAACCATTTGGTGGCAGGCTTCGATTCATGCATTAACTGTTCCGATTGCTGCATGCGCGAACCCATGCGGGGACAGGGTCCATGCGGGGACAGGGAAGGGGAATGACATGCGCGTTCTGCTGATTGAAGATGACAGTGCGACCGCACAAAGCATCGAACTGATGCTGAAATCGGAAAGCTTCAATGTCTATACGACCGATCTCGGCGAAGAAGGGGTCGATCTCGGCAAGCTTTACGACTACGACATCATCCTGCTCGATCTCAATTTGCCGGACATGTCCGGTTACGAGGTTCTGAGAACGCTCCGCCTCTCCAAGGTGAAGACGCCGATCCTCATTCTGTCGGGCATGGCGGGCATAGAGGACAAGGTGAGAGGCCTTGGCTTCGGCGCCGACGACTATATGACGAAGCCATTCCACAAGGACGAACTGGTCGCGCGCATCCATGCGATCGTCAGGCGCTCAAAGGGACATGCCCAATCTGTCATCACGACCGGCGATCTGATCGTCAATCTCGACGCCAAGACCGTCGAGGTCGGCGGCCAGCGCGTGCACCTCACCGGTAAGGAATACCAGATGCTGGAGCTTCTCTCGCTCCGCAAGGGCACGACGCTGACCAAGGAGATGTTCCTCAATCATCTCTATGGCGGCATGGACGAGCCGGAACTGAAGATCATCGATGTATTCATCTGCAAGCTTCGTAAAAAGCTCGACACGGCGTCCGGCGGCCAGAACTACATCGAAACGGTGTGGGGCCGCGGCTATGTGCTGCGCGAACCGGAGGAAATCCGGGAAAGCGCCTGAGATAGGCAGTCGGCAATAGGCAATCGGCAGCGACGACATAGGTCGGCGGCAATGTCCCCGGACGTTTCGAGCCTGCTTCCAACTGCCTATTGCCGACTGCCGATTGCCATGTTCACGCAGCCATCTCGAATTCGCGGAAACGCTTGAGCAGTTGCTGCCGATCGAACGGCTTCAGGATGTAGCCGACGGCGCCGGCGCGTTTGGCCCGCATGATTGCGGGAACGTCCAAATGGACAAGGCACAGAAGAATCCGGGGCTTCGCCGCGGAAGGAATGCCGAGGGCCTCGGCGATAAAGTCGGTCGAGGTCATATCCGAAACCATCGCGTCGAGGATGATCATATCAGGCATTTCGGCACGGCAGAAACCCAGGCCTTCCGAACCGCCTGATGCCTCCAGCACCAGATATCCCTCTTTTGCCAGGATGCGCTTCGCTACTTTCCTGACGACGCTCGAATTGTCGATAATCAAACACTGCTTCATAAGCACCCCCCTCAATGCACTTCCAAAGCCGGGCCGTCTTCGGCGCACCTGATCCCTCATTTCTGCCTGCCGCGCGCCCATGCGGTCCGCGATGCCTCCCGGAGATTTTTCCCGCTGGCGGATTGCTCGCTTGCTTAAACCTCTGTCTCGAAAGGCTTTCCCGCCGGTTTTGGAGATTCAGAACCGCCGCGATGCGGAACATTGCCTTGGTCCAGCCGGACGCTAGTACCTAAGAGTTAAGAATCATGAACGCTGGAAATCCGCGGTTATGAATTGCCGCGGAACTGGCTCAACCGGCGGTGAGAGTGATCTCCTCCGCGGTCGCCCGGATATTGATCGCCATGCCGGTCTCATGCGCCAGAAGCAATGTGTAATAGGGCTGGACCGCATGGGCATCGATCGCCTCCTCGGGCTTCTTGCCCGAGTGGAATTCGAGGAATTTCGGTGGGACCCTTACCATGGGGCCCTTGGCGACGAGCGTGAATTTCGGCTCCGTCTCGGCATTCTCGATCATGACCGTCAGCTTGCCTCCGCGCGGGATTGCGGCATTCGCCACAAGAAGCAGGTTGAGAAGAAGCTTCACCTTGTTCTTGGGCAGATAGGCGCGTGAGCCGATCCACGTCAGTTCGGGTTTTTCGTTTTTGATGAATGCGGTCGCCACCGCCTCCGCATCGCCGGTATCGATCTGCATGCCGGCCGAGCCGGCAGCGCCGAATGCGATACGCGCGAACTGCAGCCGGGCGGACGCATTGCGGGCGCTCGCGCGGATAAGATTCATTGCGTCCTCGTCGGCTCCGCCCTCGTCGAGCAGTTCGAGGCCGTTGTTGATCGCACCCACCGGAGAAATGATGTCGTGGCAAACCCTGCTGCACAAAAGCGCGGCCAGATCCGGCGCCGAGAGTGTGAACAATTCAGACATAAGGGGCCTCTCCGAGCGTTCGACAAATGGGTAGCAGTTCATGCCAGGCTGCCTGGACCCGGACTACACAGCGCGGCGGCCGCATTCTTCAAGCCGTGAAGCCTTTTAGGCCGGATTTCCGTCGCGACGCAGCCCACCATGAAATCGTCACGACGGCCTATCATGTCCTTTGTAATGTAAGGTTAATGGTTGAAAAAGATTTACGTCGTAATTTGACGAATCATGAAGCCGGAACGCGGACGCCGAGAAGCCGCATCGGCGATGGCGACAGACAGGAAGGCTTTCCCCGGGGACGCGTTTTACCGACTGCAGCGTGGCTGCGGGGCATGCGCGTATCTGAAGGCTCGAGCGCGATGCTGCAGGACGTATCCATCTCTGCGCGCACGCTCCACGGAGACAGGAACGATGTCTGAAACAATGATCGAATCGGGTATCCGTCGTGTTGCAGCAGCCCTTTTTGCGGCTTTTCTTGCTGTTCTTTTCCTTGGGTCGGCGGCGCGTGCGGACACGGGGTATACGGCACAGGAAATCGTCGATTCCGGGCACAGATTCTTTGGCTCGACATCCGGCGGTCTTGCCACGGTTATCGAGAAGATCTTTTCCCGTTACGGATTGCCGAACGGCTATGTCCTGGGCGAGGAGGGTTCCGGCGCTATCATAGGCGGGCTGACCTATGGGGAAGGAACACTTTATACCAAGAACGCCGGGACCCATAAGGTCTTCTGGCAGGGGCCGTCCATCGGCTGGGATTTCGGCGGCGAAGGCTCACGCCTGATGGTGCTCGTCTACAATCTCGACAGCGTCGGCGAGCTTTACAAGCGCTATGCCGGTGTCGCGGGTTCGGCCTATCTCGTTGCAGGTCTCGGCTTCAACGTGATGAAGAACGGCGACGTTCTGCTCGTGCCGGTGCGCACGGGCCTGGGCGCCAGGCTGGGACTGAATCTCGGTTATCTGAAACTGACCAGCGAGCCGACCTGGAATCCGTTTTGAAAGCTGCCGGAAAGCCGGTTGCCGGAGAGATGGCTCCAGCGGTCACGCTCAAAGCCACGGTTTCCCTCGGGTGCAGGGATGCACCCCGCCCTTAACCCTAATGGCGCGTAAATAAGAGCGCGCTCTGGATTTTTCGTGTGCCGCCATGGCACAACGTAAAGACGCGGCTATTTATATTCGAAAAAGGGCCGGACAGCAGCTTGATTGCCTCCATACTCCTTTTCGTCCTGGGCTTTCTGACGGCGGCGGCGCTTGCACTGCTTATCGTTCCCGCGATATCGAGGCGTGCCGCCCGCCTGACGAAGCGGCGGATCGAGGCATCCCTGCCGCTCACCTCGAACGAAATCCGTGCGGAAAAGGACAGATTGCGCGCCGGTTTCGCCATGACCACGCGGCGGCTTGAAATGGAGATAGAAGCGCTGCGACTGAAAGCGGCCGAACAGTTGGTGGAAATCGGCCGGCAGCAGGAGAAGGCGCTATCGCTTGCGAGGCAAATGAGCGAGCGTGATGGTGCGATTGCCGCTCTCGACAAAAAAGGCGAGACGCTCGAAACGGAGCTGAAGGCGCGCGCCGACGAACTGGATCGGTTGAGCAATCGTTTGGCGGATGCGGAACGGCAGCTCGAAACGCGTATCGCCGAATTGGAGAAGATGGAGAGAACGGTCGGCGACGCGAGGATGGATGTCAGCAACCGCCAGATCGAACTGGTCGCCCGCGAAACCGAGATAGAGAAACTTTTCGGTGACATCGAACTTCTTCGGGACGAACATCGACAGGCGGACCGCCATATGCGCGAAGCCGATGCGCGGCGCCTCTCGGCGGAAGAGGCGCTGAAACTGGAGCGCCACCGGAATACGGAGATGAACGAGAAGCTCGAAAAACTAATGGCGCTTCTTGCAGATCGCGAGCAGGCGCTGGAGGCCAATGCCCGCGAGATCCAAACGCTGCGTCAGCAGCAGACGGTAGAAACCGATCGCGCTTCGGGATTAAGCGATGAACTTGCCGCGGCCCGGGAACGGCAAGCGACGCTGGAAAGGGAAATGGCGGATATTTCGGGGCGATTGGAAGAGCTTCTCTCTGGCGTTCACGCCGACCAGTTGGAGCGGGCCATGGAAAAGCTCGACGGCGAACGAAAACATCTCGAAGAGCGGCTCTCCGCCCTGGCGGACGAAAATGAGAAATTGAGGGCCGGGCGACCGCCGGCGGAGGACGAAGAAAGCCGCCGCCGCGAAGACACGGCTCTGCGAGAGCAGATAAGCAATCTCGCTGCCGAGGTCGTGCATCTGACCGCACTCGTGGAAGGACCGGGATCGCCAATCCACAAAGCGCTCGACAAACCTTTGCCCGCGGCACTCAACGGTTCCATCGCCAGCCTTGGCGAGCGCGTCAGAGCGCTGCAGAAAGCATCCGCGATGCGGTGATCCCGTTGCGCCATCGTTTCGATCGCTAATGGCGGCCAGATCACCTCGCCAGAGCCGATGAAGCGCGATGGCCGATGCCGTCGCCACATTGAGACTGTCGAAGCTCTCCGACATTGCAATGCGTGCCGTTTGCGTGGCGGACAGAATGTGGTCCGGCAGACCGGCTCCCTCCGTTCCGAGGACAAGCGCCGTGCGCTCAGGTCTTTTAAGCACGGCGATATCGAATTGCCCCCGCGGCGACAGCGCAATCGTTTCGAACCTTGCGCGCTGGAGAGTTGAGAGCAATTCTTCCGAGTCTCCTCCGACAGCAAACGGTACTTTCAGGACGGCGCCGACCGAGACGCGGATCGATTTCCGGTAAAGAGGATCGCAGCAGCTTTCGTCGAGCAAAACCGCATCCGCATCGAAAGCGGCGGCATTGCGGAAGATGGCGCCCATATTGTCGTGGTTCGAAATCCCGACGAGGAGGAGAACCAGTGCCGAAGCCCGCAGACCTTCGAGCAAAGAGGCCGGGCTTTCGGGCAGACGCTTGCGGCCAAGCGCGAGGATACCCCGATGGACGTGGAAGCCGGCGATCCTGTCCATGACCTCCTGCGAAGCGGCATAGACAGGCATGCGCTCCGGCGCGGCCGCAAGGATTTCGGAGAGACCGGCAAGGCGGTGTTCCAGCACCAGAACGGATCGAGGCTCAAAGCGTCGTGTGGCGAAAAGGACGTTGAGCACGACCTTTCCCTCGGCGATGAAAAGGCCTTCGCGGCCGACGAGATCGCGCTCCCTTATGTCGCGATAAGCTGCGATCCGGTCGTCCAGTGGATCATCGATGTGGCAGATTTCACGCGCCATGATCGAGATCCGGCCTCCATCGCGCCAGCAGCAGCGAATTCGTGACAACGGACACGGACGAGAAGGCCATGGCCGCTCCCGCGATGACCGGCGACAATATGCCGAAAGCCGCAAGCGGAATGCCGATTATGTTGTAGATAAAAGCCCAGATCAGGTTGTTCCTGATCGTCCGCCTTGTGCGGTCGGCGATATCCAGGGAAGCCGGAACGAGGCGAAGATCGGGCCGCATCAAGGTGATCGCCGCGGCGCCTCTGGCGACGTCGGTGCCGGAGGAAAGCGCGATGCCCAGTCGGGCGGCGGCAAGAGCGGCGCCGTCGTTGAGCCCGTCGCCGACAAAAGCGACGTTCTTTCCCGTTTCCCTGGCGAGGTCGCGAATGGCGGCCACCTTGTCCTCCGGCAGGAGCGAGGCGCGGACATCTGAAAGACCAAGCTTTGCCGCGACGGCTCCGGCCGCCGCGGCGTTGTCTCCGGTGAGCATGATCGATTGAAGGCCGCGCGCCTTCAATTCCGCGATCGTGCCTGCCGCCTCCGGCCTTGGTTCATCCGAGAAGAGGATGGCGCCCGCCAGTTTCCCGTCGATGATCACGAAGCTGATCGTGCCCGCGGTGCGGAGCTTTGCCGCCAGGCTTTCGGTTTCCGCCGCGCCAATTCCCTCGCTTGCCGCGAGGGCGGCGTTGCCGACCGCGATCCGATGGCCATCAACAGTACCGACAAGACCCTTGCCGCCGAGGGCCGTCACGCCACTTACGTCGAGCCTATCTTCATTGGGAGCCCGTTCAGCCAGCGCCTTGGCTAGGGGGTGCTCGCTTCGGCCTTCCAAGGCCGCCGCATAGCGCAGGAGCCGATCATTGTCGCCATCGAGCGCTATCGTTTCGCCGACTTGCGGATGGCCGACCGTCAGCGTGCCGGTCTTGTCGAAGGCGACAATGCCGATCGTTTCGGCGCGCTCGAGCGTTTCGATGTCGCGGATCAGGATGCCGGCCTTGGCCGCGGCGCCAGTGCCCGCAACGAGCGCCGTCGGCGTGGCAAGGCCGAGCGCGCAGGGGCAGGCGATGACGAGAACCGCGACGGCGGCGACCAGCCCCATTCCGGCGCTCCCTGCGATCAGCCACCAGCCTAGGAAAGTCAGGAGCGCCGCCAGCAGGATGAGGGGAACGAAGACCGCGGAGATGCGGTCGACGAGCCTCTGGATCGGCGCGTCGCCGCGCTGGGCATCCTCGATCAGCTTCGTCATACGGGCAAGCGTGGTGTCCTCTCCGACCGCATCGATACGCACTTCGATAGCGCCTTGGCCATTGGTCGTCCCGGTAATGACCTTTTGACCTTCTCTTTTATCGATGGGCAGGCTTTCGCCAGTGACAAGGGATTCGTCGATGCTGGTTTCACCGCTGACGACCACGCCGTCGGCCGGAACCCGACCACCCGGACGGACGAGTATGATATCTCCGCGCTTCAGCTCTTCCACGGTAATTGTTTTTGTGCCGTTCTCGGTTACGCGTTCGGCTGTCCTGGGCTGAAGCCGGCCGAGAGCCGCAAGTGCGGAGGATGCGCCCCGCTTGGCGCGGGCTTCGAGGTATTTACCGAGCATGACAAGCGTCAGCACAACTGCGGCCGCTTCGAAATAGAGATGACCGTGGCCTTGACCAATCACCACCAGCACAAGGGAATAGATGAAGGCGACCGTGGTGCCGAGCGATACCAGAACGGCCATATTGGCGCCGCCGCCTCGCACGGCCGCAAAGGCCTCGCGATAGAAGCGGGCGCCTGAAAGCGCCATCACGCCTGCAGCAAGGGCGGCCTGTATCCAGGGATTGAGCCAGGCTTCGCCAGCGCCCACCATCATCGGCAGCGTCCCAGCAACGAGAATTGCCGAAAGAACCACCGAAAAGCCAAATCTCAGGAGTGTCTGACGTTCTTCAGCCGCGCGCGCCGCTTCGCGCGCCTCATCCGCCTCACTCTGTCCTGCCGCACCGGAAGCGCGCAGGCTGGCGCCATAGCCGGCCTTCTCGACGGCGCGGATCAGCGCTTCTGGACCACCGGTTCCGTCGAATTCCACATTGGCGCGTTCAAGCGCGAGATTGACATCCGCCTGGCTCACGCCATCGACGCGCGAAAGAGCTTTTTCGACACTTGCGGCACAAGCCGCGCAGGTCATGCCGCTAATATCCAGCACTGTCCTGGTCATGGCATTCATCGCTCAGATGACCTGATAGCCGGCGTCCTCGACAACCGTCCGCAGCGTTTCCAGTGCGACGGGATGCTCGGATTGGATGTCCGCTCGCCCATGCTCCAGATCGACGGATACCCCCGTGACGCCTTCGACACTGCCGAGGACATTACTCACCGCGCGAGCGCAGCCTTGGCAATGCATGCCGTCGATCTTCAGCTTCGTCTGCATTTCATTCTCCGCAAATGCTTTCCGGTCTCGCGGAGATAGGGCTTCCAGTCACTGGAAGGTCAAGGGCCGTAGATGAAAACTATTGTCAGGCGGTGGATGCACCCGCGTTTCCATCCAAGGTCGACAGCAGCAGCCTGACATCATCTGATTTGCAGGAATAGTAGATTGTCTGGCGTTCGCGCCTCGTAGCCACGAGATCAAGGCCGCGCAGCTTCGCCAAATGTTGCGAGAGCGCTGATTGGCTCAACTCGACTTTGTCGGCGATGGCTCCGACAGACAATTCTCCGTTCACAAGATGGCACATGATCAGAAAACGCTTCGTGTTTCCGAGTGCGCCAAGCAACCGTGCCATTTGGTCAGCTCTCGTTAAGAGCTCTTCGGAAATCATTAGAAGTTCCTAATATATTTTTGAAGCAGGCATGGTCTGTTGCCAATCTACGAAAGAATTTTGCAATCCTTCTATTCTGCCAAACAGAATCACCTGCCCAATGATATTGTTGTGACGCCCTCCATCGCAAGTTGAAATGTCGTATAGCGGGCTCTGTCGCGCCGCATCATGTCCGCTTCAGTTTTCTCCCGAATTGACTGCCAATTTCACGAGAATGTCACGCAATTCCGCCATGTCCCGCACCGGCCGAGGGAAGAAGATCCGCCGCACCTTGTCTCCCCAAGCGATATCGAAACCTTCCGGGTCTATGCCCGTCATCATCCATCGCCCTTTTTCCGCGTGAGCAAGCTTCACCGCATAGTTCTCAATAGTGCCGACGTGATCTCCGTTCATATGTGAAATAGCCGACTGTTCGCTTTCGACAAGTCGTGCGGTAGCCTCTTCGGGAATGACGATTTCCGCGCGGTCGATAAGATAAGCCCTGGCGAATCCGCCATTCAGGCTGGCATGCTCGATTTCGAGGCGGAAGAACGAGAAATCGGGGAAGCCGGAATAAAGTTTTGCCTTCGGATGGCGGTTGAGATAGCGGCGCTCGGCGCGATCGTGCTCGGATGATCCCTGCTCTAGTCTCCTTGCCGTGCAAAAGAGAGAGATGCGCGGATAGGCAAGCGGATCGCCCTTGTCCGGTTCGCCGAGCAGGAGCGAGCAGCGACTATCCCCGAGGACAGCGCCGGTGTGCGCGGAAAGTCCGGACATGAGCGTCAGTGGCGTGCCATCCATGTCCGTCGCGACCGCGACGCGGCTTGCCATCGGCGCACCACTCTTCGGATCGAGTGTGGCGAGCGCTCCGTAGCGTGCCGTGCGTATCAGCGTCTTTGCCAGCCGAATGGCCTCGGCGTCGGTTTCCTGGACTACCTTTTTCTTCTCCGCTGCCGCCATCGATCCGGATCCTAGCGCGGAGCCATGCGGATAGCGCCGTCCAGCCTTATCGTCTCGCCGTTCAGCATCTGGTTTTCGATGATGTGAAGGGCGAGGGCCGCGTATTCGGACGGCTCGCCGAGTCGGGGCGGGAATGGCACCTGCTGGCCAAGCGAAGCCTGCGCCTCCGCGGGCAGCGAGGCCATCATCGGCGTCTTGAATATGCCTGGCGCAATCGTGCAGACACGGATACCGGAGCGGGAAAGGTCGCGCGCGACGGGCAAGGTCATGCCGACGATGCCGCCTTTCGATGAGGAATAGGCGGCCTGACCGACCTGCCCATCAAAGGCGGCAACGCTCGCCGTGTTGACGATAACGCCCCGCTCGCCGCCTTCCAGCGGATCGAGCTTCTGCGTCACGTTGGAGACGAGCCGGATCATGTTGAAGGTGCCGATGAGATTCACCTCGATGACCTTCCGGTAAAGGTCAAGCGGGTGCGGGCCATCCTTGCCGAGTGTCTTCACCGCAGCGACGATACCGGCGCAATTGACCAGCACGCGGGGCGGCGCCAGTCTTTCCGTTGCCTCCGCGACTGCACGCTCGCCGTCTTCGGCGCTCGATACGTCGCAGCGAACTGCAATGCCGCCAATCTCGCCGGCGACCTTTTCAGCCCGCTCCATGCCGACGTCGAAGATCGCCACTCTTGCACCTTTTGCCGCAAGGGCGCGCGCGGTGGCTTCCCCGAGGCCGGAGCCGGCCCCCGTAATTATTGCAACCTGTCCGGACGGGTTCATCCTGTTTCCTTTGTGGTTACTCCATTACATCAATCGTATCGGCAGGCGTGGGACTTGCAAGGCGCCTTTAACACAGGGAGCCTTGCTCCGCATGCAATGCTCCTTTGCGGGGACGATTGTTCGAACCCGGTCGGTTGTGGAAATCGTTCGCGGGACGTAAAGCGCTTGCAATGAGCGAGTCCCGTGACGCTTCCGCCCAGGAAAGCCTTTTCGTAACCGAAAGGGACCCGAGGCTGCGCTTCATCATACCGATGATCGTCGCGGTGGCGTTCCTGATGGAGCAACTGGATTCGACGATCATCACCACGGCCATTCCAGACATGGCGAAGAGCCTCGACACCACGGCGCTCAGGCTCAATCTCGCGGTGACGACCTATATCCTGACCCTCGCCGTCTTCATTCCGGTGAGCGGCTGGTTCGCCGACCGTTTCGGAGCGCGGCGCATCTTCGCGCTTGCCCTCTTTATCTTCACCGTCGGGTCCGTCCTGTGCGGGATCGCTGACAATTTCCTCGTGCTGCTGGCGATGCGGGCCTTGCAAGGGCTGGGCGGCGCGATGATGACGCCGGTCGGACGGCTGATCCTTCTCAGGAGCTTCCCGCGCAGCCAACTCGTCACGGCGATGACCTACATGACGATACCGGCGATCATGGGGCCGGTCATCGGGCCGCTTGTCGGGGGCGTGCTGACGACCTACGCCTCGTGGCGCTGGATTTTCTACGTCAATGTCCCTTTCGGCCTCTTCGGCATCCTGATGGCTCTTCGTTTCATTGAGGATGTGGAAGGGGAGGCGACCGAAAAATTCGACTTCGGCGGTTTCCTCATGGTGGGGATCGGCGTTGCGCTGTTGCAATTCGGCCTCGAGAATATCGGCCGGCCGATCGTCTCGCATCTCGCCACGGCTACTATCCTTCTGGTCGCCGCCGGGCTGCTCGTCGCCTTTCGCTTCTATGCGAGCAGGGTCAGGGCGCCTGCCGTCGACCTGACGCTCTTCAGCTTCCGCTCTTTTCGGATCGGAACACTCGCCGGCGGCATCGCCCGGGTTGGCGTCAATGGCGTGCCTTTTCTCCTGCCGCTGATGCTGCAGGTGGGATTCGGCGTCAGCCCCGTCACTTCCGGCTCGCTGACATTCGTATCGAGCCTCGGCGCCCTGATCGTGCGGCCCGTCATCTCGACGCTGCTGCGCATCCTCGGCTTCGGCATGGTGCTGACCGGCAGCGCGGTGGCCGCGTCCGCGGCGATCGCAGGTTTTTCCCTCCTCGGCCCCGACACGCCGCATTGGGCCGTTGCTGCCTACACGTTTCTCTTTGGACTCACGCGTTCGGTCCAGTTCATGACATCCAACACCCTTTCCTATTCCGATCTGCCGGGCGACAGGCTAAGCCGCGCGACGAGCCTGGGCGGGGTGTTGCAGCAGCTTTCGGTCAGCTTCGGCGTCTCCGTCGCCGCCATGCTGCTCGGTCTCGTCTCGATGGAAAGCCACACGCTGACGACGGCCCGCTTCCACGAGGTCTTCCTGCTGACCGCCATCATTCCGCTTCTCGGCATTTTCGGATTTGTTCAGTTGCGCGCCGAAGACGGCGCACAAGTGAGCGGCTATTATCGCGAGAAAAAGGGCGGATGATCCACCACGACCTGCGCGATCATTTCTGGGAAAGCGGGAATCGCATCTTGGCGGCAGTGCCTTTGGGCAGGCGTATGTAGTCGATCGTAGCGTCGAGGCTGTTCGCCATAGCCCGGACAATACGCGTTCCAAGGCCCGTCCCCTTGACCGAACCTTCCCCGCACCAGCCGATGCCGTCATCCGACACGGTGAGTTCCAATTGGTCATCGACGCGCACGAGCCGTATCTTGATCTCGCCCTGAGGCTCTCCCTCCAGAAATGCATATTTGATCGCGTTCGTGACGAGTTCCGTCACAACCACCCCCAGAGCGATCGCCGCATCGGTCGGGATCTGCAGATGCTCGACTTCGGTGACGAGTTTCGCACCATGGCTCTCGGCGGTCATCGAGGCGCGCAGGTGCTCGATCAATCCCGCCAGATACTCGTCGATTTCAACGAAACGCGCGTCGCCGGACGTGTAGAGACGTTTGTGCACCAGTGAAATGGCGTAGATACGCGCTTGCGTCTCCGAAAGCGCATCCTTGGCAACCTGGTCCTTCACGGCATTGGCCTGCAGGCCGACGAGCGAGGAAACAAGCGACAAACTGTTCGCGACGCGATGGTTGACCTCATGGAGCAACACCTCGGCCCGGTCGCGCGCGGCCCTGACCTCGCGCTCCGCCTCCTCCTTCTGCGTTTGCAGCCGGGTCTTCTCGACCGCCTGTTCAAGGGCGGACGTAAGAAGCGTGAAGAAGTCCTCGCCTACGGTTTTGGGGACAAAATCACTCGCTCCCGCCTTCAGGGCGGCGACGGCGATATCCATCTCGGCGGAGCCCGTGACATAGACGACAGCAGGCGCATGCGTGTTCTCGCTCAGCCTGGCAAGGAGATCCAATCCGGTGCCGGTAGGGAGGTAATGGTCAAGAGCAACGACATCGATATTGCCTTCCGCCAGATAGCGGAGAGCCTCGTCACCGTTCGTCGCATGGATGACCTCAAAGCCACGGCGGCGCAGAATACGCTGGACGAGCCGCACAAGGGCTTCGTCATCGTCGATATAAAGCAGCCTTATATCCGCTTCGGCCATCAATCAGGCGGTCTCCGGAACCTGGATGACCGAAAAGAAGAGCCCGAGTTGCCTTATGGCGTTGGCGAAGCCTTCGTAATTCACTGGCTTGGTGATGTAGACATTGGCGCCGAGGTCGTAGCAGCGCTGGATTTCGCGCGCGTCGTCGGTCGTCGTCAGGACGACGACGGGCGAGCGCTTCAGGTGAATGTTGTTCTTGATCCGCGCCAGAATGTCGACGCCCGTCATGTCCGGCAGATTGAGATCGAGAAGGATAAGCAATTGGCGGCCGGCACTCTCGTTGCCGCTTCCGTCCCGACCAAAAAGAAAGGCAAGCGCGTCCGTACCGTTCGTGAACGGAAGGATCTTGTTGTTGACGCCCGCACGGCGGACGTTCTTTTCGATCAGCCTCGCATGCCCTTCGTCATCCTCGATCATGATGATCGTAACGGGTTTGAATTCTTCGCTCATGCGGCGATACTCCCAAAGTTACCGAGATAACGCGGAACCGTGATACGGAAAGTCGTTCCCTTGTCGACAGATGATGTCATCGTGATGTCGCCCCCCAGATTGCGCACGACAGTGCGTACATAAGCGAGCCCGATGCCTTCTCCAGGTTGATCCTGGGCTCCCGACCGCCGAAACAGCTCGAACACCCGTTCCTGGTCCTGTTCCGCTATGCCGCGGCCATTGTCGGCGACTTCGATCACTATCCTGCCGCCGCTTCCCTGCCTGGCGCGCACGCCAATGTGCAACGGCCGCTCCTTCGAACGGTACTTGACCGCGTTGTCAAGCAGATTGCCGAAAATCTGTTCGAGCGAGAGCCGATCGGTCCACATGGATGGCACGTTTACATCGAGGTCCATGGAACCTTCGGCGTCATTGACCTGATGCTGGACGGCCGCGGCGGCGACATCTATCACATCGGCGAGATCGACCTGCTCGGGCCGAAGGACGCGCCTGCCTTCTCGCGAAAGCTTGAGAATCGCATTGATGAGGCCATCCATCTTGTGCGTGGAAGCCCTGATGAAGCCGATCGCCTCCGGCAAATCCTCCATGGCAGCCAGCTTGGCTTCCTCCAATACCGGATCCCCGCTATCGGCCGATTTCTCGATCAACGCCTGGATGCTGCCGACACTGGCTTCCAGTTCGCTCGTGAAACCCATGATGTTGACGAGAGGCGCGCGGAGGTCGTGGGTGACGATATAGGCGAAGCGCTGAATCTCGTCATTTGCCTTGGCGAGATCCGCCGTCCTCTCTTCCACCCGCTTCTCAAGGTCCTGGTTGAGCGCGTTCAATTCGTCACGCGCCTTCGCAAGCTCCCGCGTGTAGCGGAACACCGTCAGGATCGAGCCTCCCACGACGAGAACGATGACCAGGGCGGCTATGATCGAGACGGAGCGAAGCCATCCGGCGCTGCGCTGCTGGTCGGCCACGGAGGCGGCCATGCGATCATTGGCGATGCCGATAACGGCCGTGAAGAAGCGTTGCGCTTCCTCCATGAGAGCTTCACCCTTGTCGCTGTTGACCAGCGCCAGGGCGTCAGCGTCCTTACCGGCCTTTTTCAATGCGATCGTCTGGCCCATTTCCGACAGCTTCTGATCGATCGCCATTTTCAGCCGGGCGAGTTCCTGGTTCGCCTGCGGATAGGTCGATAGCAGCTGCGCGGCGGTCTCGTACTGCGACGGGATTACGTCACGCGCGGGACCATAATCCTTGAGATAGCGCTCATTGCCCGTCAGCAGGAAGCCGCGCTGGCTGCTTTCGGCAAGCTCAAGCGACTGACGGAGCGCCACCGCCGCGGTGCGCGCGTCACGGGCGGCAATGACATCGTCGAAATAGGTCTGGCTGCGAACGCCGAGCCAGAAGGCGGCGGCGACAATGACGACGAGCGCCACGAGTCCCGTCAGCAGCAGAGCGGCGGTCGAGCGGACAAGCGATTGATTTGTAATCGGCATGCGGCAGGAAATGCCCGAAAACCGGAAAGGGCGCTATAATATTTTTTATATCGCCAATCTCTTTTTCTCTTTGAAAATTCCCGTTCATATCGGTCGCGGACCGCTCGCCGCCTCCCGTTGCCAGCAGACCGGGAAGAATTGCCGCATCGCTTTTAAAACCCGTTACGCGACCTTGCTCTCGTGCTAATCGTTTAGCGAGAAGAGGGGCGGATGCCGGGCATCGAAAACAGGATTTTACGCTGGACGGCTGCGATCATCGTGGCTTCCGCGCTTGTCCTGCAATCCCTCACGATCGCCTTGGCGTTTTCTGACGGCGCCGGCGAGGTCCGGCTCGACCAGTTCGGCAATCCGATCTGCAACAACATTCTCAACCATCGGGATGATGGAACGGGCGGCTCTCCGCACCGTAAGTCGCCGCCATGCTGCCTCTTCGGATGTAGCATGTTTGCCCCCTTCATTGCCGGACCCTCGGCAACGGTTGCCATCGAGGGATCTTCGACGGCTGTCCGCCGTGTCCTCTTTCCCGCGCTGCCGCGTATCTATATCCGCGCTGCCGCTTATGATCCCGGGAACCCTCGCGCGCCTCCCGTCATCTGATCATCAGCAGGCCGTTGGCCGCCCGATCTCGGAGACGGTTCGATCGTCTTCACAAAGGCTGGGCGGCAGACATTTCGACAATCAAATCCGGATCGTGCCGCGCCAGCATCGCCGGTATTTTCCGCTTACCAAATCGACTTTTTTCAACGAGGTGACAATATGCGCAATCTTCTTGCGGCTTTTGTGATTTCCGCTCTGACTCTGGCCGCGCCGTTGCCCGCCTGGGCACACGCTCATCTGCAAAAGGCCTCCCCCTCGGCGGGCGGCACGGTGAAGAGTTCGCCGTCCGAAATCAGGCTTCATTTCAGCGAGGATGTCGAGCCGCATTTCTCGACGATCGCGCTTGCCACAGCCGATGGAAGGGCGTTGAATCTCGACCATCCCATGACCGCGCCCAACGACCCCAAAACGTTGATCAGCAAGGTGCCGGAAACGCTTGCTGCGGGCATCTATCATGTGACGTGGCATGCGGTTTCCGTCGATACGCACAAGACGCAAGGCAGCTTCAACTTCACGGTTGCCCCTTGAGATCAGGTCGTCCTCCTCGTGCTTTCGCGCGGGGAGGACGTCCGGTCGCTTTGAACGGGGAGAATCGATTTGGATCAGGCGCTCATCCTATGCCGCCTTCTGCACTATGGCTCCGCCATCCTGCTGTTCGGCATAGCCCTGTTTCAGTCCGAGCTTGCGCCTGACGGTTTGAAAGAAGCGCTCGCTTCGCCTTTCCGTGCCACATTCGCTGTCGCCTTGGCTATCGCGCTTCTCACAACGGCGGCGTGGCTCTTCCTGCTTTCCGGACAAATGGCCGGCGATTGGGCCGACGTCTGGACGCCGTCCACCTGGTATGCCGTCCTCGCGGATACGGAATTCGGCGCCGTGTGGCGGTACCGGATCGTGATCGTGCTTCTGCTTTGCGGAATTTTTGTCCCCCGCCGCTTCCGGTCCTGGCACGCCGAGGCCCTTCTTTCCGCGCTTTTCCTGGCCAGCCTCGGCCTGGTTGGCCATGCCGCGATGCTTGAGGGCGTGAAAGAATGGATCAACCGCGCCAGCCAGATCATCCATCTGCTCGCCGGCGGCTTCTGGCTGGGTATGCTGCCGCCGCTTTTCCTCTGCCTCGGCAGACTTTCCGACCAGGCATCACGCGTGGATGCGGGAACCGCGCTCAAGCGATTTTCGGGCGCTGGCCATTTCGCCGTCGCGCTCGTCGTCGCCACCGGCATACTGAACACGCGCCTCGTTCTGGGCCGCTGGCCGGTCCACTTCTCGTCGCTCTATCAGGCGCTTCTCGCCGCGAAGATCATGCTTGTGGCCTGCATGATCTCACTCGCCATCATCAACCGCTACCTTCTCGTTCCGCGGTTGGCTTCGGGCGAGGGGGCTTTGAAAAAACTCCGCCTGTCGACAGCGGCGGAAATCGTTCTCGGTATCGGTGTGATCGCGCTCGTCAGCGTCTTCGGGATGCTTCCGCCGCAATAGATCTTGCGCGGAAGAATCGATTCACGTTCGGGTTCTATCTCGTTGTTCCGACAAGATTTTTATCGCCTGACGATCGCCCGCAACACGTCGCGGACGCCGATGGCGCCGAGGAAGCGCGACTGCTCGTCGAAAAGCGCTACGGGGGCCGTCTGGCTCTCGTGCATGGCGTGCATGACCGTTCTCAGGGATGTTCCCGGTTGCGCCCAGAAGACCTGGGGCGCGTCCGAAGGCAATTTCTCGATATCGTCGCACGAAACCCAGACGGCCGGCTGACCGTTGCGCTCGGCTGCGACGACGAGGTCATGAGCGTCGAGCTTGAAGCGCGTCGTGTTGCGCCGGTCGAGCCAGATCCAGCCGTCCTCCGCGACGTCCAGATCGCGCCGGTCGCGCATGACGTTCCATGCCGTCAGCACGGAGAGGGGATTCACATTGGAGATGAATTCGCGGACATAATCGTCGGCAGGCTTGAGCACGATGTCTTCCGGCGTGCCGCTCTGGACGATGCGGCCGCCCTCCATGATCGTGATCGTGTTGCCGATCTTCAGCGCCTCCTCCAGATCGTGGCTGACGAAGAGGATCGTCTTGTGCAGGCTTTCCTGCAGCATCAGAAGCTCGTCCTGCAGCTTGGTGCGGATCAGCGGATCGAGCGCGGAGAAAGGTTCGTCCATCAGCAGGATTGGCGCTTCGGTGGCAAAGGCGCGCGCCAGGCCGACTCGCTGCTGCATGCCGCCCGACAGTTCGTGCGCATATTTTTTCGCCCATTGTTCGAGTCCGACGAGGGTGAGCTGGCGAGCGACCTTTTCCTTCCGCGCCGCTTCCTTCATGCCGGCAAGTTCGAGCCCGAAGCCGACATTCTCCTCCACGGTGCGCCAGGGGAGCAGCGCGAATTGCTGGAACACCATGGCCACGCTTCTCTGGCGGATATGGCGCAGGGTCTTCTGGTCGCAATTGACGACATCGACCATGCGGTCCCCGTCGCGCACCATGACCTTGCCGCGCGCCGGCACGTTCAGCCGGTTGACGGCTCGAAGAAGCGTCGACTTGCCCGAGCCCGAAAGCCCCATCAGAACCGAAATCTGGCCCGTCTCGACCGTCATGTCGCAGCCGGCGCAGCCGAGGACGGTTCCCGTCTTTTCGAGGATTTCGCTGCGCGAGGCCCCCTTGTCGATCAGCGCCAGCGCCTCGCGCCGGTTGTCGCCGAAAATGATGTCGACATCCTTGAATTCGACCGCGGTCGTCATTTGGAACCTGCCGTGCCGATGCGGCAGATGCGGTCGAGCATGATGGCCAGCACGACGATCGCAAGGCCGGCCTCGATGCCGAGCGGGATATTGATGGAATTCAGCGCCCTGACCACCGGCGTGCCGAGGCCATTGGCGCCGATCAGCGCCGCGATGACGACCATCGACAATGAGAGCATGATGCATTGCGTCAGCCCGGCCATGATGGTGGGAAGCGCCGCCGGCAGTTCGACTTTCCACAAAAGCTGGCGTTTCGTGGCGCCGAAGGCCTCGCCCGCCTCGAGCATAGGCTTCGGCACGGAAGTGATGCCGAGATAGGTGAGGCGGATCGGGGAGGGCATGGCGAAGATGACGGTGACGATAAGGCCGGGCGCGACGCCGAGGCCGAAAAGGATAAGCACCGGAATCAGATAGACGAAAGTCGGCATGGTCTGCATGAGGTCGAGCAGGGGATGAAGAACGCGATAGACGCCCTCCTTGTGCGCCGCCCAGATGCCGACCGGCACGCCGATGGCCATGGAAACCGCCGTGGCGGCCACGACCAGCACCAGCGTTTCCACGGTCTGCTGCCACATGCCCTGGTTGATGATGAAGATGAGGCCGATGGCGACGACCAGCGCGAGCTTCCAGGAGCGCTGCAGCCACCAGGCGAGCGCCGCGATCGCGATCACCACAAGGATCGGCGGCACCCATTGGATGAGCGCGATCAGTCCTTCGAGAAAGCTCTGCAGCCCGTCCGAAACGCGGTCGAAAAACCAGGCGAAATTGGTGGTGAGGAAATTGAAGAATTCCTTGCCCCATTCGCCGATCGGAATTTTCCAGTCTGCTATCCGTTGCGAAACCGGATCCATGACCCTCCTCCGGGTGTTTCAACCGCTGGCGCCAAATTCACCATGAAAAAGGCGGCCGTGTCGATAGACGGCCGCCTGTAATCGCGCTCGAGAGGCCTCACGCGCCGAGCTTGGCCTTGAGCGCCGCCTTGGCGTCCTTGCCGTCGAATGTGGTGACGCCATCCAGCCATTTGTCCGCTGCATCGGGATGCGCCTTCAGCCAGTCGGACGCGACCTTTTTCGGATCGCCACCCTTCAGAATGCCGTCCATCATCTTGTTTTCCATGGACAGATCGAATTTCAGGTTCTTGATGAACTTGCCGACATTCGGGCAATCCTGGAGATAGCCGGCGCGTACATTGGTATGGACCGTGGCGGCGCCGAAACCGGAATCGCCCATGCCGGTCAGGTAGGTGATCTTCATCTCGCCCATGACAGGATGCGGCGTCCAGCCAAGGAAGACGATCCATTTCTTGCCGCGCATCGCCTTTTCCGCCTGGCTCAGCATGCCGGCTTCCGAGGATTCCACGAGCTGCCAACCGTCCAGATGGTTCTTCGGGTCCTTGATCATGCCGAGCACGATTCGGTTGCCGTCATTGCCCGGCTCGATGCCGTAAATCTTGGCGTCGAACTTGTCCTTGAACTTGGAGAGGTCAGCCAGGCTCTTGACACCGGCATTGGCGACATAATCCGGCACGACGAGGCCGTAACCGGCGCCGGACAGGTTCTCGGAAATCGATTCGACCGACTTGTCCTTGAGGAAGGGCGCGATGTTCGCAGTCATCGATGGCATCCAATTGCCGAGGAAGACGTCGAGATTCTTGCTTTTGAGCGACTGGTACGTCACCGGTACCGACAGAACCTTCACTTCCGGCTTGTAGCCGATCGCGTCGAGGATGACGGAAGTGGTGGCCGTCGTCGCCTGGATGTCCGTCCAGCCGACATCGGCCAGGCGCACTTTCTGGCAAGTGGCCGAATCCCCCGCATACGCCCCGGTCGAAAAGCCAGCGACCAGCGCCAGCGAAAGGAGGATCGATTTCATAGCTTGCATGACTGTCTCCCATTGCGGTCTTAGCGTTCTGTCCTTGCGACCGAAACACCATTTGCGTGCGGTTTCAAGTTGCAAGCTGTGCCTTGAGCGCCGCGCGGTTGCCCGTTAGCGACGGGAAAAGCTCGATCGCGGCAGGCCTTCGGACCCGACCCTTATCGGAAGCGGTGCCGGTTCACCGGTTGTTGTGAAGGCGCAAACCGCATATCTGATGGCCGCAGGCCGAATGCTCTCCATGTCGGCCGTCGAGCGGGAGGCATGTTCTTGGTCAATCGGATCGCTGGGTTCTTCGCCGGGTTCGCCAGGGCCGTCCTGTGGATCGTCCGCCGCCTCTTTGCCGCCATCGCATGGCCATTTCGCCATTGGGGCCGCGCCGAAACGAGGCGGGGTTGGGCCGTGCGCGGCATCGTCCTGCTTGTCGTCCTCGTTCTCGTCGGGCTTTACGCCAACTTTTTCTGGCAGACCCAGACATGGACGAATTTCAACCCGGACTATGTCGCTGCCTATAAATTGCACGACCGGCAGGTGACAGCCGGCGAGGCGGCCAATGCGAACCAGAATCCTCCTGCCGCGCAACCTCCGGCGGGGCAAACGAGCACGACCATCCAGGGATCGCCGGCCAGCCAGAAAAGCTGCGCGCCTTCGGCAATCGCGACCGTGACGGCCGATCTGATCGATTTCAACGTCAACCAGAACCAGTGGATCTCGTCGATGATCCTCTACAAGCTCGGCTTCTTCGGGCTTGACTGGGACGATACGCCGTTTTTCGACAACAAGGCTTCCTTTCAGCGCGGCATCAACCAGGCGGTGCGCCGCACGACGGTCGAACTGGTGGATACGCTCGGGCGCGTCCGCGGCACCTCGCAGGTCGATTCCGACCTCCAGGCGGCGCGGGGCAACATGCAGTTCGGTGAATATACCTGGTATCTCGGCTGGAATCCGCCCGGCCCGAAAACCCCGACGCCGACCTATTATCGTTCCGCCATCAAGAGCCTGCGCGCCTTCAACAAGCGTCTCGCCGCCTGCCAGGTGACATTCGACGCGCGCGCCGACAACCTCATCCAGTTCATCGACCGCATCGCCAACGATATCGGCTCGACCTCCGCCATCCTCAAGGACCGCGCCGAAAACCATCACAATGGCTGGTTCGACTTCCGTGCGGACGACCGGTTCTGGTTCGCCTATGGGCAACTCTATGGCTATTACGGGCTGCTCGCGGCGGCGCAGGCGGATTTCGACGACGTCATCAAGGAAAAGAAGCTGACGCCCCTGTGGGACAATATGCTGGCGCAGTTGCGCTCGGCGCTCCGGATCCAGCCCTTTATTGTCGCCAACGGCCGCGAGGACGGCTGGATCGTGCCCTCGCACCTGACGACCATGGGATTCTATGTGCTTCGGGTTCGATCGAACCTGGTGGATATCATGTCGGTGTTGCGGCAGTAGCGGCAGTAGCGGCAGTAGCGGCGGTCGGCAGGTCGGCAATCGGCAGTAGGGAATGACCGAAGCATCAGCCGCGGCTCTTTCTGATCCGACTGCCGACTGCCGATCTGCCGACTGCCCCCTTCTCCTGTCGCAATCCGTGCATTGGGCGGCTGTTTTGGGACGGCGGCGTTTACGGCTATAAGGCTTCTATGCGCGACCGAACGGGGCGCAGCTAAGGGCGGCGTCCTGCCGTTTGATCCAAATCGAGGGAAACGTCATGGCTGAAGTGAAATCGGACATCGAAATCGCGCGCGCCGCGAAAAAGAAGCCGATCATGGAAATTGGTGCGAAGCTCGGCATTCCCGCGGAGCATCTTTTGCCCTACGGCCATGACAAGGCGAAAGTGTCCGCCGAGTTCATCAAATCGGTGCAGGGCAACAAGAACGGCAAGCTGATCCTCGTCACCGCGATCAACCCGACACCGGCGGGCGAGGGCAAGACGACGACGACGGTCGGCCTTGGCGATGGGCTGAACCGCATCGGCAAGAAGGCCGTCATCTGTATCCGCGAGGCTTCGCTCGGCCCCAATTTCGGCATGAAAGGCGGAGCCGCCGGCGGCGGCTATGCGCAGATCGTGCCGATGGAGGACATGAACCTCCATTTCACCGGCGATTTCCATGCCATCACCACGGCGCACAATCTCCTGTCGGCTATGATCGACAACCATATCTACTGGGGCAACGAGCTTGGCATCGACACCCGCCGGGTGACGTGGCGGCGGGTCATGGACATGAATGACCGGGCGCTGCGCCAGATCGTCTGCTCGTTGGGCGGCGTCGCCAACGGGTTCCCGCGCGAAGCCGGCTTCGACATCACGGTCGCCTCGGAGGTGATGGCGATCCTCTGCCTGTCGAAGGACCTGAAGGATTTGCAAAAGCGATTGGGCGACATCATTGTCGCCTATCGCCGCGACAAAAGCCCGGTCTATTGCCGCGATCTCAAGGCCGATGGGGCGATGGCTGTCCTGCTCAAGGACGCCATGCAACCGAACCTGGTTCAGACGCTGGAAAACAACCCGGCCTTCGTCCATGGCGGCCCGTTCGCCAATATCGCCCATGGCTGCAATTCGGTGATGGCCACCACGACGGCGCTGAAACTCGGCGACTATGTGGTGACGGAAGCCGGCTTCGGCGCCGATCTCGGCGCGGAAAAGTTCTTCGACATCAAGTGCCGCAAGGCTGGGTTGAAGCCGGCCGCCGCCGTGATCGTCGCGACCGTGCGCGCCATGAAGATGAATGGCGGCGTCAAGAAGGAAGATCTGGGCCAGGAGAATGTCGAGGCGGTAAAGAAGGGGGCGCCCAATCTTGGCCGGCATATCGAGAATGTCCGCCAGTTCGGCGTGCCCGCGGTGGTCGCCATAAACCATTTCCATTCCGACACCGAGGCCGAGATCCAGGCGCTCAAGGACTATGTCGCCTCGATGGGCGAGGAAGCAATTCTCTGCCGCCATTGGGCGGAAGGCTCGAAGGGTACGGAAGAACTGGCGAGGAAGGTCGCCGCGCTCGCCGAATCGGATGCATCGCAGTTCGCGCCGCTCTATCCCGACGACATGCCGCTCTTCGAGAAGATCGACACGATCGTGAAGCGCATCTATCGCGGCTCGGAGGCGATCGCCGACAAGAGCGTGCGCGACCAATTGCATCAGTGGGAGCAGGCAGGTTACGGCAATCTGCCGGTCTGCATGGCGAAGACGCAATATTCCTTCTCGACCGATCCGAACCTCCGTGGCGCCCCGACCGGCCATGTCGTGCCGGTGCGCGAGGTCAGGCTGTCGGCCGGCGCCGGCTTCGTGGTGGCGATCTGCGGAGAGATCATGACCATGCCCGGTCTGCCAAGCCGCCCGTCCTCGGAGAAGATATTCCTCAACGAGGATGGCCTGATCGAAGGGCTGAGCTGAGCCGGCTGTCAATTCGCGGCAGAAGGTTTGGTCGTTCCCGGTCTTCTACCAAAGGTGTAAGTCATGGCCCGGAAACGATCTTTCGTTCCGGGCTCGTTCTCGTTTGCCCGCGTGAAACCCCGGCCTCGTCACAAATTCGACACATTTTTGGCGCGGGAACGCCGTAATTGGAAAACATGGTCTCGCCTGCGTCGCGAAAGCTGTGTCATGTCAAACCTTTCGGGACGCGAAGAATTAAAGGATGCTACCGGTATGCGGGCTACGGGGAGCCGGTAGGGCATCTATCCGTGGAGTGTGGCTATTGACAATTCGCCCGAGGCTTCAGGCCGATGCGCCTGACGATTTGGATTCCCGTGAGGACGTATTCTCCAACGCTCCAGCGATGAAACCGAGCGCCAACTCGACAGCGAAGATCGGTTCCAACGAGAACAGTCCGCCAATTCCCGCATGGCTTTCCAGCCAAAACCGTTCTGCTCAACCCGGCGTCGCAGCCAACGGGAACGGTCGCGAACATGCCGCTGCTGTCGGCGACGCCAGCAAGCGGGCAGGACGCGATTGGCAATATGATTGGGATGCCGCCGCTCCCATAGCGCCGGCATTGGAGGGAAAGCAACGCCGGCGGCTTTTCATGCCGCGCAATTCCACCGCGCTTGTGCACAGAGGGCGGCCGATCGCGCGTCGCCTGATCATTTCCGCAGCATGCCTGGCGATTGTCGCGGCTGTCGGAGGGGGCTTTCTGCTCATCTCCCGCCACGGGATGAAGCAGACCGCGCCGGTGGCCGCACAGATCAGGCACAAGAAGGCTCCCGCGGTCGCTGAAGGAGCGGCAGCGAAATCCACGCAGGTGAAACAGGCGAAGGTTGCAGAGGCTGCTTCGCCGAAAGCGGCGCCTCCAAAAGCATCCGCCGGCGTCAATGAAGCGCAAAAGGCGGCTGCTCTGCCGGCCAGGAATAAGGCTGCGACAACTGTTGCCCAGCTTCCTTCTCCCGACAGCGCACGTTGGGCGCCGAACGTGGTTCCCCCTGACGGGGCTTTGTCCAATGCGCATGGCGGAAAACCCGCAGCGCAATCGATGGCGGCCTTTGCGCCGGCGAGCCTCAACGCGAAATCCGGACCGGAAGCGAAACCCGCCCAGGATAATGCGGAGCCTGCCGCTGAGGTGAAGTCAGCTTCGCTTACGCCTGCGCCGAAGGCGGACGATGCCAAGACGGGCAGCATTCCCAACGATGACGCGAATGCCGCTGAAAAGGCGCGCTCTACCCTGGACGATGTGGTCCGCAGCAGCGCCAGCAAGCCGGCCGAGACAGGTGGCCGCCATGCCGTCGTCACGACCGCGACCAATATGCGTGCCGGTCCGGAAAACCATTCGCATGTGCTGCTCGTCGTGCCGGCCAAGGCGTCCGTCGAACTCTTCAGCTGCGATCAGTGGTGCAAGGTCGCCTATGACGGTCATCAAGGTTATATCTACAAGAGCTTCGTGAGCCGCTCCGGCCGTGTGCACGAGCCCGCGGCCGCTCGTCGAGCTCCGGCGGAAAGAAGCAAGGTCGCCAGTACGGATTCCGGCAAGCTCATCGGCGGCGCCGTCGTGGACAATGGCGCTGCCAATACAGTTGCGTCTCAACCGGCGGCAACTGCTGCGCCCTCACAACCGGCTCAGCCGGCGGCCGCTCAGCCGGCCGCCTCTCAGGCGGCTGTGCCGCCTACGATGGGCCACGACAGGCACTGATCCGGAGAGGATAATATTCACACGAATCGGCGCGGAAATTTCCCGCGCCGATTTCGCTTGTTTCATACCGGATGACGGAAGGTCGTCACGTCCCGCTCGTCTTGGCGAGAACACGGTTCGCGGCCGACACCACTGCTTCGAGCGAGGCGCCAACAATATTGGTGTTGATGCCGGCGCCGAAAATGCGGCCGTCCGGATACTCCATCTCGACATAGGAGATCGCCGCGGCGTTGGAACCACGCTGGAGCGAATGCTCGGAATAGTCCGCAACCGAAATCTCGACACCGATGTGGCGGGCGAGCGCATCGACGAAGCCATCGATCGGTCCCGTCCCGCTTCCGGTAATCGTCATCTCCTTGCCGCCGTCGATGATCGTCGCTTCCACCATGCGCCGTCCCCTGACCTCGGTATCGGGAAAGGTGCGATGCTCGACGAATTTCAGGCGTCCGCCCGGCTGGTCGATATAGGTTTCGACGAAGCGGTCATGGATGCGCTTCGAGGGCAGTTCCTTCCCCTCCGCGTCCGTTATGGCCTGGATGTCCTCGCGGAACTCGACCTGGAGGCCGCGCGGCAGGTTCAGTCCGTAGTCGGCCTGCAGGATATAGGCGATGCCGCCCTTGCCGGATTGCGAGTTGATGCGGATGATTGCCTCGTAGGAGCGACCGACGTCCTTGGGGTCGATCGGCAGATAGGGCACTTCCCATAACGGGCTGTTCGCCTTCTGCGCCGCCTTCATGCCCTTGTTGATCGCATCCTGGTGCGAACCGGAGAACGCCGTGTAGACGAGTTCGCCGACATAGGGGTGCCGCTCGGGGATCCTGAGCTGGTTCGAATATTCATACACATCCTTGACGCGGTTGATGTCGGAACAGTCGAGTTCGGGATCGACGCCTTGCGTGTACATGTTGAGCGCCAGCGTCACGATGTCGACATTGCCCGTGCGCTCGCCATTGCCGAACAGCGTACCCTCGACGCGGTCGGCGCCTGCCATCAACGCCAGTTCCGTCGCTGCGATGCCTTCGCCTCGGTCGTTGTGCGGGTGGAGCGAGACGATCAAATTCTCGCGGTTGTCGAGATTGCGGATCATCCATTCGATGCGGTCGGCATAGATGTTCGGCGTCGACATCTCGACGGTGGAGGGGAGATTGATGATCAGTCTGTTGTCCGGCTTCGGCTTCACGATCTCGGCAACGGCGTTGCAGATTTCGAGCGCCACTTCCAGTTCGGTGCCGGTGAAACTCTCCGGTGAATATTGGAAACGATAGCCGCCGCCCGCCTTCGCCGCCATGTCGGTGATCATCTTGGCGGCGTCCGTGGCGATTTGCTTGATGCCGGCCACGTCCTTCTCGAACACGACGCGCCGCTGCAATTCGCTGGTGGAATTGTAGAAATGGACGATCGGAGCCTTTGCTCCTTCGAGCGATTCGAATGTGCGCTCGATCAGTTCCGGGCGGCATTGCACCAGGACCTGGAGCGACACGTCGCCGGGCACGCCTCCCTCCTCGACGCACCAGCGGGCGAAATCGAAATCCGTTTGCGAGGCGGAGGGGAAACCAACCTCGATCTCCTTGAAGCCCATGTCGAGCAGGAGTTTGAACATGCGCGCCTTGCGATCGTGGCCCATGGGATCGATGAGCGCCTGATTGCCGTCGCGCAGATCGACGGAGCACCAGACCGGCGCCTTCTCGATGCGGCGGTCAGGCCATGTGCGGTCCCTGAGGCCTACTTCGGGATAGGGCTGGTATTTGCGGGCAGCGGCGGGCATGCCCTTCGCCGCGGTAATGTTTTCATGCTGATTCATTGTCTTTCTCCGGCGTCTCCGGCTTCTATGCCGTCGCGACGCCCTATCGGCCCTGTGATACAACGGAATGGTGAAGGAGCGGCGGGATATTTCGACCGCCGGGTGCCCCTGTCAACGAGCCCGACGGTCGCCGCTAAGGCCGAGAAGAAGAAGCGAGGAGGCGCACAAGGTCCTTGCCGCGAAAGCCGCGGTCCGCGATGCGGTTATGGACGGGCGCGTGATCATCCATGCGCTCATACAGGAGCTTTGCGGGTGAGGCAAGGCCGGGAAGCCTTTGCCTCTGGCGCAACGATTTCCGGGTCATTGCCAGCTTCGTTGGCGGATTGTTGATTTGAGCGATTTGCCGAAGCCGTTATAGAGGCTGCGCGAGAGTTCGGAGCGATCGAGTTGCTTGTGAAATCAGGGACGGCGATGCCGTCGGACGGGTTGGAGGCGCCCAGGCGCTATTGGGCGTGGGCGACGATCATCGTCACGCTCACGCTTGCCGTGCTGGACGGCACCATCGCCAATGTCGCGCTGCCGACCATAGCCGCCGATTTCCACGCCAGCCCCTCGATCTCGATCTGGATCGTCAATGGCTACCAGTTGGCGATCGTCATGACGCTCCTGCCTTTCGCTTCCCTTGGCGAGATCCACGGCTACCGGAAGATCTATCTTGCAGGCGTCGCCGTCTTCACGCTTGCCTCGTTCGGCTGTGTCCTCTCTCGCTCGCTGGAAATGCTTACCGCGGCGCGCATCGTCCAGGGATTCGGCGCGGCCGGTCTGATGAGCGTCAACACGGCGCTTCTGCGTTATGTCGTACCCAAGGAGAAGCTGGGTTCCGCCATCGGTCTCAATGCGCTTGTCGTCGCGGCCGCCTCAACCATCGGTCCGACGCTAGCCGGTTTCATGCTTTCGGTGCTTAACTGGCCCTGGCTTTTCGCCATCAACCTGCCGCTCGGGATTCTCGCCATTGCCATGGGCTGGAGCAGCCTGCCCGACAGCGACCTCGCCGATCGACGGTTCGATCTCACCAGTGCGACGCTGAGCGCGGTGACGATCGGGCTCGTCGTCACCACGATCGACAGCATCGGACATGAAATGTCCGCCGCGGCGATTGCCGCCCAGGCGCTTTTCTGCGTCGTGGCCGCCGTGCTACTGGTGCGGCGGGAACTGGGCGTGCCAAGGCCGCTTTTGCCGCTTGACCTTCTGAGGATCCCGGTTTTCACGCTGTCGATCGCAACCTCGGTCGCCTCCTTCACAGCGCAAATCCTCGCCTATGTGTCGCTGCCTTTCACATTCCAGACGATCTTCGGCTTTCCGCCGGTCGATGTCGGCCTCTTGATGATGCCCTGGCCGCTCGCCGTGGGGATTGCCGCGCCAATATCGGGCAGGCTCTCGGACCGCTATAATCCGGGAATATTGGGAGGGTTCGGCCTCATCCTCCTGACCGCAGGGCTGCTCCTCCTTGGCATGCTTCCAGCCCATCCCGCTCCGGCCGACATCGTCTGGCGGATGGTCCTGTGCGGCGCTGGATTCGGCCTGTTCCAGACGCCCAACAACCGCACCATGATTACCGCCGCTCCGAAAACCAGGAGCGGCGCCGCGAGCGGCATGCTGGGCACGGCGCGACTAACCGGGCAGTCGGTCGGCGCGGCGCTCGTCGCGCTGCTTCTGGGGCGACTGGGCATCCACGGCGCAATCGGAGCGCTTTACCTCGGGGCCGTCTTCTCGCTGGTCGCTGCGGTCATCAGTTTTTCGCGCACGGGTCGGTTCACGCCGCAACTGACCTGATGAGAAAGTGATTCAACGTCCTCGCGGACCGACTCAAATTCTTTTCGTAAGCGACTGATTTTGCGTTGGAACAACTCGCATAAATGCCCGCTCAGGCGAAGGGCACGGCCGCCGTTCCATGCGGCAACTTGGCCTCATCGTCGGGTTCGACATGAATGACGACACGTACGCTCCGGATCTCGGCTTTCAGCGCATCCTCGATGCGGTCGCATATCTTGTGGCTCTCGCCGACACTCATATCGGCGTCGACCACAAGGTGGAATTCGATGAAGGTGGCGCGGCCGGCTATGCGCGTCTTCAGATCGTGGACCTCGATGGCGCCGCCGGCATTGGCGGAGATGATGTCCCTGATGCGCATGGTCTGGTCGGGATCGACGCCGACATCCATCAAGCCCTGGACGGACGAGCCGACGACACGCCAGCCCTGCCAGAGGATATTGAGCGCGACGACGATGGCGAGAAGCGGGTCGAGGATGCGCCATCCAGTGACGATCGCTGCGATCAGGCCGACGATGACGCCGGCCGAAGTGAAAACGTCCGTCATGATATGACGCCCGTCGGCCTCCAGCGCCGGCGATCTGGCGATCGTTCCCTGCCTGATCAGAACCAGCGCCCATATGGCGTTGACGACCCCGGCAGCGGCGTTGACCGCGAGGCCGGGCCAGGGCCGCTCGAGCGGATGCGGCGCCTGCAGCGCGAAAAAGGCTTCGCGGCAGATGAGCAGCGCGGCGACGATGATCATCGCCCCTTCGACGACGGCGGAGAAATATTCCGCCTTGTGATGGCCGAAAGGGTGGTTTTCGTCGGCGGGCAGGTAGCTGACCCGGATCGCCCAAAGGGCGATCGCCGAGGCGATGACGTTGACGATCGATTCCAGCGCATCCGAATAAAGCGCCACGGACCCGGTAATCCACCAGGCCACGAATTTCAACGCCATGACGGCCAGCGCCACCGGGATGGACCAGGCGGCAAGCGTCGCGGCGCGGGAGGGAGAGGGCATAGTGTTCACCCTCCCCGCAAGGGGAAGGGTAGGAGCGCTGCCGTTATCACGCCGCCTTTTCCTTCGCCCGGCGGGGCAAGTGCGCGACGATGTTCTCAATTATCCGCATGCCGGCATTCTGGCCGAGCGTCATGATCGATTCGGGGTGGAACTGGACCGCCGCGATCGGCTCGCTCCTGTGCTCGAAGGCCATGACGACGCCGTCTTCCGTTTGAGCCGTCACGACAACATCTTCCGGCAGACGCTTCGGATCGGCGAAGATCGAGTGGTAGCGGCCGACGGTCACTTCCTCCGGCAGGCCGGAAAAGATCACGCCCTGACGGCTGACATGGACGCGGGAGGGCTTGCCGTGCATCGGTATGTCAAGTTGCCCCAATTCGCCGCCATAGCTTTCGGCAAGCGCTTGCAGACCAAGGCAAACGCCGAAGATCGGCAGGTCGCGGCCGCGCGCGTTCCTGATCGTCGCGTTGCAGTCGAAGTCGGACGGCGTGCCCGGCCCCGGCGAGAGCACGACCAGATCGGGCTTCAGCCGATCGAACAGTTCCTCGGGAACCGGCGTCCTGACCGTCGTCACCGTCGCGCCGGTCTGGCGGAAATAGTTGGCGAGCGTGTGGACGAAGGAATCCTCGTGATCGACCAGAAGCACGTTGACGCCGTCGCCGACAGGAGCGGCGCGCCTTTCCACGCCGGAGGCATTCCTGGCGCCAGCCTCGCGGACGGCCGCGAGCATGGCGGATGCCTTGAGCTCGGTCTCGGCTTCCTCTTCCTCGGGGTCGGAATCGTAGAGAAGGGTGGCGCCAGCCCTGACCTCGGCGATGCCGTCCTTGATGCGGATGGTCCTCAGCGTCAGGCCGGTATTGAGGTCGCCGTTGAAATGCACCATGCCGATGGCGCCGCCATACCAGGCGCGCGGCGATTTCTCGTGATTCTCGATGAAGCGCATGGCCCACAGCTTCGGAGCTCCCGTCACCGTTACAGCCCAGGCATGGCTGAGGAAGGCGTCAAAGGCATCCATGCCGGACCTTAGCCGGCCTTCGATATGATCGACCGTGTGGATCAGGCGCGAATACATCTCGATCTGCCTGCGGCCGATGACGCGGACCGAACCCGGTTCGCATACCCGGCTCTTGTCGTTGCGATCGACGTCGGAGCACATGGTCAGCTCCGCCTCGTCCTTCTTTGAATTGAGGAGCTTCAGGATCTGCTCCGAATCCGAGATCGCATCCTCGCCGCGCTTGATCGTGCCCGAAATGGGGCAGGTCTCCACCCTCCGGCCGCTGACGCGCACGAACATCTCCGGCGAAGCGCCGATCAGATATTCGCGCTCGCCGAGATTGATGAAGAAAGAATAGGGCGAGGGATTGATCGCCTTCAGCCGCCGTGCGATCGCCGATGGCTTGTTGTCGCAGCGTTCGAAGAATTTCTGGCCGGGAACGACCTCGAACAGATCGCCGCGGCGAAAGCTCTCCTTCGCCTTTTCCACCAGCCTGGCATATTCGCCCGGCTCATGGTCGGAGCGCGGCGGAATACGGTCGGACGGACGAAAGGCGGTCGTTTCGCCCTCGCGCGGAAGCCCCTCGGTGCTCCAACCATCGCCGGCGTAGTCATAGCGGTCAAGCCATGCCCTGGCGGAATAATGATCAACCATGAGGATCTCGTCGGGCAGGAAAAGCACGACGTCGCGCTGGTCCTGTGGACGTTCGAGCTTCAGCTTGACGGGGTCGAACTGGAAGGCGAGATCGTAGCCGAAAGCGCCGTAGAGGCCGAGATCGGCGTCCTGATCGCTGCGGAAGAGCGCCACGATGGCGCGCAACACGGTGAAAACGGACGGGACGCGGCTGCGCTCCTCTTCGGTGAAGCCGGTCGAGGGCTCGGCGACATCGAGGCGGATCAGACGCCGGGAATTCTCCGAAATTGTGACATCCGCGAGCCCTTCAAGCGCGCTGCCGATCACCGGCAACATCGCCTCGCCGCGGCGGTTGAGCGCCTCGATCTTCATGGCGCGGCCCGTCGCCGAGATGGCGATCGGCGGATCGATCACAGCCGTGTCCCAGCGCGTATAACGGCCGGGATATTCGTAGTTCGAGGAGAAGACCGCGCCGCGGCGGCTGTCGAGGGCGTCGATGAAGCTCTCGATCGCGCTTTCATAGGCCGTGTCGTGGCGTCTGCGCGTAACAACGATGCCCCCCTCGGTGACAAAACGCTCGACGCCGTTTTCAAGCATTTCGACTGTCATTTCCGTCTCCATCCACTTCGCCGCGGCGAAGCCGGTAAGCCCTGAAATGCAAAATGGCCGCCCGGACTTCTCCTGCGGCCATCATCATTTTCACGCGCACGCGCTTCGGTTGGCCGCTGTCAGCTGGCCCACCACCAAAGGGTAATCGTCGAAGCCGTGTTCATGACAGACTCCATAGCTTTGAAAGCCGCCCTGCGCAACCGGATTTCCTTGCGGTCCTTGTTCCTTGTGCGAAACAAACGCAGTACGGAGCGGATGCGCCGGTTCGCCGTTTATGGTAAAGAAAACAAAAAATATGGTCCGGAGTCGCGTGATATGCCTGAAGCCAGTGCCGACAAGGCGGCAGTCGATTCCCCGCGGAAACTTTCCGACGTGATGCGCGAGGTGAAGAATGCGGCCGCCGACAGGGGCGATGTCGTAGTCGAAATGCGCGAGGCGAGCCGGATGCGGCTCGAATTACTGGCGCAGGAACTCGAACCCTTCTTCGCCGAGGTTCCGCGGGATATCGAGTGGTTCGATTTCGCGATTTCATCCGGCTCCCAACCCAGGCTCTGGATCGACGCCGTCAGCCATGTCGGGCTCGGTCGCGACCGTAGGACCTACCGTTTCGTCACCGATACGAGGCTCGGGCGTACGGTGCTGGCGGAATCGACCGATCTCAATCTCGTGGCGGAGCAGGTGAAGCGCTATGTCGCCGAGCGACTCATAGAGCATCAGAAGACTATGGCCGGCGAGGCGAAAGCCGTTTTGCCCCATGCAGAATCACCTATGCCGCGCAAGCGCCGCAACGGCTGGAGGGCATTCCTGCGTGGACTGCTTCTGTTTGTTGCCGGCGCGATTGTCGGACTTGCCTGCGCGGTTGCGCTGTTCTGGGACAGGTTGGCCGCCCTCGGCCTCACCTATTGAAAAGCGATGCCATCCGACGCGCCAAGATCACGCCCTGAGGGCCATTTTCTCGGCGGGATTTCCCGAAAGCGTTTCGAACAGCATTTCGGCGACCGGCGTTGCCGGTCCGGTGACGCCGCGACGGCTGAGTCGCACGTTCCAGCCATGATCGTTTCGCTCTATGTCGATCAGATTGTATTGCGCGAGCGGTCTGCGCGAGCCGAAGGCCTCACCGGCTGCAGCGACGCCGACGACGGGAACATCGCCGTTGCGACCTTCTATCCAGTAGAGCGTCGGTTCATGCGTGTGGCCGTGCAGGACGAGATCGGCGCCATGTTCCCGGATCACCTTCTGGAAGAGCGAAATGCCGAACAGGCGCTTGTGCGCGGCCGCCGCGCTCCGGACCGGCGGATGATGGATCATGACGACGCGGAAGAGCCGCCGTCTGGCGGTCTCGTCGAGGAGGCGACCGAGGCGGGCCGCCTGCCTGGCGCGGAAATAGCCGTTCGCCATGAAAGGCGCCGTGGCGCGCGCGGTGGAAGTGCCGATCAACGCGATCTCGCCGCGCACGCGCAGATAAGGGAAGGCATGGCTGTCGGCGACCGGACCGGCGCCGTCGCCCTCCATCCAAGGGCCCCAGGCGCGACAGGCCTTGTCGAGCGCGCCAGGCACGTAAGCGTCGTGATTCCCCGGCACGAGCGAAACGTCATGTGGCGAGCCCAGCGTCTCCAGCCACAGACGCGCCATCTCGATTTCGCGATCAAGCGCCAGATTGACCAGATCGCCGGTGACGGCAATGTGATCGGGCGCTTCCGCCTTCACGTCGGCAACGATCTGGTCGATGATCGAGTCACGCATATGCCGTCGGCGGTTGCGCTGCCAGTTCACATAGCCGGTAATGCGCTTGGAAGCGAGATCGCGATAATCGACATCCGGGAGCGGCCCAAGATGGATATCGGACAGATGCGCGAGCCTGAACATTTCTATCTTTTAAGCCACCGACCGGCTGCTTTCCAGCCTTTTGCGGCAGAAAGGTCGTGGAAAGGATGACGGACGATTCCGAAGACAGCCGCCAACTCAAGACATTGCCGAAATGGCGAAGCCGCATCTTCCATAGCTATTTCCTCCTGTCGCGGCCGATGACCTTCGGCGTGCGTGGGATCGTCTATGATCCTAACGTGGAGAGCGTCTTTCTGATCCGCCACACCTATGTCGCGGGCTGGCATTTTCCAGGCGGGGGCGTCGAGCGCGGCGAAACGGCGGTCCAGGCGTTGCGCCGCGAATTGAGGGAGGAGGGGAATATCGAAATCTCCGCCGCGCCGGAATTGAAATCCTTGCACCTGAACCGGCGCGCCAGTCCGCGCGACCATGTCGCGCTTTATCTCGTCACCGGGTTTCGCCAGACCACGCCCCGCAAGCCCAATTTTGAGATTGCGGAGTCGGGCTTCTTCAAAATGAACGATCTGCCAGCAGGGACGACGCCGGCGACGCTGAGGCGCCTCGACGAGGTTTTTCACGGCAAGACGCCTTCCGATTACTGGTAAGAGTCGCGGTCATGCGGCCTCATCTCTTTTGAGCATGATCTTTTCGGGAAACCGGCTTCCACTTTTCCGGATCATGCGAAGCGTGCCCGGTCATGCGGCGCGCCATAATCCAGTTCCGGCCCTTTCGGCACGATACGCGTCGGGTTGATGGTCGGATGACTGCGATAATAATGCTGCTTGATGTGATGCAGGTTCACCGTCCTAGCTACGCCGGGTATCTGATAAAGATCGCGCAGATAATTGGAAAGGTTGGGATAATCGACAATCCTCCTGAGATTGCACTTGAAATGTCCGACATAGACGGGATCGAAGCGCGCAAGCGTGGTGAAGAGCCGCCAGTCGGCCTCGGTCAGCTTATCGCCTACGAGATAGCGCTGGTGTGACAGCCTGTCCTCCATTTCGTCAAGCGCCGCGAAAAGTTCGTCAAAGGCTTCCTCGTAGGCTTCCTGCGTCGTGGCGAAGCCGGCGCGATAAACACCATTGTTTATGGCTGGGTAGATGCGCGCATTGATGCGGTTGATCTCGGCGCGAAGCGGCGCCGGGTAGAAATCGACGGAAGCGTCCCCCCATTCGTCGAACGCCGAATTCAGCATGCGAATGATCTCGGACGATTCATTGTTGACGATGGTTTGTTCCTGCTTGTCCCAGAGCACGGGCACGGTCACACGACCGGTATAATGCGGGTCGGCGCGGGTATAGATCTGGTGCAGGAATTCCGACTCGTAGAGCGCGTCGCCCGTGGCGCCGTCCTCCTTCAGGAAGGTCCAGCCGTTCTCGCCCATGAAGGGATGGACGACGGAAACCGAAACGATGTCGTCGAGCTTCTTCAGCTCCCGGAAAATGAGCGTGCGATGCGCCCAGGGGCAGGCGAGCGAGACATAGAGGTGGTAGCGGCCGGGCTCCGCCTTGAAGCCGCGGCTGCGGCCGGGCGCGGGTCTGCCGTCGGTGGTGACGACATCGCGCCATGGCGCTTCGGCGCGCTGGAAGCGCCCGCCCGAGGATTTGGTGTCGTACCACTGGTCTTTCCAGACGCCGTCAACAAGCAGGCCCATCTTTCCGTCCTTCGCGTGATCCTTGCCAGGGTCTATGTAGGCGGATCCGGGTGCAGGCCAAACGGCGATCTCTTGAACAGACCGTCACTTTCCGCCGGGCGCGTTCGCACGGCTCTGAACTCGCGTTAATTGTTGCTTTTCTACCCCCTCTCCGTCCGCTTCACGGACACCTCTCCCCCACTTCGTGAGGGAGAGGATAGGCCCTGGCCGCCGGCCCGGCGCCTATCCGCCACCCGCGAAGCGGGGGGAGGTGGCTCGGGCCCCCGGGTCCGGCCGTTGGCCGGCCCGAGGACAGGCTCCGCCCGAGACGGAGGGGGATGATAGTCTGCTAACCCGAGTTCAGAGCCGTGGGCGCGTTCGCAAAGCCGTTGCGTTCGGGGAGAAAATCGTTTAGCGCAATTCGCCCGGAGGATATGCTCTCGATGACGATCCGTTTTGAACGACGACGAGTTCGCGCCTGAACAGGCGCCTTGTGCTGTGCCGCGCAAAGCCGTGGTATCCGAGTTCGTCCCGCAAACGGATCATCCAACCATGACAATCAGCCAATTCATCTTCGCGCCGGAAGAACCGGTGCACGATGCCGAAATCGAAGAGATCAATGTCGAGGCTTTCGGGCCGGGCCGTTTCACACGCGCGGCGCAGCGGATCAGGGAAGGCGGCCCGCATGATCGCGACCTTTCCTTCGTGGCGCTCTCCGGCAGCAATGTCATCGCCTCCGTGCGGCAGACGCCGGTGAAAGCCGGCGAGGGCAGGGCGCTCCTGCTCGGACCGCTCGCCGTCCGGCCGGAATGGAAAAATATCGGGATCGGCCGCCGTCTCGTGGCGATGGCGCTCGACGCGGCGAAGAAGGAAGGCTGGTCAATTGTGGTGCTCGTCGGCGACGAACCCTATTACGGTCCGCTCGGCTTCAGCCGCATGCCCAGGGGGCAAATTTCACTCCCTGGCCCGGTCGATCCGAACCGGGTCCTCGCGCATGAGATCGAACCCGGCGCCGTCGCGCGCCTGACGGGCATGCTCGATCACGAACAGAGAGCGAAGGGGTAGGCGCGGCTTTCGCCCCAGGATTGCCGCTCATCTGCCTGCCGGCACCGCAGGCGGGGAGAAGAGAACGCGGCTGCGATCCAGCGCCTCCCTCGCCCCGCTTGCGGGGAGAGGTCAGGGGTGAGAGGCTTAACACCGACTTGATCGTGAAATGCAAGTCCTGCTCCCTCGCTGGCGGCGTCCATTCACCGTCCTTCGCGATACCACATCGCGCCGAGCGCCAGGAGAAGCAGCGCCAGGCCGAAGAAGCCGCCGAAGAGCGGCACGCGGTCAATGGCCTTCAGCACGCTGTCGCCGGTGGTCTTCAGGCCGATCCAGTCGCTGCCGGACGCGTCATTGGAGCCGCTGACAGGCACGATGTTGGGCAGCGTGACCGAACCGGAGGCGTCGGAGATGCGGCGCACGCTGCCCCCGGTCGCCTGCGCAAATGGTTTCAGTTTTTCGGTCGTGGAGACCGGGTCGGCGAATTCCGGCGCGTTGACAGGGCCGACATGGGCAAGCGCCGTCAGATCGCCGTTGGCGACCTGATAGAGCCCGATCTCATTGGTTTCGACGCTGCCCGTAAACAGACCCGGCTTGGTCTTCTTCAGCGGCACGGTGAGCTTCTTGCCGGAGGGCGTGATGACGCTGGCGCTTCCGGCCTCATCGCCCATCGTCTGGCGGGTGATGTTGAGCGTCATGCCGGCGCCTTCGGCGGTCAGCCGTTCCTCTTCCAGTTCCGGCTCCTTCATCAGCCAATGGGCGATGCGGCGGTAAAGGCCGACATAGGGGCCGCCGCCTTCGTAATTGCGCGCCCACAGCCAGCCCTGGTCGGAAAGGAGCATGCCGACGCGGCCCTTGCCCTTGTGCTCGAGGATGAGGAGCGGCTTGTTGTCCGGCCCCTTCATCACGACCTCGCCCTGCGGGTGATCCACGTCGATGACGCGGAACCAGCGGCCCCAATGCGGCGGTTCGCTGCCGGAACCTTCAAGGTCGCGCGTCACCGGCTGTTTCTTGCCGAGATCCGTCAGGCGTGGATAGAAGGGCTCATTCGTCACCGTGCCGGTCGGCAGGGCCGGCAGGACCGACACGAGCGGCGTGTCGGCGATCGATTGCTGGCCGGCATATTCGGGGCCGGCCGCGATCAGGAGCGCGCCGCCATTCTCCACATATTGCGCAATGTAATCGTAATAGAGGAGCGGCAGCACGTTGCGGTGCTGATAGCGGTCGAGGATGATCAGGTCGAACTGGTTGATCTTCTCGACGAAAAGCTCTCTCGTCGGAAAGGCGATCAGCGACAATTCATTGATCGGCGTGCCGTCCTGCTTCTCCGGCGGACGCAGGATGGTGAAATGGACGAGATCGACGGAGGCGTCCGATTTCAGGAGATTGCGCCATGTGCGCTCGCCCGCATGTGGCTCGCCGGAGACGAGCAGCACGCGCAGGTTCTGCCGGATGCCGTCCACGAGCGCTATCGAATGATTGTTGATGGTGCTGATCTCGCCCTGCACCGTCGGTACGGAGAGTTCGACGATATTGCGCCCGGCGGTCGGAACCGTGATGCGAAGCGGCGTTTCCTCTCCGACCACGGCGTGTTCGGTGGAGACAGGCTTGCCGTTGATCGAGACATCGACATCGACCGTGCCGCCGCCGCCCGCAGTGTCCAGAACGCGATAGGTCATGTCGAGCGGCTTGCCGACGATGCCGAAACGCGGCGCCTTCTCGAAACGGACGCGACGGTCTCTCTCGCCCTTAAAGCCGGTGATCAGCGCCTGGAGCGGCGCGGGAAAGGCATTCGCATTGCCCGGAATGTCATGGACCTCGCCGTCCGTGACCATGATGGCGCCGCCGATGCGGGACGGCGGCACGTCGCGAAGCGCGCTGTCGAGCGCGGTGAACAGCCGCGTCGAGGCCCGTTCGTCGGCCTTGTCGGAACGGCCGGCCTCGACGACGCGCACGTCGAATTGCTTGAAGCGGGCAAGCCGGGCTTTCAATTCCGCCACCGCCTCGTCCGTCACTTTCGTGCGGTTGCCGATCTCCTGGCTCTGGCTTCGATCGACCACCAGCGCCACCACGCTTTTCAGCGGATCGCGCAATTCGTCGAGAAGCACCGGATTGACGAGCGCAAGCGCCAGCGCCGCGAAGGCCAGCAGCCGCAGCCACGCGCCACGCTGGCGCAGCCACAGGCCGAGCGCGGCAAGCAGCAGGAGCGGGATCAGGATCGCGGCCAATATCGGCCATGGAACGAGGGGTTCGAAGCTGACGGACCAGTTCATTGCCCCAACCTTTCGAGCAGGACGGGAACATGTACCTGGTCGGCCTTGTAGTTGCCGGTCAGCATATACATCATGATGTTGACGCCGGCCCGGAAGGCATAGACGCGCTGCATCGGGTCATCCGGTACGGTCGGCAAGAGCGGATTGCCATTGTCGTCGATCGCCCAAGCGCCGGCGAAGTCATTGCCCGTGATGAGGATCGGAGAGACGCCGTCGCCGGCCCTTACCGGCCGGTCGGAGCGGCTCTTGTCGAGCGAGGCGGCGACCCAGAGCGGCCCGCCGGCATAGCGGCCGGGAAATTCCGACAAAAGGTAAAAGGATTTGGTGAGCACGTGATCCGACGGCACCGGTTCGAGCGGCGGTACGTTCATGTGGGAGAGGATGTCGCGCAGCCGCTCGGTTGCGGGCGTGACGGAATTGAGGCCGCTCGCCAGCTGGTCGCGTGTATCGAACAGCACGGTGCCGCCGTTCTTCATATAAGCGTCCACGCGGGCGATGGCGTCTTCCGACGGCATCGGCGCGGTGGCGGTGATCGGCCAATAGAGGATCGGATAGAAGGAGAGTTCGTCCTTGGCGATATCGACGCCGGCCGGCTTGCCCGGTTCGAGCGCGGTCTTCTCGATCAGGAATTGCGAGAGGCCGAAAAGGCCGGCGCGGCTGATGTCGTCCACGGATTTCTCGCCGGTGATGACATAGGCGAGGCGGGTCGTGGAAACGGCCGCGATCGCCTTCTGGTCGCCGGGCTTCCAGTCGGCCGCGAAGGCGTGGCCGGCGAAGCCGGTGAGGAACGGTACGACAAGCATCGCGGCCAGGAGCGCGGTGCTAGCTCCGGCCACAACGCGTCGGCGTTGGCGCGCGAAGCGGCCGCTCAGCCACAGCACCGCCAGCGTGTCGAGCAGCATGAGGATGAGCGCCGCCGCGAAAAGGGGCCCCTTCAGGGGCATGGCCTGATCGGCGGCATAATGCATTTCCGTAACAGGTAGACCGGTCTGCGGTTGTTTGATCGGAAGCATTTCAGCATTTGCGTTCAGCAGATTATGAGCGACGACGCCGTCCGCCGTGCCGTAGAGGCCGGGCGGATTTTCGAGCGTGACACCGCTCGCGCCGGGCGGCAGCGGCTTGGCGTCCGGGGAAGGCGTGGTCAGCGTCCCGTCGGCGGCGATCATCCGGTATGGCGGCAGCGCCGCGCGCTGTCCCTCCGCGCCGCCGTTCAGCATGCCCTGGTTGCGCGACAGTTGCGTGATCCGCCGCAGCATCTCCACGAAGGTTCCCGAAATCGGCAGGTTCGACCATGTGGGCTGCGGCGCGATGTGGAACAGGATCAACGTGCCCTTGCCGCGCTTCGCGCCGGTGACGAGCGGCGTGCCGTCGGCGAGATTGGCCCACGTATGGTCCTGGAGATCGGGCGACGGTTCGGCGAGGACCTGGCGGCTGACGGTGACTTCGCGCGGCGGGGTCAGGTCCGAAAACGGGCCGTTCTTCGGGAATTCGGCAAGCGGCTGTGGCGTCGTCCACGACAGCGAGCCGCCGAGCGAGCGTTCGCCGAGCCTGAGCTTCACCGGCAGCAATTCCTCGTCATTCTCGCTTGCGGCGAGCTTCGAGCCGGCGAAGCGCAGGAGGGTACCGCCATTATGCAGCCAGTCGATCAGCTTCCGCCGTGCGGTGGCTGGAAGCGTGCCGACATCGGCCATGATGATCAGCGCCGGCTTGTCGGCGATGAGTTCCGGAATAGCCTTGTCGAGATCGGAACTCTTCGGCTCGACGAGATCGGCATAGGGCGAGAGCGCCCTGCGGATATAATAGAGCGGCGAGAGAAGCGGCTGTGCCTGGTCGGCGTCCGCTTGCGAGATGAGTCCGACCCGGCGGCGCTTGGCGCTGTCGTCGAGCACGCGGACGGCGCCCGCATGGCGCTGGCCGTCGATGGCGATCGAGGTGAAATCGTTGCGCAGTTCGAAGGGCACCGAGAGCTTGCCCGTCGCCTTGGTCGCGCCGGCGGCGAAACTCAGCGTCGCATCGGCGATGCGGCGGCCTTTTTCGTCGAAAGCGCCTGCCGTCAGCCTTCGGGGCGTCTTGTCGCCCGGAGCGCGGATCGCCGTCAGTGCGAAGGCGTCGGGCTGGTTGTCGGCGCCGGAAAGCGCGACGGTCGTCAGGTGCTCCGGCGCGCCCCAGACGAGGCTTGCTTCCCCATGCGACAGCAGCGCCTTGAAGGCGGCCTCGTCGCCGGGCTCGGCAAGACCGTCGGAGAGGATCGCAAGGCGCGCGCCCGGCAGGCGGTCGAGCGCCTGACCGACACGGCCATAGATGGAGGCGCGATCGACCGGGATCGGGCGCGGCTTGGCGGCACGCAAACGGTCCTCCGCCGTCTTCGCATCGAAGGGGCCGATCTCGGCATTGGGCCTATCCGCCGTGAAAGCGAGGATGACGGGCTCGTTCTTGTCCCGCGCGTCGGCGATCAGCCGGGAGGCGGTCGAGACGACCCCGTCCCAGCCGGGCGCGGAAGCCCAGCCATTGTCGATGACGAGCGCCAGCGCGCTTCCCTTAACGGGCAGAGCGCGGTGCGGATTGAAGACGGGAGCCGCGAGCGCCAGGATGACAAGCGCCGCCATCATGAGCCTCAGAAGCGTCAGCCACCACGGGCTTTGGTGCGGCGTTTCCTCGCGCCGCAACACGTTCGCCAGAATGCGGAGCGGCGGAAAGAGTTCGCTCTGGGGCCGCGGCGGGGTCATGCGCAGCAGCCACCAGATGACGGGCAGCATCACCAGCCCAAGAAGCACGAAAGGCGCGCCGAAGGAGAGCGGCAGCCAACTCATGACCTGGCCCTTGCGGCGAAATGGGTATCGTCGGCGAGCGCCATGTGGATGCGGATCAGCGCCTCGGAGGCCTGCCGGTCGGTATGATTGACCGTGTAGCTCCAGCCGAGGCGGGAGCACCAGGACGAAAGCGCCTCGCGGCGGGCGAGATAAAGATCGCGGTAGGAGTCGCGGAAGGTCTCGGCGCGGCCGGCGGTCAGTTTCTCGCCTGTCTCGGGATCCCGGAATTCGGTGCGGCCGAGATAAGGAAAGCTCTCCTCGGCGGGATCGGCCACCTCGATCAGATGCGCCCTGACGCCGTGGCGGGCGAGCACGTCCAGCCAGGCTTCCGTTTCCTCGACCGGATCGAGGAAATCCCCGATCAGGACGGCATCGGAAAAGCGGCGGATCATGGAAAGATCGGGACGCGAAACCGGATCTCCACCATGGATCAGCCTTTCCGCCAGCCGTTCGGCGCCGTTTCGCGCCGTGAACGGATCGGTCAGGCCCGGCCAGGCAATGCGCTCGCCGCTGCGCGACAGGAGTTCCGCCAGCGCAAGCGCCAGCACCAGCGCGCGCTCCTCCTTCGGCGCGAGCGCCATGTCGGATTTGTAGAGCATGGAGGGAGACCGGTCCGCCCAGAGCCATACGGTGTGGGCCGCCTCCCATTCGCGGTCGCGCACGAAAGTGTGGTCGTCGCGGGCCGAGCGACGCCAGTCGATGCGCGCGATCGCGTCGCCCTCGACATAAGGCCGGAACTGCCAGAAATTCTCGCCGATGCCGCGCCTGCGCCGGCCATGCCACCCGGCGATCACCGTGTTGACGACGCGTCTTGCCTCGACCAGTAGATCGGGAACGAGCGCGGCGCGGCTGCGGGCATGGGCAAGAGCGTCCCTGGCGAGAACCGGAGCCGCCGCCTCGCCGATACGAGCCATCAGCTTCCTTTCACCAGCCGTTTGACCACATCGCCCACGCTCATGCCCTCGGCGCGGGCGGCAAAACTCAGTGCCATGCGATGCTGCAATACGGGCTCGGCAAGCGCCCGAACATCATCCACCGATGGCGCCAGACGGCCGTCATAGAGCGCGCGGGCGCGGGCGCAGAGCGTCAGCGCCTGGCTGGCGCGGGGGCCGGGGCCCCAGGCGACGTGCTTGTCGGTGTCGGCGTCACCCTCGCCGGGACGCGCGCGGCGGACAAGGGCGAGGATCGCTTCCACCACGCTTTCGGGCACCGGCATGCGCCGGACCAGGAGCTGGATGGCGCGCAGGCGTTCCGGCGTCAGCACGTTTTCTGCTGCCGCCTCCGTGACGCCCGTCGTCTCGAGCAAGATGCGGCGCTCGGCCATGAGATCGGGATAGGGCACGTCGATCTGCATGAGGAAGCGGTCGAGCTGCGCTTCCGGCAGGGGATAGGTGCCTTCCTGCTCTAGCGGGTTCTGCGTCGCGAGCACGTGGAAGGGCAGGGGAAGATCGTAGCGGTTGCCCGCCACCGTCACGTGATATTCCTGCATGGACTGCAAGAGCGCCGACTGGGTGCGCGGCGAGGCGCGGTTGATCTCGTCGGCCATCAGGAGTTGGGCGAAGATCGGACCTGGGATGAAGCGGAAGGAGCGGCGGCCGCTCTCGTCCTGCTCCATGACCTCGGAACCGAGGATATCGGACGGCATCAGGTCCGGCGTGAACTGGATGCGACGCGTGTCGAGGCCGAGCACGACGCCGAGCGTTTCGACGAGCTTCGTCTTGGCGAGACCCGGCACGCCGACCAACAGCGCATGGCCGCCCGAAAGCAGCGCCACCAGCGTCCGCTCAATGACGCTTTCCTGGCCGAAAATCACGTTGCCGACCGCCTCGCGAACGCGCGATATATCGAAAAGCGCGGCTTCCGCCTCGGCGACCATCTCCTTTTCGGAGAGCGGCGCGTCCTTCGCCATCATGCTCATGCCGAGTCTATTCCTTTCTGCTGGCCGCCTGACCTGTTCGGCTGCGGCCGATTCGGTCTCGCTTCGCGCAAATGATCAAGTTAAATCAGGCGGCATTGCTGACAAGCGGGACAACATTGACTATTTCGTGACGATGACCGACCGCCCAGATGAGAGTTCTCCGCCGCTTGCCGCCGTCCGCGATGCCAAAGGGCTTGAGGCGCTTATCGGACGCGCCGCGCGCGCAGGCAAGGGGGCGCCGCCGGTCGAACGCTGGAATCCACCCTTTTGCGGCGATCTCGACATGGAGATCAAGCCGGACGGAACCTGGTTCTATCTCGGCACGCCGATCGGACGGGCGCCCCTGGTCCGGCTCTTCTCCACCGTGCTCAGGAAGGACGAAGACGGCAAGACCTATCTGGTGACGCCGGTGGAGAAAGTCGGCATCAGGGTCGCCGACGCGCCCTTCGTGGCTGTCGAGATGAACGCGTCGGGCGAGGGAGCCGGGCAAATCCTGACCTTCCGCACCAATGTCGGCGATGTCGTCGAGGCGGGCCCGGACCATCCGCTGCGCTTCGTCGACGAGGAAGGAACGGACGGGCTGAAGCCCTATCTTCACGTCCGCGGCCGATTGGAGGCCCTGGTGGCGCGGCCGGTCATGTACGAACTCGTCAATGTCGGCGAGGAAATCGAGGTCGGCGGCACGGCGATGTTCGCGGTGCGCTCCAACGGCATGGTCTTTCCGATCATGCCGGCCGAGAAGCTGCGGCGGTTGAGCGCCTGACCATGGACAGCCCGACCGTCCTGCCCTTTTCCGCCGAGGATTTCCGCCGCCGCGTGGCGCGCAGCCACGGCCCTGCCGCAAGCGATGATTATGGCGACCATCGCTTTAATCCCGAATTGCGGGAAATGATCCTTGGCGCCAAACTGCGCGACGCGGCGGTGCTGATCCCTGTGGTGGATCACGCCGAGGGAGCAACGCTGATCCTCACCCAGAGGACCGAAAAGCTCCGGCACCATTCCGGCCAGATTGCCTTTCCCGGCGGCGGGATCGATCCCGACGACGCTTCCGCCGAGGATGCAGCGCTCCGCGAGACGGAGGAGGAGATCGGGCTTGACCGCGGCTTCATCGAGATCCTGGGGCGATTGCCGGATTATGTGTCGGGCAGCGGCTTCCGCGTCGTGCCGATCCTAGGCGTTGTTAGGCCTGGTTTCTTCCTCACCCTCAACGAGGACGAGGTGGACGACGTTTTCGAGGTGCCGCTCTCCTTTCTGATGGATCCGGCCAATCATGCCCACAAGAGCAAGATGTGGCAGGGGAGGGAGCGTACCTTTTACGAAATGCCCTATGGCGATCGCTATATCTGGGGGCTGACGGCCGGCATATTGCGCACGCTTTACGAAAGGCTCTACCAGTGAGCGCCACGCTTGCGGGACGAGCCGAATGGCTGGCGAATGGCGATCTCCAACGCCTGCTTGCCGTGCTTGGCGAAAATGGGCAAGAGGCGCGCGTGGCCGGCGGCGCGGTGCGCAACGCGCTTCTGGGCGAGCCTGTCGCCGACATCGATATCGCCACGACGACCGCGCCGGAGGAAACGATCCGCCGGGCAAAGCAGGCCGGGTTCAAGACGGTCCCGACCGGCATCGAGCACGGAACGGTGACGGTGATTGTTTCCGGACGGCCCTATGAGGTGACGACGCTGCGCGCCGACATCGAAACGGACGGGCGACGCGCCAAGGTCGTCTTCGGGCGCGACTGGAAGGCGGATGCCGAAAGGCGCGATTTCACCATCAACGCGCTCTATGCCAGGGCCGACGGAACGATCGTCGATCTCGTCGGCGGCGTCGCGGACATCGAGAGCCGGACGCTGCGCTTCATCGGCGATGCGGAAAAGCGCATCCGCGAGGATTATCTGCGCATCCTGCGCTTCTTCCGCTTCTTTGCCTGGTATGGATCGGGACGACCCGATGCGGAAGGGCTCAAGGCTTGCGCCCGGCTGAAAGACGGGCTTGTACAACTTTCGGCCGAACGCGTCTGGGCGGAACTGAAGAAACTTCTTCGCGCGCGCGATCCCTCGCGCTCGCTTCTCTGGATGCGGCAGGCCGGCGTTCTCACGGCCGTTTTGCCCGAAAGCGAGAAATGGGGAATCGACGCCATCCACGGCCTTGTCGCCGCCGAACGCGATCTTGGTTGGGCCGTCGATCCGCTTCTGCGATTGGAAGCAATTTTGCCGCCGGATGCCGTCAGAATGAAGGTACTATCCCGGAGGCTGAAACTGTCGCGCGCCGAGGGCGAGAGACTGGCGGGATGGGCGGCATCCGCGACACCGAAGCCTGATCTTCCGGAGGGCGCTTTCGCGAAGATGCTTTATCGCGGCGATAGGCTGGCCTTCGAGGATCGACTCAGACTGGCGCTTTCCGGCGCGCGGGCGAGGGCATTGACCGACGATAAGGCGCTGATGGAGGCAGCAGGCTTTTCCCGCCTGCTTTCCTACCTTGGGAAGTGGAAAAAGCCGGTCTTTCCCATGAACGGAAACGATCTTTTGGGTCTCGGCGCACCAACGGGAAAAACGTTGGGAGATCTGCTGGTTAGGCTCGAAAACGAATGGGTCGATTCAGGCTTTTCGCTGTCGCGCGATGAACTCGCCGAACGAGCAAAGGTATTTCTCACATCGTGAGCCGCGGTTCATGAGCTGAATCGCGGCTTTCACCTATGCTATTGGTTCAACTGGCTTTCTCGATCACGCGGCGTCGCGTTCCTTGCCGATGCGTGAGCGGATCGCCTCGATCATGCTTTCGCGTATGACGGTTTCGCCATGGACCTCGCGCAGATGCTCGACCGCGCGGCGCATCACTTCCGCCTCGTCTTCCGCTCTCGTGTGCCAATCACAGCCGGGGACCAGCGTTCCGCAATGGAATTCCTTCATCGTCATTTCCTTCCCTTCCGGTCGTAGCATGAAGGATAACACGAAATATGGCGATTGGTTGCCCTGACATTCGAGCAGGTCCGGCAGCGCGCTTCACGGCCATTTCACTTCCGGCGGCATGCTGGAGAGGATGGAATTGACGTTGCCACCCGTCTTAAGGCCGAAGATGGTGCCGCGGTCGTAAAGCAGGTTGAACTCGACATAGCGGCCGCGGCGGATCAACTGCTCCTCGCGGTCGGCATCGGTCCAGTTCAGGTTGAAGTTGCGACGCACGAGATGCTGATAGACGACGAGGAAGGCGCGGCCGACATCCTGCGTGAAGCGGAAATCGGCGTCCCAACCGCCCTTTTCCTCGGGCGAATGCAGCCAATCGTAGAAGATGCCGCCAATGCCGCGTGGCTCGTTGCGGTGCGGCAGGAAGAAATATTCGTCGCACCATGCCTTCAGGCGCTGGTAGTCGACAACGGCGGAATGTCTTTCGCAGACGAAGGCCATGGCGCGATGAAAGTCGCGGGCATCCGGATCCTCCTCTCTCCTGCGTCGGTCGAGAACCGGCGTCAGATCCGCGCCGCCTCCGAACCATTGGCGGGAGGTCACGATCATACGCGTGTTCATATGGACCGCCGGCACGTTCGGGTTCCACGGATGGACAATCAGCGAAATACCTGACGCCCAAAAGCTTGGGTCCTCATCGGCGCCCGGATTGTGCTTGCGGAACTCCGGCGAGAACTCGCCATGGACGGTCGAGACATGGACGCCGGCCTTCTCGAAGACGCGCCCGTGCATGACGGCCATGACGCCGCCCCCGCCACGGCCCTCATCGCGTAGCCAGGCCTGGCGTTCAAAACGCCCCGGCGACCATGTTGCCTGAGGACCGGCGAGTTCGTCCTCCAGTTGCTCCAGTCCCGTGCAGATGCGGTCGCGCAATTCGCGAAACCAATTTTCCGCCGCCGCCTTCTTGTCCTCGATCGCGTCTGGCAGCCCAACCGGGATTTCAGGACGGTCCATGCGAAAATCTCCAACACAGGAAAAACTAGATTTACCTCACCTGAAATCCACAAGGGACTCGTCTTTTTTACGGGCGAGACCTAAACTTTCTCTGGTCCGGGTCAAGGAACGAGGTTTTGCGTACCCCTCAAAGACCGTCGCTTGACAGTCTCAAGCACAGGCTGGCCGAACAACGGGCCAGGGAAGCCCAGAAACCGCGTGACGGTTTCCTGCGGGAGACTTTTCTGTTGCCGCGCAGCGAGGCTCGCGCCAAGGCGCGGGAATGGCTGGACCGTTGGCCGAAGCAGGCCTATTGGACTGAAATCGAAAGCTGGCGCGAACGGCCCGGCGACGTGATCGAGTTCACAATGCGCCGGCTTCCGACGGCGGATTGAGGGCGCCAACCGCCTCAGCGTAATTGGCGGCCTTGCATCACTCATCGTAGTTGCCGAATCGCTTCGCTCATCTTAGTTGACGCATCGCTTCGCCCGTTGCCATCGCCACCGTAACCGCCAGATTGAGTGACCGCCCGCCCCCCGCCTGGCATCGGGATTGTGACGCGCGTGTCTGCATTTTCGTGCACATGATCCGGCACTCCGGCCGATTCCCTGCCGAAAAGCAGCACGTCGCTCTCCCGGAAGGCAAAGTCGGTATAGAGCAGGGTGGCCTTGGTGGTGAAGAGGACGAGGCGGCGGTCTTCATCGCGCCGCCAATCGTCGAAAGACTGCCAGTCGAGATGCCGCTTCAGCGCCGCCGTCTCCAGATAGTCCATGCCGGCGCGTTTCAATGCGCGGTCGGAAAGATCGAAGCCGGCGGGTTCGACAATATCGACTGTCAGCGCCATGCAGGCGGCGAGCCGCAGGATCGTCCCGGTATTGCCGGCGATGTCCGGCTGGTAAAGCGCGATGCGAATCATCGGATCAATAAAGCAGCGAATGCCACCGCGCACACCGCATTTCTTCATGGCGGATAGTGTAATGCGTCACCGCTTGTCAGAGGCTGCCAGCAGAGGGAAGGGCCGGCTCCCCTTGGGCTGGTCATTCGCGGCAAATCGGGATATAGGACGCGTCCGGTCAACTCGAATCCGTGGAGGCAGGCATGGAAATCATTATGTTCCCGTCTTGGGCCTCGAAGCGTATTTCCAGCGCGCTCTGACGGCGGTTTTCGTTTCGACGCAACCCTGATCCATTTCGTCGCGAATCCCGCTGGATGCCTTAGCCGGCAGCCTTTGGATTCCCGTGATGATCTTTTCTTTTCCAAAGAGGCTTCATGCCTCGCCGCAGCACCCGACTGACGCTTTTGTGTCGGCTGTCTTGACGGTTTTCCGGCGATCCCGCCTGAGAATTTGCCGTAGGGCGCCCCATATTGCTGCGGTCGTTTGAGGATGACCGATGTCCACCTTGTCCCTGTACCGCTGGTTCGAACGGCGGCTTGATCCCTTTCCGGCCGCCGAACCCGTTGAGCCGCCCAGGACGCTTCTCGCCTTCTGCTGGCATTATACGCGGCCGGCCTGGCCTTTCGTGCTGGTCGCGGCGGTCGCATCGGCGCTGATCGCCGTCGTCGAGGTAGGGCTGTTCGGGTTCCTCGGCCATATCGTCGATTGGCTCTCGGCGCAAAACCGTCAGACATTCCTGCAGACCGAATGGTGGAAACTGGCGGGGATGGGCATCGTCGTTGCGGTGATCCTGCCGCTGCTGGCGACGATTTCGTCCATGAACACCTACCAGACGCTTTTCGGCAATTATCCGATGCGCATCCGCTGGCAGGTCCATCGTTACCTGCTGAAGCAGTCGATGGCGTTCTACCAGGACGAATTCGCCGGCCGCATCGCGACCAAGCTGATGCAGACGGCGCTCGCCGTGCGCGAAACGGTCGTGAAGTTCGTCGAGGTGCTGAACTATGTCGTGGTCTATTTCCTCGGCCTGCTTCTCATTCTAGGCTCCGCGGATTGGCGGCTGGCGGCGCCGTTGGCCGTGTGGTTTGTCTGCTATATTGTGGTCCTGCGCTATTTCATCCCGCGTCTCGGCAAGGTCGGGGAGGCGCAGGCGGACGCGCGCTCGCTGATGACGGGCCGCATCGTCGACAGCTACACCAACATCCAGACCGTGAAACTTTTTTCCCATGCGCGTCGTGAAGCCGACTACGCGCGCGAGGGAATGAGCGACTTCATGGTGACGGCCTACCGGCAGGGGCGGTTGATCTCGTCGCTCTATATCGTCGTCTATGGAATGAACTCGCTGCTTCTCCTTTCCGTTGGCGTCCTGTCCATCTGGCTTTGGCTGGCGGAGGCGGTAACGGTCGGCGCGGTTGCGGTGGCGATCGGGCTCGTGCTCAGGCTCTGGGGCATGTCGCAATGGATCATGTGGGAAGTGTCTGGATTGTTCGAGAATATCGGCACGGTACAGGACGGCATCGGCTCCATTTCGCTGCCGCGCCTGGTCGGGGATGTGCCCGGCGCTTCCGATATCGCCGTCAAAAAAGGCGAGATCGTTTTCGACGATATCCGTTTCCATTACGGCAAGGGTCATGGCGTCATAGACGGGTTGTCGCTCAGGATCAGGCCCGGCGAGAAGGTCGGGCTGGTCGGGCGCTCGGGCGCCGGCAAGTCGACACTGGTCAACCTGCTTCTGCGTTTCTATGATCTGGAAGGGGGGCGGATTCTTGTCGACGGGCAGGATATCGCCGGGGTCGCGCAGGATTCCCTTCGGGCCAATATCGGCATGGTCACTCAGGACATTTCCCTTCTCCACCGCTCCGTGCGTGAAAACATCCTCTATGGCCGCCCTGACGCCGGCGAGGACGCCATGCTTGAAGCGGCGCGGCGGGCGGAATCGGACGATTTCATCCGTGACCTCAGCGATGCCCAGGGGCGCAAGGGTTACGACGTCCATGTCGGCGAACGGGGCGTCAAGCTTTCCGGCGGCCAGCGTCAGCGGATAGCCATTGCCCGCGTCATGCTGAAAGATGCGCCGATCCTTATACTCGACGAGGCGACTTCGGCGCTCGATTCCGAAGTCGAAGCGGCGATCCAGGGCAATCTCTACAAGCTCATGCAGGGCAAGACCGTGATCGCCATCGCGCATCGCCTTTCCACCATCGCCGCGATGGACCGGCTGATCGTCATGGATGAAGGCCGGATCGTCGAAGAGGGCACGCATGACGAACTGGTTGCTGGCGACGGCCTCTATGCGCAACTTTGGAAGCGCCAGTCCGGCGGCTTTCTTGACATCGATCGGGCGGAGGCGGCTGAGTGAGAATCTCGGGTTTCATTTACGGCCTCTTCGAAAGCTGGCTGGCGCCCTTCCAGGAGCCGGCCGATCTGCAGCCGCCACAGAAACTCATAGCGTTCATCTGGCATTACGCGAAACAGGCGAAGGGCCCGTTTCTCTTGATGCTGGTGGTGGGCGGTTTGACGCCGTTGATCGATGCCGGCCTTTTCTATTTCGTTGGCCGCCTTGTCGATATCCTCAACGACCTTCCCGCACCACGTAGCTGGACAAGCCTGTGGACACATGCGGGGCCCGAACTCCTTTTCATGCTTTTGACGGTGCTTGTCGGCCGTACCCTGGTCCTGTTCATTGCCGCGCTCGTCGATGAGCAGACCATCGCGCCGGGCTTCTACAATCTCGTGCGCTGGCAGGTGCATCGCCACGTTTCGCGGCAGTCCTATCAGTTCTTCCAGGACGAGCTTTCCGGTTCCATCGCCAACAAGGTCTGGCAGAGCGGCCAGGCGACGGGCGACCTGCTCGAAAACCTGATAACCGTGATCTGGTTCATGGTCATCTATACCTGCACGACGCTCGGGACACTGGCGGCGCTGGATATCCGTCTCGCGGGCCTGGTGGTACTCTGGATCATCGGCTTCGGCCTTCTCGCCTGGTACTATCTTCCGACGATCCGGCGTCAGGCGGAAGTGTCCGCCGAAGCCAGTTCCGCCGTCAGCGGCCGTATCGTCGACGGCTATTCCAATATCGAGACGTTGAAACTGTTCGCCGTCGATGGACACGACCGCTTCATCAAGAACGGTTTCGAGCGTTATCTGGAGGCCTATCTTGCTTTTACCCGGACGCTGACCTCGGTCCGCACCTCGCTCGCGCTTCTATCGGGAACGATGATCGTGGCGATCGCCTGGTTCTCGGTCGATCTGTGGATCCATTCCCTCGTCACTATTGGCGCCGTGACCTTCACCCTTGGCCTTGTGCTGAGGCTGAACATGCTTCTTTCGCGGTTGCTGACCCAGTTGAACAGCATCCTGAGGACGCTCGGCATTCTCGAAAACGCGAAAGAACTGGTGGCGCGCCCGCTCGGACTGACCGACAGCCCAAAAGCAAAACCGATCACGGTGGAAAAGGGTGAAATCCGGATCGAGAACGTCGTTTTCAATTACGGCCGTGGCGAGGGCGTCCTCGACGGCATCGATCTCGTGGTCCGGCCCGGCGAGAAGATCGGATTGATCGGCCCGTCCGGAACCGGCAAATCGACCCTGGTCAATCTCATCCTTCGCCTTTACGATCTCGAGGGAGGACGCATCCTCATCGACGGCCAGGACATATCGAAAGTCACGCAGGACTCGCTCAGAAGCAATATCGGCGTGGTCACGCAAAATACGTCGCTCCTGCACCGCCTGCTGCGCTCCAACATCAAGCTCGGCAAGCCCGACGCCACGGACGAGGAGATGGTCTCGGCTTCGGAGCGCGCCGAGGCGCATGACTTCATCATGAATCTGGTCGACAGCAAGGGGCGGCGCGGCTACGACGCGGTGGTTGGAGAGCGGGGCGTGAGGCTCTCCGGCGGGCAAAGACAGCGCATCGCGATTGCCCGCGTCTTCCTCAAGGACGCCCCGATCCTGATCCTGGACGAAGCGACCTCCGCGCTCGATTCCGAGGTCGAGGCCGCCATCCAGGAAAACCTCGACGATCTGATGCACGGAAAGACCGTCATCGCCATTGCGCACCGTCTCTCGACCATCGCCAATCTCGACCGGCTCGTCGTGCTTTCCGGCGGCCGGATCGTCGAGGACGGCACGCATGACGAGTTGGTCGCGAAAGGCGGCCTCTACGCTAAGTTGTGGAAACGACAATCCGGCGGTTTTCTCTATGAGGAAGATGCCGAGAAGAAGCTCAAGAGACCAGCGGAATGAGCTCGCTTCGAGAGAGATTGTGGGAGAAGGCCGAGGGTGTCATCGACCCTTTTCGTGACGTCGGCAGCGAGCTGTTGCCGCGCGAGGGCTGGCGCTTCATTCTCCATTTTGCCAGCCAGGCGAAGGGCCCTTTCCTGCTGCTCCTCCTCATCGGCGGCGTGGCCGGAAGTGTCGACGCCGCACTTTACTGGGCGGTCGGCTGGCTGATCGATCTTCTCGACGCGTCCAACCCCGCCACGCTGATCGCCGACCATTGGCCGGCGCTTCTCGGCCTTCTCCTCCTCGTTCTCGTCGTGCGTGCTTGCGTGGTGATAGCAAACGCCGTGGTCGAGCAGCAGGTGATCGTGCCGCATTTCTACCAGCTCGTGCGCTGGCAGTCCTTCCAGCGCGTCATCGAGCAGCCCTACGACTTCTATCAGAACGATTTCGCCGGCCGCATCGCCACGAAAATCATGCAGGCGGGCGAATCGACGGGCGACTTCATCATCTCCTCGCTGCAGACGCTGTGGAGCTTCGCCACTTTCCTGATCCTCGCCACGACGATTCTCGCCGCGCTCGATCCGACGATGGTCCTGGTCATCGGGGTGTGGTTTGCCGCATATCTGGCGGTTGCCCGCTATCTCTTGCCGCCTTTGCGGGCGGCCGGCCGCCGCACCGCCGATGCCCGCTCGGTGATGAATGGCCGCATGGTCGATGCCTTCACCAATATCCTCGCGGTCAAGCTCTTCGACAGCGGGCGCAGGGAACATAGCTTCGTGCGCGAAAGCATGAACATGTTCCTCGATGCGATCACGGCGCTGACCCGCTCGATCACCAGCGTGCGCGCCGCCGTCGCGCTTTTGAACGGCGTGATGATGAGCGCCATCATGGTGCTTGCCGTGCATCGCTGGATGGAGGGCGACGCCACCACCGGCGCCATCGCCGCGGCGACGGGGCTGGTCTTCCGACTGAACACCATGTCCGGCTTCGTCATGTTCAACATCAACGGCCTTATCCGCAATTTCGCGACGGTGCAGGACGCGACGGGGGTCATCTCGGTCGAGCCGACGATCCGCGATGCAGAAAACGCCGTGGAAATGCCGCGCGCCACCGGCGATCTCGTCTTCGACAACGTCTCCTTCCATTATGGCCGGAGCGGCGGCGTGTTCGATGGCCTGAACCTCCACATCCGCGCCGGCGAGCGCGTGGCGCTGGTCGGGCCTTCGGGAGCGGGTAAGACGACCATCGTCAATCTGGCGCTTCGCATTTTCGATATCGAGAAAGGCCGTATCCTGCTCGATGGACGGGACATACGCTCGCTGACGCAGGCTTCTCTTCGGGCGCAATTCGGCGTCGTCAGCCAGGAGCCGCTTCTCATGCACCGATCGATCCGGGACAACATCGCCTATGGCAGGCCCGGCGCGAGCGAGAAGGAGATTGTCGAAGCCGCCAAGCGCGCGCGGGCGCATGATTTCATCGGCGGCGTAACCGACATACGCGGCCGCAGGGGGTACGACGCCCATGTCGGCGAGCGCGGCGTCAAGCTGTCAGGCGGGCAGAGGCAGCGCATCGCCATCGCCCGGATGATGCTGAAGGATGCGCCGATCCTGATCCTCGACGAGGCGACATCGGCGCTCGATTCGGAAGTGGAGGCGGCGATCCAGGACAATCTCTACCGCATGATGGAGGGTAAGACCGTCATTGCCGTAGCGCATCGGCTCTCCACCATCGCTGCGCTCGACCGGCTCATCGTCATCGATGATGGCCGGATCGTCGAGGAGGGCACGCATGAGGAACTCATCGCGAGCGGCGGCCTCTATGCGCAGCTTTGGAAGCGCCAGTCCGGCGGCTTTCTGGCCGAACGGTTGGCGGCGGAGTAGACGAGCGATGCACCGCCCCGCCCAATGCGTCCGGCTGAAGCGGCTTGACCCCACCTGCGAGGCGTTTCGCGCGCTCCTCCACGAGAGCCGGCGTGAAGGTTACTGGATGCTTGTCCGCCTGGCAGAAGGTTGGGAGGACGGTCGCAACCGGTTTTCACGGCGCGAAGAGACGGTGCTGGCGGCATGGCACGACGACCGGCTAACGGCCGTTTGCGGCCTCAACGTCGATCCTTATGTCGATTCTCCTTGCGAGGGCCGCGTCAGGCACCTTTATGTGCTGCCTGCCTGTAGGCGCAGCGGCGTCGGTCGGTTGCTGGTCGGCGCGATTATCGAGAATGCGCGAAAATACTTCTCTGTCCTCAATGTGAGGGCGCCGACCGAAGCGTTCGTGTTCTACGAGACGCTCGGTTTCCGACGTATCGAGGCGGAGCATGCCACTCATCGCCTGCCGCTCCGCCCCGTGGTCGACTCGAGACGGAGTGCGTGAGGATGACGTTCCGCCTCCCCGGACAGATTAGCTCGACGCATTTGCTCGATACGGGCGCCAATGCGCTGGAGGTCGAGATTCTTGCCGAAAAGGCGTCCGCGCTCGGCCGGGCCGGTGAGCGCGCCGAGAGGATGCTGGCGCGGCTGAGCGAACATGACGGCGATTCGGAAATGCGCCTGAAACTCGTCAAGGAAGCCGCAAAGGCCGTCTATGCCTATTTCATCCAGCGGGAGCTCTGCGGTTTCCGGCGGCATGACGACATCATCCGCGAATATGCCATCCCGAGAGAGGTGCTTGTCAGGCTGGGCGCGATGTGACGATCGCACAGGCCTGAACCGGGCCGCCACGACGCTCGGAAATCCTGCTTGCACGAACTTGTTCCACAACCGCGCGGGTGCGCCCGCGACAATCTGACCACTTCGTTGCAAGCGTCTGGACAAGCCTTTGTCTGGCGCATAGAAACCCCGATGGAATGCCGGGGGAATCCGTTCGGCTCATCACGATGATGGCGCCGGTTGGGGCATGACAAGGGGGGCTTACGGACATCCCGTCGGCAGAAGACTTTGACTGAGGTAGAAGGATTCTGGTCAGGTGAGCGCAGAAGCGATTGAACCCAACCGCCGCGATTTCCTCTATATAGCGACGGGCATGGCCGGCGTGGTGGGCGCCGCGAGCGTCGCATGGCCGTTCATAGATCAGATGCAGCCCGACGCCTCGACATTGGCTCTTGCCTCCGTCGAAGTCGATGTTTCATCGGTCACGCCGGGCATGTCGCTGATCGTGAAGTGGCGCGGCAAGCCGGTTGTCGTCCGCAACCGTACTCCCAAAGAGATACAGGAAGCGGAGGCGGTCAAGCTTTCGGAACTCAAGGACCCCATCGCCCGCAACGACAATCTGCCGAGCGACGCGCCGGCGACGGACGCCAACCGCACCGTCAAGGGGCAGGAAGCCTGGCTGGTCATGGTGCAGGTGTGCACGCATCTCGGCTGCATCCCGCTCGGCCAGCAGGGTGAATTCGGCGGCTGGTTCTGTCCCTGCCACGGCTCGCAATATGACACGGCGGGCCGGATCAGGAAGGGGCCCGCGCCCGAGAACATGGCGATCCCGAAATATGAATTCAAATCCAAAACGTCCGTGACCATCGGCTAGAGAGGGGCTACCGACATGAGCGGATTTCAGCATTCCACCTACACTCCGAAAACCGGCCTCGGCCGCTGGTTCGACCAGCGCATGCCGCTTCCCAGGCTGGTCTACGATTCCTTCGTCGCCTATCCGGTGCCGCGCAATCTGAACTATGCCTACACGTTCGGCGGCATTCTCTCGATGATGCTCGCCATCCAGATCCTGACCGGCATCGTGCTTGCGATGCACTATGCGGCGAATTCGGGCCTGGCGTTCGATTCGGTCGAGCACATCATGCGCGACGTGAATTTCGGCTGGCTTCTGCGCTATGCCCACAGCAACGGCGCTTCGTTCTTCTTCATCGCCGTCTATGTTCATATGTTCCGGGGTCTCTATTACGGCTCCTACAAGGCCCCGCGCGAGCTTCTATGGATTCTCGGCTGCATCATCTATCTCTTGATGATGGCGACGGCCTTCATGGGCTACGTGCTGCCGTGGGGGCAGATGAGCTTCTGGGGCGCCACGGTCATCACCGGCTTCTTCTCGGCCATTCCGCTCGTCGGCGACTGGATCCAGCAATTGCTGATCGGCGGCTTCGCTGTCGGCGATCCGACGCTCAACCGGTTCTTCTCGCTGCACTATCTCTTGCCGTTCATGATAGCAGGCGTCGTGGTGCTGCATATCTGGGCGCTGCATGTCGCCGGCCAGACCAACCCGACCGGCGTCGACGTCAAGACCAAGGGCGACACCGTGCCTTTCTCGCCGCACGCGACGATGAAGGACGCCTTTGCCATGGTGGCGTTCCTTTTCTTCTTCGCCTATGTGATTTTCTACATCCCCGATTACCTCGGCCATGCAGACAATTACGTTCAGGCGAACCCGCTGAAGACGCCTTCCGAGATCGTGCCGGAATGGTACTTCCTGCCGTTCTACGCCATGCTGCGCGCCATCACCTTCAATGTCGGACCGATCAATTCGAAGCTTGGCGGCGTACTCGTCATGTTCGGCTCGATCGCGCTCCTTTTCCTTGTGCCATGGCTCGATACGTCGAAGGTCCGCTCCGCGGTATATCGCCCCTGGTACAAGCTCTTCTTCTGGATATTCATTGCCGACGTGGTGATGCTGGGATGGCTGGGTTCCAAGCCGCCGCAGGGCGTCTATCCCACCCTCGCCCTCATTGGAGCGATCTTCTACTACGCGTTTTTCCTGATCATCATGCCGGTTCTCGGACTGATAGAGACGCCGCGCAAATTGCCTAATTCGATCACGGAAGCAGTGCTGCAAAAGAAGGCCGGCGGCACTCTTGCGCCCGCCGGGGCGACCGCAGCACCCGAGACCAGAAGCTGATCCGGAAAGGACCTTGCCATGAAGAATGTCCTCAAAGGATTGGCGGCGTTCGGTATCGCTGCTGCATTAGCCGCCCCCGCAATGGCCCAGGAAAATGCCGCTGAGCCCATGCACTTTCCGATCAAGGAGCCGCCGCAGCTCCACTGGTCCTTCTCCGGTCCGTTCGGGACTTTCGACAAGGAACAGCTCCAGCGTGGGTTGAAAGTGTACAAGGAGGTCTGCTCGGCCTGTCATTCGCTCAACATGGTTGCTTTCCGCAACCTCGAGGCACTCGGCTATAGCGAGGCCCAGGTGAAGGCCTTCGCCTCGCAATACCAGATCCAGGACGGGCCGAACGACGACGGAAAGATGTTCGAGCGCCCCGGCAAGCCTTCGGATTATTTCCCCGCGCCGTTTCCGAATGAGGAAGCCGCCGCCGCGGCCAATGGCGGCGCAGCGCCTCCCGATTTTTCGCTGATCGCGAAGGCGCGAGCGGCGGAACGGGGCTTTCCCCAATTCATCTTCGATATCTTCACCCAGTACACGACGGCCGGGCCGGACTATATCCATGCGCTCCTGACCGGGTTTCATCAGACCCCGCCAAAAGGCCTGACGATCCCTTCGGGCACCTATTACAATCCGTACTTCATGTCGGCCGCCTCGACCCATATGCCTCCGCCGCTCTCGGACGGGCAGGTCAAGTACGACGACGGCTCTCCGGAGACGGTCAATCAGTACGCGACCGATGTGGCGGCGTTCCTCATGTGGGCGGCCGATCCGCATATGGAAGTCCGCAAGGAGATCGGCTTCCGAGTCATGATCTTTCTCCTGATCTTCGGGTTTTTGGTCTACCTCACCAAGCGCAAGGTCTGGAACGAAGTGGCGCATTCGCATTGATCGTGTGAACTGCGCGATGCCGTTCAGGGCGCCTTCGGGCGCCCTTGTTCTTTTAGCACAAATGCAAAGCGACAGTTGACAAGGAAACAGATTTGCAGTAGTTTCCTTGTCAACAGATGGAGATTCGATGCAGAAGCAGCCGCCAGTCAGCCCGATCGAGGCACATCTCGGCTATTGGCTGCGCTTCGTGTCGAACCAGGTCTCGCATGCTTTCAGCCTGAAGCTGATGGCGCGGGATGTGACAGTGGCCGAATGGGTGGTCCTGCGCGAACTGTACGAGAAGGAGGAGGCCGTCCCAAGTCTGCTCGCGGATCGCCTCGGCATGACCAGGGGAGCGATCTCGAAACTCGTGGACCGTCTCGCGGCCAAGTCGCTCGTCGCAAGAAGATCGAATGAAGAAGACCGCCGCTACCAGGCACTGGCGCTGACGGGCGAGGGCAGGACGCTTGTTCCCCAACTCTCCTCGCTCGCGGACCGGAACGACGAAGAATTCTTCGGCCATTTAAAACCCGCCGAGCGGGTGATGGTCGAGAGCATGCTGAAGGACATCGTGCGCCGGCACGGGATGCGGTCCGTCCCCGTCGATTGATGATTGATAGATGGCAAGGAGCATCGAGATGGACGCGCATGTGAAGGCGATTGTTCGGGAATGCACGGTCGGATCTGACGAAGAGCGCATAGCTTTCCCCGAAGTGGTGAGAAAGCTGATGGAGGCTGACGTCGAGCGCTACCACGCCGACCTGATCCGAGCCGAGAAAACCTACTATATGCCGGATGGCGATTGGGAGACGGTCGCCGCGGCTCCTGCCGCGACCAGGCCGGCGAAGGCTTTCTCCGCCGTGGACGTCGATGCGGCGGTGAGAGCGATCCAGGCGGAGGCGATCACCTACAAGGAGTTCTGCGAACGGATCGCCGCGGCCGGCTGCGTCGGCTATCTCGTCTCCCTGCCGGGTAGGCGCGCCGTCTATTACGGCCGCACCGGCGAGAACCATGTGGAGCATTTTCCCGGCGCGAAATAGCCGAACGGTCAATTTGGATCCGTCCGTCCATGCGCGCAAACTCCGCTTTCCTTCGCTTGGCTTAGGCTCTACCTATGGTGCGAGGCAAACGGGCAGGCGCATGAATCCCACCCTGGAAGACACTCTTTTGTCGTCAATCCGGACAATCCCCGATTATCCCAAGCCGGGCGTCCAGTTTCGCGATATTACGACCCTTCTCGGCAATGCGCGCGCTTTCCGCCGCGCGGTGGACGAACTGGTGCATCCCTATGCCGGCTCGAAGGTCGACAAGATCGCCGGTATCGAGGCGAGAGGCTTTATTCTCGGCGGCGCGATCGCGCACCAGCTTTCCGCCGGTTTCGTTCCAATCCGCAAGAAGGGCAAGCTGCCGCATGAAACGGTGCGGGTCGCCTACAGCCTGGAATACGGGCTCGACGAAATGGAGATGCACAAGGATGCGATCGTGGCGGCGGAAAAGGTGATCCTGGTGGATGATCTGATCGCGACCGGCGGTACCGCGGAAGGCGCCGTAAAGCTGCTGACCCAAATGGGCGCGGATATCATCGCGGCCTGCTTTGTCATCGACCTGCCGGCGCTCGGAGGTCGGGCGAAGCTGGAAGCGCTGGGCGTGCCGGTGAGGACGCTCGTCGCCTTCGCCGGCGATTGAAACCGGGGCTATCGATCACCCATCGCTCACCATGACCGAAGCCAGAAAGCGCATGATGGTCTTTCCATCCTGGTTGGTGGCTTCGCAACGGCTTTGAAGCATGTACCAGTCCGGCCTGCCGGGGATTGCCTTGTAGGAAAGGGCGGTCTGCGTGAAGGTGATTGTGTCCCCTGCGTAAGCGGGCTTGAGCCATTCGAGGGCGCTGATCCCGCTTGCCGGCCCGAAAACGATCGGCGTCGCGCCGGCGGCGCGGATGCGTTCTTCCACTGCCGGGCGAGCGAGGACGTGATGGCGCATCCACATGGAAGCCGTATGCCAGCCCGACGCGCAGAGTCCGCCCAACACGCTCTTGCGGGCCTCCTCCTCGCTGACGTGGAAGGGTTGGGGATCGTATTTGCGGGCGTAGGCCTTGATTTCCTCGGCAGTGAATGTGTGGCTGCCGAGATCGACCGTGCGGCCGAGCGCGAGTTTTTCCTCGAACCTCACCGGCTCTCACTCCCGTTGCGTTTCAGGAACATGACCGTGCTCTGCATGTCACAGACCTGTTCGCCATGCTGGTTGGAAAGTTCCTGCCTGAGCGTCACGAGACCCAGATTGGGCCGCGATTTCGATTCCCGCTTCGCTTCGACCGTCATCTTCAGGCTGATTGTGTCACCCGCCAGGACAGGCTTGCGCCAGTGAAGGAAATCGAGGCCCGGCGCTCCCTGCGAGGTCGAATCGAGGAGGAAGCCGTCGCACATCAGCCGCATCATCATCGATCCGACATGAAAGCCGGCAGCCGAAAGGCCGCCAAGCACGCTCGCTCCGCCTGCCTCTTCATCGAGATGCATGGGCTGCGGATCGAATTCTTTCGCGAATTCAATGATTTCCTTCGCTGAGACGGGCATGGACCCTAAATCGAGCACCATGCCGGGAACGAAGTCCTCATAAGCCCATCGTTTGCCGTTTGCGTCCATTGGCGCCCCCTTCATCGAGAAGTCCAGCTATAGAGTGGAGGTCCCTTCCATCGATCGCAAGAGGGGCAGCGCGGCTGAAACAATATGCCTGGAAGAACCGTATCATTCATTAGCAGGATGCGGATTGCCACTTTGTCCGTTTCCCGTTGAAAAGAATTGAAGTATGTTGGGGTTCGATTGGTTCGATCCCATATCGCCGTTTCGGCGACGACTATTTGTCGGCTGGAACAAACTCCGGAGATTTTCGAGATGTTTGAGCAAAATGTCGGTTTGAGTGACCGGGCGATCAGGACTCTGGCGGGACTATTTCTTCTGGCGATGATCTTTCTTGCCCCTGATGCACCCCTGCGCTGGTTCGGTCTCATCGGGATCGTGCCGCTGATAACCGGCATCGTGGGGACCTGTCCTTTCTACCTCTTGATGGGAAGATCGACCTGTCCATCCAAGGAAAAGGCAAGAGCGCGGATCGACTGACGAATCCCGCCTGGCTGTTCAGGGCCATATGACGGCTTCGGCAAACAGGAGAGCCGGTTTCGCGCGGTTTTTTTAGCCTGCTCCCCCACGAAAACTTGCTTCCTGAGCATTTTCTGCAGCCAGGCCGAGGCCCGCTGGAGCGCGTTTTGAAGCCGCGACGATGGTTCCGGTGACGATTTCCATTAAATCCAGACGAATGTTTCAACACGCATCTTCTTGATGGCGTGTGTTTGATCACAGATAATCCTCAGTCGCCGCTCCGGAAGGGAACCCGATTCGGGTGGGAGCGCGCAAAGAGGGGAGGAATATCATGACATCGTCATCGCATCCCGTGGACGAGGTTCTGCCTGCGTCACGTCTTTTCGTGCTCGGCCTTCAGCACGTCCTGGTCATGTATGCCGGCGCCATCGCCGTACCGCTCATCATTGGACGCGCGCTCAAACTGGAGCCCCAGGATGTCGCGTTCCTGATTTCCGCGGACCTTTTTGTCTGCGGCATTGCCTCCATCCTGCAATCATTGGGCGCGACGCAATGGTTCGGCATCAAGCTGCCGGTGATGATGGGCGTCACCTTTGCCGCTGTCGGACCGATGATCTCGATGGCGGCCGCCCATTCCGGCGTCGAAGGCGCGCGTATGATTTTCGGCGCCATTATCGGCGCAGGCATCATCACCATGCTGATCGCGCCTTTCGTCAGCCGCATGCTGCGCTTTTTCCCGCCGGTGGTGACCGGGACGATCATCCTCGTCATCGGCGTGTCGCTGATGAAGATCGGCATCGAGTGGATTTTCGGTCTGCCTTTCGGACCTACTGCGCCAAGGATCGTCGCTCCCGACCACGCGGCGTGGCTGAAGGTGGTGACGTCGGCCGCCGGCGCTGCCGGATCGGCCATACCCCCGCCTCCCGCCGGCGTGGCGCTTGCTCCGTCGCTGCCCAACCCAGCCTATGCTCCTGTACAGAACATCGTGCTGTCGCTGATCGTGTTGGCGATCGTCGTAAGTGTCGCCCGCTTTACGAAAGGCTTCCTGTCCAATATCGCCGTGCTCATCGGCATCATAGCCGGCGGCGTCATCGCCGCGGGAGTCGGGCTGATGCATTTCGATAAGGTAGCAAGCGCCGCCTGGCTCGCGCCCATTCGACCCTTCCATTTCGGCATGCCCATCCTCGACCCGATCCTCATCGCCACCATGGTTCTGGTGATGATCGTGGTGATGATCGAATCGACCGGCATGTTCCTGGCGTTGGGTGAGATGACCGGCAAGGAGGTGACGCAGCCGATGCTTTCTTCAGGTCTGAGGATGGACGGCCTCGGCACATTGCTCGGCGGCATCTTCAACACGTTTCCCTATACGAGTTTCTCGCAGAATGTCGGGCTGGTCGGCGTGACAGGCATCAGGAGCCGCTTCGTCTGCGTCGCCGGCGGTGTGATCCTGATCGTGCTCGGCCTCATTCCGAAGATGGGGGCGCTGGTGGAGGCCCTGCCGACGGTCGTGCTCGGCGGCGCAGGCATCGTTATGTTCGGCATGGTGGCGGCTACCGGCATCCGCATTCTCGGCGCCGTCGATTTCAAGGGCAATCGCAACAATCTCTTCATTGTCGGCATTGCCCTGGGCTTCGGCATGATCCCGGAAGTCGCGCCCAGCTTCAATATCTGGCTGCCGAGGGTGATCGCGCCGCTCATCGGGTCAGGAATCCTGCTTGCGTCGGTGGCGTCGGTGATCCTGAACATGGTGTTCAACGGCGCGACCGGAAAAGCCGACGATTTGCGCGCCGCGGCGATGGCGGCGGAGGGATGATACCCGAGACCCTGACGTTTGACGCTCCGTCCTGCATGCGTCATTCGAGGCTCGCTTCGCTCGCGCCTCAGGATGAGGACCGGTGATGCTGACTCCCTCATCCTGAGGCGTGAGCCCGTAGGGCGAGCCTCGAAGGACCACCGCGACGACAACGGCAAATGTCAGCGTCTCGGTATCAGGTATTGAACCGGAAAAGCATGATGTCGCCGTCCTGGACGACATAGTCCTTGCCTTCGTCGCGCGCCTTCCCCGCGTCCTTGGCGGCCACTTCGCCGCCGAGCGACACGTAATCCTCATAGGCGATGGTCTGCGCGCGGATGAAGCCGCGTTCGAAATCGGTGTGGATGACGCCCGCCGCCTGTGGCGCTTTCGTGCCCCTGGTGATCGTCCAGGCGCGTGTTTCCTTCGGGCCGGCGGTGAAATAGGTGATCAGGTCGAGGAGATCGTAGCCGGCGCGGATGAGGCGGTCGAGGCCGGGTTCCGCCAAGCCCATCGCATCGAGGAAGTCCTTCGCCTCGTCGTCGGGCAATTGCGCCACTTCCGCCTCGATAGCGGCGGAAATGATGACGGTGCGCGCGCCTTGCTCCGCGGCCATCTTTTCCACGGCAGACGAATGGGCGTTGCCTGAAGTGGCGTCCGCCTCCGCGACGTTGCAGACATAGAGGACGGGCTTCGACGTCAGCAGGTTCAAGCCCTGCAACAAGCGCAGATCCTCGGCCGAGATGCCCTCCAGCATGAGGCGAACCGGTTTGCCGTCCTGTAGCAGGGTAAGCGCCTTTTCCATCACCGGGAGGACGGTCATGGCCTCCTTGTCCTTGCCGGTCGCCCGCTTTCTGATCTGCACGATGCGCCGCTCGATGCTTTCGAGATCGGCCAGCATCAGTTCGGTTTCCACCGTCTCGGCGTCCGCCACCGGATCGATGCGGCCTTCGACATGGGTGATATCGTCATCCTCGAAGCAGCGCAGCACATGCACGATGGCGTCCACTTCGCGGATATTGGCGAGGAACTGGTTGCCTAGCCCTTCGCCTTTCGAGGCGCCGCGCACCAGACCGGCAATATCGACGAAGGAAATGCGCGTCGGGATGATTTCCTTCGATTTCGCGATTTCCGCGATGCGCTTCAGCCGTGGGTCTGGAACCGCGACCTCACCCGTATTCGGTTCGATGGTGCAGAAGGGATAATTGGCGGCCTGCGCCGCCGCCGTCCTTGTCAGCGCGTTGAAGAGCGTCGACTTGCCGACATTCGGCAGGCCGACAATGCCGCATTTGAACCCCATGTCGAATATTTCCTTCGTTCCTACGCAATTCCGGACGGAAAACCGCTCGCACTTTTCCTGGAATTGCTTCAGCGGGAACCGATGATTTGCTCAGGGCTATGAGCGAAAGGATCGACGATCGTCAAGCCTTCGATTCGCTGCCCGTCCTGCAAGTCCTCGGAGAGAAAATGCGTGCAGTCCAGTTCGAGCGCGGATGTAAGGAGCAGGCAATCCCACCATGCGTATCGCAAATCCATGTGCAACCGGCGCGCAACAAGTGAGGTTTCGAACCTGACTGGAGAGGTGCCGAACTGCGCAAAAGCATCTATGCGGAAAAATGGATCGGCAAATCTGGAGGATTTGCGCGTTGCTACGCTGGCAATCTCGTTCAGCACCTGCAGGTTGGTTATGCCGCAATTGCGTTCCGACAATTGAGTCAGCCAGTCTTGCGCCTTTTGCCGCTTTGCAATCTCATCCTCGTCGAAAGTGTACAGGAAGGTGTTGCTGTCGATGAACACCTTACCGTCTGGCATTGCGTTCATCCGCTGTCGGCATACGGCCGTTCTCGGAAATCTTCAGTTTGGGGCCGTCGAACACACGTTGGAGTGCTTCAAGTCGCTGCTTTCGCGCTTCGGCCTCAGTGTCCACTGCACAGGTTTGCGAAGGCTGGCGGAGCCTGTCGGCGATATGACTGGACATACTCTTGCCGGCCTTGGCGGCTTCGACGCGCGTGATCCGGTAAAGCTCGTTGTCCATCGAAATCGTGACGTTTTTCATGATTGATCCTCACGAGAACACGAAGTTCGTGTTTCCGTGTAAACTAAGTCGTCTGGCGAGAATTGCAATGGCCCACCGGACGCCAGTTGGGAGTCGTGGTGGCGCATGGATGCTAACGCCGAAACCTATTCCTTGCCGAGAAGCTTTTTCAGCATTTCGGCCATCGGGCCGCTTTCCGGCACTTTCACAGCCGGCTTCTGCGGCCGAGCCTGGCGGATATGGCTTTGCTGTTTCGGCGCCTTCGGAGGAGGACGGTCATCCTCGCCGGTCGGCTGGAGTTTATCGCGCAAGGTGAGCGTCACACGGTTCATGAAGCTCGAATCCTCGCCCTTGGCGAGGAGAGGGACGGCGTCGGCGATCGCGTCCAGAAGAACGTCCAGCCACTCCCGGTCGGCCTTTGCGAAATCGCCGAGAACATAATTGTGCACCATCGCCTTGGCGCCGGGATGGCCGATGCCGATGCGCACGCGCCGATAGTCCTGACCCACATGCTGGTCGATCGAGCGGATGCCATTATGGCCGCCGGAGCCGCCGCCCGTCTTCACGCGTATCTTTCCCGGCGCGAGGTCGAGTTCGTCATAGAAGACGATCAGTTGCGCCGACTCCAGCTTATAGAAGCGCATCGCCTCGCCGACCGACTGGCCGGAAAGGTTCATGAAGGTCTGAGGCTTGAGGAGAAGGATCTTTTCGCCGCCGAGATTACCCTCGGAAAGCAGTCCCTGGAATTTACGTGACCAGGAAGAAAAGGAATGGCGGCGGTGTATGGCGTCCGCCGCCATGAAACCGACATTGTGCCGGTTGTTCTCGTGGTCCGGGCCGGGATTGCCGAGACCTGCGATGAGCAGCATCGATAACCTCCGGCCCGAAGGCCATTACTTTTCCTCGGAGGGTTCTTCGCCTTCCGGTTCGGCTTCCGTCCCTTCCTCCACCGCTTCCGACTTCATCGCCGAAGAGCCGGCGACGGTGGCGATGGTGAAATCGCGGTCGGAAATGACCGGTGTCACACCCTCGGGCAATTTCACGGAGGAAATATGAACGGAATCGTTGATCTCCAGCCCGCTCAAATCGATCGTGATCGCGTCCGGAATCGCGTTTGCAGGGCAATGGAACTCGACTTCGTGACGCACGACGTTGAGCACGCCGCCGCGCTTCAGGCCGGGGGACTTTTCCTCGTTGATGACGTGCACGGGCACCTCGACCGTCACGATCGTGTTCTTGCCGACGCGCAAGAAATCCACATGCATCGGGAAGTCGCGGACCGGATCGAGCTGGTATTCCTTCGGCAACACCGAAATCTTCTGGCCGCCCACATCGATCGTCGCAACAGTGGTCAGAAAACCGCCGCCATGGATCTTGTAATAAACGTCCTTGTAGGACAGGGCGATGGCCAGAGGGGGCTGCTTGTCGCCATAGATGACGGCAGGCACTTTACCGTTGCGCCGAATTTCCCGGGCGGACCCCTTACCGACCCGTTCGCGCGCCTCGGCCTTGAGCTCGTAGCTTTCGTGGCTCATGGCATTTCCTTTCGCGTTGGTGGAGTGTCACGCAGCGGCCCGAAGACCGGCCGGTAACGAAGGAACCCGCTCCGAATTGGGAGCATGACCTGTCCGAAGGATTTCCGGGGATCATGCGGCGCGGCCGCCTTCATCCGCGCTGCCTCCAAGGGTGTCTGCGCGGACGCGCGTCTATAGCCGAGGGACGGATTTCTTGCAAGCAGCGCTATCGGCAGGGAACGCCGCAGGTCAATCGAACAGACTGGAAACCGATTGTTCGCTGGCGGTGCGCGAGATCGCCTCGCCGATGAGATCGGCGATCGGCAGGACGCGGATATTGTGTGCAGCCTCGACGCTTGCCGTCGGTTGGATGGAATCGGTGATCACCAGTTCCCTCAATTTCGAGGAGGTGATCCGCGCCACGGCCCCACCCGAGAGGACGCCATGAGTGATATAGGCGGTGACGCTGGTCGCGCCATTGGCCAGCAGCGCTTCGGCCGCATTGCAGAGCGTACCTCCTGAATCGACGATATCGTCGATCAGCAGGCAGTCCTTGCCCCGCACGTCGCCGATGATGTTCATGACCTCCGATTCGCCCGGGCGCTCGCGTCTCTTGTCGACGATGGCGAGTTGCGCGTCGATCCGCTTGGCCACGGCGCGCGCCCTCACCACGCCGCCGACATCGGGAGAAACCACCATGACGTTGGACAACTTGTATTTCGCCTTGATGTCGCGCGCCATGACGGGCGCGGCGAAGAGATTGTCCGTCGGGATGTCGAAAAAGCCCTGGATCTGGCCTGCATGGAGATCGAGCGTCAGCACGCGGTCGGCGCCCGACCTCGCAATAAGGTTTGCAACCAGCTTTGCCGAGATCGGAGTGCGGCCGGAGGCGCGGCGATCCTGTCGGGCGTAGCCAAAATAGGGGATGACCGCGGTGATGCGCCGCGCCGAGGAGCGGCGGAACGCGTCCATCATGATCAACAGTTCCATGAGATGATCGTTCGCCGGATAGGAGGTCGATTGCAGGGCGAAGACATCCTGCCCACGCACATTTTCCTGGATTTCGACGAAGATTTCCTGGTCGGCGAACCGCCTGACGCTGGCTTTCCCGAGGGATATGTTGAGGTAGCGGGCGACCTGTTCGGCCAGCACCCGGTTGGAGTTGCCCGCAAAAAGCTTCATTGCAAAATCCCGACGGCCACGCTCGGATATTGAGGGCTTTTAGCGTGACACGCCGCTATTGCAAGCACTGATCAGGAAATATGCCGATTAAACTTCCAATGACCTGTCATGGTCATGCCTTCGCGTTGACCAGCCAGGTGGTGAACTGCTTCATCGTGTCGTCGGCTATTTTTTCCATCAGCGCCGGCGAAACGGAAGCCCAGCCGGCTCCCTTGCCGCCGGTCGTCACCTCCTGGCCTTCTATACGGTGCAGCCGGTTGCCCGATGGATCAAGAACGTCCCAGACATAGACGACGGTCGTCTTCGGGCCCTCGGTGAATGCCGAGAAGTAGCCTTTGAGGATGTGCGTGGCGCCTTTTGTGTTGGCGGGTACGATGCTGATGCCGTCCGTCTTGGCATCGGCGGCAAGGCGCTGCGAGAGCGGACCGACGGCCTCGGTGGTCGCGCCGATAATGGGAGCGAACTGGATATGCGTCTTCGGCGCTATGGCGGCAAGCTGCGCGGCGGATGGCGCTGCAGCTGCCGCCGTGGTTCCATTCGCCGGCGTGGCCGATGGAACTGTCGCAGCCATGGCATTGCCGCTCGAGGGTGTCTGAACGTTCAGCGCCGATCCCGTGCTGGTGCAGCCGGCGGCCGCCAACAGCGCCGCCAGCGGGAATATTGCCCGCAGATGAAATTTCATGCCCTTGTCGTCCCCCAAAGCGAATCGTCTCCGCCCGTGAAGCCGGTCGACGCCGAATTCATTGCACGATCAAGTCGAGATCATGGCGCGACAACGGTTTCGGATCGTCTTCCGTGGTGAGATAGGTGCGACCGAGCGTCATGGCGGTCTCGCTCTCCGAATCCATGATGATCATATGCGCGAAAAGCGTCATGTCCGGCTGGATGGGTTCGGGATTGCCGCTATAGAACATCGGCATGTCCATCCATGAAGGCGTGAAGCGCGCGCCAAGCGAATAGCCGCAGGCGTTGAGACGATGGCGGGTGAGGCCATGCTCCTCCATCACGCGCGCATGGGCATCGAAGACATCGCCGAAGGTCTTGCCGGGGATCATCGCCTTCTCGACGGCCAGAAGCGTCTCGCGCGCCGCCTCGAAAAGTTCCTGGTGGCGCTTGGTGGCGCGGCCGACCAGGACGGTGCGCATCATGGCGGCATGATAATGATGGAAGACGCCAGCCCATTCGAGTGTCAATTGATCGTTCTTCGTCAGTTTGCGCCGGCCGGCCTTGTAGCGGCACAGAAGCGCATCAGGCCCCGAGCCGATGATAAATTCGTTGGCGGGGTAGTCGCCGCCGCCCGCGAAGATTGTGCCCTGCATGGCTGCGAGGATGGCGCCTTCGTCGCCGCCCTGCTTGATGAGGGGGAGCGCTGCGTCGAACGCATCGTCGGCAAGCGCTGCCGCCTTTTTGATTTTGGCAATTTCGGCCGGGCTCTTGAACAGCCTGAGACGATTGATGATACCCGATGCGTCGCTGATCTGGGCGAAGGTCAGCAATTGCTCGTCGAGCCTGTGGCAGTTGTAGCCCGTCAGCCCGTGTGTGTCGTATTCGACACCGATACGGCAGCCGAGCAGATCGAGATCGTCGAGCAGCTTGCGCAGATCGACCGCAGGATTGGCGTTGTCACGGTCAGTCCATAAGACGATATTCTCAATGATGGAGGTATGCCGCGCCTGCCTGAGGTCCGCCGAGCGCGTCAGGAGCGTCATCGAGCCGTCCGCCTTGACCACCAGGCACTGGAAGAAACAGAAACCGAACGTGTCGTAGCCGGTCAGCCAGTACATGCTCTCCTGTGCGAAGAGCACCATCGCATCGAGCTTCTTCTCCGCCATCTCGATCATCAGGCGGTCGCGCCTGGCATCGAACTCGGCCTGTTCGAAATGCAGTGCCATCAGCATTCCTCCAGCATGATCGCGGATATCTGTCTGCCGTAATCGGGCTCGCCGCGGTGCACGCTGCGGCGATACGAGAAGAAATTCTCCTCCTCGCCATAGGTGCATCTGTCGAGGCATGCCGCCTCGACGCCGGCAGCACGCAGGCGATCGACAGTATAGGCGTTGAGGTTGAAAAGCGCATGGCCGGGCCGAGCGGACGGTATGAAATAGCGGGTGTTGTCACCGTCCGCTTCCTGGAACCGGCTGACGAATTCCGGCCCGACCTCATAATTTTTCTGGCTGATCGAAGGGCCAAGCACGGCAACGATCCGGTCGCGGCTGGCGCCCAATGCCTCCATTGCGGCGACTGTACTTTCCAGTACGCCGCCGAGCGCTCCTTTCCAGCCGGCATGGGCCGCGCCGATCACGCCCTTTTCCGCATCGGCAAAAAGAACAGGTCCGCAATCGGCCGTCAAAATGCCAAGCGCAAGGCCCGGCCTGTTGGTGACGATCGCATCGGCGCGTGGCCGTTCCGCGCCGAGAGGCGTGGTAAGCGTCACGACATCCGGAGAATGAACCTGGTGCAGCGTCACCAGATGCGCGACAGGCAGGCCAAGCCATTCGGCCACGCGCACGCGATTCGTGAGCACGCCCTCCGGGTCATCGGCGGAGCCCAGTCCCACATTCAGCCCAGCATAGATTCCTGTCGAAACCCCGCCGGCGCGCGTGAAAAAGCCGTGTTTCACGCGATTTGCCGCGAAACCCTCAAGTGCCGACGCACAAAGAGGAGCAGGCTTTCGTCGATCGAGCATCAGCGGCATCGTCCCTTCAATACGGCCGACCGGCCCAAGGCGCGCGATGATGGGGAAGGGGATGGGCGAAGTCAACCGAGGCGCGGTCAGCCGAATGTCAGGCGGATTTCCTCCTCGGGTGAAGGACCGACGTCGTTATTCCGTCTCGATCATGTCTGGCGTGGCAACCCGACCTCATAGACACGCAGATTGCGCTCGCCAACTTCCAACGCGGGCCAAGCCGATCGCCAGGTGGCAATGTGTTCGGACACAAAATGGCGGTCAAGCGCCGGCTGATCGCGCCACATTTCTTTCACATGGATCAGGCCGGGCTCAAGCACATCTTCCGCATAACAATATTCTTCACAACCATCTTCAGCCCGGCTCGCCGTCGCCATGCACGCCATTACCGGCCGTGCCTTGGAGAGATTTTTAGGAGGCAAACGGATTGTACCAACAATCAATAGCATAGGGCCGCAATATATCAGCTATGGCGTTCTGAAAAGACGTAGGGGCCAAAATCGCCCCGAAACGCTGCCGCGCCGCCGTCCAAGCGGCGCGGTAATCGCGATTTTTCCGCGGCTTATTGCGACGGATTGATATTGTGATTCATGTGGAAGCGGTTCCGTGGGTCCCAGCGCCGCTTCACCTCGACCAGCCTGTGGTAATTGCCGCCATAGACCTGCGAGATGCGGTCCGCATCGTCCGCTGGCATGAAATTCACATAGGCGCTGCCGGTGGCGAAAGGCGTCGCCGCCTCGTAGAGCTTGCGCGCCCAGGCGAGGCAGGCATTGTCGTCGGCGGGATCACGCCAGCGCGTATGCACATTCATGATGAAGTGCGCGTCGCGGAACGGATAGGCCGTGGCGTCCGGCTTGACCCTCGCCATAGCGCCGCCGACATGGGCGATGAAGACCTCGCATTCCGGCCCCGGCAGGTGTGAGACGGCATCGGTGATGACATCGATCGCGCCGCCCGGAAGTTCCGTGAAATCATGCGTTTTCCAGTAGTTTCTTGCGCCGGGAGTCAAGAGAGGATCGAAAGCCGCCTGCCAGGCGACGAAGGGATGCGGTCCCATCACGTCCGCGATCGGCTTGCCCAGGCCGCGGAGCGCTTTCGTCGCCGCCTCTCCCTCGGCGTTCGAACCGGCAAAGCAGGCGGCGAAGATCAGCACCTCGCGGCCATGCCACTCCGCCGGGATGAAGGGCAGCGGCGGCGCCTTGCGCATCACGGTCCAGACCGTCAGCCGGTCGGGCGCCTTGTCGGCGATGTCGCGATATTGCGCCAGGAGTGACTTCGCCTCCGAGAAGGGGTGCACGATCAGGCCCGAGAACACTTCGGGTCCGAGCGGATGCAGCCTGAACTCGAACGAGGTGACGATGCCGAAATTGCCGCCGCCGCCCCGGATCGCCCAGAAGAGATCGGGATTTTCCGCTTCGCTGGCGTGGACGAGTGTGCCCTCGGCGGTGACGATCTCGGCCGAAACGAGGTTGTCGCAGGTCATGCCGAAGGGCCGCGTCAGCCAGCCGAAGCCGCCGCCGAGCGTCAGGCCGGCAATGCCGGTGGTGGAGTTGATTCCTGTCGGCACGGCAAGGCCGAAGGCTTGCGTTTCCCTGTCCACATCGCCGAGCGTCGCGCCGGGTTCGACCCATGCCCGCCGCGCTTCGGGGGCGACCCGCACCGCCTTCATCGGGCCGAGATCGATCTGCAACCCGCCCTCGCAGACCGCATTGCCGGCTATATTGTGCCCCCCGCCGCGGATTGCGATGTCGAGCTTGTGTTCATTGGCGAAACGAAGGGCGTGGATGACGTCGCCGGCGCCGGCGCAACGGATGATGACGCCGGGCGAGCGGTCGAACATCGCGTTCCAGATGGTGCGGGCCTCGTCATATCCCGTTTCGCCTCGAACATGGAGACTGCCCCGCAGTCGGGGCTTCATCAAATCGAGCACCGCGGGGCTGATGCTGTCGGGCATGCGGATGTCTTGCGTGCTATAGGGCATTGCATTCTCCCTCCTTAAAATTACTGACTTGTCGCGAGCCCTCCGAAGGCGGAAAATCCGACCTCCGGCACCCTGTATGGCATCAGATTGATTAGGGACGTCGAGAACGGCAACTGCAGTATCTGTACTACCGGCGCGCCGGGTTTTGTCCGCCGGCAGTCATAGCAGCGAGGTACGCCCATGAATCTGGCTGACAGCTATCGTCAATTCTGTCCCGTCGCCATGGCCGCCGAGGTCTTCTGTACCCGGTGGACCCCTCTTATCCTGCGGGAACTTGTTTCAGGCAGCACAAGGTTCAACGATCTGAGGCGCGGAATGCCACGCATATCGCCGACGCTTCTGTCCAAGCGGTTGAAACAGCTTGAGGAAGCGGGAGTCGTAAGGAAGCAGCGCTCGCCGGGGGAGGAAGTCGTTGAATACCGCCTCACGCCTGCCGGCGAGGAACTGAAGGCGGTGGTCTTCGATCTCGGCTTCTGGGGGCAGCGCTGGATCGAGGCGCAAAGCTCGCTCAAGAACCTCGATCCATCGCTCCTGATGTGGGATATGCGGCGCAACCTCGATCCGACGCCAATCCCGCCCAACCGCTCGGTGATACAGTTTGTGTATCCGGAGCTTCAACAGGGCAAACGCAATTGGTGGCTGGTGGTGAAAGGTGGCGAAACCGATCTTTGCAACGTCGATCCCGGTTTCGATGTCGACCTCCATATCGTCACCGACCTCAGGACGATGACGGCGATCTGGATGGGGCTGACGACCGTCAAGGCGGAGGAGGATGCCGGCCGCCTCAAGGCAATCGGCGATGAGACGCTGAAGCGAGCCATGCAGCAATGGCTCGGTCTCAGTCCATTTGCTGTAGAGAAAAAGCGCGTGCCGGCGTGATGGGCGCTCAAGGTCGAGCTTTCAGTTCAAGCACCTTGAACAGCGTTCCCATCTGCTCCGGCCCGGCGAGCCGCTCGACCTCGGTCCTCAGCCGCTCCTGAAGCGCGGCATCGCGCCCGGCGCCGAGCCGGCCGGCGCGCTCCAAAAGGCCGAGCCCGAGCAGGAATTCGCCCTGCGTCGATAATTGCGTTTCGAGGCCGGCGGCCTTGGTAATAGCGGCGAGTACGGCGAAGTCGACATGGGCGGTCAAATCCGCCTCGCCCGGATGTGCGAAAATATCGTCATATTTGTGCCGATAAAGCGCCTGCAACGTGTCTCCCGCCGCCGGCTCGGTATGGCCATAATCGATGAAAAGGCCCGCGCCGCCCTTCGCCGCGATGCGCGTCGCGATCTCCTGCATCAGTGTCGCGCGGGCAGGGGCAAACTCCAAGATGGCGCCGGTTGGCGCATCGTTTGCGATGGAAGACAGAAGGGCAGGGTCGGGCGTGCCCGGGCCGGCAATAAATTGGAAATTTTCGTCCTCGTCCAGCGCCACCAACCGTTCGCGCCAGCCTTCCTTCATCCGGATATATTGCCGGATCGAGAGTGCGTCGAAGATCTCGTTGCCGACGATGAAAAGCGGCATATCGGGCAAGGTCGCGATACCGGTATGCCAAATTGGCTTTGCGGGCGCGGCCGCCAGCGTCGCCTTCTGGGTTTCGGTGAGGCGGGGACTGGTCTCGATGAGGGCGACGATCACGCCCGAGAGGAAGCGGCTGTCGAGCCTGGCCAGAACGCGCAGCATATCCTGCATCAGCGTGCCGCGGCCGGGCCCGATCTCGGCGATGGTCGCGGGAAGGGGGCTGCCCGCTTCCCTCCAGGCGTCGTAGAGCCAGGCCGCCAGCAATTCCCCGAACATCTGGCTGATTTCCGGCGCGGTGGTGAAGTCGCCCTTCGCGCCGAACGGCTCGCGGCTCGTATAATAGCCGCCCGAGGGATCATAGAGGCAGCTTGCCATGTAATCGGAGACGTTGATCGGCCCTTGCGCAGCGATCAGGCGCTTCAACCTGTCACCGAGCGCCGTCATGAGGCTCGCAGCGGCGCCGTTTTCCTCGCCCGCATCATGGCCCATATGCCGATCACCACCATCGGAGAGGAAAGGACCATGCCCATGGTCAACCAGCCGCCCAGCAGATAGCCGAGCTGCGGATCGGGTTCGCGGAAGAATTCGGCGAAGATGCGGGCAAGCCCGTAACCTGTGATGAAGGCGCCGCCTACGAAACCGGGTTCCTTGAGCTTCAGGAAACGATGCGTGAGAAGCCGGAGAACGATGAACAGCACCAGGCCTTCCAAGCCTGCTTCGTAAAGTTGGCTGGGATGGCGCGGTTCCGAGCCGCCATTCGGAAAGACGATGCCCCAGGGCATGTCGGTTGGGCGGCCCCAAAGCTCGGAATTGATGAAATTACAGATCCTGACAATGCCAAGGCCGAAGGGCGCGGTGGCGGCGATCGTGTCGATCATGCTCCACGGGTTGATGCCGCGCCGCCAGGAAAAGAGCACCATCGCGACGACAGTACCGAGCATGCCACCGTGAAAGGACATGCCGCCCTGCCAGACCGCCACGATATCGAGGGGGTGCGCGGCATAGCGCGGCAGGTCGTAGAAGAGGACGTAGCCGATCCGCCCGCCGACCACCACGCCGACCGCGGCCCAGACGAGGAAATCGTCGAGGTCGATGGGCTTCATCGGCGGCGTCTGCCCCGCCCAGAGCCGAGGCGTGGAGACGAGGCGGCGCGAATACCACCAGGCGAACAGAATGCCGACGACATAGCCGACGCCGTACCAGTGGACGGCCAGTGGCCCGATGCGGACGATAACGGGATCGATATTGGGGAAAGGGATTACCGCCGGCAGCGATATGAGGAGATGGATCAATGTCGGGTCCGTGGCGGTCAGGAACGAAGCACCGCGAAAATGCGTGAGCTCTGCGGCAAGGTCAAGGCAAAGACGGCTATCGCAATCGCGGGTGGCGAACAGCCGTCGCCGTCCCTTGCATTTGGCTGTACTCTCCCCTACGTCCCTCCCACGACCCTGGAGGTAGCGCCATGAGCAACGGACCGAACCGCATTCTCGACGAATTCGCCAGGCTGATGACGGACGCCGCCGGGGCCGCGCAGGGCGTCAGGCGCGAGATGGAGACGATCTTCCGCACGCAGGCCGAACGCATCCTGAACTCGATGGACGTGGTTCAGCGCGAAGAATTCGAGGCGATGCGCGACATGGCCGTCAAGGCACGCACAGAAAACGCCTCCCTCTCTAAGAAAATCGACGAACTGGAGGAGCGGATCGCGCTTCTGGAGGCCAGCAAGGCGACCCGCAAGGCGAATGAACCGCATTCCTCTCCCGGTCTGAAAAAATAATCCGCATCATATTGTCCACAGCCGAGGGCGCGAAAAACGCTGGCTGCTGAATCGCTTAGGCAAAGACGGATACCTCTTCTCGCTCTCTATCCACATGGAGGAAGCGGCCTCTCCCAAAAAAGGACTGGCGCTCCGACTCTGCATCAATAGACTGAATTTGTTATGTGATTCGTTTTCGGGTCGGGGCGATGGCGTTTTTGCGGGCGAGGTGGCTCGCGTCAGTCGTTTCCCGCTCCGCTCCGTCTGGCCTTTGGGCAAGTGGAGAAGTTTGCGTGCCCAAACGAGCGCTGGGGACATGCGCGCTTAAGGGAACCGGCAGGAAGCATTTATGAATCTCGTGGAAATCGAAACCACACGCGATCTCCATCCCGTGGACGTGATCGAGCAGGTCGCGCACAACAATGACTGGGCGTTCGAGCGCACCGGAGACGATGAAATCGCCATTTCGGTGGCCGGCACATGGTCCGACTATCATGTCTCCTTCTCGTGGATGGAGGATTACGAGGCGCTGCATCTCGCCTGCGCCTTCGACATCAAGGTGCCTGACCCCCGCGTGCTCGAGATCATGCGGCTTCTTTCTCTCATCAACGAGCAATTGCTGTTCGGCCATTTCGACCTGTGGGAGCAGGAAGGGGCGATCATGTTCCGGCAGTCGTTGCTGCTCGCCGGCGGCGCCGAGCCGACGAGCCAGCAGGTCGAGGTGCTCCTGACCAGCGCGCTCGAAGCCTGCGAATGCTATTACCAGTCCTTCCAGTTCGTCGTCTGGTCCGGGCTGAACGGGCGCGAGGCGCTCGAAAGCGTGCTGTTCGAGACGGTGGGCACCGCCTGACGATGAATGGCGGTCAGGGTCGGAAACCGGAAATCAGCTATGCCGATTTCGACAAGGTCGATATCCGCGTCGGCACGATCGTCGAGGCGGAACCATATCCGGAGGCGCGCAAGCCCGCATTTAAGCTCAGGATCGATTTCGGCCCGGAGATCGGCGTGAAGAAATCCTCGGCCCAGATCACCCGGCACTATACGCCGGAGACGCTGGTCGGGCGGCAGGTCGCCGCGGTGGTCAATTTCCCGCCGCGCCAGATCGGCAAATTCATGTCGGAAGTGCTGACTCTCGGCTTCCCGGACGGGGAGGGCGAGGTGGTGCTGGTCGCGCCCAGCCTGCCGACGCCGAATGGCGGCCGGCTGTTCTGACGGTATAGTAGCGCTCTTCATCGCCTTGCCGGACACTTTGTCCCGCAGGACGCTCCGCTTTTATTGCCCCGACTCCTGCGCCAGCTTATCCATGGCCTTCTTCATCGCTTGCGCCCCGGCTTCCATGGCGCCGCCGATCGCGGGCGCGGCCTCGTCGGGAAGGAAATCGGATATCCAAACGATCCGGGTCGCGTCGTCGTCCGCAAAGACCTGGACGGCACTGTTGTAGTGGCTGGTTCGACCACCTTCGGCAGTCCAGACAAGCCGCCGCGCTCCTTCATCCAACGTGATGATGTGCTCCCTCACCGTCACTCCGTTTGCGAAGGTGACGATCCGGCTTCCCGGCTCGAGGCGTGTGTCGATGACGAATCCCGGAACCAGTCTCGTATGCAATGCGCCGATGTCGCGGATCGCATCCCATACGGCTTCGGGTGACGCATCGGTCGTTATTTCCTTCCTGACCGTCGCCATGTCTTCTTCCTCATCATTATTGAGACGGAATGGAGACCTATGCTGTCAAGAAAAAATGGCCGGGAGACGGCGCTCGACCGGCGATGATTGCACGATTGCCGTGTTGGTCATCGCGAAGGGGATGATGCGGTCGATCAGGCGCTCGAGTTCGGCAACGGAACGCAGTTGCGCGCGGGCGACGAAGCAATCCTCTCCGGTGACGCGGTCGCATTCGACGATTTCGGGCAGGGAACGGAGGATATCGGCGACGCGGGCAAGTTCGCCCGGTACCGGCCGGACGCGCAGCCATGCCGTGAGATGAAGGCCAAGAGCCGCGCAATTGATCCGCGCGCCATAGCCCTCGATGATTCCCGCTTCCTCCAGCCGCTTCATACGTTCGGCGACGCTCGGCGCCGAAAGGCCGACGAGACGGGCAAGTTCCGCCGTACTGATGCGGGCGTCCTTGCTCAGAATTTGCAGGATCTTCGCGTCTGTCGCATCTATCGGGCGATTTTCAAATCCAAGGCGTTTCATCATCATCCCCTACATATGGAAGAGAATAATGAGATGTTACCTGCTTTTGCCCATATAAATCACCTTTCTCATCTTTCACAATAAGGGCATGAAATTTGCACCTTCTCCCTCTATCGGTTTCAACAAGGCAGCCGCGGTCGTGCCGGCGCCGGCCTGGTTCGGCATCAGCGCCATTTTCCATTATCTCGGTCCGTCCTTCGCCGTGCTTCTGTTTCCGGCCGTCGGCGTTTTTGGTGTCGCCTGGTTCCGCATCGCCTCGGCGGCATTGATCTTCCTGCCGACAACGCGGCCCTGGAAAGTCTTCCGCGATGCTGACACCCGGACAAGGCTGCTGCTCCTGGCTCTCGGCTTCTGCCTCGCGGCGATGAACACGGCCTTCTATCTGGCGCTCGACAGGCTGCCGATGAGTTTGGTTGCGGCGACGGAGTTCGTCGGCACCATCCTGGTGGCGGTGTGGGGCCTGCGCAGCCGCCGCAATTTCCTGGCGCTGGCGCTCGCCATTAGCGGTGTGTTCCTGCTCATCGACGTCAGGTGGGAAAGTGACGGCGTTGGGCTTCTTTTCGCTCTCGTCAACGCCATCCTATTCGTCTTCTACATCGTTCTTGGCCATCGCATCGCCGAGAGCGGGACGGCGGGAGGCGTGGAGCGACTCGGCGCGGCGATGGCGGTCGCTTTCCTGTTCATCCTGCCGATCGGGCTGGTGCAGGCGATGCGGGCCTTTTCGGCGCCTGAACTCGTTCTAGCCGGGATCGGTGTCGGCGTTTGCTCTTCAGTCATTCCCTATGTCACCGACCAACTGGCGATGTCGCGCCTGCCGCGCGCCACTTTCGCCCTGATGCTGGCGCTCTTGCCGGCCATCGCGACGATAATCGGCGCGCTGGTGCTCAGGCAGATCCCTGCCGTCAGGGACGTCGCCGGCATCGCGCTCGTGATGGCAGGCGTGGCGGTCCACCGGCCAGCAGCGGCAAAAGCCGGACAGAATGGCGCCTGACGCCTTTATGCCGGGACCATAACCACCGCGCGCAGGCCACCCAGCGGACTTGTGTCCAGCGTGATGTCGCCGCCATGGCTGCGAGCGATGTCGCGCGCAATCGAAAGTCCGAGGCCGGTGCCGCTGGCGTCCTGATTGCGCGCCTCGTCGAGCCTGACGAAGGGCTTGAACACCTCCTCGCGCCGATCGAACGGGATGCCCGGACCATCATCATCGATCGTGACCTTCAGGAAACCGCGCGCATGCGTGGCCGTGACCCTGACGGACTTCGCATAGCGGAAGGCATTGCCAACGAGATTGGAGAGCAGCCGGTCGAAAGCATTCGGGCGCACATGCACGGAGGCCTCTCCAGTCAGTTTCGTCGCCAGTTTTACATCGCGAAGTTTCGCCTCGGACTTCAGCCTGTCCAGATAGGTGCGGAGGTCGAAGAGCCCGGCATCCTCTTCGGCCTCGCCGCGCACGAAGGCCATATAGCCTTCGAGCATGGACTGCATGTCGTCAATATCCTTGTTCAGCGCCTCCAGATTGCTCTTCGAACTGCCGAGCGCGAGCTGCAGGCGGAAACGTGTCAGGATGGTCCTGAGATCATGGCTGACGCCGGTCAGCATCGCCGTGCGCTGCTCGATCTGCCGCTCAATGCGCTCGCGCATCTGGATGAAGGCGACGCCGGCCCTGCGGACCTCTTCGGCGCCACGCGGACGGAAATCGGGCGGCATCGGCCGTCCCTTGCCGAAACTTTCCGCCGCCTCGGCAAGCTTCGTCACCGGCCTGATCTGGTTGCGCAGGAAAGGAATGGCGATCATCAGCAGGACGAATGACGTGCCCACCATCCATAGGAGGAAGATATAGGTGTTCGAGGCGTAGGCCTGGCCGCGTTTCGCAAAGACGCGCAGCACCTTGTTCTTCAACTGGATCCGAATCTCGATGATATTGGAGTTGCCGACCGTGTCGAGCCAGAAAGGCAGATTGATCTGCTTTGTGATCTGCTCGCCTAATGCCTCGTCAAGGATGGAGAAGAAGGGTTTGGGCCCCGGCGGCGGCAGGGGGTCGGGCGGAAGGATATCGATCTTCAAACCCATGCGATCCTGAGCGATCCGCACGATGTTGGAATAGTCGGGGTCATGCGGATAGGTGTTGATGATGTCGATGATCGCGGAAATGTCGCGTACGACGGCGGCGGAGAGACGCTCGGTCACGGTTTGCCAGTGCTTTTCCATGAAGACGAAGGCGATGACGGATTGCAGCAGGATCATCGGCGCGATGACGATGATGAGCGTGCGGACATAGAGCCGCTTCGGCATTCGATGCGCGATCTGCCGCCAGAAATGCCGCCACCGGCGTGCGATGCCGCCTCCAAAGTTCAGTTTTGCCGCCCGGTCCGCGAGCCGCTGGCGAACGGAGGACCAGCGGGAAGGGCCCATTCCCGGCCGTTCGGCCTTGGCCGGTTCTTCGTCTGCCCGCGTGATTTCACTGGTTGCCATGGTGGTAATCTAGAGCGGCGGGCATCCAATTGGAATTCACTCTGTTTCTCAGCTGAGCGGTAGTGCGGTCTCGTCGAGCGATCCAAAAGGCAACTCATCAGTTGCCAATTGGGGGAGCGCCTCAGGATGAGGAAGTCGGGCGCAAACGGCCCTCATCCTGAGGTGCTCGCCCACAGGGCGAGCCTCGAAGGGCGCACTGCAATTGCGAAGGGGCGAATTTCAATCCCTTGAAACTACTCCACGCTCAACCGGTAGCCGATGCCGCGGACGGTCTGCAGCCAGACGGGGTTGGCCGGGTCCCGCTCGATCTTGCGCCGCAGCCTGTTGATCTGGACGTCGATCGTCCTCTCGCCGACGTCGGTATCGCCGGTGACGAGTTCGTGGCGCGGAATGGTCTCGCCGGCCCGCTCGGCAAAGATCGCCAGTATTTCCTGCTCGCGATCGGTCAGCTTCAGCGGTTCGCCCCCCTTCTTCAATTCGCGCCGGGCGATCTGGAAAGTGTAGGGGCCGAAGACGATCTGCTCGAGCTTCGGCACAGGAGGCGTGCCGCCGCGGCGCAGGATGTTGTTGACGCGCAGGATCAACTCGCGCGGGTCGAAGGGTTTTGGCAGGTAATCGTCGGCGCCCGCCTCCAACCCGGTGATGCGGTTGTCGGTTTCCGACAATGCGGTCAGCATCAGGATCGGGACATCCTTTTCCGTCCGCAGGGATTTGGTCAGTTCGACGCCGCTTTCGCCAGGCATCATGACGTCAAGGATGATGAGATCGAAATCGAGGCCGGCCAGCTTGCGCCGCGCCTCCGCCGCCGTCCCGGCGACGGTGATGCGAAAGCCGTTGGCCGTCAGGAATTCCTTCAAGAGGGTGCGGATGCGCGTATCGTCGTCGATGACGAGAAGATGGGGCGCATCGTCTCCCGGAACAGGGATGTCGTCAGCCATCTCGATAGTCTCCATTGTCTTTCGCCCTGTTGCCGTGCGGCAGCTTGTCGATCTGCGCCCTGAGTTCCGGATTCACCATTCCTCTCAGGAACCGCTCGATCGCCTGGCGATCGCCTTGTTCCACGTCGCGAAGTGCCTTAGCGATGCGGCGGGACTGTGGCGCGGCCAACGCCAGGGAAAGGGCGCGCCCCTTCGGCGTTGGATAAAGCTTGCGCTGCCGCCTGTCCTGCCTGCCCTGTACCTGCACGATATGCCCTGTGTCGAGAAGCTGCTTGAGCACTCTCGCCAGGCTCTGCTTGGTTATCTGTAGCACATCAAGGAGCTCGGCAACGGTGAGGCCCGGCATGCGGTTGACGAAATGGACGACGCGGTGATGCGCGCGGCCGAATCCGTATTGGGCGAGAATCTGATCAGGATCGGAGGTGAAGTCCCGGTAGGCGAAAAAGAGGAGTTCGATGATGGGAAAATCGATCCCGTTCTCGCCTGTCATCGGATCATTGACAGGAGCATTTTCGGAAGAGGCGCTGTCTTCCGTCTTCCCGGTGGCGCCGCTCGAATGGATCATGGAACTCCGTTTCGCCATCATTTATGCCAGCTGTATTTATGTCAGCTATGTTGACGTAAATAAGCCGCCGTGATAATTTTTGGCAAGCTTTTCGAGGAATTGCGAACGAAAAGGCGTCAGGCAAGCGCTTTTCCCTTACTTTCCTTCAAAAAGTCCCGCTTGCAGCGCCAATGCGATCCCGCTCTGCTGGCAGGTGCTGTCGCGGGCCATAGATATCAGTCAAGCGCTTTTCTCTATGGCGACAACAGACGCGGGCAGGACGCCCCAAAGGGAGAGAACAATGGCATCGGTTCCGTTCGATCAACTCGACGGCTTCATATGGATGAACGGCCAATTCGTGAGATGGCAGGATGCGAAAATCCATGTGCTCACACATGGGCTTCACTATGCCAGCGCGGTCTTCGAGGGCGAGCGCGCCTATGGCGGGCGGATCTTCAAGCTGCGGGAACACACCGAGAGGCTGCATCGATCGGGCGAGATCCTCGGCTTCACCATTCCCTATTCCATCGCCGAGATCGAGGAGGCCTGCAAGCAGCTTCTTCTCAAGCAGGGCTTCGCCGATGCCTATGTGCGCCCGATCGCCTGGCGCGGATCGGAGCAGATGGGCGTTTCGGCACAGAACAACCGCATCAATTGCGCCATCGCCATCTGGCAATGGCCGAGCTATTTCGACCCGGCGCAGAAGCTGAAGGGTATTCGCCTCGACATGGCGGAGTGGCGCAGGCCGGACCCCCGCACGGCGCCGTCGAAATCGAAGGCGGCCGGGCTCTACATGATCTGCACGCTGTCGAAACATGCCGCCGAGGCGAAAGGCTATGCCGACGCGCTGATGCTCGACTGGCGTGGCCAGGTCGCGGAGGCGACCGGCGCCAATGTCTTCTTCGTCAAGGACGGGGCGCTCCATACGCCGACGCCTGATTGTTTCCTCGATGGCATCACGCGGCGTACCGTCATCGATCTGGCGAAGCGGCGTGGCATAAGGGTGGTCGAGCGGGCGATCATGCCGGAAGAGCTTGAAGGGTTCGAACAATGCTTCCTGACCGGCACGGCGGCGGAAGTGACGCCGGTTGCCGAGATCGGGCCCTATCGTTTCGAAGTGGGCGAGATCACGAAGACGCTGATGAACGATTATTCGGCCGAGGTGCAGCCAAAGCAGGCCGCCGCGGAGTAAAAGCAGGCGTTCGCCCTACGCTTACCCGGAAGGATCATTTCATGGGACAATTGAGGGCAGGGATCATTCCGGTCACGCCGTTCCAGCAGAATTGCGCCATCCTGTTCGATGAGGCGGAGAAGAAAGGTGTGGTCGTCGATCCCGGCGGCGAAGTTGACCGGATTCGCGAGGCGATCGACGCGAACGGCATCGGTATCGAGGCGATCTGGATCACGCATGGCCATATCGATCACGCCGGCGGGGCCATGGACCTCAAGGATGTGCTCGGCGTCGAGATCATCGGTCCGCACAGGGACGACGAACCGCTCCTGTCGAACCTTGAAGCGCAGGCGCTGCGTTTCGGTCTTCCCGATAAGGTGCGCAACTGCGTTCCCGACCGTTTTCTCGACGAGGGCGATACGGTTTCCTTCGGGGAGCATGTCTTCAAGGTCCTGCATTGTCCCGGCCACGCGCCGGGCCATGTCGTCTTCTACAATGAAGCGGCGAAGTTCGCGCATGTCGGCGACGTGCTTTTCCATGGCTCGATCGGGCGTACCGACCTGCCGGGCGGCGACCATGCCGCGCTCATCCGTTCGATCAAGGAAAAGCTTCTGCCCCTTGGCGACGAGATCGGCTTCCTCTGCGGCCACGGTCCGGGCGGGCGTTTCGGCGAGGAGCGGCGCACCAACCCGTTTCTGGTGTGATCGGCAGAACCGGCCGGCTTTGGCTGCAAAAATGCGTCGCAGCTTTGGGATGTCTAAAATCCACGACAGGTCAGCCGTCTCCGGAGACGATTTTCAGCGGATCGCTATAAATAGCTCCAGCAACGATCAGTAGCCCGCCTCTTTCTGGTGCCGGAAGGCTAGAACATACACCGCATCGTCGACAGGCTCGTGACGGTACAGTGCCACATAACCGGAATCACCGAAGGCGATCACCAACTCGCGCAGTTCTGGCGTTTCCGGGAATGGCCGGCCAATATCGGGGCTGTTCTCCAGCAGCCGGAATTGCCGTTCGATGGCCTGGCCGGCTCGCCGTGCGGCCTCGGGAGCCTTGGTGGCCAGGAACCGCCGGCATCGCTCCAGGCCTTGCGCCGCGCTTCCGGTGACGATTACCTGTGGCACTCTGGCGCCGGCTTTTCATCATCGGTGCCCCAGCTGTTCAACCAGGCGCTGACTTCCTTGCCGGTCAGGTGGCGGCCGGTTTCCTTGTAGGCGGCCCAAGACGCCAGGGCTTCCTGCTTGAAGCTTTCGCGAGCTTCCTCGCGTTCGACGTATTGTTGGATGGCTTCGAGCATGATCCAGTGCGGTGAGCGGCGGCGCTGACTGGCGAGCTGCTGGACGCGCTCTTTAAGGCTGTTGTCGATTTTGAGAGAGGTTGCCATGGTGGCCTCGTATCACATAGTAATACCTAGTGATAATATAGCCCTTCGCCGCCCCTGAGTCCATACCGAGCGGCGGCACTCGAATTGCTATATCGCTGGCTTCGGGATCATTGCGAAAGAACTGGGATGACGAAGTTTGACTCCTACATGATCTGCACGTCCCCGCGCATCGGTAGCACTTTGCTGTGCAAAATGCTGACAGCGACCGGCGTTGCAGGAAAACCCGATTCCTATTTTTTCGGAACTTCACTGGAAGCGTGGCTGGACGATTTGGGGATAGTGCCGGAGGAAGCCGCTGATGAGCATGAAATTCTGAAAGCGGCTTTCCGAGCAGCGCATGTCAAAGGGCGCAATGGCACCGATGTTTTCGGGTTGCGCATGCAGCGCCACAGCTTTGAGTTCTTTTGCGAGAAACTGGCAGTCCTCCATCCCGGTCGGTTGACCGATCGCGAGCGCTTCCGGCAGGCATTCGGCTCGACGTTGTTCTTGCACCTGACCCGTCCCGACAAGATCGGACAGGCGGTGTCATACCTGAAAGCTCAGCAAACTGGCCTATGGCATGTTGCGCCAAACGGTTCCGAATTGGAACGGCTCGCTCCGCATCGGGAGCCTCGCTATGACCGCGAAGCGATACGGGCCTGCGTCGAGACGATGTCCGCCTATGACCGTGACTGGAATGACTGGTTCGCGCGCGAAGGCATCGAACCACTCCGCATTTCATATGATGATCTCTCCGCCGATCCCATCGAAACCTTGCGCCATGTCTTGGAGCAGTTGGGGCTTGACCAAGCCGCAGTGGACGGCGTGACGCCGGGTGTCAGGAAGCTGGCCGACGGTACCAACCGGGAATGGGTGGCTCGGTATCTCTCCGAGCAGTGATCGCCTGAGGCCGGAGGCAGCCCGACCTTTCTGGGACTTTCCTTTGTGCACAAATCCTGAAATTCGCAATTGATTTGCTCTCTAGCCAATGTGTATCAATATTGATACAGTACAGCCATAAAGGTGATTGAGTGGCTTGGGAGCAGCAGGGCGGATGTTCGGACGTTTCCTGATGATGCGCGGATAGAGGCCGCTTGGCAGCTCGAACTTGTCCAGCGCGGAGATGATCCTGCCGATTGGAAGCCATGCAGACCGTAGGGCCAGGTGTCAGGGAAATCAGGATTCGGGAGGCATTGGGAGCGTTCCGCATCATCTATCTGGCGGCATTGGAGGATCGCGTTTTGGTGCTTCATGCGTTCAAGAAGAAGACGCAGACCACATCAAAGAAAGACCTCGATCTGGCTGCCCCTGAAACGATGGAAGGCAGAACGATGAATGTAGAAATCTATGAAAATGTCTGGGATGTCCTGGCCGACACGGAACAAGAGGCTGCAAACCTGAAAGCGCGCTCGGCGCTCCTTTACGAAATCCGTAAGGCGGTCCAGCGTTGGAACATTTCCCAGGAGGAAGCTGGCAAGCGGCTCGGATTGACGCGCCCCCGCACCAATGATCTGCTGCGCGGCAAGCTCGCCAAATTCTCGCTTGACGCGCTCGTCAACATCGCGGCTTCCGCGCATCTGGATATTGAAATCCGGATAAAGGACGCGGCGTAATCATGGGGCGCGCAGCGGGCGGCAGCCAGCCAATCCCGGCACATCAGAGACATGTCGCATTGGCATGATCTGCAACAGGAAGCCGGTGCGCGGCCATCGAAATTCCAAAGCGGCCGCGGGTTCCGGTCGTGCCTCATGCTGCGGCCGGAACTTGAGTCGCAGCGCGTACACTCTCCCGCGAGGATTGGCGCGCGTGCAGGGCTGATGGGGCCGCTCAACCGACCGTGAGATTGACTGCCTTCGGTCCCTTGCCGCGCTTGTCCGGCTCGGTCTCGAATGTCACCTGCTGTCCGTCCTCGAGACCGGGAAGGCCGGAGGCCTGCACAGCCGAAATATGGACGAAGACGTCCTTGCCGCCATCAGCCGGCGTGATGAAGCCGTAACCCTTGGCATGATTGAAGAACTTAACGGTGCCGGATTGCGGCATTAGAGGAACTCCTTCTCCCATCATCAAGTTGTCCCTAGACCGCCATTGACGGCCTATTTTGTTTTTTGCATCGGATCATTCCGAAACCGATCTCACTTTCGGTCCGATGTTTCAGGTGGACGCACTCGCGCGACGCCCGTTCGGTCGTTTACAGGGGGAGAAGAAACAGTTGGCACGCGCCGGGGTTTTGCCGAACCCTCTCTTCTCGCGGGCCACCCGGGTGCAAAGCACGTTTCAAGTCCGGGGCATGCTATTCCAGTCTCCGGGCCGGCAAATACCCGAAGCTGGATTGTGCGCATCCTTTTGTCGATAGTTCAATGAAAAGTTTTTTAAGCGACCATGACAATGGTTTAGGCAGAGCACGATCCGGAAAAGTGGATGCCGATTTTCCGAAAAGATCATGCTAAAAAAAGAGTACATCATCCGGAAAAGCGGATGCCGGTATTCCGGTAAAGATCATGCTCATGCAGAGAGAAAAAAGGCGCCGCATCGCTGCGGCGCCTTCGGGTTCTGGACGAGCCCGTGTGGGCTGAACGGCTTACGCCGCGCGCAGATTGACCGCCTTCGGGCCCTTGCCCATGCGGTCGGGCTCGACGTCGAACGTGACCTTCTGGCCATCGACGAGCGTGCGCATGCCGGAAGCTTCGACAGCGGAGATGTGAACGAAAACGTCCTTGGCGCCGCCATCGGGCGTAATGAAGCCAAAGCCTTTGGTGGTATTGAAGAACTTGACGGTACCGGTCTGGGCCATGGGAAAAACTCCTTTTCCCTTTCGTGTTTCTGGCATCCGTGCAACGCGCACGGCTTCGCCTCCCGCTCGCGCGGGGCTGTCAGATATTTACGGTATCGGGGAAAGGGTCGTCCAAAACGTTCCAGTCTCCGGGTCGGCAAATGCCCGAACATGCGCTTTGTGGCATAAAACGGATAGGGGCGCAAGCCGGTACATAGTGATACAGGAACCATGGGCTGCGCAGACTTTCTCGAATGACAGCCAAGGAGAACATGGAATGCCAGCGAGAGAGACCAAAGCGATCAAGCCAAAATCCGCGAACACGCCAGAAGAGGATATTGAAAGTCAGCGTAAATATCTGTTTGCCGGTATTGCGGTCGCCGGCCCGGTGACTATCGTTTTATGGTTGGCCATCGACCTGCTCATGCCCCCGTTGCCGGGAATGACAGAGCCGTCGGCGCGAATGGGATTCGCCCTTGGCTGCTGCTGCCTGGCGGTCCTTTTCTGCCTGGTCTCGGGCATCGAAGCTGTTTCGCATGAGCGGCTGGGTTCGCCTGCGATAAATCCTCTGAGCGGGTATGAAACGCAGCGGATGAAAATCAATGAGCGCTATCTGCAACAGACGCTGGAGCAGCTTCTCGTGTTCATACCCGGCCTCTTCGCCTTGGCCTTTTATGCCTCCGATGGAAGGGCGATGCGCGCCGTCGTCGCAACCACGGCCGTCTGGATCCTTTCCCGCGCCGCGTTCTGGATCAGTTATCATTTCGGACCGCAGCACCGGACGATCGGATTGACTGGTATGGTGCAAAGCATGCTGGTGCTGTTCTATGTCTGCGGCCGCTTCGGCTACCAATGGGCAGGGATCGCGGGAGCGATCGCTCCCATAGGGCTTTTCCTTGTCCTCGAAGCGTTTCTCGTTTGGGCCACGCGTCCCTTGCCATCTCGCTGATCGTTTCCTGGCCGGCCGCGGACGTGTTCGATCGACTGTGTTTCTCCTGACAATCTGCTGTCAGGAAACCGGGCGACGCGCCGTGCTTTTCCACCGCTCCGGCCTTTTCATCCCCGCTTGCTGTTGCCATATTCGGCCCATGGCAAGACCCCCCCATAAGAACCGGCCGCCCAGGCAGGCGGATGACGAGCGCGGCGCTCGCAAACGGCGCAGCCCGCTCACCGACTTCATAGATGCATCCGAACCGCTGCACGGCTTCGGCGAGTCGCCGCAACCGGAATTGTCCGGCACGCCGCTTTCGGGATCGATCGCCGATTGGGCCGAGGAGATCGCGAGAGAGGCGGAGATTTCCTCCCCCCCTGAGGTGGAGGTGGCCGCGAAGCGGGCGGAGAGGGTCGACCGAGGAAGTGAGCCGACTTCGCGAAAGGACAAATCGTTCGACGATCAGGCGACCCCACCCGGCCGGCCTGCGGCCGTCCACCCTCCCCTCAAGGGGGAGGGAAAGACGCCGAAACGCATCCCCGAGCGCTCTTCCGCTCCCACCCGAACCGGGCGCGGTACGTCGATGGGCGGGGCGGCGTCGGCGAAGGAACGCGCTTCCGTCGGTCTCAACCCGGTGGCCGGGCTCGATGTCAGCCTGGAAGAGGCCGATGCGCTGAACAATTCGGGCGTTACCGCTACCGTAGCGGCGCTATCCAAGCTGATCGAAGGCGGCAACCCGCTGCACAAGGACGGCCAGTTGTGGGTGCCGCACCGGCCCGAGCGGCCGGAGAAGTCGGAAGGCGGCATCGCGATCAAGATGGTGTCGGACTATGAGCCGGCCGGCGACCAGCCGACCGCGATCGCCGATCTCGTCGAAGGCATCGACCGCAACGACCGCAACCAGGTGCTGCTCGGCGTCACCGGATCGGGCAAGACCTTCACCATGGCGAAGGTCATCGAGGCGACGCAGCGGCCGGCGCTCATCCTGGCGCCCAACAAGACGCTCGCGGCGCAACTCTATGGCGAGTTCAAGAACTTCTTTCCGGACAATGCCGTCGAGTATTTCGTCTCCTATTACGACTATTACCAGCCCGAGGCCTATGTGCCCAGGACGGATACCTATATCGAGAAGGAATCCTCGATCAACGAGCAGATCGACCGCATGCGCCACTCGGCGACGCGTTCCCTGCTCGAACGCGACGATGTGGTGATCGTCGCCTCGGTCTCCTGCATCTATGGTATCGGCTCGGTCGAAACCTATACGGCGATGACCTTCCAGATGACGCTCGGCGACCGGTTGGACCAGCGGCAACTGCTCGCCGATCTCGTGGCGCAGCAATACAAGCGGCAGGACATCAATTTCGTGCGCGGCTCCTTCCGTGTGCGCGGCGATACGATCGAGATCTTTCCCGCGCACCTTGAGGATCGTGCCTGGCGCATCTCCATGTTTGGCGACGAGATCGACGCCATCACCGAATTCGATCCGCTGACCGGGCAGAAGACCGGCGACCTCAAGAGCGTCAAGATCTACGCCAATTCGCACTATGTCACGCCGCGGCCGACGCTCAACCAGGCAATCAAGTCAATCCGGGAAGAACTGAGGTTCCGTCTCGCCGAACTGGAGAGGGCAGGGCGGCTCTTGGAGGCGCAGCGGCTGGAGCAGCGCACGCGCTTCGACCTCGAAATGCTGGAGGCGACGGGCTCCTGCGCCGGTATCGAGAACTATTCGCGCTATCTTACCGGCCGCCAGCCCGGCGAGCCGCCGCCGACGCTCTTCGAATACATTCCCGACAACGCCATCATCTTCGTCGATGAGAGCCACCAGACCATTCCGCAGATCGGCGGCATGTATCGCGGCGACTTCCGGCGCAAGGCGACGCTCGCGGAATATGGCTTCCGCCTGCCGTCCTGCATGGACAACCGGCCGCTGCGCTTCGAGGAATGGGACGCGATGCGGCCAGCTACCGTCGCCGTTTCCGCCACGCCCGGCAAATGGGAGATGGAGGAGGCGGGCGGCGTCTTCGCCGAGCAGGTTATCCGCCCGACCGGGCTTATCGATCCGCCGGTGGAAGTCCGTCCGGCAAAGGCGCAGGTGGACGATGTCGTCGGCGAGATCCGCGAGACGACGCGCAAGGGTTACCGCACGCTGGTCACGGTGCTGACCAAGCGCATGGCCGAGGACCTCACCGAATACCTGCACGAGAACGGCATTCGTGTCCGCTACATGCACTCCGACGTGGAGACGCTGGAGCGCATCGAGATTTTGCGCGATCTGCGCCTCGGCGCCTTCGACGTGCTGGTCGGCATCAATCTCCTGCGCGAGGGCCTCGACATTCCCGAATGCGGCCTTGTCGCCATCCTCGACGCCGACAAGGAAGGATTTCTACGGTCCGAGACCTCGCTCATCCAGACGATCGGCCGCGCGGCGCGCAATGTCGACGGCAAGGTCGTCCTCTATGCCGACCAGATCACCGGCTCGATGGAGCGCGCCATGGTCGAAACCAGCCGCCGGCGTGAAAAGCAGGCGGCGTGGAACGCCGAACACGGCATCACGCCGGAGAGCGTGAAGTCGCGCATCGCCGACATCCTCGATTCCGTCTACGAGAAGGATCACGTCCGCGCCGACATCAAGGGCTTCGCCGAGAACGAGGGCGCGCTGATCGGCAACAATCTGAAGGCGCATCTGGAAGCGCTGGAAAAACAGATGCGTGATGCCGCCGCCGATCTCGATTTCGAGCGCGCTGCGCGCCTGCGCGACGAGATCAAGCGGCTCAGGGAAGCGGAACTGGAGATCGCCGACGATCCGCTGGCGCGCGATGTCGAGCGGGAGAGCCCCGCGAGCGGACGGGAAAAGGGAAGGCACAACAAGGGAAGAGAGCGGCACAGAACGGTGGACAGCGGCGGCTCGCTCTTCGCCAAGCCCGATCTCGACCAGATGGGCACGAGCGGCGACCACGCCGAACCCGCCGGCGCCATCCCGCGCTCGCTGTTCAAGAAACAATCCGCGCGCGAGGCGCACGGCTCCGATTTCGGCATCCCGGAAGACGAGCGGGCGCGCTCCCTGTTCCGGAAGAACACGCTGGACGAAATGACCGTGCGCCGGACGGAAAAGCCGGTGGAAGGCGTAAAGCCACGCCGCCCCGATCCTTCGAGACTCGCTTCGCTCGCACCTCAGGATGAGGGCGGCGGGCCTGAGTCGCTGGCATCTCAGGATCCCGGCATCGGTCACTCTCATGGTGAAGACGCTTCCCGCCCTCATGGTGAGGTGCGAGCGCAGCGAGCATCGAACCACGAGGGCGACTCAATTGATGATCCCAAGCCCATCCGCCGCGAGCGCGCCGGGCTCGGCTCCTACGAAGACCCTGCTGACGAGCGCAACCGTGGTCGCCGTTCGAAAAAGACCGGCCGGCCGGGGCAATGAGCGAAACCTGGGCCGGCGCCTGAAAGCCCGTCGTTCTCTCACACCGCTACAGGCGGCCTTTCCGGCCGCGTCGCCTTTCCGCCGGGAAGCGCTTTGGCGAGCATGCTGCCGATCCTGATGCCGGGCCGCTCGACATAGGTGTAGAGCACCAGGCTGAGCGGGATGGCGACGACGATCGCGACCATCTGGATCGCGAGCATCGTCCAGGGCGTCATGGTGACAAGATCCAGGCTCGCCCAGGCAAGCGCGACCTGCACCAGCCTGTGGACGAGATAGAGGGAATAGCTTGCTTCGCCGAGAAGAAGCAGCGGTTTCGATGTCGTCAGCAGGCGGAAGACCGGACCCAGGAAGGGCGCTTGCCTGTGCCAGAGCAGAAAACTGAAGAAGGCGACCCAGACGACGATCTGGAGCGGTTCCGACAGCAGGCTATACGCGATGAAGACGCCCACCGCGGCGGCGAGAACGGGTGAGACTTTCAGGCGCGACAGGGGCTCGAAAGCGAGACGGGAAGCGATGCCGAACGCGAAATAGGGCGTCGCTCCGGCGATCGAAGCAGCGATTTGATAGGTTCCCAGCGTGCCGTGCTTGTAGAGAAAGAGGATGACGAACGCTGTGGCCACGACGGCGAAGAGGCGCCATGCCCGGCCGAGCGAGCCGATCACCAGCGGCGCGATCAGATAGAACTGCCATTCGAGCGATATGCTCCAGGCAGCCGGCACGAAGGTCATGGCGGAGCGGTTCAGGATTTCCACCGGCACAAGCCCATGCAGCATGGTGAGATGCAGCAGGAGGTGAGGCAGGAAATTGTTTTTCACCTCGTCATTCAGTTCGAAGATGGAACGCGAATAATCCGCCCATCCCGCCGCGTCCTGCCAGGGTACGTCGCGCACCACCGTCAGCCACGGGGCTGCGAGCAGGAAACCGAAGACGCAGCAGACGAAATAGGCCGGAAAAAGCCGGAAAAAGCGCCGAGTGATATATTGCGGGTAACCCTCCTGCTTAGTCAGGATCAAATTGGTGATGACGAAGCCGCTGACGATCATGAAGACCACGACGGCGGCGTGGCCATCGAGCAGGAATTTCAAAACGGGATTGGTGCGGCGAAGAAAGCCGGACAGCTCAAGCCCGTGGCCGACCGCGACCCAAAGCGCGAGCCAGGCCCGAAGGCCGACGATTTCGTTGAAAAATTTCATGCGTCCCGTGATCTCTGCAGCGGCTGGTGAAAAGCGGATGGAGGGAGATGGCGATTATCCGGCGGCCCCTAGGCAGCCTCGTTCAAGCCGCCACATTCAAGCCGTTTGAAAACACGAGCCGCCTCAGAAATGCGCGGCATATTCTGTCAAGGTTCAGCCAAAAAACTGGAAGGAATTCCGGCTATGGGTGTCATCACTCTCTCCATAGCCCGCCCGCTACCCAAAGTCCGCCTTCTGAAAGTGGTAAAATCAAGACCAAATCATGGTAATTGTGCAATGCGGTATGGACGGTCGCCAACATTCATAACAGGTGTCAAAAGCCCGCCGGATAGCGGGCTTTTGGAACTCGTCTGCAACGCAACTCAGCAACAGCGACGGGAACTTAGCATTTGGACCCCTGGCCCTTTGCCATCGTGCCGCCTTTCTGCGTGCAATTCTTGCCGGCATTGGTGCCCATGCTGCCATTGCTCGCGCCGCTCATATTGTCCGTGCCACCCATATTGCTGCCATCGGGCGATTGTTGGCCGTTGTTGCCAGAGTTGATGGAATTGGTCTGGCCGTTGTCTGTGCCTTGCCCGTTCTTCTTCATCATGTTCGTCGTGCCGGATGACATCGAGTCGGTATTCGACATGCCGCTGGCGCCCGTCGATCCGTTGCTGCCGCCCATCGATCCGCTGCTCGACTGGGCAAATGCACCGAAGGCCGTTGCGGCGAGCAGGGCAGAGGCGAGGGCAGCCGTTTTGATAATCTTCATCTTCCGGTCTCCTTAATTCGTTTCGCTAGCGATCCCGTTGTCGGATCATGAGAACCCAACAGGGCGAGGCTTGCGATGTTCCGAGCTTGTGACCACGGCCTGAGAAGAAATGGGGAAAGACCGCCGTTTAGAAGACGTTTGCCGACGATCACGATTTCCGCATATCGCCGCATGTTCCTGTGATAAAAAGCGTGATAACAGTGTGAGGTTTTTCCATTCACGCTGCCTTCCGGCCTCGTGACCCTCCAGGTTATCCGCCTTCGGGCCTAACGGGCTTGCCTGCATGCATCTTGGTCGCCTTGGCTATTATCTCGATTTTTTTGTTTATCCGCTGTTGATAGCCGGACTCGCCACGGCGGGAATAATGCGCGGTGGACCCGAAAAAGTGCCGGAATGGCTGCTTTTCTTCGTCGGCTCGATAATACTGTGGACGTTTGTCGAATATTTGCTGCACCGTTTCGGGCTGCATCGCATTCCCTACATCAGGGAGATGCACGACTATCATCATTCGGATGAGCGGGCGCTGGTGGGCACGCCATTATGGCTCAGCCTGATTGGCCATATGGCCTGTTTTTTGCCGATATGGCTGCTGTTCGGCTTCGCCTCCGCCAGCGCCGTTTCCTGCGGGCTGATGCTTGGTTATCTCTGGTATATCGGCGTACACCATGCTGTGCATCACTGGCATCCCAGGCATGGGAGCTATCTCTATGGCCTGAAGCGCCGTCACGCGCTTCACCATCATTTCGATGAAACCGGAAACTTTGGCGTGTCGTCGAACTTCTGGGATATGATTTTCGGCACCCTGCTGCCTGAGCGGGCGCCGAAGAAAAACGCCTCCTAACAGCCTGCTAGCCGGTCATTTGAACCATTTGTCGTACACGGCCTGGTATTCGCCGTTGTTCATGGCCTGATGCAGCCATTCGTCGACGAAATCCTTGAAATATTCGTCCCGCTGCAGCCAATAAGCCTTCTCGGCGAAGTCGAACGGCTTGTCCGGATGTACCGAGCATAGGACGCCCTTGTGCAGTTTCTGCTGGTAGCGCGTTTCCGACGCGTCGGTGATCATCAAATCGGCTTTGCCGGCGGCGAGCTGATCGAAGATCTTGGTGTTATCGGGGAAGACGACGATCTTGGCCGACTTGAAGTGCGCACGGTCGAACTTCTCGTTGGTGCCGCCCGGATTGGTGATGACCGTAACGTCCGGCTTGTCGATGTCGGCGATCGTCTGGTACTTGCCGACGTCGCCGCAGCGCGTGATTGGCGTCTTGCCTTCCCGCATATAAGGGATCGAGAAAAGACCGACCTTCTGACGGCTGAGCGTCACCGACACGCCGCCCGCGGCCATGTCGAACTTGCCCGCCTCGAAATCCTTCATCATGGTCGGCCATGAGGTCGGAACGACTTCCAGCTTCACGCCGAGCGCCTTGGCGAGGTCCTTCGCCTGGTCGATGTCGAAACCGGAAAATTCGCCGGTCGTCGGGTCCTTGGATGTGAATGGCCTGTAGTCCCCGGTGGAGCCGACCTTCAGCACGCCGGCCGAGATGATCCGGTCGAGACGGGAGGCGGGTTGGGCATCCGTGGCAGCGGCGATGCCGCACATCCCCAGAAATAGACATGAAAAAGCGGCGATGAAACGAACCATAATTCTCCCCTCTATTTGGCTCGCGCTAGTCAGCACGACTTGCCTCGATCCGCAAGTCTCTCCCTGGTGGGAAAACGTGTCCGCGTCATCGGAAAACGATTCAGCTTTCATTAACGCTTGGAACAGGTGCGATGGGGAAAGACCGGATTTGACGTTGCGTCAGGAAGGGTGCCAGTTATGGTTCGCGGCGAACGCAATCCCCTAAGCAAAGAGGCCGCCATGTCGCTCCCCAGCATGACCACTGCTTTTTGTCTTTCGGGTATAGCCGGCCTTGCGTTGACATCCGCCGCGATGCCTCCGATCGGCGACGGATCGCCCCATTCCCACGTGCTCTGCGAGACGGCCGCCCATGGCGCTCCCTGCGTGCCTGCGCACGGCAAGCCCATTGCCACGGTGCCGGACGCGGGCCGTTCGGGGGATCACTGCGAGACAATTACCGCCGGGGCGAAGGAGCAAGCGTCGATGCAACTTGCCGCAAATTGCGCCGGTGCAAACACGGTGTCAGCCACGAGCCGCCTCGATTGATTTAGCGAGGCGGGCGGCGAGGCGTGTTTCTGGCCTCGCATGAAGAGTCATGCTTCCTGTTCAATGCCTTGACCCGAAACGATATTCGCCTTTCCATCGCTTCTGCCGTAGGGGATCCTCAGCCATACCCGTTCATGCGCGTAGTAAAGCAGGGACTTGGTGATAATCTCGGTCAGTCCGATGGTTGCCGCGATTTTCAGATTTCCCGTGATGACGAATGACAGAAGCATCGTGTCAATTGAACCGGTCGCGCGCCAGGAAAGCGCCTTGGCAAAGCTGCGGGAATGAGAGTCCATCGGCGGCCTTTGGAAAGGTGAATGCGAGGGGCCGCATTCTGCGTCGAGCCACAGACCGTTGCAAAGAGCGGATCGTTCTCTCAGCCGCATGAACCGAGGAACCGATCTCGTATAATCCGGCAGCGGGGGAAATAATTTTCGCTGACGCATGCCATCCCGCCTCTTGGAGGGCCGGGTTGCGCACTTCACCCATCACAGTGCTCTCAGCCTGGTGCCGCTCAGAAGGCCCTGTTCCTCCAGAACTGGGTAGGCCATGGAAGCGAGGAGGGAATTGATCTGCTTCAGGTCTCGTATGGTATCGAGATGGATGGAACTGGTCTCGACGCTCTTGGCCGTGCCTTCCCGAAGGCGCTCGAAATGGCGGCGGCTGGTTTCCTTTTCGACATCGCGCAGACGGTCCTTTTCGTGCACCAATTGGCGCGCCATCTCGGGATCGCGATTGACGAGCAGATTGAAGGCGAGTCTGGCGTTGGCAAGCACGGCGGCATGGAAGCCCGACAGTTCCCGCCAGCCTTCCTCGGTGAAATTCAACTCGCGCTTCAGCTTCTTCTGCGCCTGCGGCAGCATGTTGCGGACGATGATGTCGCCCACCTGTTCCAGCTTGACGCAGGCATCCAGCAATTCCTGGCAGCGGGCTGATTCCAGTTCCGACATCTGGTTGGTGGCAATCTTGGCGAGATAAAGCTTGATGGCCGCGTGCAGCCTGTCGACTTTGTCGTCCAGCGCCGCCAGTTCGCCAATCTTCTTCTGGTCGGGATATTCGTAGAGATCGATGATCCGCTGCAGCATGATCTCGATGATCTCGCAGACGCGGACGACCTCGCGCGTTGCGTTGCCAAGCGCTTGGGAAGGCGCATCGAGGGCCCCGCTATCGAGGGCGCTCAGTTCCACCGGCTCTGTTGTTTCGGGTTCTTTTGGCGTGTTCAGCGCCACGATTGCCTCCGTCGCGCGCAATACCAGGCGCGACAGCGGGATGCCGGCGATGAGGATGATGACGTTGAACAGGATGTGGGCGTTGACGATCTGCTCCACCGGATCGCTGCCGAGGAAGCGAACGGAGGGATGGAAGGTCATGAAGAGCACCAGCATGACGATGGAGCCGGCGCCGCGCATCAACAAATTGCCAAGCGGAACGACGCGTTCGGCCGGAGGAGCGGAACGGGTGAGGAGAGGTGCGATGATGGAACTGCCGAGATTGACGCCGAGGACCATGACGATGGCGAGTTCGGGATGGATGATGCCCTTTCCGGCAAGCGCCATCAGGAGCAGCACGCCCGCAATGCTCGAATGGAAGAGCCAGGTGATCAAGGCCGCCAGAAGGCAGGCGGTGAGGGGGTCGCCCGAGAGATAATTCACGATGACGGGCAGAATGCTCGAATCCCGCAACGGTTCGGTGGCGCTGTTCATCAGTTGCAGCGAGAGGATCATCAGGCCGATGCCGAAGACGATGCGCCCCATCTGGCGCCACTCGCGGCGTTCGGTGGCGCGGAACATCACCGTCCCCGCGATCAGGCACAGAGGCACCAGAAGCGACAGGTCGAAACTCAATATCTTGGCGACGAATGCCGAGCCGACTTCCGCTCCGCGCACGGCAAGGATGCCGGAAAGCCCCGTGACGATGCCGGATCCGGCGAAGGAGCCGATCAGGAGCGTCACCGCTGTCGAACTTTGCAGCGCGATAGAGAGGGCGGCACCCGTCGCCGCAGCGAGGAAGGGATTGCGCATGGTTTCGCGCAGCCGGCTTCTCAGCACATTGCCATAGGCGCGCTCGACGCCGGTGCGGACCATGCGTGTCGCCCAGAGCAGCATCGCCACCGCTCCCGCAAGATGAATGAGGACGAAGGAGCCGCTCATCGAGCGTCACCTCCATCGAAAGCAGGGATGGGAGGGTGGAAGATCATGGCGAGAAAGAGCCTGCCCGTCCTTGGGTTCCATGGGAAATCAATTAGCCGGTTAAATTATATCGGCGTTTTTGAGCAGCTGTGCAAGAGACCCCGCCATCAAATGTCGGAGATGGACAGATTCTGTCCGCTGCTCGGCGCCATCCGGTGGCGTTGATCGTGAGGCGCTTTCGATTGCGAGAGGATTGACCGTTCAATATTCCGGCGGCGTCGGAACCGGGGAGGACGGCCGCACGAGCGGAGGCAGTTTGGCCGTCCGTCCTTCCGCCTTGGCCGAGAGGAATGCCACCAGGGTCCCGACGAGCATGGAGAAAACGCCGAGCAGCGGCAGGCTGCGATAGCCATGGCCGCCATCGAGAAGCTGGGCGCCGATGAAGGCGGCAAGCGCGATGCCGATGTTGAAGCCGGATGGGATCAGCGAGGCCGCCAGATTGGGCGCGTCCGCCGTCCAGGAGAGAATCCGCGTCTGTATCGCCGTGCCGATCGAGAAATTCAGCCCGCCCCACAGGGCGAGCAGCAGGACCATGGGCACGACATACGAACCGGCAAGATAGATCATCGTCAAGGCGATTGCCTGGAGGATCATCATAGCCATCAGCGCCGGCATGAGCTTCCAGTCCGCCAACCGGCCGCCGCAGAAGACACCCAGGGTCGAACCCAAACCTATCAGAAGAAGCACCCATGGCACCCAATCCTCTCCGAGATGAGTGACGTTGGTGAGCATCGGCGTGATGTAGGTGAACGGCACGAACTGGGCCATCATCAGCATCAGCATGATGATCAGAGAGGACCAGACCTGTTGGTGCGCGAGCGCACGTATCTCTCTGCCGATCGTCATGCGAGTAGAGGGGGTGGCGGCTTTGGCGCGGGGCAGGAGCGCGATAACGGCCGCGGTCGCCGCGAGCCCGAGGATGAACGTCGCCCAGAAAGTCGCCCGCCAGCCCCAAAAAGCGCCGATCGCGGTGCCGACCGGCACGCCGACGACATTGGAGACGGTCAGGCCGGCAAGCACGAAGGCCACGGCCCTGCCGCGTTGCGCTTCCGGAACAAGGCCGACCGCGACCACCAGCGCGATACCGAAATAGACGCCGTGGGCGATCGCGGTCAGAAAGCGGAAGAGTAGTATCGAGCCGAAGTCCGGCGCGATCGCACAAAGGGCCTGGCCGACGCTGAAGGCGATCACGAGCCCGACGATCAGCGATCGGCGGCTGAGACGCGCCGTCGCGATCGTCAGGAACGGACCGCCGAGAGCGATGCCGAGCGCATAGGCCGAGACGAGATAGCCCGCCGTCGGCACGCCGACCCGCAGGCCCGCCGCCACTTCCGGCAGGACACCGGCAACGACGAATTCGGTTGTGCCGAATGCGAAGGCGGCGATGAAGAGGGCGATGAGCGGTGGAGTCATGAGATGAACCGTGGGAAAGTGTCCTCACATCATGGCTTCCTGGGCTACACAAGCCAGAAATCCTGATGGAGCGATCAGATTTGTTGGTATGTCGTTGCGGGCGAATCCATGCTGTGAACAGCGGGTATGGACGAAATTCCGCGGTCGCCGCGACGTGCTGTACTATTTATATAGGCGGGAGGAGTTGTTCCACCCTATGCGCTTTTCCGATTCCTTTCTTGATGAAATCCGCGACCGCGTGTCGATTTCGGCCGTGGTCGGCACGCGTGTTTCCTGGGATCGGAAGAAAACCAATGCCGCGCGCGGCGATTGGTGGGCTTGCTGCCCTTTCCATGGCGAGAAGACGCCGAGCTTTCACTGCGAGGACAGGCGCGGCCGCTATCACTGTTTCGGCTGCGGCGTTTCGGGCGACCATTTCCGCTTCCTGACCGAGCTTGACGGAATGAGCTTTCCCGAAGCCGTGGAACGGGTGGCGGAGATGGCGGGCGTCGCCATGCCCGAGCGCGATCCGGAGGCCGAGAAGCGCGAGAAGCAGCGCGCCAGCCTGCATGACGTGATGGAACTCGCTGTCCGCTTCTTCCAGGAAAAGCTGCAAGCCTCGGATGGGGCGAAAGCGCGCGCCTATCTGCGCGACCGGGCGTTGACACCGGCGACGCAACAGGCATTCCGCCTCGGCTATGCGCCGGATAGCCGCAATGCGCTGAAGGAATTTCTTGCCTCGAAGAACGTCGCCAGGGAACAGATGGAAGCCTGCGGCCTGCTCGTCTTTGGCCCGGATATTCCCGTTTCCTATGACCGCTTCCGCGACCGCATCATGTTTCCGATCGAGGATGCGAAGGGACGGGTCGTCGCCTTCGGCGGCCGGGCCTTGTCGGCGGATGTACCGGCCAAGTATCTCAATTCGCCGGAGACCGAGCTCTTCCACAAGGGTAGTGTCCTCTACAATTTCGCCCGCGCCCGCAAGGCGCAGGGCAAGGACGGCACGATCATCGCCGTCGAGGGCTATATGGATGTCATCGCACTCACGCAGGCCGGCTTCGGCAATGCGGTGGCGCCCCTTGGCACGGCGCTGACGGAAAACCAGCTCGAACTTCTGTGGCGGATGCCCGGCGAGCCTGTGCTCTGCTTCGATGGCGACCAGGCGGGTCTGCGCGCCGCATGGCGGGCGGCGGAACTGGCGCTGCCGCTGATCCAGCCCGGCCGCACGGCGCGTTTCGCGCTTTTGCCGGAAGGGCAGGATCCGGACGATCTCGTGCGCCGGTCGGGGAAGGGCGCCTTCGCTGCCGTTCTGGAGGAAGCGCGGCCGCTCGCCGACCTGTTGTGGATGCGCGAGACACAGGGCCGCACCTTCGACACGCCGGAGCGGCGGGCGGAACTCGACAAGCGGTTGAGGGACCTCACCAGCCGCATCCATGATGAAAGCGTGCGCTTTCACTACCAGCAGGATATGCGCGAGAGGGCGCAGAGCTTTTTCGGCGCGCCAAGAGATCGCTTTCGCTCGAAAAATGGCGGCCGGGAGAATTGGAAGAGCCGGTCTGGAGGCGCTTCCGGTCGCCTGACGATGACGGAGAGCCTGGCCCGTTCCGCCATGATCAAGGTCATTCCGTCGAAGCCGCTGCTTCGGGAAGCGGCGCTCCTGATGGCGCTCGTCAACTACCCACCTCTTTTCCACGACAACAGCGACCTGGTGTCTGCGCTTCATTTCGAGAACCCGCACATCGCGGATCTGCATCGGGTCATCGTCGATATCTATGCAACCGAGCCGGCCGAAACGCGAGAGGAAGTCATTGCGGCGATCGCTGCCCGCAATCTTACGGCTGCAATCGATTCTCTCAGCCATCAGTTGAAGGGCTGCTATCATTGGGTAGCTGGCGAGAATGCCGCGCTTGAAGACGCACGCGAGGGCTTCCATCAGGCGGTTGCGCTCTTCTCGCGCTCCCGGGAACTCAAGCAACACAGTGCTGAACTGCAATCCTCACTCGCCGAGGCGATCGAGGCGGAAGATGAGAGGTTGACAGTGCATCTCGTCGAGGCGCTGAAGCTGAACAGGGAGGAGATCGCCAATCTCGAAAAGCAGGAAGCGCTGCTCGAAGGCTTTGGCGTCCTTTCAGGGCGGGCAGGCGGTTGAGCTGGGGTCCGACGCCTTCCGCCCGTTGCCGCCATTCCGATACGGCACTCTTTCTCCGAATCAGGACTTGGCAGGTTGCCCTTGCAGCTTTTTGCCGGCTCGCCATATATGGGGCGAGCTTCAACGTGCAAAATTGCGTTCCGCGCTAGGCGCACGTCAATTGATTCGCTTTTTTTAAGCGAATCGTGGCACAGCCGCTTGACCTGTCGTCAGAATAACGGAATCAGGACGATTCGGGAATTGCGATGCCGGCCTTCCGGCCGAGCAGCGTGGGATGGGCCCTCTACGGGTTCTGTTTGGACGGAGAATATGGCCGCCCTATATGCCGTGTCAGCACCGGTTCGCGCCGGCTCCGGCAAGGGTTGTTTGCTTGCTGGCATGTAAAGGATAGCGGCTAGCCGAGTCTGCGCGCCGCAACGAATGAGCGCAAGGCCATCGGCCCTTGGAGAAATAAAGCATGGCGACGAAGGAAAAGGAAGAGGTCGAAACGGAACGCGAGGGCACAACCGACGGCCCGCTTCTCGACCTTTCCGACGACGCGGTCAAGAAGATGATCAAGGCCGCGAAGAAACGCGGCTATGTCACGATGGACGAGCTGAACTCGGTCCTGCCGTCGGAAGAAGTCACTTCCGAGCAGATCGAGGACACGATGGCGATGCTGTCCGATATGGGCATCAATGTCGTCGAGGATGATGAAGCAAGCGACGACGGCGATTCCCCTTCCGATGCCGAAGAGGAATCGACGGAGCTTGCCGAGCAGACAGGAACCGCGGTTTCCACCACGGTCGCCAAGAAAGAACCGACCGACCGTACGGACGATCCGGTCAGGATGTATCTGCGCGAGATGGGTTCGGTCGAACTTCTCTCCCGCGAGGGCGAGATCGCTATCGCCAAGCGCATCGAGGCCGGCCGCGAAACCATGATCGCGGGCCTTTGCGAAAGCCCGCTCACCTTCCAGGCGATCATCATCTGGCGCGACGAATTGAACGAAGCCAAGATCCTGCTGCGCGAGATCATCGATCTCGAAGCGACCTATGCCGGTCCCGAGGCGAAGCAGGCGCCGGTGATCGCGCCGCGCGAGGAAGACGGAAAGCCGGCCGAAGATCCCATGGCGGCGCGCCGCCAGCGCGAGGACGATGACATCACCAAGGTCGGCGGCGAAACACGGGCGGAGGAAGACGACGAGGAGGACGACGAGGCGAACCTGTCGCTCGCCGCCATGGAAGCGGAACTCAGGCCGCAGGTCATGGAAACCCTCGACCTCATCGCGGACACCTATCGCAAGCTGAGGAAGTTGCAGGACCAGCAGGTCGAGAACCGGCTTGCCGCCATCGGCACGCTGTCGCCCAGCCAGGAGCGCCGCTACAAGCAGCTCAAGGAAGAACTGATTCGCGCGGTGAAGTCGCTGTCGCTCAACCAGAACCGCATCGAGGCTTTGGTGGAGCAGCTCTACGACATCAACAAGCGCCTCGTGCAGAACGAAGGCCGCCTGCTTCGGCTGGCGGAGAGCTACGGCGTGCGCCGCGAGGAATTCCTCAAGGAATATCAGGGCACGGAACTCGATCCGAACTGGATGCGCTCGATCTCCAATCTCGCCGGCAAGGGCTGGAAGGAGTTCACGCGCAACGAGAAAGAGACGATCCGCGACATTCGCTCCGAGATCCAGAATCTCGCCACCGAGACGGCGATTTCCATCGCCGAGTTCCGCAAGATCGTCAACCAGGTGCAGAAGGGCGAGCGCGAGGCGGCCATCGCCAAGAAGGAGATGGTGGAAGCCAATCTGCGGCTCGTCATCTCCATCGCCAAGAAATACACAAACCGCGGCCTGCAATTCCTTGATCTCATCCAGGAAGGCAATATCGGCCTGATGAAGGCGGTGGACAAGTTCGAGTACCGCCGCGGCTACAAGTTCTCGACCTATGCGACGTGGTGGATCAGGCAGGCGATCACCCGCTCGATCGCCGATCAGGCGCGCACGATCCGCATCCCGGTGCATATGATCGAGACGATCAACAAGATCGTCCGCACCTCGCGCCAGATGCTGCACGAGATCGGCCGCGAGCCGACGCCGGAGGAATTGGCCGAGAAGCTCGCCATGCCGCTCGAAAAGGTGCGCAAGGTCTTGAAGATCGCGAAGGAGCCGATCAGCCTCGAGACCCCGGTGGGCGACGAGGAGGATAGCCATCTCGGCGATTTCATCGAGGATAAGGGCGCGATCCTGCCGATCGACGCGGCGATCCAGGCGAATCTACGCGAGACCACGACGCGCGTGCTTGCTTCGCTCACCCCGCGCGAGGAACGCGTGCTCAGGATGCGCTTCGGCATCGGCATGAACACCGACCACACGCTGGAGGAAGTCGGCCAGCAATTCTCGGTGACGCGTGAGCGTATCCGCCAGATCGAGGCCAAGGCGCTCCGCAAGCTCAAGCATCCGAGCCGCAGCCGCAAGCTCAGGAGCTTTTTGGATAGCTGAGGCGACTTACAAAATGCAGACGCTCTAGAGCGTCGGACTTTCATGTGAGTCCATAGCCTGCGGCGGTGAAGTAGTTTCTGCATTCTGTTGGAGAGAAGAGATTGCAGATATCGCCAATTGCCTGCCACAGGGCATCGATGGTTCTGATGGCCTTTGCGCGCA
>DASZUG010000067.1:0-55757 GCA_035547755.1 Rhizobiaceae bacterium
CTTCGGCGACTATGGTTTCCCCGAAAGCCATGCGGCGTCCTTCGCCCTCCTCGTTTATGCGTCGGCTTGGTTCAAGACCTATTATCCGGATGTCTTTTGCGCCGCGATCCTCAATTCCCAGCCCATGGGCTTCTACGCGCCGGCCCAGCTGGTCCGTGACGCGCGTGAACACGGCGTCTTGATATATGACGTGGATATCAACCATTCGGCATGGGATTGCACGCTGGAACCGGCCTCTTTCGACCCTTCACGGATCGCCGCGCGCCATAGGGAAATGCGCGACGTCATCTTGACCGCCCACGCGGTGCGGCTTGGTTTTCGCCAGATCAAGGGCCTGTCCGGGAAGCGCATGGCGGTCTTCATCGAGCGGCGCGGTGAAGGCTACCGCTCGGTGCGCGACGTCTGGCTGCGCTCCGGCCTCGACGCAGGCGAAATCGAAAAGCTCGCAAGGGCGGATGCCTTCCGCTCCATCGGTCTCGACCGCCGCGCGGCTTTATGGGAGGTGCGGGCCTTGGACAGGGCAGGATCCGCTGCCGACCTGCCGCTCCTTGAAGGTCCAGATTTGCAACTGGACGATAACGAGCCGAAGATCGTCCTGCCATCGATGCCGGCCGGCGAACATGTCGTCCAGGATTATCGTTCGCTCGGCCTTTCGCTCAAGGCGCATCCCGTTTCCTTTCTGCGACGGCATCTCGATACAGTCGGAATAATGCCGAATGCGCATCTTGCCTCCGTGCCTGATGGCAGGCGTGTCACCGTCGCCGGCATCGTTCTGGTGCGCCAGCGTCCGGGCAGCGGCAAGACGATCTTCCTGACATTGGAGGACGAGAATGCGATCGCCAATGTCATCGTCTGGAACAAGGTTTTCGAACGTTACCGGGCGGTCGTGATGGGCGCGAAATTCATCCGCGTCACGGGCCGCGTGCAGTCGGAATCGGACGTCGTCCATGTCGTGGCGGAAAAGCTTGACGATCTCACGCCCTGGCTCGGCCAGCTTTCCGAGGACGCATGGCTGAACGAAGCTGATGCAGAGGGAAAAGAAACGGCCGGTCCCAAGCCGCCGGTTTATCGCACGTTTCCCAAAACTCCGGCGGATGTCATGCCGAAAGGCCGTAATTTCCACTGAGTGGGCGGGAAAATCATGATCACCGGGCAAAAAGCGGAAGGCGGGAAAGGCGAAGGCGCGGGTCAGCGGGTTTTCTGCCGGCCCTTTACAGGTTTGGTCACGCCCTCCTCGATCGGTCTTGCTTCCGAAGGCAGCATGATCGGAATGCCGTCCCGGACCGGATAGGCAAGTTGCGCGAGCTTCGAAACCAGTTCGCTGCGTTCCGGATCGAAGACCAAAGGGCCCTTGGTGAGCGGACAGGCCAGAAGCTCCAAAAGCTTCGGGTCGATCACATTGTTTCTGTTGCCCTTGTCCATAGGCTACCTGTATCGGTCTTCACGAAAAAGACGCCGCCGTCATGTCCGATTCCTGTCCACATGGCCAAGATCGCGTTCGGGATCGACCCTGTCGCGCACCAATTGCTTCAACGTCTTGGCGTCCGGAAAGCCGCCGTCGCGCTTGCGTTCCCAGAGCACCTCGCTATCGCATCTTATCTCGAAAATGCCGCCCGTTCCCGGCACCAGCGCCACCTCGCCAAGATCGGTCCCGAAGGTCGACAGAAGCTCCTGCGCCATCCAGCCGGCGCGAAGCAGCCATTGGCACTGCGTGCAGTAGGTGATCGAAATGCGATGGCCGCTCACGCCGCGCTCAGCTTCGCCATGGTCGCGTCATCCACTTCGAAATTGGCGTAGACGTTCTGGACATCGTCATCGTCGTCCAGCGTGGCGATGAGCTTGAGGATCGATTGCGCGCGCTCCTCATCGACCGGGACATTGTTCTGCGGCTTCCAGATCGTCTTCACCGATTCCGCTTCGCCGAGCGTGGCTTCGAGCGCTTTCGACACGTCACCGATATCCCCGAAGGCACAGAGGATCCTGTGTCCGTCATCGTCGGACTGGACGTCTTCAGCGCCGGCCTCGATCGCCGCTTCCATCACCTTGTCTGCATCGACCGAAGGCGGATAGACGATCTCGCCCACCCGATCCCATAAGAAGGAAACGGAATTGGTTTCGCCAAGGGCTCCGCCCGCCTTGGTGAAGGCGGCGCGGACATTCGAGGCGGTGCGGTTGCGGTTGTCGGTCAGCGCCTCGACGATCAGCGCGACGCCGCCCGGGCCGTAACCCTCGTAGCGCACCTCTTCATAGTTTTCGCTGTCGCCCCCCGCCGCCTTGTTGATGGCACGCTGGATATTGTCCTTCGGCATGGATTGGGCGCGGGCCGCCTGCATGGCGAGCCTGAGACGCGGATTCATGTCGGGATCGGGCGTGCCCAGCTTCGCGGCCACGGTGATCTCGCGCGCCAGCTTGGAGAACATCTTCGACTTGGCCGCGTCCTGCCGGCCCTTGCGGTGCATTATGTTCTTGAACTGTGAATGGCCGGCCATGGCGCCTCTGTCTGGAAATCCTGACTGTACGGAATGCCGCGCCTTATAATTAAGTTGCCGGTCAACGTCTAGGCTGTCGCAGAAATGGTCGGTGCGGCGCCTCCGCCAGCCCATAGCCTGCGCCTCATTCCTTGGACCAGTGAATTTTGCTCGTCAAACCAGCAGTCGCGCTGTAACAGGCGCTCGAAATCACAATCGGGGATTCCGCGCCGGCCATGACCCCATTCGCATCGCCGAAAACGGTCAATCTGCTTCTTGTCGGCATCCTTCTCATGCTGGCCGGTGATTTCATGTTCGCCCTCAACGACGCCATGGGCAAATGGCTGGTCGCCAGCTTTTCCGTCGGGCAGGTCATCGTCGTCCGCTGCCTTGGCGCCTTCATCATACTCGGCCCGATGGTCGGGCGTCAGGGCGCGTCCAGCCTTTTCCGGCTCGAACGCCCCCTCCTGCAAGCCCTCCGCGCTTTCTCCACGACCGTCGATACCGCCTGCTTCTATGCGGCGGTCGTCTATCTGCCGCTGGCGGATGTGATGAGTTTCTACATGGCCGGCCCGATCTATGTCGCCGCGCTTTCCCATGTCATCCTCGGCGAAAAGGTCGGCTGGCGGCGCTGGCTGGCCATCCTCACCGGCTTCTGCGGCGTGCTGATCATGCTGAAGCCCACATCCAATGCCTATTCGCTATCCGCCGCCTTCGCCTTTACGGGGAGCGTCGCCTTCGGCCTTTCCATCGTGATGAGCCGACGGCTGCGCGGCACCAGCGATGCCAGCCTCGTGACATGGCAGACGGTGGGGACACTCCTCGTCGGGATCGTGCTCGCGGTCGGTAACTGGCAGAAATCCTCCATGCCCGATCTCTCCGCCATGCTTCTGCTCGGCGTGGTCTCCACGGCCGCGCATCTGCTCATCACGCGGGCGCTGAAGCTGGCGCCGGCCTCGACGCTTGCCCCCCTGCACTACAGCCTGCTGCTCTGGGCGGTCATTTTCGGCATTATCTTCTTCGGCGACGTGCCCGGGCCTCGCATACTGGTCGGCGCGGCGATCGTGGTGGTGGCGGGCCTCTTCATCCTCCACCGACAAAAAATGGTCGATACCATTCCGCCCGAAGACGTGCCGAAAGGGGTGAATTAGAGCGGGTCGATCCGGATCAGGCGCAGGACAGCATCTATTCGCTTCGGGCGGTCAGTCTCCCGGCGAGGGCTTCCATCCGTTCCGCTAGCATCGAAAGCGCGCCTGTCAGCGCGGCATCGTTCTTGTCGGCCTTGGAAAGCGCGTCGTCCCGCGTCTTGCGCAGCGTGCCGATCTCGCTCTCCATTCCCGCGACGCGCTTCTGCAATTCCGAAAATTCGTCCATCACCATGATGCCGGCCATCACGGTCAGGCGCTGGTCGCCGATCTCTCCGAAGGAATCCTTCAGATGCGTCACATAGCGATCGAAACGTTCGGCAAGATCGATCAGATGCTCCTCCTGGCCTTCATCACAGGCCATGCGGTATGCCTTGCCATCGATGGTCACGGTCACTTGAGCCACAGCAGCACCCTCACCTGTCGAGAACGGCGCGGATCGTCTCCATCGCCGCGACCAGCCGGCGGGAAACTTCCTTGTTGGCGTCTTCCAGCCGTTCGGCACGCGCCTCGGATTTGTCGAGTTCCTGCGCCAACCGGGCGCGGTCGGCATTCATCCGCTGGACTTCGGCTTCCGTCTCGGTGAAATCCTGCTCGTGTTCGAGCCTGATCGCGACCGCCTCTTCAAGAGTCTCGATCGCCTTGGCAAGCCGGCCGATGACTTCCTTGAGCGTAGCTTCCCCGGTCATATCCCGTTCCATGCCCCACCGGCATCGAATCGCACGTGTTCATAATGTGTTATGGTAAAAAAATTAGGCGGCGGGTGAATGTCGGTCAACAAAGTCGTGATTGTTTCCCCCTGAAATTATACGGCTTGCGCCCGTGGCCGTGCGAACCCGGTTCTTCTGGCGCGTTTTATTGACTCGCGATGCGCAACTGCTATGTCTCGGCTTAGCTTCCCGAAGGTGTTCAGGCGGCGCACCGCCGCGCAAAAGAGAACGGACGCTTCATGACCTCAAGAGAAAACCACGACCGGATGGCGAACGCGATCCGTTTCCTTTCCATCGACGCGGTCGAGAAGGCCAATTCGGGCCATCCCGGCCTGCCGATGGGAGCCGCCGACATAGCAACCGTGCTGTTCACGCGCTTCCTGAAATTCGACCCGAAGAATCCGCACTGGCCAGACAGGGACCGCTTCGTTCTTTCCGCTGGCCACGGCTCGATGCTGCTTTATTCGCTGCTCTATCTCACCGGCTACGAGGACATGACGATCGATGAGATCAAGAAGTTCCGGCAGCTCGGCTCCAGGACGGCCGGCCACCCCGAATATGGTCATGCTTCCGGCATCGAGACAACCACGGGTCCGCTCGGACAAGGGATCGCCAACGGCGTTGGCATGGCGATCGCGGAGCGCCTTCTCAATGCCCATTTCGGCGACGATCTCGTCGATCACTACACCTATGTCCTATGCGGCGACGGCTGCCTGATGGAAGGCATTTCGCAGGAGGCGATCGCGCTGGCCGGCCATCTCAAGCTCGGCAAGCTCATCATGTTCCATGACGACAACCATATCTCCATCGATGGCCCGGTTTCCCTCGCCGACAACACCGATCAGGTCGCCCGCGTCAAGGCGTCGGGCTGGAACGGGGTGCATATCGACGGTCATGATCCCGAAGCGATCGCGGCCGCGATCGAGACGGCGCGGAATTCGGATCGCCCGACCCTGATCAGCTGCCGCACGACCATCGGTTTCGGTGCGCCGACCAAGGCGGGCACGAACAAGGTGCACGGTTCGGCGCTCGGCGCCGAAGAGGTCGCGGGCACGCGCCGCGCCCTCGGATGGGACTACCCGCCCTTCGTCATTCCCGACGATTTGCTGGATGAATGGCGCGCCGTCGGCAAGCAATCCGTCGAGAAGCGCGAGGCATGGGAGCGCCGGCTGACGGCATCGGACAAGAAGAGCGAATTCGAGCGCCGCATGCATGGCCAGCTTGTTTCAGGGCTCGACCAGGCGATCGTCGAATACAAGAAGAAGCTTTCCGCTGACAAGCCGAAGGTCGCCACGCGCAAATCCTCCGAAATGGCGCTCGAGGTGATCAACGGCATTCTGCCGGAGACGATCGGCGGTTCGGCCGATCTGACCGGCTCCAACAACACCAAGACGAGCCAGACCAAGGAAGTCACGCCGGAGGATTTCAGCGGCCGCTATATCCATTACGGCATTCGCGAGCACGGGATGGCAGCGGCGATGAACGGCATGACGCTGCATGGCGGCATCATTCCCTATGGCGGCACCTTCCTGTGCTTCTCGGATTATTGCCGGCCGGCAATCAGGCTTTCGGCACTGATGGGCATTCGTGTCGTTTTCGTCATGACGCATGATTCCATCGGCCTCGGCGAGGACGGTCCGACCCACCAGCCGGTTGAGCAGCTTGCCGCGCTGCGCGCCATTCCGAACCACATCGTCTATCGTCCGGCCGATGCGGTCGAGGCGGCGGAGTGCTGGCAGCTGGCGCTGGAATCGCCACGCAATTCCTCGACGCTGGCGCTGACCCGGCAAAATGTTCCGACAGTCCGCACGGAACATTCCGACAGGAATCTCTGCGCGCTGGGCGCCTACGAACTCGCCCCGGCGAGCAGCGAGGCCAAGGTCACGATCTTCGCCAGCGGTTCGGAGGTCGAGATTGCGCTCGGCGGCCGGGCGCAACTGGAAGCCAAGGGCATTCCCGCCCGGGTCGTTTCCGTTCCCTCTTTCGAGTTGTTCGAGCGGCAGGACGCAGGCTATCAGGAGGCCACGATCGGCAAGGCGCCCGTCCGGGTCGCTGTCGAAGCAGCGATCCGCGAAGGCTGGGACCGGTTCATCGGCCAGCACGGGATCTTCATCGGCATGAAAAGCTTCGGCGCCAGCGGCAAGATCGAAGACCTCTATCCGCATTTCGGCATTACGGCCGACGCGGTCGCGAAAGCGGCGGAGGACGCAATCAAGGGCTAGACGCTGTGCCAGCGGGTCGCAGAGCCAGGCGTATGGATTCCTCGCCGCACTGACGCTAAGACACGGTTCACGACGGGAAGCCTCGACGGGGCGGGGTTCTCCCCGGATTTTGCGCCGCCGGCGCTTTGCCCCAGACCCCGGGAGAAATGGAAATGACCGTCAGAGTTGCTATCAATGGATTTGGCCGCATCGGTCGCAATGTGCTTCGCGCCATCATCGAATCGGGCCGCACGGATATCGAGGTCGTCGCGCTGAACGATCTCGGCCCGGTCGAGACCAATGCACATCTCCTGCGCTACGATTCGGTCCACGGCCGTTTCCCGGGGGAGGTCAAGGTCAAGGGCGACACGATCGACGCCGGCCGCGGGGCGATGAGGGTGCATGCGGTTCGCAATCCGGCCGAACTGCCGTGGAAGGCGGAAGGCGTCGATATCGCGCTCGAATGCACCGGCATTTTCACCGCGCGCGACAAGGCGGCCATGCATCTCGAGGCCGGAGCGAAGCGCGTTCTCGTCTCCGCTCCCGGTGAAGGCGCCGATCTCACGGTGGTTTACGGCGTCAACCACGACAAGCTGACGAAGGATCATCTCGTCGTGTCGAATGCGTCCTGCACGACCAACTGCCTCGCGCCGGTCGCCATGATCCTGAACGAAGCCTTCGGCATCGAGAAGGGCTTCATGACGACAGTGCATTCCTACACCGGCGACCAGCCGACGCTCGACACCATGCACAAGGATCTCTACCGCGCCCGCGCCGCGGCGCTCTCCATGATACCGACCTCCACCGGCGCCGCGCGTGCGGTCGGGCTGGTGCTCCCCGAATTGAAGGGCAAGCTCGATGGCGTGGCGATCCGGGTTCCGACGCCGAATGTCTCGGTGATCGACCTGAAATTCGTGTCGAAGAAGCCAACGACCGCCGAGGAGGTCAATGCGGCTCTTCGCGCCGCTGCCGACGGGAAGCTCAAGGGTATTCTCGCCTATACCGAGGAGAAGCTCGTCTCCTCCGACTTCAATCACAACCCTGCCTCTTCCACCTTCGCGCTGGATCAGACGAAGGTCATGGACGGCAACCTCGTCCGCGTCATGTCCTGGTACGACAATGAATGGGGTTTCTCGAACCGCATGTCGGATACCGCCGGGGCGATGGGCAAGCTCATCTAACCCAGTTTGTTTTGCGTTAACGAAGATGGCGGCTTCCGGCCGCCATTTTCATTTTCGGCCGCAATTCCCGTGGCTTCCAACTTTATTTCGTCCAAATCATTGCCTAGTCTCAGGGTGCAGCGGGTTCCCGGTGCTTCCGTCATTTGCCGATTTGAGCAATCATGCCTGGCGTCTGGCTGAGCGGAACGGTTTCAGGTGCTCCGTTTCGTTGCGCTGCGCCGCGCAGCGTGGGATCGTTGTCGGGCGGAACGGGAGAACGGTCGGGGAGGGCCGTTTGCAAGCGGACCCCGGAGCATCCGGGGCGATAAGGGGACTGATTCTAGCATGGTGGATGCGATTTATGTCGTGACGCTGATCAGCATGCTGCTGGTCCTGCTCGCGACATTTTCCAGCCTGCTTGCCTTCCGCTTCGGCGCCCCCCTGCTTCTCCTCTTCCTGGCGGTCGGTCTCATTGCCGGCGTCGACGGGCTCGGTATCGATTTCGACAATGCGCCGGCGGCCTATTTCGTCGGCAATCTGGCGCTGGCGCTCATCCTGTTCGATTCGGGCTTCGGCACCCCTATGCAATCATTCCGGCAGGCGGCATGGCCCGCGGTGGCGATGTCCACCTTCGGCGTCCTCGTAACAGCGGGGCTGGTCGGCATGGCAGCGCATTTCCTGCTGCACCTGACGCTGATCAGCGGGTTTCTGCTTGGCGCGATCGTCGCGTCCACCGACGCCGCGGCGGTCTTCTTCCTGCTGCGTGTCGGGGGCATCAACATCCGCGACAAAGTGCGGGCGACGCTTGAAATAGAATCCGGCACGAACGACCCGATGGCCATTTTTCTCACCCTGGCGCTCGTCGAGGTGATCGCTTCCGGCGCGGGCTTCGAGAGCTTCACGCTGGACGTGATCTATCTTTTCCTCAAGGAGATGGTGCTCGGGGTCCTCTTCGGCCTCGCCGGCGGCATGCTCATCGTCAGCCTCGTCAACCGCATCAAGATGGAGCGAGGGCTCACGCCGATCTTCGTGCTTTCGCTGTCGCTATTGGTTTTTTCGCTGACCGGAGCCATCGGCGGCAGCGGCTTTCTCGCGGTCTATGTCGCGGGCCTCTACGCCGGCAACAGCCACATCCGCTCGGAAGGTGTCATCAGGCATTTCCAGGACGGCGTCACCTGGCTGGCGCAGATCATCATGTTCCTGCTTCTCGGCCTTCTCGCCACGCCATCGCAATTCGCCGCGATCGCGCTTCCGGCCATTGGCCTCGCGCTCTTCCTGATCCTGATCGCCAGGCCGCTGGCCATTTGGCTGTCGCTGCTTCCCTTCAATTACGAACGCGACGAGACGGCATTCGTCGCCTGGGTCGGGTTGCGCGGCGCGGTTTCCATCCTGCTCGCCATCCTGCCCATTCTCTACAGGCTGCAAAACGGGATGATCTTCTTCAACACCGCCTTCATCATCGTGCTCGTCTCGCTGCTGGTGCAGGGCTGGACAATCGGCGCCGTGGCGCGTCGGCTCGGGTTGATCGTACCGGCGCGGATTGGTCCGGTGGACAAGGTTGAACTGGAACTGCCCGGCACGGCGCACCACGAACTTCTCGCCTATCGCGTCGTACCGGACAGCCCGGTCGCCAAGGGCGCCCGCATCCCACGCTGGGCGCGGCCGTCGCTGGTCATCCGCGACGGCCAGTCCATGCGCTATCAATATGCCGGAAGGCTGCGCGCCAACGACTATGTCTACCTCTTCATATCGCAACGTTATCCTCGCCTGCTCGACCGGCTCTTCGCCAGCCAGGCGCCGGTCGACGAGGACGACGCGGAATTTTTCGGCGCCTTCGCGCTCGACCCGTCACGGCCAGCGCGCGAATTGCAGGCGGCCTACGGTCCCGAACTCGCGCCCGAGGAACAGGACAAGACCATCGCCGAACTGATGACCGACAGGCTCGGCGGCAGGGCCGAAATAGCCGACCGCGTCGCCTTCGGTCCGGTCGAACTTATCGTCCGCGACGTCAGCGAAAACGGCAAGATCGCATCCGCCGGCATCGCACTCGCTCCTGACGTCCAGAAACAGCAGATCCCGCTCTTCCCCAATCTGAGGGAGATCAGGGACTATCTGAAAAAGCGTTTCAAGGGATCAAAGCCGCCGTCCAGGGGTGAGGAGGAAAGCGAGCCGGCGGACGATGGTGAACCGCCTGCCTCAGATGAAACGACCCTCACGAAACCGCGCAGGAAAAGCGACAAGGACACGGTCGCCTGAATTCGCACGGCTTCGCAATGTAACCATCGCGATGCCAGTGCGCATATGGAAAATAAGGGACGTATACCGGGCCGCCCGAATCTCTTCCGGTGTTCCACGTAGAGGGGGATTGGAAGCAGCGCGTGTCCAAAGCCACGCAAGGCGCCTGCGCTCGCTTCCACGACAAAAGAAGCGAAGTTGGTTCGATCCGGCAAGGGCCCCGTGGGCGGGGGGCTTGGGGTTTACGGAGCCAGCGCCGGACCGAACCGTCTCAGGCAACGGGTGGATCGTCGTCATACATTGGGGCGTCAGCTGGGATTATGTGTGGCAGAAATGTGGCAGACCCATCACCATTTCAGACATGGTGTGGAGTTTCGTGAACTTTTCGTAATGTTCCGGCAGCGCTCTCGCCCAGGCCCGAACACTTCAAAAGGGTTGCAATTCGGCCTTTGACGCGCCAACCTGCCCCTATCATAAACTGTCACGAGGGCATTTTTCATGATGGATCGCGGTAACGGGACGGAGGGTAGGGAAGATTCCGGAATATTGATCCCGTTACACGAAGCCCGCCACGAGCGGACGGCCAGTCCGGTGGCGTTTGATCGTACCGAACTCGATCAGATATTGCGCCTTTACAGCCGCATGGTGGCGGCAGGCGAATGGCGGGACTACGCCATTGATCACCTGCCGGACAGGGCGGTTTTCTCCGTCTTCCGCCGCACGAGCGAAGTGCCCCTTTTCCAGATCGCCAAGACGCCGAAGCTCGCGCGAAAGCAGGGCGCGTTCACGGTTATCGCAGCAGGAGGCATCATCCTGAAGCGCGGCCATGAACTTGCACGGGTGCTGGGCGTCTTCGACAGGCGCCTGAAATTGGTCGAGGCGTGACCCTCAGGATCCTCCCGCCAAAAAGCCTTGGATTTGGCGATCCCGTTACTGGAACGCGTCCAGGGGCCGAATATGGGAACCTCCGGCATCACGCTTGAAATCGGCGTTCGGGCATGGATTGCGGATCTGGCGCCGTGGCAGCTCCGCCGTTCATTTCCAATTGCATGAACACCGTATCGAGCCAGCGCCCATGCTTGAAGCCAGAGCCTTTCAGGCGGCCGGCATGGGTGAAACCAAGTTTTTCATGCAGGATCACGGAAGCGCTGCCGGCGCTCCCATCGCCGATCACCGCGATCATCTGCCGGAAGCCGAGACGGGAGCTTCCCTCGATGAGCCGCTGAAGCAACATGCGACCAATGCCGCGCCCCTTCGCCTCGGGCGCGACATAAATGGAATCTTCAAGTGTAAAGCGATAGGCCGGCCGCGGACGGAACGGCGCAGCATAGGCATAGCCGCACACCCTGCCCGCCTCTTCTGCGACGACATAGGGATAGCCGCCGCCCGAGACGGCCTCGAACCGCGCCTGCATCTCGCCGGGGCCAGGTGGGTTCAGTTCATAGCTGGCGGTGCCATTCTCCACCGCGTCGGCATAGATGTTGGTGATCGCAACGATATCCGCCGCTGTCGCCGGTCTGATGATCACGCCCATTTCCGCTCTCATAAAACACTTGCAAGAATTTTCCTTGGCAGTGTTTAGAGCCTTTCATGGTTAGCTGGAAACAGTTCTGTTTCTCCGATGGCGCGGCGATCCGCGCGGAGGACGGTGCAGGTCGTACCGGTGGTACGGCCAAGTCCGTCCGACAAAGCGGACGCTCGCCAGCGGGAAACCCTTACGGGCCGGGTCAATTCGGTCCAACTCCTGCGGCGAGCGCCTTGGCCGTACCACCGGTACGACCTGCGGCGCTCTCCTTGACCTTGAATCGAATTGCCTCCGGCAGAACGATTCCATCTAATCATGAAAGGCTCTAGGCAACGCTCGCCGCGACAAGCTTTTCGACGAATGCAGGCATGGCTCGTGACAAGCGGGTGCACTCGATCCTTTGCAGCAGTTCCCGGTATTTTTCCGGGTTCTCGGTCAGCCGCCGGATCGCCGCGGCAAGAGCCGGCGCTGTCACTTCCTTGGCGACGAAGCCTTCCCGCCCGTCCCTGACCTGTTCGATGAGTCCGCCAACCGGCGTTATCACGACCGGTACGCCGGCCCCGAGGGCCGCGGCTGCGATACCCGACTGGCTGGCTTCGACATGGGAAAGCACCACAGCATGGCATTCCTGCAGCGCCATGCGGATTTCGTCTTCGTCAAGCCATCGGTTGACGACGGTTGCGCCAAGAGCCTTCAGTCGCCTCGCTTCCCGGCCAAGAGAGCCTTGTCCGTAAACGGCGGGCTCGACCGCTATGCCCGCAGCCTTGAGCTGTTCGATTGCGTCGACGAACAGCGGCAGACCCTTATAGGGCAGGATCCGTCCGAGAAAGAGAAGTTTGAGAGGTTCGCCCGGTCGTGGTGACTTCGGCCATGAAGGCGCCCGCCCAAACAATAGCTCGGGATGGAAAAGCGACGTGATCCGCTCCGGTGCGACGAGGCCGGAGACGGCAAGACGGTCGGCAACCGTGTCGCTCAGCGTCACCACTCGGTCGGCGCGGATCACGTCGCGCATCAAAGCGCGATGCGCCAGGGCGGTTTTCCAATCACCGGGATGCGGCCGGAAATCGTGCAGGATTGTCGTATAGGGAATCCCTGCCTTGCGAAAGACCGGAGCTATCGAGCCGCTCCACACATGCGGCATCAGCGTGATCGCGGACTCGATATTGGCGTCTCGCACATAGCGAGCGATACTATCCTTGATAACCGGGAGACGCCAGGCGTCGAAAAGCGCACCCGGCGCGATACTGAACGTATCGACCGGCAGCAGGCGATCGGCAAAGCGATCAAAAAGCTTGAAGGCTTCATTCTGTCGGGAAAGCGAAAGGCTTGGCGCAAGCCCCGGCGTGGCCATAGCGGCCATCATGAGTTGCAAGGTAAATTGCGAGAGCGCACCGCGTCTCCCCCAATAGAGGAAAAGTACCTTGCGGTCTCCGCCTGTCGCTGACCGGACGTAGCCCTCGTCCCGGTCGCTTCTCGTTTGCATGATCGTGTCGTGTGCCAATTCCCGCCTCACAAGTCCAAAGCACTCGCGGCCGCTCTCGCGTACCGTCCCGGATCGAAATGCGTAAGAGCATCGGAGCGCGCCCTTTCGCCCAGACGCCGGCAAAAACTCTCGTCCTCCGCCAGGCGGCGGAAAGCGTCGATCGCTGCGTCGATCTCCGGCTCCGCCCACATGCAGGCGGGCATGTCGTACTCGCCCTGGGGATCGCGCGCCGGCACCAGCCGGAAGGGGATCGGCACGCCGTTTTCGGCGTTGAGAAAATCTCGGGTTCCCGAAAAGTCCGTGGCGACGACCGCCCGTCCGGCGAGCATGGCCTCCGCGGCCAGCAGACCGAAGCCCTCGGAACGGTGTAGGGAAGCGACTATATCCGAGCCCAGATAGAGCGCATTCATCGCATGTGCCGACACATGGCCGTCCAGAATGTTGATATTCGGAGCGACCGACGCCTTCTGAAGCTGGCGCCAGCCCTCCGGAAAGGTGGATCCATTCAGGACCTTGATGATAAGCCGGTGATCCCGGCTCGCTCCGAAGGCGGCGCGAAACGCCTCGATTGTCGCGAGCGGGTTCTTGCGCGCGAACGACGAGCGCATGTTGAATATCGTCAGCACCGTGAAGGGCCGAGACGCCGCTCGGTTCTGACAGGACTTGCTGCCGAAACGGTCGTTGAGCGCCACAGGATGGGCCATCACTCTGAGCACCCTTCCCCCGGCAATGGGCGCCAGCGCATCTGCGGAAAAGTGACTCGGCACCCATATCTCGTCGACATAGCGCACGCCCTTGCGCCATATCTCCGGAGGACGTTCCAGCTCCCAGGCGAAATAACCCACGACGCGCTTTGCCCGTAGCCTGGCCCGTCCGATCGAAGGCACCGCGATCGGCAGCGGGAAGGGGTTGACGTGGACGACCATTGAACCGCGCTCGCGAGGCCCGGGAGAGGTGAAGGCGAAATTTGAAAAGTTCTGGTCGGCGAGCAACCGACGGGCAATGTCTATGCCATTAACCGTCACGCCCGCGGCCTGCAGAGCGCCGTGGCAAAGTCGCGCGCTTTCGCCCAAGCCGCTCGCAGACGAAAGCTCGCCGACCACCGTAACCGGTGCTCCGGCTGCCGCCGCGTGCGCCGCGGGGTAAAGCAGGTTGACGGCTCCTGTAATCGCGGAACGCCGCAACGAACGCGGAATGCGCCGCCAAAGCTGTCGGTGAACGATATCCCTTACGCGCCCCATTTGGTCTCAGTCCATGTCACATGTCGGTTGCCACGGACAAATAGATCACAATGCCCCGAGTTCGCATCATCTCACCCAGCCCATCGGGAGATGCCTTTCAACAATCATGAGAGCCTGAGTCGAAGATGCCGTCGTCGCTTGCGAAGTTACAATTCTACGCATATAGGCATATGAACTGCGTATTTGGAAGGGGTGGGGTCCTATGGGTGCCAAGCGGCGTGTATCTGCCGACCCGAAGAAACCGACAGCAATCGATGTTGCGCTGAGGAAGACGAGGCCTGCGTTCTTCCTGGCGATCCTGTTCAGTCTCTTCATCAACATATTGATGCTGACCGGCCCCCTTTATATGCTGCAGATCTACGGTCGGGTCATCATGAGTCGTAACATGACGACTCTTCTGATGGTGACGTTGATCACGATCTTTCTTATCCTTGTCTATGCGGTACTCGAGGCTACCAGATCCCGCATCCTTGTGCGTGCGGGTGTCAATTTTGACAACGAGGCCAGCGAAAAAATTTTCAACAAGGTTCAACAGGCAAGCGTGGTCGTGCCGGGAGTCGGCGGTTCGCAGGCGCTACGCGACCTCGACAGCATACGCGAGTTTCTGACAGGCTCCGGCCTGCTTACGTTCTGCGACGCCCCATGGGTGCCGATTTTCATAATAGGGTGCTTTTTCCTCCATGCTTGGTATGGGGTGACCGCGATCATCGGCACGCTCGTAATCTTCGCGCTTGCCCTCGGCAACGAATTCCTGACGCGCAGGCATCTCAAGGACGCGTCGGACAGCAGCGTGCAGGCCAGCGGCTTTGCCTCGGCTGCCCTGCGCAATGCGGAAGTCCTTCAAGCGATGGGCATGGTCGGACCGCTTCGCCGCAAGTGGCAGGATCTTCACGCCTCCGTGCTCGGCTGGCAAAGCATTGCGAGCAACCGGTCAGGCCTCATTCTCTCCGGCACGAAGTTCACCCGCATGATACTTCAGATGAGCATTTATGGCCTCGGCGGTTATCTGGCGATCATCCAGAATCTGTCACCCGAGATGATGGTCGCCGCTTCCATCATGATGGGCCGGGCGCTGGCGCCGGTCGAAGCGTCGGTTGGCAATTGGCGGGGATTCGTCTCCGCGCGCAGCGCCTACAGCCGATTGCAATTGTTGCTGCGCGGCTTGGCGGATACCGACGAGCACATCCAGCTTCCGAGGCCCGAAGGCGATGTCTCCTTCGAAGGCGTTGTCGCCGGCGCGCCTGGCGGCCAGTCGCCGATATTGCGCGGCGTCTCTTTCCGGTTACGCGCTGGCGAGACGCTAGGCGTCGTCGGTCCCAGTGGCGCAGGCAAGTCGACGCTTGCACGCGTTCTGGTCGGTGTCTGGCCATATGTCGGAGGAGCGGTCCGCCTTGACGGGTCGGAGCTTCCGCATTGGGAGATGGACCAGCTTGGAAGCCACATTGGATATCTCCCACAGGATATCGAACTGTTTCGCGGCACAGTCCGGGAAAATATCGCCCGTTTCGCCGAAGATTGCGATGCGGATGTGATCGAGGCTGCAAAGCTCGCCGGCGTGCATGAAATGATCCAGCAGTTGCCGGATGGTTATGAAACAATGGTCGGAGACGGCGGGCGATCGCTCTCCGGAGGCCAGCGCCAACGCATCGGTCTCGCCCGTGCCGTCTTCCGTTTACCGGCGCTCATCATGCTCGACGAGCCCAATTCCAACCTCGATTCGGTTGGCGAAACGGCGCTTGCGGCAGCGCTCGTGGCTTTGAAGGCAGCAAGAAGGACGGTCGTTGTCATTACTCACCGGCCAAATCTTTTGATGATCGCGGACAAGACGCTGGTGCTCGCGAATGGCCAAGTGCAGCAGTTCGGATCGCGTGACGAGGTCCTGCAGCGGTTCTCCGGCCCGCAAATCGTGTCCATGCCCATTGCTCAAGGGGCCTAGTTGTGAACCGACGCGTTTCGAAACCATCCGCCAATTACTGGCGTCCGGCACTTTTCGGGTTAAGCGTTATTTTCCTGACGTTTGGCGTCGGCGGCATCTGGGCGTTTACCGCGCCGCTTGCCAGCGCCGTGGTCGCTCAGGGGACCGTTTCCATCAAGGACAATATCAAGGTCGTCCAGCACTATGAGGGCGGCATCATCAGAAAGATTCTCGTTGAAGAGGGATCTCGCGTCCATAAGGGGCAGTCTCTCTTTAAGCTCGAGGCTACCGAGGCCAAAGCCCAGTATGATGTCCTGAGCAATCAGTTGGTGGTAGGAAGGCTGAAGGCCGCTCGGCTCGCCGCGGAAATCAATGGAAGTTCGTCGATGACGATTCCCGACGGCATCGCGACAAGGAAGGATAATCCGGATGTCATCAGCGCGATCAATGACGCCGAGGCCCTTTTTAGATCTCGGATGGTGTCGCTCAACGGCCAGATCGACATTTTAAACAGTCAGATCGAGCAGAAGAAAAGTGAAATTTCCGGACTGTCCGAGCAACTTGAAGCGGCGAAAAACCAACATCGTTTCGTGGTCGAGGAACGCAATGATCTCGCGGCTCTTCTGGCCAAGAAGCTAGTCGCGCGGTCGCAGGTGCTTGCTCTTGACCGGGAGAGCGCACGCCTCGAAGGCGTGATTGGGCAGACGGAGGCGGACATCTCGAAGGCGCAATCGGAGATCGGCGCAGCCAAACTTCAGATCATTCAATTGACGCAGAAAATGCGGGAGCAGGATTCGTCCGACCTGACGGATGTTCGAGCCAAGATTTCCGACACGCTCGACAAGCTTGCCGTGGCTGAAGATGTGCTCAACCGGGTCGACATTGTTGCTCCGGTCGGCGGCTACGTCCAGAACGTGCAGGTCTCGACAATTGGGGCGGTGATCAAGCCAGGTGAGCCGTTGCTTGATATCGTGCCGATGCACGCCGACCTGATTATCAATGCGCAAATCAGCCCCGTCGATATCGACGATGTCCGGGTCGGAATGAAGGCCGAGGTAAGGCTCCCGGCCTTCAAGAACCGCGATTTGCCGGCGATCCAGGGAACCGTCACGTCGGTATCACATGACCGGCTGACCGACGCTTCATCGAAGCAGTCCTATTTCCTGGCGCAAATTCAAGTTGCGGGGCCGAATATACCCGAGATCGTCTCCAAGAAACTTACTGCCGGCATGCCGGCAACCGTTCTGATTCCAACAACGCAACGGACGGTGGCGGAATATCTCCTCAATCCCCTCACGAATATCATGGCGACTTCCATGCGCGAGGAGTGATCTTGCCGTCATAGCACACCATTTCGTCCAGATTTGTGCGTTCGCGACCTTGAAATGCCCGGTATCGGTACGACCAAGGCAGGTCTGTCCAAACCGAGCTTGAGGTATGGACCGGTGGTGTATATGGCAGAAGAGGCGCCGGGTGCGGGCCATCATGTTTTCGTGGTGAATCGTCAATGCCTTCGATGCACATATGCCTGGACACGTCCATGTTCAGATGGCGGCTGACGGGTATCGGCTATTATTCTCTCTTTCTGATCGATGCGCTGTTGCGGGAAGCGCCCGAACTCGAAATCAGCGGCTATGATGGTTTCTCTTTCTCGCCTATCCGCCGGGATTGGCTACGGAATTTGACATCGCAAACGAGGGAACGTGCTGTCCGACGTCAAACCACCGCGTTACGTTTGCTGCTCTCTGCACCGCTTGCGCATCGAACTTATCGGTTGGTCAAGCGTCGGCGCTATCTGAAAGACCTTAAAAAGTTCGATCTCTTTCACGCGCTGAACTTCCTTCCTCCATGGCCGACGACGGGTTCGGTGCCTTGCCTGCCCACCGTTCACGATATGTCGGTCGTGCGGCATCCTGAAACGCACCCGGCCGATCGGATCCGTTGGTTGGAGCCGAACTTGCGCTGGCTGGCTGAACAGCCGCTTATCTGCACGGTTTCCCGATTTAGCGCGAGCGAGATTGCTGACGTCCTGGGGATCGATCAGAAGCGGGTGAAAGTGGCTTATCCAGGCGTCAACCCGAGCTTCTCTCCCGAAATTGAAGAGACGGACGACGCGACATTGCAGGCGCTTGGCCTTCATTCCAGGCGCTACTTTCTTGCTGTAGGTACGATCGAGCCGCGAAAAAACCTTGCGGTCCTAATCCGCGCTTTCGCCGGCCTGCCAAGGCCGACACGGCTCGAATACCCACTTTCACTCGTCGGTCCGCTCGGCTGGGGCAGTTGGAACGATTCATCGTTTCGAAAACTCATCGCGGAAGGCAGCGTCAGACTGCTTGAATATCAGGACGAAGGAGTTCTCGCCGTCCTTTATCGCCACGCACGGACCCTGCTTTTCCCCTCGATTTATGAAGGTTTTGGCCTGCCGGTTGCAGAGGCTATGGCAAGCGGCCTGCGACCCGTCGTTTCCGGGATACCTGTACTTCGGGAAATTGCGGGCGATGCCGCCATATATATTGATCCGATGAATGAGAACGCTTGGCGCGAGGAAATTTCGCGGCAGATGGATTTTGGCGACGCCACAGGTCTTCCTGGCCCGGATCTTCATGCGATAAGGCAGGCTTCGGCATACCGCTGGGACGCCACCGCAAGGCAGGTTGCCTCCGTTTATCACGATCTTTTGTCACTTGCGAAGTAGGCGGCGTGCCTCGACTTTTCCCTCTCTACCTCTAAAAATATGTGAGTTCATATATATGTAACTGATAATCGACACATTTGCGTGTGATAAGATTGACATATTCCATCTAGGGAAGGCCACCATATGGATCGCGTTCAATCGCTCATGTCGAGGTCGGAAGATCTCTCGAACTTCCTGTCGGCCATCGCAAGTTCGAAGAGGACCCTGATTCTCTGTTGCCTTGCTCGTCGCGAATGTAACGTCGGCGAATTGAGCGAGGCTGTTGGGCTGCCCCAGACGGTCATATCGCAGCACCTTAGCAAGTTGCGCGCATTGAAGCTGGTGCGCACTCGGCGCGAAGCGCAGAATATTTTCTACTCCATTGCAGACGATCACGTTGTCCAGCTCGTGGACCTTCTCTGCGACATTTTCTGCGGCGATGATGACCAAAACGATCAGGCGGTTGCCTAGAGCAATTCCAGCAAAAATGCATAGCGGTTCTGCGTTCGGAATTGCGTAGGACCAAACAGATAGAGCATTCCCGTGATTCGGAGAAAAACGGAAATGCGTTAGCAAGATCGATTCGGATCCACATTACGCGAACACATTGACATCCAAATGCCTTGTGCCGGCGTCAATGCGTAAGAACCTTCGAAAGAAACTGGCGCGCACGCTCGGTGGCCGGTTCCTCGAAAAACCGCGATTTCGCGGTGTCCTCCAGGATGCGGCCGTCATCCATGAAGAGGACCCGGTCGGCGACGCGGCGCGCAAAACCCATCTCGTGCGTCACGACGACCATGGTCATGCCGTCCTGGGCAAGGGCCTGCATAACGTCGAGGACCTCGTTGACCATCTCCGGATCGAGCGCGGAGGTCGGCTCGTCGAAAAGCATGGCCTTCGGATTCATGGCGAGCGCGCGCGCGATCGATACCCGTTGCTGCTGGCCGCCCGACAGTTCTCCGGGGCGCGAGTCAAGTTTCTCCGACAAGCCGACACGCTCGAGCAGTTTCGTCGATACGGCGGTTGCCTCGGCCCGGCTGCGCTTGAGGACATGGACCTGCGCCAGATTGACGTTCTCCAGCGCGGTCATGTGCGGATAGAGTTCGAAGTGCTGGAAGACCATGCCGATCTGCGCCCGCAGCGCCGGCAGTTTCGTCCGCCGGTCGCCGACGGAAACGCCATCCACGAGGATGCGGCCGGAATCGAAGGGCACAAGGCCATTGATGCACTTGATCAGCGTGCTCTTTCCAGAGCCCGACGGGCCGCAGACCACGACCACCTCGCCGCGCGCCACCGTCGTGGAGCAATCCCTAAGCACCTGTGAATGCCCGTAGGATTTTGAAATACCGTCGACCACGATCATCGGCGCGCCGGAGGAGGTCGACCGGCCGGCGCCGCCGGAAAGTTTCAGGTCATCAAGCGACGTGGCGTTCATCGAAATACCGGTCCCTTGTTGCGGCCGACCAGGAGAGAAATGCAATAGCAGATCACGAAATAGACGATGGCGACGAAGGTGTACATTTCGATCGGCCGCTCCTGCTGGTCGGCAACGATATTCGCCGCCGTGAGGAAGTCGTGCAGCGTGACGACATAAACCAGGGACGTATCCTGAAAGAGAATGACCACCTGGTTGAGGAAGAGCGGGACCATGGCGGCAAAAGCCTGCGGCAGGATGACGAGCCGCAGGATCTGCCAGCCTTTCAGCCCGGTTGCGGCCGCCGCCTGGTTCTGGCCTTTCGGTACCGATCCGATGCCGGCTCTTATGATTTCGCAATAAAACGCAGCCTCAAATAGCACGAAAGCGGTAAGGGCCGAGGAAAGCGCCCCCAGCGGATGCCCCGTCAGGAGGGGCAGCATGAAATAGAACCAGAACAGGACGAGGATCAGCGGCACCGAGCGCATGACAGCCACATAGGCCGCGGCTGGAAGAGAAAGCACCCGGTATGGTGAAATCCGCAGCAGGGCGAGCCCTGCGCCGAGGATCACGCCTCCGACGGCTCCAGTGACGACCAGAAGGCCGCTCATCGCCAGCCCGTGCGCGAGCAGGCTCCTTGCGTTCCAGATGATGCTCCAGTCCACGGCGCGCCCCTATCTACCCTTGCCGGCAAGTCCGCCCGTCACGCGCCGGTCCACGACATGCATGACCCAGGTGACGAACAGGCCGATCACGAGATAGGCCGCCGTCGCCACGGCATAGGCTTCGAAACCGTGGAACGTATAGTTCTCGATCTGACGGCTCTGTGCGGTCAATTCCATCAGGCCGATGGTCAGGCCGATGGACGACATTTTGATCGTGATCAGCAATTCCGACGTCAGCGGGGCGATGATCCTGCGCAGGGCGATGGGAAGCAGAACGAGGCGGTAAGCCTGAAGCGGCGTCAGCCCCGTGGCGAGAGCGGCAGGCAAGAGACGGGTCTGCACCGTCTCGACACCGGCACGCACCTGCTCGGCGACGCGCGAACCCGCGAACAGGCCGACCGCGACCACCGTCGTCGTGAATTCCGGCAATGGCATGCCGCGTTTGATCCACATGCCCATGGCGTTGGGTACGATCTCGGGGAAGACGAAGAACCAGAGGAAAAGCTGAACCAGCGGCGGGACATTGCGGAAGAGCTCGACATAGATTCCCGCGAGCAGGCGCATGGGCCGCCAGGGCAGGCTGCGCATCGCCCCGATGATGAAGCCGACCGCGAGCGCCAAAAGCCAGCTTCCGGCGCTGACGGCGAGCGTCCATCCCGCTCCCGACAACAGCCACCCCAGATAGGGTGACTGGAGCAGAACGCTCCAGTCCCAATTATAATTCATCGCCTGTCATTCCGCGATCGCGATCATTCCGGGAAGGAATAGGTGTCCCAGGCGGCCTTCAGCTTCGGGCTGACGCCCACGCCGAACGGTCCGAACCATTTCTTCACGAGCTTCTCGGCTTCGCCGGATTTGAACATGTCCGACATTGTATGGCCGGCTATCCAGGCGAATGTCGAATTGTTGCGCGGGATGATGAAGGCTTCCGGCTGGTAACTGAGTTCCGGGCCGACAATGGCAAGGTTCTCAGGATGCTTCGACTGCTTGATGATGCTGTAGAAGGCGGCGTTGTCGCTGAGATAGGCGTCGCCGCGATGGCTCTCCAGCGCCAGCAGCGCCGCCGGATGCGTGTTCACATGCATGATCTTGACGTTGAGATGGTCCTCCTTGATCAGCCGCTGGATCGTCGGCTCGCTGGTGCCGCCGGTCGCGATGATAACGACCTTGTTGTTGAGGTCCTTGATGTCCTTGATGCCGGAATCCTTCAGGACGAGAAGCTGCTCCGCCGAAACCCAGCTCACCGGGGTGAACGACACCTGCTTCTGGCGCGTCCACGTGTTGACCGCGCCGCCGCAGACGATGTCGACGGTGCCGTTGGCGACGAGCGCCTGCCGGGTCTGAATGGTGACGGGGACATATTTGATCTTCAGTTCCGGCAGCTTCAAATAGTCCTTCGCCGCCTCGGCAATCTTCTGGCAGAACTCGACGGAATAGCCCGTCGGCTTGTTGTTCGAATCCAGATAGGAAAGCGGAATCGACGTTTCACGATAGCCGATTGTTATCGTGTGGGTGGATTCGAGCTTCTTGACGACCGAATCGGCTTCCTGGGCATGAGCCGCGACCGGCATCAGCGCAAGGATGCCGGCCAAAACGGCCGTGCCCGGCGCAATCCGCTTCATGGCGGTGAGCAGTTTTTTCATCGTGTCATTTCCCCTTTTGAAAATTCCCTACCTTTGACCACGGGCGCAGGCCCGTTCGCCTGCCGACTCCGCTCAGGTGAAGCCTTCGCGCGCGAGATGCTTGAGTTCGCCAAGCGATAGCGCATTGAGGGCGAGCGCCCGCAACAGATCATTTTCAGCGCTGAAGTCGCGGCCGTAAAGCGCCGAGAAAATATCCACACCCGCACGATGCAGCCGCGCCGGCCGCTGCGCGAGTTCTCCCAGCCTGACCGTCGCGAGCAGGCCGAAGGGCACGTCCTCGGTCGCATAACGGCTGTCGGCCGTCGCGGGTCCGGTGCCGCCCCGGCCGAGACGTGACATCTCCTGGTTCATATCCGAGACACTGCCCATAGGCACATGGAAAGAGAGGTGGAAATGCTCGAAAATGGTCCGCACCTTGAGGCCCAGCGCTGTCGCGATCGCCAACCTTTCCGCGTCCAATTGCTCCAACAGCCGTCCCACATTCGGCGTCACATTCAGGCCCTGGTCCCAGTGTTCGCCCCGTTCCATACGCGTCATATTGCAAAGCGCAATCCCCATATGGTTCTGCGGATTGAGATTGCTGAGTGCGATCGCCAGGAGCCCCTCGCGCTCGACGAAACGGTCGCCAAAAAGCCGGCGGCAGAGCGAAAGCCCCTCCTCCGACCGGCGTTCCGGAACGGTGCACATGTCGATCTTGCCGCGGACGGTATTGACCCTGACATGCGCTGGGCCGGCGAGCCGACCGGACACGACCGTGGTGCCCCACGCCACGATGGGCAAATCCAGTTCGCGGTCCCTCAGAAGCCGTGAAAGATAAAGAGCGCCGAGGGAAGCGTGCGAACTGATGATGACGACATGCCGGCGCATGAGATAGGGCGCGATCTCATCCATCATCTGGCGATGGGCGTTGGCCGGCAGCGCCAGGATGACGACATCAGCGGCTGCGACAAGTTCTTCCGCCGACGAGGCGACGCCGACATCGAACGCGCCTTCGATCGCGCCTTCGGCCCGCAGGGGCGAGCCCGCGGCGAATGCGGCCGTGCCTTTGCCCGAAGGCGACCACAGAAAGACGCGATGACCGGAGCGTGATAGGAGCGCCGCCGTGCCGCAGGCGATCGCGCCGGCGCCGACGATGCCGACAGCATGGCCTTGGACCGCCCCCGCTTCGCTCATGAAATCTCCCTTGCCGGTGCGTCGTTCTGTCTCAAAATCTACGCCTCTTCCTTGTCGCGCGGCAGTGGATCGCCCAAAGTGTGCATCAACCTGTTCGCCCAGCCGAACAGCGAGGCCGACAGGATCAGGTCGAGAATTTCAGAGGGATCGAGACCCGCCTCCACAAGCGCATCCATATCGCTTTCGTCGGCCTTGCTGGGCGCCTCGGAGAGCTTTGCCGCGAAGCTCAGGATAGCCGACTGGCGCGGCTCGAGCCTTGCCGCGACGCCGTCCGCGAAGATCCGCTTCATGACGGCTTCGTCCTTCGCCAGCTGGTTGTACCGGCTTGAATGGACGGCGGCGCAGTAGATGCAGCGGTTGACGATGGATGCCGCGACCGCGCCGAGTTCGCGCTCGGCGCGAGATAGGCCGCCGCGATTGTACATGATGGCGTTGAAAAGCGGTGTGCGGACCTTCAGCGTCTCGACATCGTTCGCCAGCACGAGCACGTAATCCGACACTTTGGTGTTGGAGGGGGTGACTTTCAGGGCATCGAGCTGCTCGGCCGAAGCCTCGGCAAGATCGATCGGCTTTACGCGCGGCCGCCAATGCGGCACCTCGGTCGTGAATTCGTGGATCGGCTCGCTCATTGTCCGCGTTCCTTCATCAGCCGCAGCCCGGCGACAAGCCTTATCTGATAGGCAAGAAAGGCGTTGAGTTCCGCAAGCCGCACGATATCCGCATCGTCGATGCCGGCATCCTTCAGCGACTGGATGTCTTGCGCGCGAGCGTCCTTCGGAGAGAGGCTGGCGAGATCGGTATAGGCGATGATGGCAGCGAGGCGCGTACCTGCCGTGCCCTTGAACGCCGGATCGGCGATCCCCGCCGTTTCCTGCGAAGACTTCGTCTCGCGCCGCATCGCCTCGTAATGCGCCGCAAGCCCCTCTTCCCGGTTGAGACGGGCGATGCGGGTTGCAAGCGCCGCCCGTTCGCCATGCGTCAAGCCGCCCGGATCCCGTGGCCGCAACGCCGCGTCGTGCGTCGCCTGCGTCATCGCCAGCACGTCGGCGCGGGTTTCAAGCACGGCGCGAAGGGGAGAACCCGCGTCGATCCCTACTTCGCCCAGCACCACATCGTCGGCATCGATCCCGCTCATTCGGCTTCGCTTTCCTGTACGATCTTGTCGATTTCGCTCGCTGTCCACTCGTCTCCGAGCAGCTCCGGCTTGGAATAATCGAGCATCGCCTGGAAATGAAGCTCCACATCCTCGCCGTACAGGCGCGAGGCGATCCCACGAGAGAGCCATGCCGCGCCTTCGCTGATGCCTGGAATGTCGCCGCTGACCTTGCCAAGGCTGACGGTCGCGCCGTAGTTGAAGCAGTAGATATTGTTGAGCCACGGCGCTTTGCCGGGCGTGCGCTCCTGGAAGGAGAAATCTCCGGACAGATAAGGAAAATTGCCGAGTTCGCCATGCCGATAATCGGCGGGCGGCGTGTAGCGATCCTTCCACAGGAGAATTTCATCGGCGTAGCCGGGAAATTCGGTGCGCGCCAGAGGCTCGACGGTGAAGCCCGTGCCGAGAATGAGATAATCGGCCGCGAGCCGGCTCCCATCCGCCGTCTCGACCAGAAGGCCGGTGCGGGTTTCGCGAACGCTCTCGACCGCCTTGCCGAAGTGGAAATGAGCGTTCGGATGGCGGCTGACGCGCAATGTCGAGCCGCGCGGCGCCGGCGTCTGCGTGACCATGGAATAATGCATGAAGCGCCATCGCCACGCATCCGGAAGATCGGGAAAACCGGCCGTGAAACCGGCCGAGCCGATGCCCATCATCTTGTTGATGGTTGGCATTTCCTTGCGCCGGATGAGAAGGCGAACCTCAGCCGCGCCCGCTTCCAGCGCCTCGGCCGCGTTGTCGACGGCTGAAGCTCCGACACCGACGACGACGACGCGCTTGCCTTTCAGGCGGGCGAAATCGATATCGTCGGAGGAATGCGCCCAGCGCGTCCGGCTGACGCCGCGCATGAAGCCGGGAATGGTGGGATGACCGGTTCCGTCACGGCCAGTCGCCATGACGACCTTGCGTGCGAGAAGCGATTCGGCCGTCGCTCCGGTTCCCGACAAATCCAGCCGAAGCAGATCCCCTGACGGCAGGATAGTATTCACATCGACGTTGTTTTCGACCGGGATGGACAGCGCCTTGCGATACCAGCGCAGATAGTCCATCCACATCGGCCGCGGGATCTTGTCGAGACGCTCCCAAGCGCCTTCGCCGAACTGCGCCGTGAACCAGGCGCGGAACGTCAGATTGCCGATTCCGTAGGCCGGACCGACAAGCTGCTTCGGCGAGCGCAGCGTTTCCATGCGCGCATAATTGAGCCACGGCCCTTCGCGGCCGGCAGGATTTCGGTCGAGGATGCGGACATTGCGGATGCCGGAGGACTGGAGCGCGAACCAGGCGATCAGGCCGCACATGCCGCCGCCGATGATGACCACATCCGCAACCCGCTCGCCGTCGGCCATGCGCGGCGGAACCCAGTTGGCCGGCGGGCGGCAGAGATTTTCAAGGTCGCGCGCCAATTCCCGTTCAAGGACGGCCAGTCCCCTATCAGAATCGGGTGCAGGCGTCGCGGCGGTCATTCGCTCATCCAGACATGGCTTTGGTCGGGCATCATGGCCGGGGGCATGGCATCTTTGGCGTCGAAGGTAAAGCGCGCCGTCGCCGCGTCGCAACGATAGGAGGAGCTGTAGTCCAGCGCGGAGCGCGCCAGCCGGTCGACGCCATCTATGATCGCCTCGGCTTGCTCGTCGTCGAGGAGATAGCTGAAATTCAGGCGAATCCAGCCCGGCTTCTCGATTTCCCTGCCGGAGCGAATGGCGCATGACAATTCGTGCGAGGCCTGCTCCTCGATGTCGAGAAGCCGATGCGCGTAAGGTCCGGCGCAGGCGCAGCCGCCGCGCGCCTGGATGCCGAAATAGTCGCTCAGCATGCGCGTGAAGAGCTGATGGTGGATATGGCCGCCCCGTCCGTCGCGAACGCGGAAGGAGAAGATCGGCAACGATCCGGCACCGCCATCGAGCATCTCAATGAACGGGTTTCTTTTCCACCGCTCCATGGCACGCTGACGAAGCTGGGTGTCGCGGCTGTCGATATGGGTCTGGCCGACCCTTTCCTTGACCAGGAGGACGAGAGCTGCCCGGATGTCGCCGAGGATGTTCGGCGTGCCGGCTTCCTCGCGATTCACCAGTGACAGGGAATAATCGTGCTGCCACGGCGATACAAAGCGGACGGAGCCCCCGCCCGGTGCGGTCGGCTTGTCGACGGCGACGATATCATCGCGCAAGACCAATAGTCCCGACGCGCCCGGTCCGCCCGGAAATTTATGCGGGGAAAAGACGATCGCGTCCTTCGGCGCGTCGGTGTCTTCCGACATTGAAAGCGGCAGATAAGGCGCACCGCCTGCATAGTCCCATATTGCCAGCGCGCCGTGCTTTTTGAGGAGCCGCGTGACCGGTTCGGTCGTCGTTACGATGCCGGTGACATTCGAAGCCGCGGAGAAGGCGCCGATGATAAGATCGGCACCTGCCGCTTCCGTCAAAGCTGCCGACAGACGGTCGAGATCGGGGCCTCCCGCCGCCCCTTCGTCGATCTCGACCACCCCGGCTCCGCTCTCCCTCCAGGGAAGTAGGTTCGAGTGGTGTTCGTAGGGACCGACAAAGACGACGATCTTCTCTCCCGCCCTCGTGCGGCGTTCGATGTCGAGAAGCCGGACCAGCTTGTTGATGCCGGCCGTCGCGCCCGATCCGGCGAAGATGACGCTCGTGCCCTCACCGGCGCCGACGATTCGCGCGATTTCCCGGCGCGCCTCTTCGCGCAGCCGGGTTGTGAAGCTGCCGCAATAGGAGGCCTCGGTATGGCTGTTGGCATAATAAGGAAGCACTTCGTTCAACAGGAAGGCCTCGACCTGATGCAGCGCCCGGCCCGATGCGACATAATCCGCATAGATCAGCCGCTTTGGCCCGGCGGGACCCTCGACATAGGCGTTCTCGCCGACAAGCCCGTCTCGCAAGAATTGGACGAGGTCGTCGCGGTCGAGCTGCTGTTTGAAACGCTCCAATGGACTCATGGCAGAATTTCGTTCCCGCGGAATTCAAGGCGCAGATTGCCATGGCAGGAGGCGATTTGATTCGCCAAAATTCTTGCCGAAAAGACATTTTTTGGGTCATATGAACGCATGAAGCGGCAAAATATCGATCATTTCGACGCCAAAATCCTGCGTGAACTGCAGATCGACTCCTCGATCTCGCAACGCGACCTGGCAAGCCGTGTGGGCTTGTCGCAGAATGCCTGCTGGCGGCGGCTGAAGGCGCTGGAAGCGAGCGGCATCATCGAGCGCCATACCGTGCGTCTCGACCGGCATGCGCTCGGCCTCGGGCTCGTCGTCTTTACCATGGTGAAGACGCGCCAGCATTCCGCTTCCTGGCTCAAGGCATTCCGGACGCATGTCTCGCGCATTCCCGAAGTGGTGGATTTCTTCCGCATCGGCGGCGACTATGATTACATGCTCAAGATCGTGACCACGGACATGGCAAGCTACGACGCGGTCTACCAGCGCCTGATTGCCGACGTGGAGCTTGAATCGGTCACGTCCTACTTTGCCATGGAAGCGATCGTGGAGCAGCGGCCCATAGCCATTTCGTCCTGAGGCATCCGGATCCTCGCACATCGATGGAGAGCAACGGCGGACAGGGTCCGGCGCCGCGAAGTCCAGGATCGTCCTCAATGCGCGCGGCCAGCGGAGGTGCAATGGGCATCCACTACCCGCTGCACCATCGGAGCGTAGTAAGCAAAGCCCGGCGTAGCCATGCCGGCGATTTTGCCGGCATCGTCCAGATGGCGAACCTTCACGATCTCGCTGACGTTAGGTAGCTTCGCGAAGGCCGCAACCTCTTCCGCGTTCATTGGCCCACCTTGCAATTTCAGCGAGTGAAGCGAGGCGGCGGACAATTGTCGGAGATAGGTCGGATCCGTGGCGCAGATGTAGCGCTTTGCGGCAACATGATATCGCACGCAGTCGACGACGATGTCGGGGAAGAAGCGCTTGAGAACCCTCGCGCCCGCCTCCTCATGGTATTTGTCATGCGTATCTTCCATTGAGAACGTGCCGAACTCGCTGGTGAAATGGCCGATATCGTGAAGGAGCGTCGCCACGATGATCGCGTCGTTTTCACCCTGCTGCTCGGCCAGATAGGCGCCTTGCAGCATGTGCTCGGCCATCGTTACCGGCTCGCCGAGATATTCCTCACCGCCTCGCCTTTCGAAGATATCGGCGAGAAAGGCGACGATTGTCCCCGGTGAAAGATCGTCCTTGCCAGATGCATTCATTCGACTGCCTCCCTTACGTTCGTTGAACCGCGCTCGGCTTCGATCGCGGCCAGCGTCGAGAGAAGACCGTCCTTGTCGGCGTAGCAGCCTTGCAGCCAGCGGGAGCCGGCTCCGGAATAGCCTTTGCGGGCATGCAATACGCGGGTGTTGTCGACGATGAAGCTCTCACCGGGCGAGAGTTTGAAAGTCACCTCCATCGATGGGTCGTCGATGATCTCGCCCAGTCGACGATAGGCGGCGTAATAATCGCCCATGTCCGCAAAGGGCACGTCGGTAATCGCCGCCGCCGAGCGATTGTTGAAGCGTATGCAGATAAGTTCGCCATCCGGCGCCAGTTCGATCATCGGCCGCCGCGAACGCAGGCGAACTCCGGAACTGCCGGCATATTCGAAACGGGTACAATAGCCGGTCAGCAGATCAAAACCGTGCGGATCCTCTTCGCGCAGGCGTTCGGCCGCGCGGAAGCCATCGACCACCATGTTCTCGCCGCCATCAGCGGAATTTTCCAGGCAATAGAGAATCTGCAAGGTCGGGACCGGGTCGCGGTAGGGGTTGTCGGTATGGGCCTGAAGGCCAAGTCCGGTATAGGCAAGATTGGTTGGGTTGACCTCGGTGCGGACCTCGAAATATCTGCCGTAATTCGTCTCGCGCACATAGCCGAACAACGCCGCCACCTCGAGCAGCGCCTCCGGTCTCGCCGGCCCGCTATCGAGCTTGCCGAAGCCGTAACGGCGTACTCCGGCCAGCCAGCGCGCCAGCGCCCCCCTGTCGCGGCTGACCTCGGGAAAATCCGCCAGCGGGATGTTCGAACCGAGTGCGGCGTCCCAGGTCTCGAGCTCCGGGCCGATCCATCCCGGTCTGCGTGACGAGGGCTTGTCATAGGCATTCTCAACCAGCCACCGGCCGTCGAAGGCGATTATCCGATCCTCGGGCTGGAACGTCAGCTGGACGCGGCCGTCCTCGATCCTTGCCTGGGATACGACGGTGTGCGCCGGAATATCGCCGAGAGTGATCAGCCTCTGACCATTACCGGGCGCGCGTGTCCGATCGTCCCAGGCATTGTCGCGAAGCCAGATCGCATGGAAACGATAGCGCACACCATTCGCCAGGGTTACGGCGATGGACCTTCCCTCGTCGAGAATGTCTGCACTTGTGATCATCCGGGCCTCCACATTGCGGTCTGTGGTTATCCCACCGTGTTTGAGTCATAATGACAATCAAGGAATCCTGGTATCGAGACATCGTTTCCATTATGGCTGAACGGCCTGATAATCTTCCGCCACTCGAATGGGTCCGCGTGTTCGAGGCAGCGGCGCGGTTGGGAAGCTTCACGGCCGCGGCCGCGGAACTCGGGCTGACCCAGGCGGCCGTCAGCCAGCGCATCCGCAATCTCGAGGTTAAGATCGGGGCGCAACTTTTCGATCGGCAGGCGCGCGGGGTAAGTTTGTCCACACAAGGTGAGGCCTGGCTTCCGCATGTACAGACGGCGCTCGGTCAATTGGCCCACTCGACGGCCAACCTGTTCGCAGCCCCTCGCCGTAAGATCACCATTGCGGCATCCGGTTCGATCATCGGGCTATGGATCGTGCCGCGCCTCCCGGCTATTGGTCGGGCGCTTCCTCATCTGCAGCTTTCCTTCGAGACGATCCAGCGCTTGCCCGACTATTCCCGCAGCGAGGCCGACCTCGAGATTCGCTTTGGCGACGGTATCTGGCCGGACATGAAAGCGGCTCGGCTCTATGTCGAGGAACTCGCGCCGGTCGCCGCACCCGACCTTCTCGAAAGATCGGCCGCCGACTGGCAAGGCTTGCCCCGCATTGCCACGTCAGGCCCGCGGCTCGGTTGGCGCGACTGGGCGGTCGCCACCAATGCGCCGCCCCCATCGGTTCCCATGCTGCGGTTCGACACCTTCGCGCAAGCGCTTCTGGCCGCGGAAGCCGGCACCGGCGTGCTGCTGGGATCCTTGCCTCTCTGCCGCGCGGCAATCGCAGCCGGGCGATTGGTTCAATTGGAGCGCGGGAGTCTCCACATGGAGACGGGCTATTGGATCGTTTGGCGCGCCGCCAGCCCTCGATTTCCTGAGTTCGATACGCTGATGGAGATTCTCACGGCTTGGAGTGGTGAATGACCGATCCCTTGTCTCGGACTCCGCTTATCCGCCGCACGGCCGTCTGACGCTGCCAAAGCGCTTGCAAATCGCTCGGCAAGCTGGACCGGCAGCTGTGCGATCGAAGCACGACCATGCTGCTTTTGAGCCGCTCCGCCGTCGCTGAACGCGCCGGATGTTGCGACAGCATGTTTGCGCTATTGAATCGTTCGACATAGGTGTGAAACGCGAGATGAGAGAAACCGGTCAACATCCGAACGGCGACGCATGGACACGAGTTGTTGCGGATTATCGAGTGCGACCTGAGCGCGGCGCGATTGAGACGAGCGGTTGCCGAGGTCTTTGGGTCTGCTCCAGCGCCTCGACGAAGATCGGCTTCCACGACATGATGTGGTGCCGCAGCAGTTCGATCAGCGCTTCGCGGGCAGCTTTTTCCGCCAGATCGATCAGCAGATAATGTTCCGGCACCGAAGCGATCTGGCGTTCATGGCCGGCGCGCGAGCTTATCCCATATAGCCGCATCTTGTCCCTGAGGCTCATTATCGTGTCGGTCAGGAGCGCGTTGCCCGCGGCGCTGACAAGGGCGAAATGAAAGGCCCGGTCGCTTTCGAGATAAGCCTGTACGTCTTCCCTCTCCACAGCTTTGGCGATGGCGTCGGCATGGACACGCAAGACCGAAAGATCGCGTCTTGGACCGTCGGCCAGAAGACGCGCGGCGTGAATCTCCAGCACGTCGCGCATGTCGAACAACTCCTCGAGCTCGCGCCGACTGGGCTCGACGACGCGGAAGCCCCTGTTTCGCAGCGGCTGCAACAGCCCCGTGCGGCTCAGTTCCAGCAACGCTTCACGCACGGGCGTGGTCGACACTCCAAGGCTGCTCGCGAGGCTTGGAACCGAAAACATCGTGCCCGGCCCGCTTTGACCGGAAATGATTTCCGAGCGCACCCGCTGCACGACCTGTTCCCTCAGGTTTCGATTGGTTCCGGAGGCCGGTTTCCGCAAAGCCATGACATTCCCCACAATCTGCCCGGAACATAGCGAAGTGTCGTTTGACAAACTAGGCGAGGTGTGGCGTATTGCAGTAACGCATTACATGAGTGCGCTACCACAAAGATTGCATGATCGAACGATTTCCCGCCTATTGCACCCTGTGCCGCTCCCGTTGCGGCTGCACGGTCGTGGTCGGGAATGGCAGGTTGCATGCCGTCGAACCGCTTTCCGGCCATCCGACGGGCGGCGCATTGTGCGCCAAGGGCCGGGCAGCTCCCGAACTCGTAGCGAGCCCGAACCGGCTCACCCGCCCGCTCAAACGCACCAATCCACGCGGCGCGGCCGATCCCGGCTGGAGAGAAATCGGTTGGGACGAGGCGCTCGACGAGATCGCCGGCCGGCTCGATAAAATCCGCGCGGAGCACGGGGCGGAGGCTGTCGCCTTTGCCGTGACCACGCCGAGCGGCACGCCGATGGTCGACAGCTTCGAATGGGTGGAACGATTCGTCCGGCTTTTTGGCAGTCCCAACCTGATCTACGCCGTAGAGGTTTGCGGCTGGCACAAGGACTATGCCCACGCGCTGACCTTCGGGCGCGGTATCGGGATGCCCGACTACGAACATGCCGACACGATCCTCCTGTGGGGCCATAATCCCGTCAGGACGTGGCTTGCGCAAGCGTCTCGCATCGCGGAGGCGCGCGACCGTGGAGCGCGGGTCGTCGTGGTCGATCCCAAGCCCGAAGGATCGGGCCAGCTAGCTGATCATTGGTTGCGGATCAGACCCGGCGCCGATTGCGCCCTGGCGATGGGAGCAATCCGTCATCTGATCGAAACCCGATCCTATGATGCCGATTTCGTCCGCCGCTGGACGAACGCGCCCATGCTGGTCGATTCGGAGACGGGCCTGCTGCTACGGGCTTCCCAGGTCTGGAATGATACGGCGGTCCCAGGCGCGTTCGTGGTTGTGGCCCGCGACGGCCTGCCCCGCCCTTACGATACCTCCGCCCCATTGGATCATGCCAATGGTATCGAACTCCTTCGGGAAGTGCCGATCCGCTTGCGCAACGGAGAGCAACGTACCTGCCGTACCGTCTTTTCCCTCCTCAAGGAGCAAGCGGCCAGGTACACGCCGCAACGCGTCGCTGCCGAGACATGGCTCAGCAGCGAGGACATCGAGGCATTCAACAGGATCTTTTCGGATTCTCCCGCGCTCGCCTATCATTCATGGACCGGCGTCGGGCAGCATACCAATGCGACGGAAACCGAGCGGGCCATCGCGATACTTTATGCGCTGGCAGGATGCTGCGACAGGCCCGGCGGCAATCTCTGGCCGGTCCCGCCGCCGGCGCGCCTCCTGAACGACTACGCTCTTCTCGCACCCGGACAGCGGGCGAAGGCGCTCGGTCTCGATGCGTTGCCGCTTGGGCCGCCGGCTCATGGCTGGATTACCGCAAGGGATTTCAGCCGCGCCGTCGTCGAAGGCGTGCCCTACAAGGTGCGGGCCCTGGTGGCCTTCGGCACGAATTTCGTCGTGTCGCAGGGCAATTCGAGCCGGAATCGGCGGGCGTTGGAAGCGCTTGAGTTTCAGGTTCATGTCGACATGTTCATGAACCCGACGGCCGAAACCGCGGATATCGTTCTGCCAGCCAGCCTGCCATGGGAGCGCGACGCGCTGAAAATCGGCTTCGAGATCACCCAGGAAGCGGTGGAGACGATCCAGTTCCGACCGAAATTCGTCGAGCCGCCGGGCGAATGCCGCGCCGATTATGAGATCGCAAATGCCCTGGCGCTACGGCTCGGCATGGGCGACCGGTTCTTCGGAGGCGATATCGAAGCCGGGTGGAATTATCAGCTTGCGCCTCTCGGCATAAGCATCGACGATCTTAGGCTCCGCCCAAAAGGCATCCGCATTCCACAGTCTTTCCGTCATCATAAATACGCGGAAGAGGACGGGCCGTCCATCTGCGGGTTTGCAACGCCGACGCGGCGGGTGGAACTCTATTCGGAGCAAATGCTTTTGCACGGCTATGCGCCGCTGCCAGGCCGTAACAAGACTGACAAGCCCTTTCCGCCGGAAACGGCGGAGCGGTTTCCTTTCCTGCTGACGACCGCCAAGAGCGGCTGGTTCGTGCATAGCGCCTACAGGCACATTGCCTCCTTGCGCCGCAAGAGCCCGGATCCCAAGGTCGAAATCAATCCATCCCTCGCCGCGGACAAAAAATTGAAGGAAGGAGATTGGGCCAGGATCGAGACCATCTCCGGCAGCGTCCGGATGCGCGTCCACCTCAACCCGGCGATCGAGCCCCGCGTCGTGATCGCGGAGTTCGGGTGGTGGGAGGCATGCACCCCGCTCGGTCTGCCCGGCTCTCCCCCGACCGGCCGACTATCCTCCAACATCAACGACATCCTGTCCGATGATAGCCGGGATCCCGTCAGCGGCTCGGTCCCCTTGCGGGCCGTCGCCTGCGACATCCAGCCGGAGCTGGGCGTCGACGTCGGACGCTGGAACGGAAACCGCCGCTTCATCCTCTCAGCGAGAGAAAATCTATGTGATTCCGTCGCGGCGCTCACCCTTACGCCGCAGGACGGCAAATTGCTGCCGGCATTCCGTCCGGGACAATATGTGATCGTTTCGCTGCCCGGTGTCCGGCGCTCATCGGCCTACTCATTGACCGGCCACGGCGGTTCGCCCGATCGCAGCTTTCACATCGCGGTCCGTCGTCATCCGTCGAGCGACAGGGACAGGTCCCTGTCTCAGGCGTTTCATGTGCTGCCTGTGGGCGCCGCCGTCGATCTTGAGACGCCGCAGGGGCAATTCACGCCGCCGCTGCGAAGCGAGCGGCCCATCCTTCTCGCCGCCGGCGGCATCGGCATTACCCCCTTCATGTCCTATCTGGAGACGCTGGCGCTTCAATCGGAGAGCCCGAAAGTCCTGCTGTTGCACGGCTGCCGCAATGGCGGCGAGCATCCTTTCGCGCGAGAAGTTCGAGCGTTGCGGGACAGAATTCCCGGGCTCGATGTGACCGTCGCCTATTCGAAACCGCGCCCGGAGGACCGTCAAGGAAAGGATTTTGATCGCGCCGGCCGGCTCACTGAGATGGCGCCGCCGATCGCGCCAGGCGAACGTCCTCTCGCCTATGCCTGCGGCTCTCCGGAATTTATTGCCGGCGTAACGGAATGGCTGGAGGAACTCGGTGTGCCGCGCTTCGACATCTTTTCGGAAGCGTTCGCCTCGCGTCCGGAAATCCCGCCAGATCTCATGCCGCGCAGGATAACGATAAAAGCATCCGGCAGGACCTTCGACTGGCAGCCGGAGAGCGGCACGATCCTCGACGCGGCGCTCGGCGCCGGCATTGCCCTGCCATCCGGCTGTCGTGCTGGCCAATGCGAGAGCTGCCTTGTGTCCGTCGCCGCCGGGAGCGTGGCGCATCTCAATGATTATTCGGGAGAAGGCTGCCTGACCTGCCAGGCCGTCCCGCTCACGGAGGTGACATTGGCAGTCTGACAAACCAAACGATCAGAGAGGGGTACTTCCATGACTGACGCAGCAATCAAAAATCACGAGCCATCCGAGCCTGGAGACAATCCGCTCGCTCGCTTTTCGCAATTCATGGTCGGCTTTGCCGAACGCTGGTTTCCTGATGCTTATGTCTTTGTCCTGCTCGCCGTGGTCGTCATCGCTGCCGGCGCAATCCTGCACGGCGGCTCTCCCATTGCCGTGAGCCAGGCCTTCGGCGACGGTTTCTGGAAGCTCATTCCCTTCACGATGCAGATGGCGCTTGTCGCCATCAGCGGATATGTGGTGGCGATGTCGCCGGCGGCGGCCGCCATCCTGAAGCGGCTCGCGAACGTGCCGAAGACAAGCCGCGGCGCAATCGTCTTCGTTGGCATTCTCAGCATCGTTCTGTCGCTGCTGAACTGGGGTCTGAGCCTGATCTTCTCCGGCCTGCTCGTCCGCGAGATAGCACGCCGCTCGGATATCAAGCTCGATTATCGCGCGGCGGGTGCTGCCGGCTATCTCGGCCTCGGCTGCGGCTTCACTTTCGGGATAACGTCATCGGCGGCGCAGCTTCAGGCCAATGCCGCCAGCATACCCGAGAGCCTGAAGCCGATCACCGGCGTCATCGGCTTTACCGAAACGATCGTGACATGGCAGGGATTGCTGACGACCCTCGTCGTGACCGTCCTGTCGGGAGTCATCTGCTATCTCACCGCGCCAAGCCTCGAAAAGACCGTTACGGCCCGCGATCTCGGCGTCAGCCTGGACGACGACAGGATCGAGAAGAAGGAGCCGCGCCGCCCCGGTGATTTTCTCGAGCACAGCCCGATCCTGACGATCCTCATCGTGGTCCTTGCGCTCGGTTGGCTCTGGCAGGCGTTTCGCTCGGGAAATCCGCTGATCACGCTGTCAGGTCTCAACACCTACAATTTCGTCTTTCTGCTGCTCGGCATCCTGCTTCATTGGCGTCCGCGCAGCCTGATCGATGCCTTTTCCAAGGCAATGCCAAGCGTTTCGGGGGTTCTGCTGCAATTTCCGTTCTATGCGGGTGTCGCGCAGATCCTGACAAAGGTGCACAACGCGCACGGCCTCAGCCTTTCCGATACGATTGCTCACTGGTTCGTCGACGTATCGGCCAACAGCATGGGCTTTTCGTTCCTCGTCAGCATCTATTCGGCGGTGCTCGGCTTCTTCATCCCGTCCGCGGGCGGCAAATGGGTGATCGAGGCGCCCTATATCATGACGGCCGCGAACACGATCCATGCACATCTCGGCTGGACCGTGATGGTGTACAACATCGCCGAGACGCTTCCGAACTTCATCAATCCGTTCTGGATGCTGCCGCTGCTCGGTATTCTCGGCCTGAAGTCGAAGGACCTGATCGGCTATACCTCGGTGCAGTTCTGTATCCATTTCCCGATCGTTCTGATCATCGCCGCGATACTCATGACGACATTCACCTATCACCCGCCGGTACTGCCATGAAAAAGTGAGGCAGGAATGGCCCGATTAATCCTGCTGCGCTGAAGCGGCGCGCCCAGTCACAAGGCATTCGCCGGTCCTGCGGCGGATGCTGGCCGCCACCTCGCGGCTCATCTCTTCCGGCGCCGCGGCGAAAGAGACTATGCTCTGGCATGCGCGCAAGCCGCCGAAGCTCGCCGCCGAATAATCACCCGCAAATTCACCACTGATCCCATCGCCGAATGTCCTTCGCCGCGATGGAATCACGGGAGCGCACGGGTGTTTCAAAATCACAAGGCGTCGCCTCACCCGAAGCAGATCACGCGATGGAAGACGCCCCCGAGAGGCTGACCAGGATGTTCGACGAAAAGACAACGGATACGCAAGATCGCTGACTGGCAAAGGCCAAGCATAGTTCAAAAAGTACCAATTAGGGATAACTGTTATTAAACATAAAGATAACTGCAACCCTACATTAACGAGCTAGATGGTTTTGCCGTGCAATAGAAGATTCAAGAATAATCTGATTGGGGTGGCAAGGCGATGATCGACAAAATCCGTGCGCTTCTCGCTGGGAATCCGATGATTCCCATTGAACTTGATGCGATCTCCGACAGCGCCAACCTTTATGATGCGGGTTTGACGTCTTTCGCTTCTGTCCAGTTGATGCTGGCGGTCGAGGAAGAATTCAACATCGAGTTTCCCGAGGAAAAGCTGACGCGGCGGACATTTTCATCGATCGCCAATATCGCTGCGGCGGTTTCGGAACTCACATCCGAGCCGGTCTGATCCGATGAACGTGATGAGGAAGATCAGCGATCCGCTGGCGTTATCGCCCGCGGAGAGCGCTGCCGATCGCATGGCGCGCGTAACTGCAATTGCGGCCGCTTTCGTCGATGCCGTCGATCGCGACGGTCGGTTTCCACTGGAAACGGCGGAAGCGCTCAGGAAGGAGCGTCTGCTCGGCGTCGCGATTCCATGCGAACTGGGTGGTGAAGGCCTGGCTACGGCGACTGTGGCCGATCTTGTCGTCCAGCTTGCCCAGGCCTGCGGATCGAGCGCGATGATCTACGCCATGCATCAGATCCAGGTGGCCAGCCTGGCGACGCACGGCGTGACCAGCGAGTGGCACCGCGCCTTCATGCGGCGAGTGGCGGGTGAGCAGCTTCTGCTTGCCTCGGCCACATCGGAGGCCGGCATCGGCGGTAATCTCAGGAATTCGATCTGCGCGGTCGAGGTCGCGGACGGCCGCTTTGCGCTCACCAAGGACGCAACCGTGATTTCCTACGGCGCCAATGCCGACGCGATCCTTGCCACAGCACGTCGGGCGCCCGATGCCGCTCATTCCGACCAGGTCATGGTCGTCATCCCGGCCGATGGCAACCGCTCGCTGGAGCGCAAGTCCGTTTGGGACACGCTCGGCATGCGCGGCACCTGTTCCGACGGGTTCCTGCTGACGGCGACGGGCGACGCGGCGCAGATCTTCCCGAAGCCGTTCTCCGAGATCGCCGCCCAGTCAATGCTGGCGAGTTCGCACATCTATTGGGCGGCGACGTGGTTCGGCATCGCCGCCGACGCCTTCGCGCGCGCCCAGGCCTTCGTCAAGGCGGCGGCGCGCAAGCAGCCGAACGTGACGCCGCCCGGTGCGCTGCGCCTGTCGGAAGCCGCCGCGAAGCTGCAGGAGATGAAGGGGCACCTCGCCGCCGCGATCAACCGCTTCGATGCGGCCCGCGAGAACGATGACGACCTCTCCTCGATCGGCTTCGCCGCCGAGATCAATGCGCTGAAGGTCGCCTCGAGCGAGAAGGCCGCCGAGGTGGTGCGTATCGCCATGCTGATTACCGGCATCCTCGGCTACAAGAATGGAACGCCCTTCAGCGTCGGCCGGCATCTGCGCGACGTCACCTCGGCGGCCGTGATGATCTCCAACGACCGCATCCTTTCCAATACCTCGACGCTGCTCCTGATGAGCCGCTTCGACACATCTCTGGGGGCTTGAGATGGACGCCAAGGCATTCGACGCCAAGTCTCTGCTCGATAATCTGTTCGATAACGGCATCCTGTTCGAATCCGGCGTCGATGGCCTCTATGGCCGCTCTGGCACCTTCGAGGAGGTGATCGAGCGCTTCGAGACGATCGTTCTGAAGGTCGGCCGCCCGGATGGGGCGACGCGCATACATTTCCCGCCCGGTATGGCGCGTGCGGCGCTGGAAAAGACCGGCTACATGAAGAGCTTTCCACAGCTTGCCGGCTGCGTTCATTCCTTCATGGGCGACGAGCGCGACCATGCCCGGCTGCTCGGCATGATGGAGAAGGGCGAGGACTGGACGGAGATGCAGGAGGCGACCGAGGTCGCGATGACGCCTGCGGCCTGCTATCCGCTCTATCCGACGGTCGCCCGGCAGGGGCCGGTGCCGGCGGAAGGACTTCTCTATGAATTGTCCTCCTATTGCTTCCGGCACGAGCCGTCGAAGGACCCTGCGCGGATGCAGCTTTTCCGCCAGCGCGAATATATCAGGATCGGCACCGCCGATCAGGTGCAGGCTTTCCAGAAAAGCTGGATGGAGCGCGGCCGACGAATCGTCGAAGAACTCGGCCTGCCCTGCGAGATCGAGATCGCCAACGATCCGTTCTTTGGGCGCGCGGGGAAGATGATGGCCAATAGCCAGCGCGACCAGACGCTGAAATTCGAGCTTCTTATTCCGGTGACGAGCATCGAGAAGCCGACGGCGTGCCTCTCGTTCAACAACCATCAGGACCATTTCGGGCAGAGCTGGGGCATCCGCTTCGCCGACGGCGCTGCCTGTCACTCGGGCTGTGTCGGCTTCGGGCTGGAACGTGTGGCGCTGGCGCTGTTCCGGCATCACGGAGCGGATGTTGAGGCATGGCCCCGGAAAGTCCGTCAAGCGCTTTGGGGAGCCTGACCATGCGGCAGGTCATTCCCGGGCTCGACCCCGCCAGCTATCAGCCGAGCTTCTTGCACGATGCCGGGCGGCGCTGGCCGGAAACGAACTGTTACGTCGATCTCCTGATCGAAGTTCTTCATGCGTCTGGCCATGACGCGGCCGCAGCACTCGGTTTCACGGCGGCGCAGGATTTCGAGGGCGATCATTTCACCTTTTTCAAGTTCCCGACCGCCGATCTGCAGCGCCTCTACGGTATCGATATCGAGGAATTGGCGATATTCGATCGGCTCGATGTCCGGGTCGCAACGCAGATCGGCCGGGGCCGGCTGCCGATGATCGAGGTCGATGCCTTCTATCTTCCGGACACGCGCGGGGTGAGTTACCGGATTTCGCATTCCAAATCCTCGATCGGCATCAACGCGCTCGATCCAGAAAACCAGCGCATGGAATATTTCCACAATGCCGGCTACTTCACGCTGGAAGGCGCGGACTACGACGCGCTGTTCGCGGAGCAGGACGAAGCGAGCGGCTGGCCGCTGTTTCCCTATTCGGAGTTCATGAAATTCGGGCGCACACCGCCCGCGGGCGATCTGGTGCGGACCGCGCGATGCCTGCTTTCCCACCACCTGGCGCGGCGGCCGAAGATGAATCCGATCGCCGCCTATGCCGAAATCTTCGCCGGGCATGCGGAGGCGCTTGCCGACCGGCGGCCGGAATATTTCCATACCTACGCCTTCAACACGCTGCGGCAGCTCGGCGCCAATTTCGAGCTGCTTGCAAGCCATGTCGCATGGCTCGGTATTCACGGCATGCAGGGCCTCGAACGGGCAGCGGAGGCGGCCGGAACGATTTCGGATGGGGCGAAAGCCATGCAATTCAAGCTGGCGCGCGCCATGGCGCGGCGGCGCTTCGACGGACTTGCCGAGATGCTCGCTCCGATGGTCGCAGCCTACGATGTGACGATGGATGTCCTCGACGCGAAAATCGCGCCTGAGCTCAGCTACAAGGCCGCCTGATCTTTCGGGAGCGGGCAGGGGGGAGATGGAAGTGGGCGAGGCGCTGCCGATCGACGGTACAGTCGAGCCGTTGGAAACCGGATGGCGGCTTGCCGTCTCGCCGGCTGATGCCTGGGCATCTCCCGACGCCATCGATCCGGCAGCCGAATGGCTTGACGCCGAATGCCCCGGCACGGCCGCTGGGGCGCTCGAAGCCCATGGGCTCTGGGATCGTTCCGCGCCATCGTCCCTGCATGACAAGGACATCTGGTATCAGCGCCGGCTCGATGCCACCGGGGATGTGCGGCTGGTTTTCGAGGGTCTGGCGACGATTGCCGAGGTTTATATCGGCGACGGCCTTCTCTTCAAATCGACATCGATGTTCGCACCGCGCGACGCAGCGCTCACGCTTCAAGGCGGAGAGATACTCTCGATCGTCTTCAGAAGCCTTGAGCAACATCTCGATGGGCTGAAAGGCCCGCGGGCGCGCTGGAAGCCGCGCATGATCGACGATCAGCGCCTGCGTCTCGTGCGCACGACGCTGATCGGCCATATGCCGGGCTGGTGCCCCGCGATCGACATTGTCGGCCCATGGCGCCCCGTCCGGCTGGTCCGCGAGACCGCGAAGGCGATTATCGAAACCGAGATGCGCGCCGACCTCGATGGCGGGACGGGCATTCTCGATGTCGCGCTGACGCTTGCCGAACCGCTTCGCCAAGGCGAGACCGCGACCGTGACCTGCGCCGGCGTGACGGCCCGGCTCGAGCCCAGCGGCACGCAATTGAAGGCGAGGCTCGAGATCGCTGACGTCGCGCCATGGTGGCCGCACAGCCATGGCGCCCCGGCATTACACACGGTCACGGCGACGTTGGGCGATACAACCGTCCGACTCGGTCGCGTCGGGTTCCGCCGCATCGGTCTCGATCGCGGCGCCGACGGCCGCGGCTTTCAGCTTATGGTCAATGGCGTGCCGGTCTTCTGCCGCGGCGCCGTCTGGACGCCGGGCGATCCGGTGCGATTGCCGGTGCGGTCGGATGCGCTGGCCAACGATCTTCGGCTGGCGCTGGAGGCCGGCGTCAACATGCTGCGCGTGGCCGGCACCTTCGTCTATGAACCCGATGCGTTTCACCGGCTCTGCGACGAATTCGGCATTTTGGTCTGGCAGGATTTGATGCTGGCCAATTTCGACTATCCCTCGCGCGATGAGGACTGGTGCGCGGCGCTCGGCGAGGAAGTCGCCGCGCTGCTCCGGCGGCTGCGGCATTCGCCTTCGCTGGCGGTCCTCTGCGGCGGCAGTGAGATCGCCCAACAGGCGGCGATGATGGGTTTGCCGACAGGCCTCGATCCGACGCCCTGGTTCGATGCGGTCGTTCGGCCAAGAGCGGAGGCGATCCGCCCGGACGTCGTTCTGGTGCCCTCCTCTCCCTGCGGCGGAAGCCTGCCTTTCACCGCCGATGGCGGGCCAACGCATTATTACGGCGTCGGCGCCTATTGCCGGCCGCTGGAGGATGCCCGGCGCGCCGAGGTGCGCTTCGCCAGCGAATGTCTGGCCTTCGCCAACGTGCCTGATCAGGCGACGCTCGACGCGCACTTGCCCGTTCAGCCGATGCACGACCCGCGCTGGAAGGCGGCGACGCCGCGCGACGCCGGAGCTTCGTGGGATTTCGAAGATGTCAGGGACCACTATCTGGAGCACCTGTTCGGCGTGGATGCCAGACGATTGCGCGTCGAAGACGGCGCCCGCTATCTCGCCCTGTCGCGCGCGGCGACGGCGGAAGTCGCCGAGCGGACGATCGATGAATGGCGGCGGCCGGCGTCGCCCACCGCCGGCGCGCTGATGCTCTTCTGGAAGGATTTGCAAGTCGGCGCCGGCTGGGGCGCCGTCGACGCGACGGGACGGCCGAAATCCATCTGGCATGCGCTGAAACGCGCGTTCCGGCCGCTGCGTCTCATCCTCACCGACGAGGGCGTCAACGGGCTTGGCGTTCATCTCGTCAATGACGGGCCGGATGCGGTCGCCGGCACGCTTCGGCTTACCTGCTTACGCGATGGCGTCACGCCGGTGATTTCCGCCAGTCGGGCGCTGAATGTTGCGGGGCATAGCGGGTTGTCGCTTTCCGCCTTCGATCTTCTGGGCGCCTTCTTCGATATTTCCTACGCCTATCGGTTCGGCCCAGCCGCCCATGAGGTCACGGTCGCCCGTTTCGAGGATGAGGTGGGCGGGATTCTTGCCGAAGCTTTCCACGTCTTGCCGCGAGCGATGACCGCGCGAAGCGATGTCGGGCTTCGTGCGTCCCTTGAAGGCGGCGACGGAGACTGGCGGCTGAAGCTCTCCTGCCGGCGGGCGGCATACTACGTCCATGTCGCCGATGCGTTCTATCGCGGCGAAGACGATTACTTCCATCTGCTTCCGGGTATCGAAAAGACCATTCGCCTTGTCGGCCAGGCCGACGCCCCGCCGCCCTCAGGCGTGGTGGACGCTCTCAACGGCAACGATCATGCGGATTATGGGGAGGCTGCCGCTTCGGCAGATGTCGCCCTGAACCTCGGATCGCGGATCGGAGGAGTTCGATGAAACCGCTTGTCTTCAATGACACAATCGGCTGGCTGAAAGAAGCAGCCGGAGGCCGTGGCGTCGTGATCGCGGGCGGCCATGGATTCGAGAGTTTGTGCAGCCGTCGGTTTCTCGCCCTTCTGGCGGATAGGATCGCGCAATCGGGCCTGCCGGTCCTGCAATTCGATTATCCCGGCTGCGGCGATGCCGCAGGCGACCATACCGCGCCCGGCCGTGTCGCCGCCTGGGTCGAGAGTATCGGAGCGGCTGTCGACGAGCTGAAGCGGCAGACCAGCGTCGCGGAAGTGATTATCCTCGGTTTCCGGCTCGGCGCCATCCTCGCGCCGCTCGTCGTCGAACGGCGCAACGATATTGCGGGCCTCGCCCTTCTCGCACCGCCGGCCTCGGGACGGGCCTATGTGCGGGAGATGATGGCGTTGTCCGGCATGATCGATGCAGCCTTGCCGTCCGACGAAACGGAAGGAGAGCCATTCGACGGCCGAACGGTCGCCGGATTCCGATTGTCGGCGGAAACCCTTGCCGACATCGCCTCGCTCGGCTGGCGAGAGGCCGCGCCAAGACCGTCACCATTGCCGATGCTGGTCATGGCCGCCGTTCCGACGCCAGCGCTATCGAAATGGGCCGGCGCATTCGCCGGGTCGACGGACAATGTCGTCTTCGACGCGTTCGAAGGCTATGGCCGACTGATGTGCGGCCCCACCGCAAACACCATACCAACCTCCGTCATCGACCGTTGCACCGAGTGGGTCCGCGACCAGGCCGGACACGAGCGTCCGGCAGCAACCGCCCCCGGCGGCAGCGTGCCGATCCTCCGTGGCTCCGACTACGAGGAAGAACCGGTTGTCATCGGTCCGTCGCCCGGCATTTGCGGCGTATTATGCCGCCCCTCGGGTAGGCCCGAGGCGAGGGATGCCGTCGTCTTCCTGAATGCCGGCGCCGTGCCGCATGTCGGATGGGCGCGTGGAACGGTGGAGTGGGCCAGGACGCTCGCCGCCGAGGGGATCGCATCCCTGCGGATCGACCTTCCAGGGCTTGGCCAAAGCGACGCGCCGGAGGAAGAGCGTCTCTTTCTTTACGATACGCGCTTCGGCGCCGATGTCGGTCGCGCCATCGATTGGTTGGAGCGCAGGGGATTCCAGCATCTGAGTCTTGCCGGTATCTGCTCTGGCGCGTTTCAGGCCTTTCACACGGCGCGGACGGACAAGCGCGTCCAGCGCCTGGTAATGGTCAATCCCCTCTGTTTCTCATGGAACAGTTCCTACGGTTTGGATATGACGGCCTGGAAGTTCTATGAAATGGCGAAGGCGGATCGCGCGCTTTCGGAAGTCGAACAGGAGCAGGCTCCTCGGCCCCGCAGCCGATCGCCATTGAAAGCGCTTGCCTCGAAAATCGGCCGGGTGCTTATCCGGCGTAGCCTCGAAGCGACCAAGACGGTGTTGTCGAACGCACGTCCGTCGGCGTTTCTGCAAGGAAGGATGGTGGAACGCTGGATGCGCGATCTCGCGATGAGCGGCGTGCACATCCTGATCGCTACTTCCGAAGGCGATCTGAGCCTCAAGGAAATCGACCGGCACTTCGGGCCGGATGGAGAGCGGCTGCGAACAATCCCCAACGTCAGCAGGTTGTCGCTGCGCGGCGCGGACCATACTTTGACGCCGCTGCATGCCCGCCGTGCATTGATCGCGAAACTGGCCGACCATGTCCGCGATCTCGAGCCACGTATTGTTTGAGGTGGCCATAACGGCTGCCGGCTCTGCGATCGACATCGACCGTCGCGTCATGAAATCGCGGAGCGCAATCCACACTGAAAGTGCGTGACCATCAGCGGATTTTGTCAATGCAACCGGTTCTTAAGAAAGAATAGCCAGTTTCCGTTTATATTCTTCATTGGATCCATCGATATTTCCCAAGGCGGGGATGGCGGTTCTTGGTGCGTTTCCCCCCGGCGTCTGTTGCCGGCCAATTCGCGAGGATGATCTGGAAGGGGTGATCGATTGCCTTTCCAGAGGTTTTCCTCGGCGCAAGCATGACTATTGGACAAAGGCGCTGGCCCGCCTGTCGCAACGGCCCGCTGTCGCCGATTTTCCGCGCTATGGCTTTGCCCTTGAAGATTCCGGCCGGATCGTTGGCGTCATGCTGACGCTTTACACCCTTCGCCACGGCCCCGATGGCGATTCCATCCGCTGCAATCTTTCGAGCTGGTCCGTCGATGCCGAATATCGCCCCTTTGCCGCCAAGCTGGGGGCGATAGTCGTCAGGCCGAAGGATGTGACATTCATAAATATCTCGCCGGCGCCGGGAACGTTGAAGATCAACAAGGCATTCGGATTTCGTCTCTTTTCGGACGGGCAATTCGCCTTCCTGCCCGCGCTCAACCGATCGCACCCTTCATCCCAAGTCCTGGAAATCCGCCCCGATCTCCCGGAACTGGCTTTGCTGCCCGAGGATGAACGATATGTCCTCTTGGAGCACCGGGCGCTCGGTTGTCTGTCTCTGATCTGCATGCATGAGGGACGGCCTGTTCCCTTCATATTCGTGCAGCGCCGGATCTTGCGCGGGCTCGTCCCCTGCTGCCAGGTCGTCTATTGCCGTTCATTGGCCGATTTGAGCCGCTGCGCCGGCGCCCTCGGTCGCTTTCTGCTGAGACACGGCAGTCTCTTTTGTCTCGTCGATGCCGTCGGGTCGGTGCCGGGACTGTTCGGCCACTATTTCCCGGGCAGGGGGGCAAAATATTTCAGAGGCCCGCAACGCCCCGCGCTCGGCGATCTCACATTCACCGAAATCGTCGTCTTCGGTCCGTAAAGCATGATCCGGAAAAGTGGGAACCCGGTTTTCCGAAGAAAAATCATGCTTAAAGAGCTGACAGGCCGCGGATTAAGTCGAGCGCCTTGCCTCCGCCGCTTCTCGCCAGCGTGTTCCAAGCGCAACGCCCACCAGCAATAGGCAGAAGCCGAGCGCCAGGGGGGAGTAAAAAGCTTCTTCCTGCAGGACGGCGTTGGCCGAGAGCGTAATAATGCCGACAAAGGCAAAAAGAGCATCCGAATCCCCGGTCGCGATCAGTTGCCGCCATGCATATCTGGCAAGTGCGGCCAGAAAGCCGAAGAACAAGAGGCTTCCGATTCCCATTTGATAGAGCATGACGCCGACGGCGCTCTCGACCGGTGTAGCGGTGGCGCCGACCTGTTGTGCCCTCTCCCAATTCACATGCAGGCTCGTGCTCGACAGATTGCCGCCGAAACCCAACCCTTGTCCGAAGGGGTTGGCGAGAAAGTCGCGCAGTCCGGCGATCAGACCCAGCACATGGTAGTCGCCATGCGTCGCCCCGTAGGCGATCGCAGCCGTCGTCCACGTCACCGATAGCGCGACAACGGCCACGAGCGCCAGCCTCGCTTGCGAAGGCCGGTAGATCAGGCGGATGCCGAGCGCGACGAGCAGCATGAACGTCGCGCCCTTGGAACCCGTCACGAGCAACAGCGGCAAGGCCGCGATCGGCAGCACCCAGCGGCCCCTGAACAGCAGCCAGACCGACATAATGCTCAGGCAGTAGGCGTAGCTGATCGGATGAAAGTTCGGACCGCTGATGCGGAAGACGCTCGGCAAGATGTCCTTGAAGAGCGGCGTGTTGAAGAAGGTCGTCCGCATCACGTCCTCGAGTCCGTGGAAGACGAAGCCTGTTTCGTGCAGCGCCTTTTCCCACACGCCGGACTCGATCTGCCGCCTGATGTCCCGTTCGACATAGAGATCGCCGTGGAAGAGGCTGAGGAAATCCATCGTGAAGATCAGTTCCAGATAGCCGTAAACCACCGCGCCGACGCCAAGCCAGAGCATGCTCTTGCGCAAACTGACGGGGTAAAGGCTGGCCGCCAGCACGGCGATATAGAAGCAGGCGAGCGGCGTGATCGTATTGCGGAAATAGATGATGGCGTCCTTGGCGTGGCCCCGCGCCGCGCCCAGCGCGAGATAGAAACAGATCGTTCCGCAGAGCGCGATGCTGAACAGCAGCCAAGGACGCAATTCGGGCAAGGCCCGCACGCGATATTGAAACGTCGCAGCGAGGAAGATGCCGAACGCGCTCATCAGGATGACGAAATTCGCTCCGCGCAGGGCGTCGAAGGCTGCGTTGTCCGGAATGTAGGGGGTGAACCACGCGACCACGAGGTTCTGGTAGACGAACGAGCAGATGATGACGACCGGTATGCTGGCTGGCAATGCGTTGGCGACGATCAACGTCAGGATGAATGTCGCGGCGACTCCGAACGGCGTCCACACAGCGAAGGACGAAACCGCCGCGATGACGACGAGAAACGCCACGCAGACCTGGAGAAGCGCCTCGGCATCCGACGCCGCCAGACCTCGCCCATGCAGCCCTAGAGATGGACCTGCTCCTGTCGCGCTCATGGCTGGACAGACCGGGTTTGACTGTACGGCGCGTGATCGCCTTGAGTACGCATGTCAGTTTTCACCGCCACGTCCCAGCAGGGCGTCGATCATCGAGCGGTCGAAGCCGTCGGTGCTCGATCGGCTATGGATGAAGCCGAAACCCTGGTCGAGTTCCCAATAGGCCCAACCCATATGGTTCGCCTCGGCCGCCTCGCGGACGGCACGGACCCATGCCGCGCGGCTCTTCGCATCGACGCAGAAATCGAGCACGCCGAATTCGTCGAGGATGATGGGGCAATGGTGAGCCGCCGACCATTGCGCGGCGCCGGAGAAATCGGCGGCGATCCTCCCCGCCGTCCAGGGCGCCGACAATTCCTCTTCCACAAGATGCGCCGCTTCTTCGTCGCCACCGGTCTGCAGCTTTTCGACAAGGGCGCGCACGGATGGCGTATCGCGCGTTGCGGGGAAGGGAAGGTTGGAGATGCGGGACAGAGGCGATCTGTCCCAGTTCTCGCACTGATGGGTGAACGCCATCGGAGAATAATAATGGATGGCGGCGATCTGCCTGTCGATGGCCAGCGGCGGCGCGCTGCTTATTTCCCAGATGCCCTGAAAGCGTGCCGGCCCCCAGACCAGCGTGTGGAGCGGGCATTTGGCGCTTATAATCTCGGCCAGCCGGTCCCGCAGCGACAGCCAGGCGGCCTGGGTCATGGGGGGCTCGTTCAGCAATTCCGGATAGACGGAACCCGCGGGCAGATCGGCGATGACGGTGCGCAGCGCCGTCCATGCCCGGGCCACCCGTTCGGCCGCGCTTGCGGGATCGTGCTGGAACGCCGCGTGGAGATTGCCGGAAGGGTGCATGTCGACGAGAACGGCAAAGCCGTGCCCGATGAGCTTTCCTACTCCGTCATGAATGCGCCCGAGCGTATTCCTTTCGTCGGAGAGAATGAGGTCGGCATTCACCGGCACCCGGATCGTTTCGAAGCCAATCCGATGCAGTTTCGCCAGGACCGCCTCATCGGGAATGATCCCCTCCTCCCGATCGAGCCATGAGGGGAGATTGAAACCGCGTGAGGGAACGGCGCGCCCGCCCCCTCCGCTCGACGCCTTCGCAGCGAAAAAAGACAATGCCGAAACAAACGAGCCGCCGGCGAGCGTGAGCGCGGATCGCCGCGATATCATCGTCAATAGCCGCTGTCTTTTCCCAGCCGCAGGGACGAAGTTCCCGCCACAGGGCTGGGTTGCCGCCCGTAAGCTCCCGGTGCGGAACCGGATTGCTTCATTCGCCGCTCGCCCGGCCGCGCATTCCCGGTCAGGACCGTGAACATGGCGCTCCGGCCGATCTGATCGGCTTTAAGATGACGGCGCAACAGGCTTGCCGCTTCAGTGGCCGCCTCGCCGGGCGCAAGCGCAAAAAGCGTGAGGTCGGCCTCGGCAAAAAGATGTGGGTCCCAGTCGGCGCCGGCGGCGGATAGTCCCACCAGGATGATGAAATCGAAGCGACGCCCGGCCTCGGCCAGGACGCCGCCGAAATTGGCGTTGTTCCCCTTCTCCGTTTCCACAGCGGCATCGAAGGCCACGGTCTGGAGACCGCTTGTGTCATCGGTGAATATTCCGTGTTGGGCGGCACGCGATAATGCCTGCCGTCCAGCTTCGGTACCGATTTCGACCATGAGTACCTTCTGGCCGATCCGCTGCAGTCCGATCCCGATGAGACGTCCCGCGAATTCCGCCTGGGGATTGTTGTGAATCGACGATGCCAGGAGCACGACGGGCTTGGGGCGCCCGTTCAGATGCTGGCTGATCCGTTCAAGAAGCTGCAGGACATTGTCCGAAAGGGGCTCGTATCCGGTCTGGAACAGCCGCTTGCTGACAAGATCGAGGTTCGAACGCGTCGAGGCGCCGGTAATTCCAGGCAGGCGATATTCACCGAAATTGACAAGCAAGGGCACCGCCCGTGGAGGAGCAGGCCCGCCTGCTTCTTCGATTTCCACCTTGGGCGCGGTCTTTCCGGGCCGATTTTGCGGATCGGTTTCGGATTCATGGGCGGGACCGAGGGTCAAGGCGAGGCCGCATCCGGCGGCAAGTCCGAGAAGAAGGCTGACCGGCAGGAGCAGGAACGGCTTCGGCCATGTCGGCTGGTCCGGCGGCGCGGCGATGCTGATAATCCGCGCCTCCGATATCTGCAGACCGTCTAGGTGCGATGTTTCCTGGGCGCGTTTACGAAAATCATCGAGCACGGAGCGTGCTGCCTGGGCTTTGGACTCCAGCTGTCGCAACTGCACCTGTGCGATGTCCGATGTCTTGGACTGATTGCGCAATGCATTCAGCTTGGCCTGAAGCGTCGCGACATTCTGCCGAGCGAGGTCATATTCCGACTTCAGATATTGCCTTATGCGCGCGGCCTCGTCGGCCATGAGCCGCTTCGTCACCCCCAATTCGGACTGGAGCCTTTTGACGGCGGGATGCCGGGGGCCATAGACGGCTTCCAGATTGGCAAGCGCCGCTGCGCGCCGGTTGTAGTCGTCACGCAGCTTCGAGATGTTGGTGGACGACAGGGCGCCCGAGAGTTTGGCGAGGCCGGCCGGCGTATCGCCGGCGGCAAGAGCCTGGTCGTACCTGTCCTTTGCCCGGTTGGCGTCGCCCTGCGCCGCGATCAGCTGGGTCGTGACCTGGTCGATCTGCGATTGCAGCGTTCCGCCGGAGCCGGAATCCAGGATCTTGTGTTCGAACTTGAAGTTCTGAACCGCATATTCGGCGTCGTCGACGCTCTTCTGCAGCGTGCCGATCTTGGCCGTGAGGGCGGAATTCACATCATTGTTGGCTGCGTCCCGCTGACCGGCAAGGCTCGCACCATAGTGATCAACGATTGCGTTGGCGATACGCGCGGCCCTTTCGGGCGATCCGGAAGTAAAGCTGACATCGATAACATAGGTCAGCCCTTCGCGCTCGACCGAAAGCCGGCTCTGAAAGCGTTTGAAAGCTCGATCCTGCGCGGAGGTCCCGCCTTTTCCGAACAAGGCCCGCAGGCGCGACATCAGACCGGTGCTGGAAAATTCAGGATCGTTCGCGAGGTTCTGGTCCTTGAATACCGCGTCGAGCAAGTCGCGCGACTTGATGACGAAGACCTGGCTTGCGATGGCGGCGCTGTCAGCGCCGATGCCGGGGAGGACGTTGCTGAAATTGGTGGCGCGTGGATCGCGCGGATCGATCAGGACGGAGGCGGTTGCCGTATAGCTTGGCTTTGTCACCGCGAGATAAAGGAGGGCCAGCAGCAATACAGCGCCCGCAATGGCAACCACCATCACGCGGCGGCTCCACAGGATGTTCCAAACGGCTTTCATGTCGATAAGCGGCGTAAGCGTGCGCTCATCGACGCCGGCTTGGCTCATCACTTTTCCTCCGACGGGTACCGGATGCGCGGTGTATTTCTCTGCCGGCCAATATTGCGGAGGAGTGATTAGCCATTCGTTAAGCCTAATCGGAAGAATCGAGCCGGTTCGGCCGGTCTTCAAGCTGGGAGCGCGTTTTGCGTTCGCCCGGGCCTGCCAGTAACCATGCCAAGGGTTCTTTATGGCGCGGTTGCAGGCTTTCGCGCTATTCACAATTGCGGCTGAGGTTCCCGCCAGCAGCCTGTGGATCGTTGCCGTTCGCTTCGGAATGCGACGTTGGATGACATTATGAGCAATCGTAAAGCCGCTCGCGTTGGAAACAGCGCCTCCGAAGCTGCCGGCATGCATATATCGGTCGGCGCGCTTGCGAAAAGCGGCGTGGTCGCGATCGTCATCAAATTCGCCAGCGCCGGCCTTGCTTTCCTCATGTTCGTAGTGATGGCGATGGTCACGGACGAACGGCAGTTCGGGCTTTTCAGCGCAACTTATGCGGGCGCAAGCCTGGTCTCCTTCTTCGCCTCGGTGGGCCAGCAGGCGACGGTGCTGCGTTTCTGGCCGCAATATGCAGGCAACGGCGATCTCAACGCGGCGCATGGCATTATGGTCCGCGCGATTCTCGTGACGTTGGCGGGGCTTGTTGTTTCGAGCCTGCTCGTCCTGCTCGTCGGGCTTCTGCCATTCGCCGGTGAAACGACGCCGGAGTGGCTGCCGCTTTGCCTGGCGGCGGCGCTCCTGTCTTTTGCGCTCGGATGGTCCGAATTCTCATCCGGCGCCTTCCGGGCAAAGAATGTGCTGGTCATGGGCCTGTTGCCCAGGGACATCCTATGGCGCGCGGCGACGATCGCAGCCGTTCTCGCCCTGCATTTTGCGCATATCAAGATAAGTGCGGTTGCCGCGACCTACCTGACCGCCGCTCTGCTCGTCCTTTCGGTCGTTCCGCAGACGGTTACGCTGCTGCGCGACACGTTCTGCGCCGAGAGCGGCCCTCTGACGGAAAAGCAGAAGCAGGAATTCAAGACGGTCACGCTCGGCCTTTGGGGCGTCACCTCGCTTCCTCCGGCGCTCGGCCAGGTCAGCACATTGCTGGTGGCTGCGATCCTCGGGCCTGAAATCGCCGGTGCGATTTTCGTGGCGGAGCGGACGACGCGTTTCGTCGCTCTCGCCCTCAACGGAATCAACCAGGCGCTCGCGCCTCAGATCTCCGCCGCCTTCTACAGCGGCGAAAGGGCGCATGTGCAGCGCATCACCAGTCTCGCGGCGCTCGGCGGCTTTGCGATGGGGCTTCTCGTCCTGATCCTGTTCTGGGCTTTCGGCGGGCTGATCCTGTCGCTCTTCAACCCGGCCTATGCGACCCCGACGCTACGCGTCACGCTCGTCATCTTTGGAATCGGCGCCGCATTCGGCACCGCCTGCGGTCCGATCGAGGTTCTTCTGCAATTGACCGGCCTTCAGCACGAATTGTTCAAGCTCCTGGTCATCGTCAATATTGCCGGGCTCTCGGTAACCGCGCTTGCGACTTATCTTCTAGGACCGATCGGGGCGGCGATCGGCATTGCCGGGACCGTCATCGCCTGGACCGCGTTCGGCGTCGTGATCGCCAGGCGCAGGATCGGCATCAATCCGTCTATCCTCGGCTTTTTGACAGCCGCCGGCGAAGCGCCCGACGCGAGTGCCCCAGGCGCCCTCGCGAGGGGCCGTATGTGAAGGTCGTCCAGGTCCAGACGCAGGCGGAAGCCGCCGGAGCGCAGCGCATTTCCGACATGGTAGGCGCGGGGCTGCGGGCGCGGGGCCACGAGGCGCGCACCGTTTTCATGTACCGGAAAACGGATGCTTACGACCGCGACGCTTACGCGGATTTCGTTCTTGCCGAGCCGCCGAGGGGATTGCCTGGACAGGTTCGGGCGACCATCGGCCTGGTGAATTATCTGCGCAAGGCGCGGCCGGATGCCGTCATCACCTATCAGCATTACGGCAATCTCTTCGGGACGATCGGCGCTCGGCTGGCAGGCGTTCGCCGCATTGTCGCCAACCAAAGCGGCGCGCCGCAAACCAAAGGGGTCATGGGCCTGCTCTCGCAAATCGACAAGCTGATGGGAGCGGCCGGGCTTTACCATGCCAATGTCGTCAATTCGGCATGGACGGAGCGGCAGTTCGAGCGCTATCCCAATGCCTACAGGCGACGCCTCCGTCGTATCGACCACGGCGTCCCCGGTCCGGCCGGCTGCCTCGAAAAGGCGGCTGCGCGCGCCGCGTTCGGCCTGCCTCCTTCAGTGTGGCTCGCCGTCTCGTCGGGCCGCCTGATGCCTTCGAAGAACCATGGCGCGCTCATCGAGGCGCTCGCCCTTCTCCCCGACATCCATGTCGCGCTTGCCGGCGTCGGGCCCGAGCAGGAAACGCTTGCGGCTCTCGCCGGGAAGAGGCGGGTCAGGGATCGGCTGCATCTGGTCGGCGAGGTTCCGCCCGAACGGATTTTCGAATTCCTTGCCGCCGGGGACGCTTACGCGTTCCCGTCCCTCACCGAGACGTTCGGCCTTGCCTGCGTCGAGGCGGCGATCTCCGGCCTGCCGGTCGTCGCCAACGACCTCGCCGTCCTGCGCGAGGTACTGACGGCCGAGGACGGCGAGGCCGCGGCGCTCTTCGTCGAGGGTAATGCCACCGGCCTGGCAAAAGGTCTCGCCGACTTGATTGCCAACCCCGAGCTTTCCGCGAGGCTTTCCGCGGCGGGCCGTCGCCTGCGGGACAAATATTTGCCGGCGAGAATGTGCGCCGGCTATGAGGCGCTGCTCTTATCCTGAGCCGTTTTTCCGCACCGCCGCTATCCCGTCGATTGTTTCGAGGCGTCCGGCGCGGTTCAGCGTGTGGATTTTCGGATAGGGCCAGTCGCCGCTTGTTTCGACGGGCCGCGCCGGAGAGAGCCGCACCGTTCGCGCATCGAGCTGCAGCAGTTCGGACAAGCCGAGCCCGCCGCCATAGCCGCGCGTCCCATCCTGGACCGGAAGGACGATGCCGCCGTCGCCCTTGCGCACGAACGCGCCGCCGGGACGCGCCATGCGACGGTCGATCATAACCGGGTTCATGGGATGCGGTTTCCACGGTCCCGAAAGCGCAGGTGAAAAGAAGATCACCATAGTGTCGGACGTGCTGCCATGGCCGTCACGATCGGTCGCGAATAGCCAAAGCAACCCGTCATGCTCCAGAAGCGTCGCATCGGAGATCTCGCCTTCGAGCAGGACGGCTTCGGCGACCCAGCGATCCGGAAAAGGCGAGGCGCGATAAAGCGTCAGCCGGCCGCTGCCGCTCCCCTCCGGCAGCATCCAGATTTCGCCGTTACGCTCGAACAGCTGCGGGTAGGAAAGATGATGCGGCTCCTCCAGCACGACTTGCGGTGTCTGGGGAACGCCCCTGGTATCGAACGGAATGACGGAGATGACGGCTTTTCCGGTCGCATGAGGATAGTCCTCCACGAACAGGAAGGATCGGTCCCGCCATTGGAACGGGAAGGGATCGGCGTAGAAATGGTCGCCGGGGTCGGGCAGAACCGACCAGCCGGTTCCGAGCGCGCTGGTCTCCGCTACCCCCGGCCCGTCGGTGAACCGGAAGCCCACGCGCCAATGCGCGTGGCGGAAACGCAGGCGCCGCAGAGCCTCCCGTCCAAACCGCGGCAGGGCGGAGCCGAGATAGGCGGAAGCGAACCGTAGCGTGCCGGCTCCGTGAGGCCGTGGTGGCGTTTCGCGTCCGTTCAGCCGGCCTTCGGCGAATGATCGGGGAATTGAAACTGCGAGCGTGACGGCGCGGGCCAGCACGTCGTCGGTGCCGAGCGCCGCCGACTCACGCTTGTCGATCATCGGCCACGCCCTGCCGACGACTGCCTTTCCATCGAGAACGGCTTCGATTGTCGGCAATTCACCAGCCGCGACCGCCGTGGCGACGGCGAAATCCCGGCCGGCTCCATTGAACACGATGCTTATGGTCGGAATATCCGTCAGTGCCGCTTCGCCGGTAAGGTCGAGCCGTAATCCGGCGGAACGGTCGGAAATGCGCACCGGGATTTCCGGCAGTGCGTCGGCAAGGCTCGGGCCCTTGCGGCGGAAGATGCGCCTCTCGAAGGCGAAGGCGGCGTTTGCGACGGCGGGCCAGCCAGCCGTTCCGGCTTGGTGGAGCACGGCAATATCGTATCCCTCCGCCAGAAGCCGTTCGATGACGATCTTCTGCCATCGGCGCGGAGCCTTTTGCGGCACTATGACATCGATCGGCAGCATATCCCCTCCCGCCCGCCGATGCCATGCGGCCTTCGAGGCTCGCCCTTCGGGCTCACGCCTCAGGATGAGGATCGCAGGCGCCAGGCTCCCTCATCCTGAGGTGCCCGCGGAAGCGGGCCTCGAAGGACGCACCCAACACAAAAGCGAACATGGGAACCGCTGGTATGATTACTGCTCC
>DASZUG010000068.1:0-56104 GCA_035547755.1 Rhizobiaceae bacterium
TCGGCCGAGGCGCAAGCGATGCTGTCGGGCCAGCGGACGCTGGAGGAGATCGCCGGCCGCGTGGTGAGAGACAAAATCGAGCCGCAGCCCCGATCCGGCCGCCAGGAATATCTCGAAAATGTCGTCAATCGATATGTGTGAAGACGCGCTTATCGGGCCCGTTGGCTCCTGAGATTGTGCACATGGACATGCCCGCCTTTGTCGACGGAGCGGGTCAATACTCCGATGGGCGCTCCATATTTGCGGACTTCCGTTCCAGCCGGGAGATCGGAAAGCGCGAATTTATGGCCGAGCGGGATCGTTTCGGAAAGCGCGAAGACGGCGATCTCATCGCCCGTGCGGACGCGCGCGTTCCCCTGCAGATCCCGCAGCGCCACCGCGACATGATCGCCCGGCGCGATCCGCACAGCATCCCATCCGCTCTCATCTTCGACGGTCACAGGGACGCTCCGATGCGGGTGAAACATTCCGCGCCTTCGCCGACCGCTTCGCCCCAGGTGAGCATGCCGGAGGCGAAGGCGACCGCCTCGTCCAGCAGGCGGTCGGCGGCGGCGTCAAGCGTCTCCCGTCCTTCGAATATCCGGCTGGCGTCGAAATCGAACTGATTGCGGATTTGCGCGCTGGCGGCGGGATTGGCGCTGATCTTGATCGTCGGCGCGAGCAGGCTGCAATAGCTGTTTCCGGGGCCTGTGGTGAACAGGATCATCTGCGTGCCGGAGGCGACGAAGCCCGTCATCGATTCCGGCGAAAAACTCGGTCCGTCCATCAGATGAAGGCCGGGCCGCCGCGGCGGCTCGGCAAAGGACAGGAGGGCAATTATGGGCCGCGTGCCGGCCTTGGCGATCGCGCCGAGCGATTTCTCCTCGATGGTGGAGAGCCCGCCTCTTATGTTCTCCTGCCCCGGATTGTTGCCGATGAGATCGATGCCGGCAGCCGATACCGCCGCCTCGCGTGCGGCGACGGCGCGGACGATCGCCTCGCCGGTTTCGGGTGTCACGCCGCGCGGGCTGAGAGCATGTTCGGCGCCGAGCCATTCGATCGTTTCTCCGATCACGATCGTCCCGCCCGCATCCACCAGACGGTCGGCGAGCGCGCCGGCGAGCGGGTTCGCGGCAAGGCCCGAACTGGCATCGGAATGGCCGCATTCGAGGCCGAGATAGAGTTCCGACAGTGGCACGGCCTCCCGGCGCGCCCGCGAAATGTCCCGCGAGAGGCTGGCGCCGGCACGGATCGCTCGGACGCCAAGTTCGAGTGCGTCTTCATGCGTATCGTCGAGCGTCAGCACCTCGATCGGAACTGCCGCGCGCGCACTGACCGCCGCCGCTACGTCGTCCGCCGACTTGCGGTCGACGCCGATGATGAGCACCGCGCCATTGTTGGGGTTGGCGCCGATCCCGGCCAGTTGCCGGAAATGGCATTCCTTGTCCGGTCCGAACTGGCCGCGCCCATAGGGCGTGGCGACGAGCCGGGCGAAGGGGAGGGCCGAGGCCGCGCGCGCCGCCGTCGCGGCGATGAGGCCGTTGATCCCGAGGACAAGGAGATGGTTGCGCGTTCCGGCGCGGCCCCTGGGGCGGGAAAAGCCGAGAAATGTCCGCTCCACCATGGCGAATGCCTTATGTCGCCCGCGCCGAACGCGGGATTGGTGTTTCCTGCGCGAGCAGGCCTTGCTGCTTCAATTCCAGCCAGAAATCCTCCGGTATGGCGTGGGCCATGTGGTTCACATTCGCTTCCACTTCCTCTGGCGAAACCATTCCAGTGGCGACACTTGCCACGATGGGATGGCCAAGCGCGAATTGCAGCGCGGCGGCGGCGAGCGGTACCGCATGGCGTTCGCACACCGCCTCGATGCGGCGGGTCTTTTCGAGAATAGCGGCGTCCGCGTCGGCGTAGAAATATTTCGCGCCGGGCTTCGCGCCCGTCGCGAGAATACCCGAATTGAACGGCCCTGCGGCGACGATCGAAATGCCCCGTTTCTCGCAGACGGGGAAGAGCTTTTCGAGCGGGGTCTGTTCGAGGAGCGTGTAACGCCCCGCGAGCATGAAACAGTCGAAATCGCCTGCCTCGGCAAAGCGAACGAGGATGTCGGGATCGTTGACGCCGACGCCGATGGCTTTGACCGTTCCGTCGGCGCGCAGCTTTTCCAGCGCCCTGTAGCCGCCCTCCATCGCCTCCCTGAATCGCGCCTCGAGCGCATCGCCCTGCCATTTGCGGTTCACGTCATGAATATAGAGGACGTCCGCGCCGGCCATGCCGAGGCGTTGACAGCTGTCAACTACCGACCGCATGACTCCGTCATAGCTGTAGTCATAGACGATCTCGAAGGGCAGCTTCTCCCGGAACATCGATTGCTGCGGCTGTGTCGTGGGCTTGAGCAGGCGCCCCACCTTGGTGGAGAGAACGAAATCCTTCCTTCTTCCACGCATTGCTTCGCCGAGCCTATGTTCGGCAAGGCCGATGCCGTAAAGCGGCGCGACATCGAAATAATCGATGCCGCTATCGCGGGCCGCCCTCACGGTTGCATAGGCCCGTTCGTCCGGCACTCTCTCGAAGAGGCCGCCGATCGGCCCGCAGCCGAAGCCGAGCACCGTGACTTCGAGGTCCGTGCGGCCGATGCGCCTCTTTTCCATCGTTCCTCCGGACTATCGCGCCAAACGAACCTTTACCCCGGCCTGCTCTTCCCTGAGACGCAGGACGGCGCTGACGTCGAGATCGGCGAGGCCGTTGCCGGAAGCCTGTTTGAGCACGTCGAACGCGGCGGAGCCGACGGGCGTCTCCACGCCCAACGCCTTCGCCATCTGCACGGCGAGGCGGTGATCCTTCTCGGCGAGGCGCACCATGAAGCCGAGCGAGAAATCGTCGGCAAGGGCCTTTTTCGGCAGCGAAACGCCGAGCTGGTTGTTCCATGCCATGGTCGTTTTCATGACCGACATCATCGTCTCGAGGCTGAGGCCGGCCCGCACGCCCATGACCAGCGCCTCCGCCGTCGCGGAAAGGATCGTATTGGCGAGGAAATTATTGGCGAGTTTCATTGCCTCGCCCATGCCGAGGCCGCCGCAATAGAAGAAGTCGGTGCCCATGCAATCGAGCACCGGCCGGACCTCTTCCACCACCTTCTCCTCGCCGCCGACGATCAGCGTCAGTGTTCCGGCGATGGCGTGATCCGCCGTCTTGCCGACGGGACTGTCGACCATCCTGATGCCGCGCTCGGCGAGCACCTTGCCGATGCGCCGCGTATAGGTGGGATCGATCGTGCTCATGTCGATCACGATCGCACCGGATTTCAGGCCGTGGACGGCTCCATTCTCGCCGAGGATCGCGCGCTCCACATCGGGACCGTCCGGCAGCATGGTGATGAGGATATCGACCCCCTGCGCGGCTTCCTTCGGAGAACCGGCGGTGGCGCCGCCGGCTTCCTTCAGCTTTTGCAGCGCGTCGGAACTGAGGTCGAAGCCTTTCACGGCATAACCCTTCCGGAGCACGTTCAGCGCCATCGGGCCGCCCATCGTGCCCAGACCGATAAAACCGACAGTCTTCATCTCGCCGCCTTTTCCTTCCTGTGCTGGCTTTTCCTTGTGTTCACTTTTCCTGCGGCCATTGCGAATACTGCCAGACCGGCAGGCCGCGCAGATCGGCGACGTTCTTTGCCGTAAAGGCGGATTGATCCGGCACCTTGCCGCTCGCTTCGTAGGCCTTTTCCATCAGCGGCGCGCCTTTCGAAATGGCTTCCGTCACCTGCGGCCATGTCGTCGGCTGCGGGATGAGGCCGCCGGCGACCATGAATTTCGAGGTCGCCACGACGGCGCTGATGTCGCCACGCGTGGACCAGACCCATTTGCGGGCGTAGAGCACGTCGTCCTTCCAGACCTTCGCGCCGAGATCCGGCGGCAATTCCCAGTATTTCTTGACGAGTTGGGAAACGCCGCCGGGATCCATCTTGCAAAGCGCCTCGACCGCCTGCTGCTGCGCGCTCATGAAGGCGATGGCGAGCTTCGGCGTTTTCTCCAGGAGCTTGTTCTGCGCCATCCACATGGAACGATGGAGATAAAAGCCGTCGGGATAGAATGGCGACTTCTTTACCGACGGCAGCATGATGCCGGCGCCTTCGCCTTCCGGCCCCTTGTAGTAGTCCTCGGTGTAGCCGTAGGAATTGACGATACCGACGATGCCGGCCTGCTTCTGAGCCTTCAGGAAGGCCGGATAGATGACGACGGACGCGTCCATGCCGGTCGGCACCGTGGCGGCTTGCGCCTGCGTCGGGGTGTTGACGATCCTGATGCCGTTGGCCTTCGGATCGCCGGAACCGAGCTGGTAAAGCAGAATCTGGGAAAGAGCGTTGTAGGGGTCGCCGCCGAGCAGGGCGCCGACAGTCTTGCCCTTCAGGTCCTGGACGTTACGGATGCCGCTGTCGGGGCGTGTGGCGAGGACGAAGCGCATATGCCCTTCGCCGACATTGAGGATGCTCCAGGGCTGCTTGGCGGCGATGCCGCGGATGATGGGCGTATTGCCCCACATGCCGAGATCGAGATTGTTGCTGACGAAGGCCTCGACCTGCGGCATGGCCGACGGATAATCACGCCAGTCGACCTTGAGCTGATAGCCTTGCTTGGCCGCGTGCTTCTCGAAGAGCTTTTGCTGCATCATATATTCGGTGATCGGCGAGTTCGCCGCCGCCCAGGGCTGGCGGCCGACCGACACTGACGCTTCCTCCGCCGCGCGCACGATCGACGGACGGGAAAGCGCCGCGGCGCCGATGCCGGCCGCGCCGGCGATGAGCAGTTTCCGCCTTGTCATGCCTTGCTTGTCGATATCTTTCATTTCGTCTCCTCCATTTTGAGCCTCTGCGGGCTGTTTCATGCTCTGATCGTGGCGGCGTAGGCCTCGTGGCGTATGAGCTGCCAGATCTCCTCGACGAGTTCCTGGAAGGCGGCGCTGGCGCGGATTTCCGGCTTGCGGGGGCGCGGAAGCTCGACGCTCTTGATCTCGGTGATGCGGCCGGGATGGCTGCTCATCACCACGATCCTGTCGGCCAGGAACACGGCTTCGTCGATGCCATGGGTGATGAACACCACCGTCCGCCGGCCTGCTTCGGCGTCCTCCTCGCCCCAGATGCGCAGCAATTCCTCCTGCAGGATGACGCGCGTCTGGGCATCGAGAGCGGCGAAAGGCTCGTCCATCAGGAGCACGTCGGGCTCGTTCGCGAGCGCGCGGGCGAAGGCGCAGCGCTGGCGCATCCCGCCGGAAAGCTCATAGGGATATTTGTTTTCCGCCCCGTTCAGCGCCACGAGATCGATGAGTTGCCGCACGCGTTCGCCGCGTTCCTGCCGCGTCATCGTCGAACCGATGCGGTAGCGCGGCCCGAATTCGATGTTCTCGCGCACCGTTTTCCAGGGGAAGAGGGCGTAGTCCTGGAACACGACGCCGCGTTCCGCGCCGGGGCCGTCGATCGCCTTGCCGTCGATGGTGATCGCGCCGGATGTGGGCTGCGTCAGTCCGGCGATCATGTTCAAAATGGTGGTCTTGCCGCAGCCGGAGGGACCGACGATACAAAGGAATTCACCCGGCGCGACGTCGAGATCGACGGACTCCAGCGCGACGGTACGTTCTCCCGTCCTCGGCAGCACGAATTCCTTGCCGACGTCGCGCAGACTGAGTTTCGGTTGCGGCGCTGGTGTCAGCGTTTCCATGGCAGCATCCAGTTTTCGAGCCGGCGCAGGCCCCGGTCGATGACGAGGGCGACGAGACCGACGGAAATCATGCAGACGATGATGCCGTTCAGATCGACGCTGTAGGCATAGAAGACGAACATCATCTGGCCGATGCCGCCCGTCGAGCCGCCGCCGGCCTTGGCCCCGACGGCGAGTTCCGCGGCGATGATCGACGTCCAGGCGACGCCGAGCGCCAGGCGGGCGCCGACGAAGATGTAGGGAAGGGCGCCCGGCAGCACCACCGTTCGCAATATGGTGAAGCGCCCGACGCCGAGCGTGCGCGCCGCGCGTATCAGTTGCGGATCGACGCTCTTCACGCCATGGATCGTGTTGACGATCATCGGGAAGAAGGCGGCATAGCCGACGATGAAGGCGGCGGCAGGCGTGCCGGTCCCGAACCAGAGGATGGCGAGCGGCAGAAGCGCGATCGGCGCGATGGAACGGAAGCTCTCGATCAGAGGATCGAGCGAGCGATCGATGGCGCGGTAGGTTCCCATGAGGGCGCCGAAGATCAGGCCGAAGGCCGCCGCCCAGGCGAAGCCGGCAAGGACGCGCCAGAAGCTTTGCAGCAGGGCAAGCGGCAAATCGCCTGACCCTATGAGCTTCCAGGCCTCTTCGACGACGTGCGTCGGCAGCGGCGTGCGGGGCGACGGCGTGTGAAGCATCACCGTCAACTGCCAGACGACCAGAAGCGTGACCGGCAGGACCGCGGCGCGGATAAAGGGAGAGCCCGTCACTCTGGACATCACGCGCCCCTCGGTTCCGCCCAGCCGGTGAGGCTACGCTGAACGGCGCGGAGGAGGCGGTCGAACAGGTAGCCCATCAGGCCGATGAGGACGATGAAGGCGAGTACCTTCGGCGTCATCAGCAGTTCGCGATACCATTCGACGGCGAAGCCGAGGCCGGAAGGCGCGCCGATCAGTTCTGCCGCCACCATCGACATCCAGCCCGCTCCGGCCGCGAGGCGCGCTCCGACCAGAATGCCGGGCAGGGCCGCCGGAACGATCACCTGGCGCAACACCGTGGCTTCGCCGACCCCCAGCGTCCGCGCCGCGTTCACATAGCTGCGATCGACCGATCGGACCGAGGTGATCGTGTTGATGAGCAGCGGAAAGAACGCGCCGTAGAACATGATCGCCGTCGGCAGCGCATCGCCGATGCCGAGGATGAACAGGCCGAGCGGTATCCAGGCGATGCCGGAAATCGGCCGCAGCAACTCGACCGTCGGGTCGATCATATCGAAGACGACCCGGTTCAGTCCCATCGCGAAGCCGAGGGGAATGGCGACGGCGGCCGCGAGTACGAAGCTCAGCACCAGTCGCCACAGGCTTGCGAGGGTATTGTCGATCAATTCGCCGCTGCCGGCCAGTTCGGCAAAGCTTTTGGCCACGTCGATAGGCGTCGGCAGGAGGATCGGATTGCCGATCCACATGGATGCACCCTGCCAGACGAGCAGGAAGATGATCATCGTGCGAAGATAGACGGCGATGTCCGCAATGCGGCTCCGGAAGCGGGCGGCCAGTGCGCCGGAGCGATCGGCTTGCGGCCGCGCCGGCATCCTCCTTCCGCTGAAAGCATCCGCTTTCACCTGACGAATTCCTCCCCGAAACGTCGTCATTGTTGCCATTATGGTACCGGTATCATATTGTCGAGTCAAGGCGATGTGGTAGAACCCGATTCTCAAATGTCAGGGGACAAGCGAAACAGTAACCGCCAGACGAGGCGGATTGGAGTTCGAGAGGTCGCGCGTCTTGCCGCGGTCGCGCCGATCACGGTTTCCCGTGCCTTGAGCCTTCCCGAATCGGTCGCGCCGGCGACGCGGCAGCGCATCATGGAAGCGATCGCGGCCGTGGGGTATATACCGAACCGCGTTGCCGGCAGCCTGTCGTCGAACCAGACACGCCTGATCGGCGCGATCATCCCGACCTTCCAGAGTTCGGTCGCGACCGAGTTCACCGACGGGATGGCGCGGGTGCTCCGGAGTCGCGGCTATCAATTGCTGCTTGGCGGTTCCAACTTCACGGTGGAGGAGGAGGAAAGCCTGGTCGTCGAGTTCCTTTCCCATCGCGCCGACGGCATCTATCTCACCGGCACGACGCATACGGAACGCGTGCGCCGCCTGCTCAGGGAAGGCGACGTGCCCGTCGTGGAGATCGCCAGCCTCGAAGGCGAGCCGATCGATATGGCGGTGGGGTTCTCGAACGTCGACGCCTCTTTCGCCATGGTGCGGCATCTTGCCGAATGCGGCTATCGCCGGATCGCCTTCTTCAGCCTGCCGCAGACGAACAACGAACGGCAATTGGGGCGTATCGCCGGCTTCCGGCGTGGCGTGGAGGCGTTCGGCCTCGATGCCGATCCGGCGCTGATCGCGGAGGTGCCGATGGATCTCGCCAGCGCGGCAAGAGCGCTCGGCGAGCTGCTTGAGCGCCGGCCGGACACCGAAGCGGTGTTCTGCGGCGGCGATCTCGTCGCCGCGGGGGCGCTTTTCGAATGCCAGAGGCGCGGCGTGCGCGTTCCCGAGGATTTCGGCATTGCGGGTTTCGACGACATCGATCTTGCGGCCTTCGTCCAGCCGGCTTTGACGACGGTCCGCCTGCCGCGCCAGGCGATCGGAGCCACGGCGGCGGAACTGCTGCTCGACCGCATAGCGGGAAAGCCTGTTGAGCAGACCATCGTCGATATGGGCTTCGAAATCGTGGCGCGTGGATCGACGCGCAGGGTCGGATAGGGTGATGCCGGTCATGCAGTCGCGGCAAATTTATCCGACGATTTCGTCGCTCGAAGCGATTGTCCCGAGGTCCTTCTCCAGGTTGGCGAACTCGGTGATCAGATTGGCGCTCAGCGCCTGGACCGCCGGATAGGACTGGCGGTCGCGATGAATGAGCAGGCCGATCTCGCTGGCGGAAAGGTCCGGCTCGGCGAGCGGCACGTGAACGAAATCGCCCGCCTTCAACTCATCGACGAAGCCGAGCGGCGTGAAGAAGCCTATGCCCAGTCCCGCATGAATGCTCTCCTTGGTCATGGCGAGCGAATTGGTAACGACAAGCGCCTTGAATTGCGCGCCGCTATGGGTGAATTCCGCCTCCGCGGTGGCGTTGAGGATCCACGGATCGTTGAGCATGACGACAGGATAAGCGGCACATTCCGTCAATGTCAGCTCCCGCCGCTTCGCTAGCGGATGTTCGGGCTTCATGACGGCGCCAAGCCGCATGCGAATCCGCGCCATGACCTGATAACCGCGATAGCGCCGGTCGATGAACAGGACCGCGATGTCCGGCCGCTCGGCGCGCATCTCCTCCGCATGTTCGTTCGGGCTGGCGTCGATGATCCGGTAGGAGATGTGCGGATGCCGACGTGAGGTCTTGGCGACAGCGCGCGGCATGAGGCGGACGATAGGCGAGGGGATGGTCACGACCCGCACCTCGCCGTGGATGTCACCCGAAAGCGCGGAGATTTCGAGACAGGTGCTCTGCCACTTGGCCAATGTGTCGCGCGCGTGGCGGATGACATATTCACCCGCGATCGTCGGCCGCACGCCATTGCCGACGCGCTCGAACAGCGGCGTGCCGAGGTCGGCCTCGAGCTTGAGGATCTGCCGGTTCACCGCGGAGGAAGCGACGTGAAGGGCGCTCGCGGCGCGGCGGATCGAGCCCATCCGGGCGACCTGGTCTATGTAGCGCAAAACAGCGGCATGCATGGGGGATCCTCCCGTCAAGCACGTCATGTCGCGACCCGAAACCGGTCTTACGTCGAGCGACACACCCAAGTGATGCCTTTTCAGCATCACCTCTGTCGAATCTTTATGCTTCCCGACAGCACTTGGCTATCACTAAAGTAATTTGGCTTCGCGAAAGAAGATGCCCGTGCCCGGCTGAGCGCCGTGGGACGCCTTGGCTACCGGAGCGCGCCTTGAGGAAGGCTGAAGACGAGGCGAAACGCCTCGCGCCATTTGGGAGGAATATGATGAGCACGACACGGATTTCACGTCGCCATATGTTGAAGGCCGGCGCAGGACTGGCGGGCGCGCTCGCCCTGCCGACGATCGTCACCAGCCGCGGCATGGCGGCGGGCGGCACGCAGCCGGTCAACATGCAGCTCGGTTGGATCGCCGGCGGCAACCAGATCGGCGAGGTCGCGGCCAAGCGCCTCGGTTATTTCGAGGCGGAAAAGATCGACTTCAAGATCCAGCCGGGCGGTCCGGCCATCGACGGCGTGGCGATCGTCGCGTCGGGCCGCTACGAGGTCGGTCAGGTCTCCTCCAGCCCGTCCCTGATGCTGGCGGCTTCTCACGGCATCCCCGTCACCTGCTTTGCGATCGGGGCGCAGAAGCACCCCTATGCCTTCTTCTCGCTGCCGAAAGACCCGATCCGCAAGCCCGAAGACATGATCGGCAAGAAGATCGGCATACAGGCGACCGGCCAGATCCTGCTGACCGCGCTCCTGAAGAAGCACAACATCCCCGAGGACAAGGTCGAAAAAGTCATCGTCGGCTCCGATATGACGCCGCTGGTTTCCGGCCAGGTGGACGCCATCACCGGTTGGGCGACCAATACCACCGCGCTCAAGGTGCTCGGACCGAACTATGTTTCCATGCCGCTGTGGGACGAAGGCATCCAGCTCTACGGCCTGCCCTACTACGCCACGCAGGACACGCTGAAGAACAAGGCCGAACTGATGGCCGCTTTCCTGCGCGCCGCCGGCAAGGGCTGGGCCTACTGCAAGGCGAATCCGGAAAAAGCCGTCGACCTTCTCGTCCAGGAATATCCGAACCTCGTGAAGAAAGACGAATTGGAGGCGGAGCCGATCATGCTCTCCTATGAATTCACGGAGCGTACCAAGGAGCATGGCTGGGCGAGTTTCGACATGGCGGTCTGGCAGCACCAGATCGATACCTATGCCGACCTCAAGCAGTTTTCCGCCGGAGCGCCGAAACTCGACAGCGTCGCGACGACGGCGATCCTCGACATGACCAAAGATTCGCGACCGAAGATCGGCTGAGGAGGAAACCGACGATGGAAGCCGCTGTTCTGGAACAAAACAGCCGGAAATCGGCCGCCACAGCGGCTGCCGTCGAACTCTCGCGCGTCACGGTGCGCTTCACCACCGAGCGCGGCAGCGTCACCGCGCTCGAGAATATCGATCTCAGCGTGCCGGATGGCGGCTTCCTGACCCTGCTCGGCCCGTCCGGCTGCGGCAAATCCACATTGCTCAGGGTCGTCTCCGATCTCATCCGACCGACTTCGGGTTCGGTCAGGATACTGGGCGGCGAAGCCTCCGCCGCCCGCGCCCGCCGCGATATCGGCTTCGTCTTCCAGGACGCCGCCTTGCTGCCCTGGCGGACCGCGCTGGAGAATGTCGCGCTGCCACTCGAGGTGGGCGGCAAAAACAGCCGGCCTGGCCGGCGCACGCCGAAGGAACTGCTCGAACTGGTCGGGCTTTCCGGATGGGAAAACGCGCTGCCCCACGAATTGTCGGGCGGCATGCGCCAGCGTGTTTCGATCGCCCGCGCATTGGTCAACGACCCCAGGCTGCTCCTCATGGACGAGCCTTTCGGCGCGCTCGACGAAATCACGCGCGACCGGCTGAACGAGGAACTTCTGAGCATTTGGGAAGAGACGGGAACCACCATCCTCTTCGTCACGCATTCCATCTACGAAGCCGCGTTCCTCGGCCAGAAGGTGCTTCTGCTCGCCGCGCGTCCCGGCCGTGTGCGCGAAACCGTGCCCGTGCCGCTGCCGAGCCCGCGCCGCATCGAACAGCGCGAAAGCCTGGAATTCATCGAACTCGCCGCGCATCTGCGCCGTGTGCTGGAGACCTGCTAATGTCCGCCTCCACTATCGAAGCCGCGCCCGTCCCCGAAGCCTTCAGCGACGATGATGCCGCTCAGGCCCGTTTCGAGGCCACGCGCCGCTATCTCGCCTGGCGTCGGCGCCTGCTGCCGGTCATCGCCACCGCCGCGATCCTGATCATCTGGGAACTCTCGGTCCATTTCTTCGACATCAAGCCCTATATCGCTCCCGCTCCGACCGCGGTCGCAGTGAAACTCGTGGAGAAATTCGGACTGCTGATGACCAATCTCGGCCCGACCGCCATCGAGGCGATCTCGGGCTTCCTGCTCGGCAACATCGCTGCCGTTCTGATCGCCACCAGCTTCGTTTATCAGCGGACGGTCGAAGAAGCATTCTTTCCCGTCGCTGTGATGGTCCACACCATCCCGGTCATGGCCTACGCCCCGATCCTCGTCCTGCTCCTCGGCAACGGCATGTCCGCGAAGATTGCCATCGCCGCGATGATCTGTTTCTTCCCGACGCTGGTGAACATGACGCGCGGCCTGCGCAATGTGAACCCGCAGCACATGGAACTGATGCGCATCCTCTCCGCTTCGCCGACGGAGATCTTTTTCAAGCTGAGGTTCAAGAATTCGCTGCCCTATCTCTTCTCGGCGTTGAAGATCGCGGCCGCGACCTCGGTGATCGGCGCCATCGTCGGCGAGTGGATTGGCTCCACGACCGGCATTGGCGCACTCATCATCCAGGCGACCTACAATTTCGACTCGCCGCTTCTCTACGCGACCATCGTCGTCGGCTCCTGCTTCTCGGCCTTTTTCTTCGGAATCATTTCCTGGGCGGAGCGTATGAGCCTCAAATGGAACGTCGCCGAGACGATCTGAACCCAATTCACGCTTTTCCTGACGGAGGCCTTTATGACAATTCCTGATTTCGTGACCGAGCCGGAAGGCCAGGTACCCGTCGTCGCCAGTTCCGATCTCGTGGTGGTCGGCGGCGGGCCGGCCGGTATTTCGGCGGCGGTGGCGGGGGCGCGCAATGGGCTCTCGGTGACGCTTCTCGAACGCTATCCCTATCTCGGCGGCCTCGCCTCCGGCGGCATGGTCCTTGTGCTCGACGATATGTGCGACGGCCCGGAAGTGACCGTGCGGGGTCTCTGCAGCGAGATCATCGACCGCATGACCCGCATGGGCCTGTGCGTCACCCCGCCGGAAAGCGACTGGATTTCCGACAACGTCAAGTTCCGGCAATGGGCGCGCTGGGGCGTCTATAATTTCCATTCGCACCAGAAGCCGCAGCCGATCTGCTATGCATCCGCCTTCGATCCCGACGGCTTCAAGCGCGCCGCCAACCAAATGGTGGCCGAAGCGGGCGTAACGCTGCGGCTGCATTCCTGGTTCTCGAAGGCGATCGTCGAGAATGGCACGATCAAGGGCGTCATTTGCGAGACCAAGAGCGGAAGGCAGGCGGTTCTCGGCAAGGTCGTGGTCGACGCCACCGGTGATCTCGACGTCGCGGCGGCGGCAGGGTCGCCGCACACCAACGGCTCGTTCATCGTCACGACCGTCTTCCGCCTCGGTGGCGTCGATACCGTAGAGGCCGAGCGCTTCGAATATGAGGACCCCGAAGCCTTCGCCGTGCTCGACCGCGAGGCGAAGCGCATCATGGGCGGCTCGTGGGAGCGCTGGTGGCTGAAGACGCCGCTGCCCGGCATCGTCTGGTGCAACTGCCCGCATATGGCCGGCTTCGACGGTCTCTCGGTCGAACATCTGACCAATGCGGATTTCAAGGGCCGCGAGCGCATCGCCGAACTTGTTTCGTTTATCCGCGCCAAGATGCCGGGCTTCCAAAATGCCTTCGTCGTCGACGTCGCGCCGCAGATCGGCGTGCGCCAGTCGCGCCTGCTCGAAGGCGAATATGTGCTGACCAAGGAAGACGTGACGGCGCGCCGGCATTTTCCGGACAGCGTGGCGCGAGGCCGCGACTACTACTATCCCTACCGCACCTTGCTGCCTAAGGGCGTCTCGCAATTGCTCGTCGCCGGGCGGCACTATTCCTCGACCGCCGCCGCGCAGCGTATTTCGCGCGAGATCCCGCCCTGCATGGCGATGGGCGAGGCGACGGGCGTCGCCGCGGCGCTTTCGCTCCAGGCCGGCGTCACCGTCGACAAGGTCGATGTGCGCAAGGTGCAGGATGTGCTGCGGGCCCAGGGCGCCGATCCGGGCGACCGGCCGGCCGCCAACGCGACGGTCGAGATGGCTGCGGCGGAGTAGGATGACAGGGGTCTTCTTCCCGCTTGCGGGGAGAAGATGCCGGCAGGCAGATGAGGGGTAGCGCCGGCGCGTGAAAGTTGACCCCGCCCCTCATCCGGCCCGGATCGCGGCGACGCAGGCGATTTGAGACGCGAGACAGGACACAGGAACGCAAAATGACATCTTCCGATACGCAGCCGCTTTCAGGCATCAAAATCATCGACTTCACGCAGGTGATGCTCGGGCCATGCTGTACGCAGGTGCTTGCCGACTATGGCGCCGACGTCATCAAGATCGAGCGGCCGGGCGCCGGCGACCTTTCCCGCAATTCGATCGCCGACGATCCGGACGGCCAGAACAATCCCGTCTTCCGCAGCCTGAACCGCAACAAGCGTTCCATCGCCCTCGACATGCGCAAGGACGACGCCAAGGCGGTCATTTACGAACTGGTGAAGACAGCCGACGTGGTGGTCAACAATTTCCGTGCCGGCGTCATGGAGCGCATGGGCTTCGGCCATGAGAGGCTGGCGGAGATCAATCCGCGCATCATCTCCGCCTTCGGCTCGGGCTTCGGCTCGAAGGGGCCGCTGTCGCACAAGGGCGGACAGGACATTCTTGCGCAAGCGCTCTCCGGCGTGATGATGCGCAAGGCCGATCCCAGCCTCCCGACCGCGCTCTATTCCACCGCGCTTTGCGATTACACGGCCGGCATGCATCTTGTGCAGGCGATCCTGCTGGCGCTGATGCAGCGGGAGAAGACCGGTCGCGGCCAGTCGGTTTCCGTCTCGCTCTTCGAGTCCATGCTTGCCATGCAGATCCAGGAAGCGGCGATGTGGTTGCAGCGCCAGAAGGATTTGAATTGGGGCGCCTTCCCGCTGACCGGCGTGTTCGAGACGACCGACGGCGCGGTGGTTCTCGTCGGCGCCTTCAAGGCGAATCCGCTGCAGGATATCTGCAAGGCACTCGGCCTGCCGGACCTGTCGCAGGAGCCGCGCTTCGCGAGTTTCGCCGACAAGGTCGCACACAAGCCGGAACTGCAAAAACTCTTCCGCGAACGCTTCGCCACGAACACGACCGAATATTGGCTCGCCCGGCTGGAGGAACAGGATCTACTGTGCGCACCGGTGCTGACCCTGCCGCAGGCGCTCGATCACGGCCAGACGAAGGTGAACGGCTCGATCATCGAGCTCGATGGCGGCATCCCGCTCCTGGGGTCGCCGCTGACCATGGACGACAGCGCGTTCAAGGTGCGGTATTCGCCGCCGGAACTCGGCGGTGACGGGCGCGCCATACTGGAGGAAGCGGGCTATTCGGCAACTGAGATCGACCGCCTGATCGATACCGGCGCGCTTGCCGGCGAAAGGCGGGGAGAAGCGGCATGAGCGTGCTTTTCTCCGTCGAGGATCACGTCGCGCGCGTCACCATCGATCGCCCTGACGTGCTGAACGCTGTCGATCTCGCGACCCAGGCCGAACTGATCAGCATCTGGGAAGAGATCGAGAAAAACCGCGACGTCCGCGTGGTGGTGCTGACCGGCGCTGGAGACAGGGCCTTCTGCACGGGGGCCGACATGAAGGGAAGCTCGGGCATGAGCGGCCTGGAATATTGGGCCGCTCCGCGTCCCGGCGGCTTTGGCGGCATCGCGCTGCGCGATACGCTGAACGTGCCCGTCATCGCCCGCGTCAACGGCCATGCGCTCGGCGGCGGCATGGAGATGGTGCTCGGCTGCGACATCGTCATCGCGTCGGAGAAGGCGACCTTCGGCCTGCCGGAGCCGCGCGTCGGCCGCCTTGCGCTTGACGGCGGCATCGCCCTGCTTGCCCGCCGCATCCCGCATGTCCAGGCCATGGGCATGCTGCTGACCGGCCGGCGCGTGGGTGCGGCGGAAGCCTTCCGCCTCGGCCTCGTCAACGAGGTCGCCGCGCCCGCCGCGCTCGACGAGGCGGTGAACCGCTGGGTGAACGACATCCTTGCCTGCGCCCCGCTTTCGGTGCGCGCAGTCAAGGCCATGGTCAGGGCTGGCGAGGGATTGTCCCCCAAGGAAGCGCAGATGCTGAGACTGCCTGAACTGGTCGAGGCGCTGAAGTCGGAAGACCAGAACGAAGGCGTCGCCGCCTTCAGGGAGAAACGCGCCCCGAAATGGACGGGGCGCTGAGGGCAACGCGATGGTCTATGTGATCGCCTCGACCTGCATCGACGTGAAGGACGGCGCCTGCCAGGACGTCTGTCCCGTGGAATGCATCTACGAGGGCGGCCGGATGATGTATATCCAGCCGGAGGAGTGCATTTCCTGCGGGCTCTGCCTTTCGGTGTGCCCGGTCGACGCGATCTGGTCGGAAGACGATCTGCCCGGGCATGAACAGAAATTCCTCTCCATCAATGCGGAGTTTTTTGGCCCGGGCGTCACGGGATGGGGTGCGCCGGGCGGCGCATCGATCCAATATCGCACGGACGCAGACCATCCCGAGGTGGCATGCCGAAAGAAGGAATTGGCCACTCACGACAATTCTTAGAACCGGCCATTCCAATAGAAGGCATGTTGGGCCCCTTCACATATGGTCGCGAGGAATGCGCGCCTTCCGCTCGCGCTCGAACACGAGATCATCGTCGTGGAATGCCTCGATCCGCTCCGAGATCGCCCATTCGGTTGCTGTGCATGAAAATGTCGAGACGGTGTGTGTGCGGGTTTGCCATCCCTCGCGTTCAGCCATGCAGGTCCAACCTATGCTTGCCGTCATCGACAGAGGATCATCAAGCGCGATCGACCAGGCCTCCTCGCGGATATCGCGTGTGGCAAGTCCGTTGCCGGGATGCCGGTTGAGTCCGGTGTCCTCGCTTAGCCTGTAACATGTGACGCCGTCGCGCAGGTCGCGCTCGACGAAGCGGCCGGATGATCCTTCCACGAGGGTTTCGTATTTCGGCAGCGGATCAGGATCGGACGGTACGGGTACGTCGATCCGGCGATGGCACCCGAGAAGCGGAAGCTCAAGTTCCACCGTGGCAAGCTCGACGTCCAAGGTGGCGTCGAAGGGCGGCGGCAGGATGATCGGCCAATAGCCGCTGGAGAGCGACAGGCGGATGCGATGCGCCGGCTGGAAGCGATAGCCGCAGGCGTCGAGCACCAACTCCACCTCGACCGGCTCGCCCGGCTGCAAAGGCTGAGGCTCCGCGTTTCCATTGCGATGCGCGAGATTGAGGACGCCATAAGCGACGCGCGTCGCCGTACCGTCCGGATGCACGTCGACAAGTCGCGCGGCAAGATTCGCCAGCGGCGCATCGCTGGAAAGCGTCAGTTTCACAACCGGTCGGCCGAGAATGACGCAATCGTCCACAAGGGCAGCGCTGTCGAAGACCAGGGATCCGGCGTCGTCGCCGCGCTGGTCGCCCGCCATCTCCGAATCCGGTTTCAGCGTGAAGAACTCGCCGGCAGCCGTGCCGGTGTCGAGCGGCGAGCGCAGCAGCGCACGACCGGTGGCCCGCCCCGCAGGATCATGTTCGAGCCGGTCCGAGGCGCCGACAGCGAGGGTGAGAGGCTGCGGCGTGTCCCACCTGTCCTTGGCGATCCAGTAGCCGGGATCCGCCTCGCGCCAGAGTGCCGGCCGGGGGCCGTCGAGGATATAGGCGCGCACATGCGGCGTCTCTTCCGCGCCGTTTTTTTCTCCGCGGAGCCAGCGCCGCCACCATGCGATCGCCTCTGCGTGGAAATCCGCGCGCGGCTTCGGGTAAGCGAAATGCGGATATTTGTGCACCCAAGGACCGACCAGCGCCCATGCCCGGTCGGGCATGCCCGCAACCGCGTTCAGCGGCGTGTTGCGATAGCCGTCGGCCCAGCCGGCGATCACCAGGGCAGGTATCGGAAAGGCGTCGAAATCCTCGCAGATCGAGCCGTGTCGCCAGAAGGCATCGCGCCGCTGGTGCGAAAGCCATTCCTGCATGAAGAAGGGCTCCTGCTCCAGCCGCTCCAGCCACATGGCTCGCCAGCGCTCGCCCACAATTTCGGGATCCGGCGGGCGCGATTGATAGGCCGCCATTGTCGCCGCCCAGGACATCTGCGCCGACAGATGCGCGCCGTTCTTGTAGTGGATGTCGTCATTGTAGCGATCGACCGTGGAGGCGATGGAGATCACCGCCTTCAGCGCCGGCGGCTTCAGCGCGGCGACCTGCAGGCAGTTGAAGCCGCCCCAGGAAATGCCCATCATGCCGACATTGCCGTTCGACCAGGCTTGAGCCGTGATCCACTCGATCACCTCGACCGCGTCGGAAAGCTCGCGCGGCGTGTATTCCCCGTCGATCACGCCGTCGGATTCGCCGCTGCCGCGAATGTCGACGCGCACCCCGGCGATGCCTGCGGCGGCGAAGACCGGATAGGTCGATTCATCACGCGGCGCCGTACCGTTACGCTTGCGGTAAGGCAGGAATTCGAGAACGGCCGGAGCCGGTGCGCCCGGTCCGGCGCCATCCGGCATCCAGATACGCGCGGCGAGTCGGGTACCGTCCTTCAGGACGATCCATTCGTTCTCGATGACATGGAAATTTCTGTTCGTCATGGAATCGACCGTAAATATCGCGTGCGCGGTAGAGTAGCCGCGGCACGTCAGCCAAGGAAAAAACGGAACTGACCGGCTCAGGCCTGCAGCCAGACACGGCTGCAGATACGGCCATTCGACAGATCGTTGCCGATGTCGTTGACGTACCCCTTCATATGCTTGGAAGAGGCGTTGAGGTAATCGTTGAACACCGGCAGGATCAGGCCGCCTTCATCGCGCACCATGAGCGCCATCTGGCGGTAGAGCTTGCGGCGCTTGTCGGGGTTTAGCTCGGCGCGGGCCTCCGCCGCCATCTTGTCGAATTCGGGGTGCTTGAAACGCGTATCGTTCCATTTCGCGTCGGAGACATAGGAAGTGGAATAGCGCGCATCCTGCGTTGGCCGCCCGCCCCAATAGGAGGCGCAGAACGGCTTGACGTTCCACACCTCGGTCCAGTAGCCGTCGCTCGGCTCGCGCTTCACGTCGATCTTTATGCCGGCCTTGGCCGCGCTCTGCTGGAAAAGCTGCGCCGCCTCGACCGCGCCGGGGAAGGCCGCGTCGGATGTCCTGAGCAGGATCGGTCCGTCATGGCCGGACTTCTTGTAGTAAGACGCCGCCTTCTCGGGGTCATAGGCGCGCTGCGGAATATCGGTCGGGGCGAGCGCGTAGTTGCTGTTGACCGGATAATCGTTGCCGAGCGTGCCATAGCCGCCCACCACCTGCTTGAGAATGGCCTCGCGGTCGATGGCAAGCTTGAGCGCCATGCGCAGATCGTTATTGTCGAAAGGCGGCGTGTCGCAATGCATCAGGAAGGAATAGAAGCCCTTGCCGGACGTACGCAGGATTTCGACGCTCGGAAGCCGCTTCAGGAGCGCCACGACTTTCGGGTCGATCGTGTTGATGAAATCCACCTGCCCGGACTGGAGCGCGCTGATGCGCGCCGTCAGATCGTTCATGACCGTGATATGGACGCTGTCGACATGGCCTCGGTCCTGGCGCCAGTCATGCTTGTTTTTTTCGAGGACGACACGGAGGCCCGGCTGGAACGTGACCAGCTTGTAGGGGCCGGTTCCGATCGCGGCGTTGGGGTTCTTCACGCCGCCGCCCGGCTGGATCTGGAGGTGGTAATCCGTGAGCACGAGAGGCAGGTCGGCATTGCCTTCCGACAGCGTGATGACCATGTCGTCGCCACGCTCTTCGATCTTTTCGATCCCCGACAGGAGGCCGAGCGCGCCGGATTGCGAGCCTTTGCCGGCATGGCGGCGAAGCGTCGCCGCCGCGTCGGAAGCCTTGAGCGGCGTTCCGTCATGGAAGGTCACGCCCTTGCGGATCTTGAAGGTCCACATTTTGGCGTCAGCGGAAGGCGACCAGGATTCCGCCAGAGACGGCAGCGCTTCGCCCGTCTTGGGATCGGATTCGACCAGCGTGTCGCCCCAGGAACAGGCGACGACGAAGGCGACGCTGGCCGATGCGAGCGCCGGATCGAGCGTGTCGGCGGTGGCCCCGCCATCAAGCCCGAGACGCAAATCCCCGCCGCGCACGGGCGTATCGGCACGGGCCGGCGAGGCGAGCGTGCCAGCCCCGACCGAGACAGCGGCCGAAAGACCGAAAAGCGCGCTTCCCTGCAGAAAACCGCGTCGTGAAAGGTTATGTGTCCCGTCAAGATCGCTCATGAATCCTCCTCGTTCTCGCATATCCGGATAATGAGCGCGGCGCGCGACGACGCAATTTCGCTGCTTGACGCGCGTTTAAGCGGGTTTACGCTACACTGATGGCCAAACTCTCCGCCCATTTCAGCGACAATCTCAGGCTCGCCTGCAGCACGAGATACTCCATCTCCGAACTGTGCCGGGCCATCGGCATCAACAGGCAGCAATTCAACCGCTACATCAATGCCGGGGCGCTGCCGTCCGCGCATAACCGCTTGAGGATTGCCGCCGCCTTCGGTCTGGACCCGGACGATTTCGACCAGCCGAAAAATATCTTCAGCCAGAGATTGAGCGTGCGGCGCCAGCCCGTTCCGGACGAGGGTCCACTGGACGATGCCTTTCCGGGCGATTTCGAGGCGCTGCGACCCTATCTCGGCTTTTACCAGACCTGGCACGTATCGCCTTCCTGGCCTGACAGGATTGTTTGTTCCTGCGCGCATTTCAGGGAGAAAGACGGCAAGGTGCTGGTCACGTCCCTGGAGCGCATGGACGATGTGGAAAGCGGCATCACGCAGCGCTCGCGCTATGTCGGGCTTGCAGCCTTCCGGCGCCAGCGCATCTTCCTGACCGAATTGACGCGCGGGACCTCGCCGACTTTCGGACAGACCATTCTCATGCCGTTCGAGGTCCATCAGAGGCAGTATCTGAGAGGTTTGACGATGGGCGTATCATGGCGCAACGACAATTTGCCCTACGCCACGCGGACGATCTGGCGCTATCGCGGTCCCCATACCGACAGGCGGACCCTGATCTCCCATTGCGGCATCTACGCGCCAAACTCGGCAACCCTGCCGTCCGTCGTCACAGCCTTCCTCACCGAAGCACGACCTATCGCCGTTCGATGAAACAAGATGCGTCTGGGCCCGGCCTCCAGCCGGAACTCATTCCCTGAGAAGCGCGCGAGCCTCCGCTATGCCGAGTGCCGCCGGTCGTGTGCAGGTCGTGGAAAGCTCGACAAAGCGATGCTCCTCGCCAGATTTCAGGATCGAGGTCATGACGTCGATGCCGTGCAATGCGCGGTCGAGCGAACAACGCGGGTCATTGCCTTCGAGAATGGCGAGCGCCATATCCGCAAGCCCGGCGGTGCGATAATTCGCCAGCATGCCTCTCTCATGCTTCTGGTTCGGGATGCCGAAAGGATGCGCCCACCCCTCGAGCGGCGTGATTTTTTCCCCGTGTTCGCTGATCTCGACCTTGCCGCCGAAGAAATTCGGATCGGGCACGAAGAGCGAACCTTCCGTCCCGTAAAGCTCCATCGGCGCGTGGCGGTGCGCCCAGACATCCCAGCTTGCGGAGAGCGTGACGGTCGCCCCCTGTTCGAATTCCAGCAGCGCGTGGATGTTGGTCGGCGTCTCGACCTCTATCGTTTCGCCGGCGCGCGGCTTGGAGGTGATGGTGCGGATGGGTGCGGCCATGGAGGCGAGCGCGCCGACGCGTTTCACCGGGCCGACGAGATTGATCAGATTGGCGATGTAGTAGGGGCCGATATCGAGGATCGGTCCGGCGCCCGCCTTGAAGAAGAAATCGGGATTGGGATGCCAATGCTCCATGCCGTGGCTCATCACATGGCAGGTGCCGGCGACGATGCGGCCGATCTTTCCCTCGTCGATGGCGGCTCTCGCATGCTGATGAGCGCCGCCGAGGAAGGTATCGGGCGCGCTGCCGACGGCGAGCCCTTTCGATTTACCGAGCGCGCGCAACATCTCTCCCTGCTCGAGCGTAAGCACCAGCGGCTTTTCCGAATAGACATGTTTGCCTGCTTCGAGCGCCGCCTTCGTCACAGGGAAATGGGCCTGCGGGATCGTCAAATTGACTATGATATCAACCTGCTTGTCAGCAAGGAGATCACTGACGTTTTCTGCCCTGACGCCGAATTTCTCGGCTTGGGCCTTGGCCGCTTTCGGGTCGATATCAGCGCAGGCGACGACCCTGATCCCCTTGAAGAGCGGCGCATAAGTCAGATAGGTGGACGAGATATTGCCGCAGCCGATGATCCCGACGCCAAGTTCTGTGGTCATTCCTGTCCTCGATATTTGCTTGCAGTTTCGATCGAGCGCCGGGCGAAGCGAGCGTCATCGCGCGGCTTGTCGTGCTCCATGATGAAATGACGGGCGCTCGTCGTTACGAGGCGTTCCATCAATGCCTTCCATGGCAGGATGCCGTACCCGACATCGGCCCAGCCATCCTCGTCGGCATTTTCGTCCTCGGCCGCGATGTCCTTGATATGGACGGCGGTGATGCGGTCGGCGTAATTGTCGATCCATTTGAAGGGGTCTGCGCCGGCCCGCGCAACCCAGGCGACATCCGCTTCCCATTCGAGGTTCGGGCCGCCGCCGAAAATATGCTCGATCGGCATCGATCCATCGGGCAGCGGCTTGAACTCGAAATCGTGGTTGTGCCAGCCGAAACCGATGCCGGCGTCAAGGATCGGCTCGCTCGCTCTGTTCAGGCGCCTGCCGAAATCGGCCCAACCGCCGGTGCTGTCCGGCCGGGCTTCCGCGGGCAGGAACGGGCAATAGATCGTCTTTATCCGAAGCGCCTTTGCCGTGATGACGACGCGCGCCGGGTCTTCCTCCAGCATATTCAATCCAAAGTGCGCGGTCGGCATTGCAAGGCGGTTGGCATCGAGCTCCTTGCGAAACGCGATGAGTGCGGCCTCGTCGAGACTGTCATAGAGTCCGCCGTAACCCTCGACGCCGGCATAGCCGGCGTCAGCGAGCATCTTCAGCGTTTCGGGCAAGGGTCCGTGGTTGCGCGAACTGTAGAGCTGATAACAGAAATCGGTCATCGGAGTGCCTCCTCGTGCGGCTCGGACGAGCCATAGGGTGTGTTTGGACGACTGGACGAAACTTCAAATGCGCTTTTCGCTCCCGGCGTCGAAGAGGGATGCGGTCGCCATGTCGAAAGCGAACGGTACGCGGTCGCCCGGACGATATCTCTTGCCGGAGGAGCAGCGGACGGAAACCGACGTCTCGCCAAATTTCAGCCAAACCAGGCTGTCGGCCCCCATCGGCTCCTCCAGTTCGACCTCGCCCTCGAACCGATCGGGATAGGATGAGGCAAGCTCGTCGAACCTGATATGCTCGGGGCGCACGCCGAGCACGACCTCGCGGCCGGGCGCGAGCGCACCGCCCGCTTCGTACCCGGCAAGCGGCGCCTCGATGCCCTCGCCCGAAAAAGCGATCCCGTTTTCCTTCTCGACCAACCTGCCGGTGAAGAAGTTCATGCCCGGCGAGCCGATGAAGCCGGCGACGAAGAGGTTCTTCGGCCGGTTGTAGATGGTGTGAGGGTCATCGAGCTGCTGAATGACGCCGCCTTTCATCACGGCGATGCGATCGGCAAGGGTCAGCGCCTCGATCTGGTCGTGGGTGACATAGATCATGGTGTTGCCGAGCCTCTGATGCAGGCGCTTGATCTCGACGCGCAGATCGACCCTGAGCTTCGCGTCGAGGTTGGACAGCGGCTCGTCGAACAGGAAGACATCGACATCCCGCACCAGCGCCCGGCCGATCGCGACGCGCTGGCGCTGGCCGCCGGAAAGATGCGCCGGCCGCCGCTTCAGGAGCGGTTCGATCTGCAGGATCCTGGCGGCCCGCTCGACGCGCTTGGCGATATCGTCCCTCGCATGCCCGGCGACGCGCAGGCCGAAGCTCAGATTCTTCTCGACCGACATCTGCGGGTAAAGCGCGTAGGACTGGAACACCATGCCGATGCCGCGATCCTTCGGCTCCTTCCAGGTCACGTTCCTGCCCGAAATCCAGATTTCGCCGTCGGAAATATCGATCAGCCCGGCGATGGCATTGAGCAGCGTGGACTTGCCGCAACCGGAGGGGCCGAGAAGCACGAGGAATTCGCCCCTGGCGATCTCGAGATCGAGGGTCTTGATGACCTCGAACGCGCCATAGCGGATGACCAACTCGCGGACGCTGACGGAAGCTTCCATGAATTATCCTTTTACCGCGCCGGCGGCGATGCCGCGGACGAACCAGCGGCCGGAGACGAAATAGACGATCAGCGGCACAAGCGCGGTCAGGATCGTGGCCGCCATGTTGACGTCATAGGCCTTCACCCCGGTGGTGGTGTTGACGACATTGTTGAGCTCGACGGTCATCGGCAGGTTCTCCCGCCCGGCGAAGATCAGGCCGAACAGGAAGTCGTTCCAGATGCCCGTGACCTGAAGGATCGTCGCGACGACGATGATCGGGCCTGACATCGGGACGATGAGACGGAAGAAGATGGTCCAGAAGCCGCCGCCATCGACACGCGCCGCCTTGAAGAGATCGAGCGGCATGGCGACGTAGTAGTTGCGGAAGAGCAGCGTCATCACCGGCAGGCCGAAGATGGTGTGCACGATGATGATGCCCGGCAGCGTATTATAGAGCGCGACCTGCGAGAGCATGCGGACAAGCGGATAGAGATAGACCTGATAGGGAATGAAAGCGCCGAGCAGCAGGATGGCGAAGACGATATTGCCGCCCTTCGGCCGCCAGAAAGAGAGCGCATAGCCGTTGACCGCTCCGAGCAGGATCGACCCGATGACGCTCGGGATCATGATCTTGAACGAATTGACGACGCCGACGCGGATGCCCTCACAATTCACGCCGGTGCAGGCCTTGGACCAGGCGATAATCCAGGGCTCGATCGTCGCCTGCGAAGGCAGCGCGAAGATATTGCCCTGCTGGATTTCAGGCATCCCCTTCAGAGATGTGACGACCATGACATAAAGGGGCAAGAGGAAGAACAGCGCCGAGACGGTCAGGAAAGCATAGATGCCGATGCGGCCTGCCGTCAGGCGCCTCGATCTCGGTCCGCGGGGAGAGGAGGCTGTCTCCGTCATGCCGCCTCTCCCCGGTTGCCGCGGAAATACTGGTTGTAAAGCCATGGGCCGAGAACGACGAGGACGGCCGCGAACATCACCGACGCGGCGGCGGTGGCGAGTGCGATGTTCTGCCGGTTGAAGAGATAGTCGATGACGAACTTCGCCGGCACTTCGGTCGAGATGCCGGGGCCGCCGCCGGTCATCGCGACGACGAGATCGTAAAGTTTCACTACCGCGATGCCGAGCAGGACGATCGCGGTCACGAACATGCTCGACAGCATCGGAATGACAACGCTCAGATAGATGCGCCAGGCCGGAATGCCGTCGACCCTGGCGGCTTTCCAGATGTCCTCGTCTATGCCGCGCAAACCCGCAAGCAGGATCGCCATGACGAGACCCGCCGATTGCCAGATGCCGGCGATGCCGAGGAGATAGATCGCCCGGTCGCCGCGCGCGAGCCAGTCGAAGGTGAAGCTCGTCCAGCCCCAGTTGTGGACCGCTTTCTGGACGCCAAGCGTAGGGTTCATAATCCAGGCCCAGACGAGACCGGTGACGATGAAGGACATCGCATAGGGATAGAGGAAGATGGTGCGGAAAAGGCTCTCGCCCCGGATCTTCTGGTCGAGGAACACCGCGAGCAGGAAACCCAGCACGAGACAGCCGACGATGAACATCACGCCGAAGATGGCGAGGTTCTCGACCGAGATCATCCAGCGGGTCGTGTGGAACAGCCGGTCATATTGCTTCCAGCCGACGAAATCGTAACGCGGCAGGATGCCCGAACTGGTGAAGGAGATGCGGATCGTCCAGAGGATCGTGCCGATATAGGCGAAGATGACGATCAGCCATGTCGGGATCAGCGCGACCTGAACGGTCAGACTGCGCGGACGAAGGGGCTTCACATGGTCCTCCCTGTCAAGGCCGTTCGCGCACGCCATGCCGGCCGCGTTGACGCGACAGCCGGCATGGCGGAGCGGCAGGCTAGGTCGCGGGCTCGTAAGTCTGGTCGAAATGGTGTGAGGCCATCCGTTCGGATACGAGGAGGAAAGGCGCAGGAAATGTTCACCATTTTCAAGCCTTTTCGACAAAGGAGCCGGGCGGATGGACCACATCCTACGGACGCCGAAACGGCTGCGACCTGCTTTGTCGAACCGCTTGGCCGATGGAACCCCATCGACCTTCGCGCTTCTCCTCGCATCTCTTTGCCGGTTCAGGCGCCATTTCGACCATAGTTACGAGTCCGTGACCTGGTTGCGGTTCCTCCCTGCGCATCGACCGTCTCAGCCGCCGATGATCTGGGCGAACTTGGCGACGAACTGGTCCGGGGTCTGGCTCTTGTCGGTAAAGAAGGACGAGGTCAGGTCCTGAAGCGAACCGGTCCTGTCGGCGGAGATCAGGATGTCGGAGCTCGGCACGTAGTCGCCCTTCTTCAGAAGCGCGATACCCTGCTGGGCGCAGGCGTCCATGGTCGCCGTCGAGACGTCGGAGCGCACCGGCACCGAGCCCTTCTTGTTGTTGAACGCCACCTGCACCTTGGGTTCGAGCAGCACCTTGGCGAGAAGATCCTGCGCGGCCTCCTCTTCCTTGCTCTTCACCTTGGGGAAGACGAAGACATCGCCGCCGACCCAGTAGACATGGTGGCCGAGGCCGGCGATGCAGCCGACATCCTTTCCGGGAATCTTGCCGTCATTGGTGATTTCGCCCTTTGCCCAGTCGCCCATGAAATTGAAGCCCGCCTTGCCGTTGATGACGAGCGCGATCGCCTGGTTCCACTGGCGGCCCTGCATGCCGTTGTCGACATAGTCGCGCAACTTGCCGAAGGTTTCGGCCACTTTCTTGAACTCGGACGATTTGACCGCATTCACGTCACGGTCCTTCATTACTTTCAGATAGAGGTCCTTGCCGCCTTCGCCGATCAGCACGTTGTTGAAGGTCAGGAATTGGGTCCACGCATCGCCCGATTGGGCGAGCGGAATAAGGCCGGCTTTCTTCAGCGCGTCGGCGTCCCGGAAGAAATCGTCCCAGGATTTCGGCGCCTCCACGCCTGCCTTCTTCAGCGCGGCGGGCGAATACCACAGCCAGGTGTTGGAATGGATGTCGACGGGCACGGCGTACATATGGCCGTTCTCGGTCGCCGCCTGCAGCACGACCGGATTGATCACCTTCTTCCACCCGTATTTTTCCGCGAGAGGATCGAGGTTGCGCAAAAGGCCGTTCTCCACCAGATCATCGAACTGCTTGCCTGTGTTGAACTGCATGGCGGTCGGCGGATTGCCGCCGACGATGCGGTTGATGCCGTCGGTGCGGGCCGCATCGCCGCCGCCTCCCGCCACGGCCGCGTCGACCCACTGGCCGCCCTGGGCATCGAATGCCTTTTCGAACTGTACCACCGCCGCATGCTCGCCGCCCGATGTCCACCAGTGGATGACCTCGGCCTTCTCCGCCGCCGCGGCGGGACCGGCCAGTATGGCGAAGGCGCCGCCCGCGAGCGCCAATTTGAAGATGGAGCGCATTTCAATCCTCCCAACTGAAACGTTGCAGTAACACTGTACGTTGGTTGATCGATTGATGCAACGCCGCTGCGAAAAAATCCGTTACGACGGCGATGCGGCCTGCCCGTGATGGGATTGGTCCATGTGTTAACGTGATGCAATAAATGCATTTTATGGGCAATTATTTGCTGAAGTCCGGTTCGTTCTTGCCCCGCTTTAGGCACTATCTCCGCAATTTCGGACTGGCTTTTGGCGCTCATTCCGACCGGATTGTCTCCAGGAATCCGGTAGCTGCTATTGGAAACTGTATCGTTGCAGTATAGGATCAGGAGGAGCAGCAGCGATGGTGCAAGAAGCCGCAGTGCCTCCGAATGGTCTCGTCTGTAACAATGGGCTTGCAACGATAAGGTACGGAATGCATGGCCGATCTGGGCGGCAAAGGCGGCGGAAACGATGGTAGCGGTCTGGCTGATCGGCCAACCCTAAAGACGATCGCCTATATGACGGGTCTCGGGATCACGACCGTCTCGCGCGCGCTCAAGGACGCTCCCGACATCGGCGCCGAGACCAAGGAGCGTGTGCGGCTGGTCGCGCGGCAGGTCGGTTACAGGCCGAACCGCGCCGGCGTGCGCCTGAGAACCGGCAGGACCAACGTCATCAGCCTTGTCCTCAATACCGAAGAAGAGGTGATGGGCCTGACCAGCCAACTCATCTACGGCATTTCCGAGATTCTGGCGCCGACGCAATATCACCTCATCGTCACCCCCTATTCGGGCAGCAACGACCCCATGGAGCCGGTCCGCTATATCATCGAGACCGGTTCGGCGGACGGCATCATCATCTCGCGGACCGAACCGGACGATCCGCGCGTGCGCTATATGCTCGCCCATGATTTCCCGTTCGCGACGCATGGACGGACGGTGCACAACGGACCGCATCCCTATCACGATTTCGACAATTATGCCTTTGCGCGTGAGGCGGTGCGGCGGCTCGTGGCGCGCGGCCGCAAGCGGCTTGCGCTGATCGGCCCGCCGAAGCACCTGACCTATCACGGCCATATGCAGGCGGGATTCTCCGACGCCGTCGCGGAAGCCGGCGTCGAGGAGGTGACGCTCTCGGGCATTACCATCGACGACCCGCTAGCCGAGATCAAGGACTATATCGCCGCGGTGATGAGCCGTCCCAACCGTCCGGACGGCCTCGTCAGCGGCGCCGGCGCGGCGCCGATCGGCATCGTGCCGGGGCTCGAAAGCGTCGGGCTGCGGCTCGGCCGCGATGTCGACCTCGCCTCGAAGCAATCACAGCAGATCCTGCAATGGTTCCGGCCCGAGATCATCGTCATGTTCGAGGATTTCCGGCTTGCCGGGCGCGAACTGGCGCGTGCGGTGATGGCCCGTATCGAAAAGCGTCCCGTCAGGGAGCTTCAATCTCTCAGCAATCCGATAGGCTAGATGTGAAGCCTGAGGCCCTCGCCGAGCCCGGGGGCTGATGGGCGGTTTGGCTTTACGCTAGCATGCGGCTTGGGGTTGACGTCATTCGCAGCCTTCGATGAACGACATCACGGCGTCATGGTGTGACGCGGGCCAAGCCGGCAAACCCGTCCGCCAATGCCGCAACTCAAATGGCGAGACTGTCCTTCCATTCGCCATCGCCCGCCCTTGTCAACATTGGCGTATGGAAGACGCTCTCGATGCGGTCGGGCCAGCTCGGATCGGTTTCGCTGAGCCGCGCTTTCCAGCGATCGGTCTGCAGCATGGCGACGCCAAGCACTTTTGGTTCCAGCCCGCAGAGCGCCATCAAATCGAGCCCCGCCGCCAGGGAGACGCCGCTTGATGAGACATCATCCACCAGCGCTATGCGGGCATCCCGAAGGAGCGGCAACATTCTGGGATCGACATAAAGCCTCTTCGACTGGCTTGGAGAGGTGATGGAGGAAAGCGGAAGCGAAAGCTCCTCGTCGTACCAGAATTTGCGCGATGTCCCGAATGGCACGTAACGGCCATGACCCAGCTTTCGTGCGACGGCTGCAGCGAGAGTGAGGCCGAGCGTCGGAAGACCGACGACGATCTCGGGTTCGAAGGGAACGAGTCGGTCCGCGAGGGCATCGGCTATCGCGTCCTGGACCGCGAAACTGGCCTGGTTGATGATCAGTGATGCCAGCGCATGCTCGCCATCCGGCATGGGCCGGATCGGCAGGAGAATCTGGCTCCCATCCGGCAGCGACGCTGGAAAGGCGTCGCTATAAGGACCGCCCTGAGAGAAAGTGCCGGGCGGATAGATCTCCTGCCAGAAATCGTGGGCCTGCATGCCTCGTCCCATAAAATGTCGGAGCGGCGTCGAGGAGGTTTCGCCTGCCGCCTCTTCCGTTTATAGAAGAGCGCGGATCGATCAAGCCCGCGGCGCTTGCCGGGAGCGATCAACCCCGAAAGACGAAAGACCATCAATGCACATACCGGACAGCGTCTCCGCGGATTTGCCCTTCCTGACGGAACTACGGCGCGATTTGCACGCCCATCCCGAACTGGGTTTCGAGGAAGAGCGCACCGGCGGCATCGTCGCGAAATTCCTCGTGGAAGCCGGCATCGAGGTGCATCGCGGCCTCGGCGGCACCGGAGTGGTCGGCACGCTGCGGGTTGGCAACGGCACGCGCTCGATCGGGTTGAGGGCCGATATGGACGCTCTTGCCATGCCGGAAACCGCCGATCGTCCATACAAGTCGACCGTCGCGGGCAAGATGCATGCCTGCGGTCATGATGGGCATACGGCGATGCTGATCGGCGCGGCGCGCCATCTTGCCGCCAGCCGCAATTTTTCCGGAACGGTCCACTTCATCTTCCAACCGGCCGAAGAGGGACGGGGAGGCGCCAGGCGCATGGTCGAGGATGGCCTGTTTGAGCGGTTTCCGTGCGATGCCGTCTATGGCCTTCACAACATGCCGGGATTGGCCATTGGCGAGATCGCCGTGGTCGAGGGCCCGCAACTCGCCTCCTCCGACAGTTGGCGCATCACATTGCGCGGCATTGGCACGCATGGCGCGAAACCGCATCTCGGCAAGGACCCGATCACCGCCGCGGCAACATTCCTCTCGTCGCTGCAGACGATCGTTGGGCGCGTCGTCGATCCGCTCCAGCCGGCGGTGGTCAGCGCCTGCTCGCTTCAGGCCGGAAATCCGCAGGCGCTGAACGTGATTCCCGATTTCGTCGAGATCGGCGGAACCGCACGCGCCTACACGCCCGAAGTCCGCGACATACTCGAAGAGGAGATCGGCCGGCTGGCCCGGGGCGCTGCGGAAATGTACGGCGTCAAGGCTGAATATGATTTCATTCGCCGCATCCCGCCGGTGGTCAACAATCCGGACGCGACGGCGCGCGCGCTGAAGGCGGCGATGGCCGTCTTTGGCGATGCCGGAACGATAACCCGCTTTCCACCCTCCACGGCAGGCGACGACTTCGCCTTTTTTGCGGGTGAGGCGCCTGGCTGCTATGTCTGGCTCGGCAACGGGCCGGCGATCGACGGCACGCTTCACCACAACACCGGCTACGACTTCAACGATGCCGCGATCGCCTCCGGCGTGATGTTCTGGTCGACCCTCGTCGGGCAGGAACTCGCGCCGTAGCGTTTCAGCTTGTTATCTCCATCACCGGCGTCTCGAGCAATTGCCCTGTCGTGACATCGGCAATGCCCCTGTCAGTCTGGTGCGGGCCGTCATTGCAGGCAAGGGTCGCCCCGAAACAGGCCTTGAAGACCAGATAGGGTGGCTGCCAGTCGACAATTCCGTCCATGGCGGCACGCAAGGCTTCGAACTGTGACGCAACGATCTCAACATCATCCGCCGAGACCAATCCGGCGAGCGGAAGCGGCAGAAGACAAACGACCTTGCCTTCGGACGCGACGGCCATGCCGCCCCCGGCATTAATCACCGCATTGGCGGCGGCTGCCATGTCCTCGGCTGCGCCGCCGAAGACGGTCAGATTGTGGCTGTCATGCGAAACGGTGGTGCAGAAGGCGCCGCGCCATTTGCCCCACCCGGCGAGGAAGCCGACATGCGGCGTCGGGTCGGCAAGGCCATGTCTGTGGACGACCGCGATCATCGTCGTTTCTTCCGGCGGCGCTACGGAGCCGTCCCTTACCTGCGCGTTGACTTCTCCCCAGCGCGTGAAGCGCGGCCGGTCGATGGTCGCCAACCGCACCGCACGTCCGGACGAATGAATGCGGAAATCGGCCGGAGCAAGAGAGGGAACCTTCATTGTGCCGGTGAGGACGTCCGGCGCTCTCCGGTCGATGCCGACCAGCATCCCGCCGTCGCGGGCAATTTGCCTCCCACCGGCAATGACCGCCCTGGCGCGGAAATCGGTGAGATCGTCGAAGACCACGAGGTCGGCCCGCCGACCCGCCGCGATCAGCCCCAGATCGGGGCGTCCAAGCCGGGTCGCCGCATTCAAGGTCGCGGCCCTCAGCGCCCATTTCGGGGGCAAGCCGTAGCGGACAAGCCGCCTGACCACATCGTCAAGCCCGCCCGCTTTGTAGAGATCGTCCGGAAACACGTCGTCCGTGCAAAGCGTCACCGTTTGCGGCAGATTTCCGAGGCGCTTGAGAGCTTCGACGAAGTCCGGAAGAAGATGATCATGCGAGCCGCGCAGTTCGACCGCGAGACCAGCCCGGAGTTTCGCCATGAGATCGGCGCCGGACACGAGTTCATGGTCGGAGGAAACGCCTGCAGCCATGTACGCTGCGAGATCGCTGCCCTGCAGCCCTCGCGCATGGCCGCAGACGAGTTTGCCCGAGGCGAGCCCTGCATCGACGATGCCTTCCATGCGGGGATCACCGTCGATGACGCCCCGCATGTTCATGACTTCCGCCACGCCGCCGATCTCCGGCCAGGAAAGCATTTCGGCTATCGCGGTGCCGTCGAAGTCCGCCCCCGATCTCTCGAATCCCGGAGCCGACGGCACGCAGGACGGCGCCAGAACGATCGTTCTGAGTGGCAGGTGGCGTGAGGCCTCGACGGCCCAGCGCACGCCGTCCAACCCCTTGACGTTACCGAATTCGTGCGGATCCCACACGATCGTCGTCACGCCGCGCGGCAGGACGGCGGCCGCGTAGGCGGCCGGCGTCACCATCGAGCTTTCCACATGCATGTGTGTGTCGATGAGGCCGGGGCTGACGAAGCCGCCCCCTGCGTCGAGGATAGTTGCAGCGTCCGACCGCTCTCCCGTGGGATGTACGCTCGCGATAAGCGCCCCGACAATGCCGATATCCGCGGGACGCAGTTCGCCCGTCACCATGTCGACGATCGTGCCGCTTCTCACCAGCATGTCGAAGGGAGCGTCGCCGCGCGCCGCGGCGACGGCACGGCGGCGGAGGGTTGGATCGGCCAGGTCGCGGGGTTCTCCGATATGGCTCATGGTCGCCGAGCCTCCTTGACAAGTGCATCGAGAATGGTGGCGCGCGCGCACTCCGCATCGACCTCGACAGCATAGTGGGCATTGAACGTAGCGTGGCTGCTGCGGGTTTCGACCACGGTGCGGCCCCGTGTCAGCGCGCCGTGCAGTTCGATCACGACGCCGGCGGGTTGAAATCCGACCGCCCCAGGCTGGATGAAGGCGAAAGCCGCCGCCGCATCATAAAGCGCCATTGCCGGACGGCCGCGGCTGATCGCGATGTTGATGAAGCCTTCCAGCATGTCCGCTATGAGTTCCGCATTGCGCCCGCCGGCGGCCCTTACGGGGAGCACGTCAGCAGGCGACGCTCCGATCTTCCGGCAAAAATCGAGATCGATCATCTTTACTGGTATATGGTGCGCGAGCACGATCGCCACAGCCTCCGGATCGGCGGCCGCGTTGAATTCGGCGGACGCGGTGTGGTTGCCCCGACCGACTGCCCCACCCATCCAGACAAGTTCGTCGATCCTGCCGGCAAGCTCTGGCCGCGCCAGGGCTAATGCCGCGATGTTCGTCAGCGGCCCGAGCGCCAGAACGCGGCGTGGCGATGCCGTCCTCTCGATCCATTGGGAGAGCGCATCGAAGGCATCGCTTCCATGAAGTGGCGGGCCTTCCGGCAAGGGTTTGCCGGCGGTCGGTATTCCGGTCTCACCGAGCGCATAGCCTGCCGTTATCCGCTCTCCGAGGACCGAAGATGCGCATCCTGTATGGATCGGAAACCGCCAGCCGAAAGCCGCAACCGCACCCGCCGCATTGGCGCGCACCTGCTCCAGCGGCGCGTTGCCGAAGACGAGAGACACGCCGTCGATCCCGATCCCGGCATGGCGCACGACAAGGATCGCGGCGATGTCGTCGAAGCCCATATCCGTATCGATCCAGATGCCCATGGCGTCACCCGAAGCGCACCAGCGGCGCAGCCCTTTCGACCGGCAGGGCGAAGCGCAGCCTGGCGCCGAGATCATGGACCGGCAGGCTGGCGTCCGCTTCCGCCTTTATCGGGCCGAGCGGCGTATCGAGAAGGTATTCACGCGTGCCGCCGGCGAAGGAGACACCGCGGACGCTGCCTTCGAATGGCCCACGATCGAGCTCGACCATGGCCGGCCGCCACGCAAGTCCGGTGGCGCCGTCAGGCGGCGTGCCCTCTATCGCTATCGGGCCGGCCTCGGTGATCAGCTTGCCGTCATCCAGTCGAAAGATGTTCTCGAAGCCGACAAAATCGGCAACGAAGCGCGAGCCCGGCCGGTTGTAGATCTCCTCCGGCGTGCCGATCTGTTCCACGCCTCCGTTCAGCATGACAACGATGCGGTCGGCGAGCGCCAGCGCCTCGCCCTGGTCATGCGTGACGAAAATCATCGTCACCCCGGTTTCCTTCTGGACGCGCTGCAGTTCCGTCCGCATTTCGAGCCTGAGGCGCGCATCGAGGTTCGACAATGGCTCGTCGAGCAGCAGCACCTTGGGTTCCATCACCATCGAGCGGGCGAGCGCCACGCGCTGCTGCTGGCCGCCGGAGAGTTCCGCCGGCTTGCGGCCGGAGAAGGAGGAGAGGCCGACGCTCTCAAGGCCAGACCGCACGCGGCTCTCCAGGTCTTGTCCACGCAGACCCTTGAGACGCAGCCCGAAGGCGACGTTTTCGAACACGGTCAGATGTGGGAACAATGCATAGGACTGGAAGACGAGCCCGACGGCGCGTTTGTTGGCGCCGACACGCGTGATGTCGCGCCCGTCGAGCCGGATGCGTCCGGAAGACGGCGAAAGCAGGCCGGCGATCGCCCGCATCGTTGTCGTCTTGCCGCAGCCTGAGGGCCCAAGCAGGGCGATCAACTCTCCCTGGGCGATCGAAAGATCGAGACGGTCGACGGCAACCGTATCGCCATAGGCGAGCGTCAGTTGTTCGAGGGAGAGATAGGCGGGATCAGACATAACGGGAAAAGCCTATGAAGCGCTCTGCGAGGAAGACGATGCCGATCGACATGAAGGCAAGCAGCGACGAGAGCGCCGCCACCGAAGGATCGTAAGTGCGCTCCATATAGCCGAGCATGTCGATCGGCAGTGTCTGGACGCCCGGGCCGGACAGGAACAGCGAGACGGGCACCTGGTTGAAGCTGGTGACGAAGCCGAGGATGAAGGCAGCGAGTATGCCGCCGCGGATGTTCGGCATCACCACGCGGAAAAAGGCGCCGAGCCGGCTCGATCCGAGCAGCACCGCGGCTTCCTCGATGTCCGATCGCAGATTGTCGAGGCTGGCCGAGACCACCCGGACCGCATAGGGCAGCACGAGCGCGGTGTGGGCAAGGAACAAGGCGAGGATGACATCGATGCGGAAAGGCACGACGAGATAACGCAGCAGAGCCAGCCCCACGATGATGCCGGGAACGATGATCGGCGAGGAGACGACCGTGCGCACCGTCTCGCCGAAGGGAATCCGGTAGCGCGCCAGGGCGTAGGATGCCGGGATGCCGAGCACCAGCGCGGCGAAGGTGGCGAAAACGGCGAGGAACATCGACAACGCGAAGCTCGAACGGAAGCTCTGCACCATGAAGACCTTGACGACCCACTGAAGCGAAAAGCCCTGGGGCGGGAAGGCGAGCGTGTCGCCGCCCGAGAACGACGCCGCGATGATGACGATGAACGGCCCCACCAGGAACAGCAGCAGCAAGGCGAGTACGACGGAACGGGTCAGGCTGGAGGTCATGTGCGATTCCTGGCGGTCGCAAGGCGCTTGAGGAGCAGGTTGGCGCCAAAACTCATGACGATGAGAAGGAGAGCGATCACACTCGCGGAAACAAGATCGTTCGCAATGGTGACGCGTTGATAGAGCAGGGTGACGAGGGTCAGTACCTTGGACCCGCCGAGGATCGCCGGCGTGATATAGGCGGTGACAGCGCCGGTGAAGACCAGCGTGCCCCCGATAACAAGGCCTTCCCTCGTCAACGGCAGCACGACCTTGAAGAAGATCTGGAGCCAGTTCGCGCCGAGCACCCGCGCCGCCGGCACCACGTCTCGCGGCATGTTCTCCAGCGCGCTCACCAGCGAGATCACCATTAGCGGCAGGAAAAGCTGCAGCAGGCCGATGAAAACGGCGGTCTCGGTGAAGAGAAAACGGACCGGCCTGTCTGTGAGGCCGACGAGTATCAGCGCCTTGTTGACCATGCCGGTGCGGCCGAGAATGACGAACCACGCATAGGTGCGTGCGACCGGCGAGATCATCAGAGGCAGGACCACGAGCCCGATCATCCTGCCCTTCGCGGATGCCGACAGCCCGACGATCGCGAAGGCCGACGCATAGCCGACCACCGCTGCGACCAGCGTCACAAGCACTCCCAACTCCAGCGTGCGCCAAAGGACCAGGCGGTTGAGCGAACCTCCGAAGAAGCGGATATAGGCCTCGCCGCTCCAGTGGCCGCCGACATGAAGGCCGCCGGACAGGAGAATGATCACCGGCAGAACGAAGACGATCGCGGCAAAGATGGCCGCCGGCAGGGCAAGGGCAAGTCCTTCAGCCCGGTTCTGAAACATGATGCACTTCCATTGTCAGCGTCGGCATGGCGCCGCCGGGGCAGCGTCGCCATGCGCGGGACAGGGACGTTATTGCGCCACCTCGGCATTCCATTCCTGAAGCCATTTGTTTCGGTTCTCGAGATCGATGGCCGAGGGGATGAGCTTGAGGCTGGCGGCGGTGTCGGCGCCGTAGGTGATGTTGTCGGCGACTTCGGGCGATACCTTCACGTCCTTATTCGCGGGGCTATCAACCAGGGCGTCGGCAAGTCCCTTCTGGACAGGCGTGGAAAGCCAGAAATCCATGAACTTCAAGGCGAGGTCGCGATTCTTGGAGCCTTTCGTGACGACCATAACGTTCATGCCGCCCGTCTGGCCTTCCTTCGGAGTGGCCCATTTGATCGGCACGTCGAGCTTATGGATCGGCGCCCATGCGAAGCGCCCGATCGGCGCCGCCCAGATCTCGCCCTGCTCGAACAATTGCACCAGCTGTGAGGAACGGTTGTAGAATGTCACGATGTCGTTGCGGTGCTTGCCGACCTCTTCGATCGGCGCTTTCAGGTCAGGTGTGTTCTTGCCCATGGCGATGCCGAGCATATAGAGCGCCGGTGGTCCCTGGTTGGTCGTGACGTCCGGAAAGGCCACCTGTCCCGCGAGCTTCTTGGAGAAGAGGTCGTTCCACGAATTGACGGTCGCCTTGTCGGAGCGATAGGCGATCGACGTCGCATAGAATGTGTAGCCGATGCTCATCCCATCCTTGTTGGGATCCTTGGCGATATCGTACAGCTTGTCGTAATTGCTAAGCTTGGACGTATCGATCTTGTCGATGAGGCCTTTGCGGGAAGCTTCGAGCGCATCCGCCATGGACATCACGGCCATGTCGATGACGGGGTTGGCTTTGTTCGCCTCCATTTTGGCGAGCCGTTCCGCGCTGTTCCCGGTCTCGACGACGATCTTGCAGCCGCAAATCTTCTCGAATGGCCGATAGACGATCTTGCCGTAGGCATCCTGCGCGAACGCATACACGGAAATGGTCAGCGTCTTTTCGTCGGCATGGGCGTTTCCCATGGCGAGCAAGAGCACCGCTGCCGATGCAATGAGCGTTTTCTTCATATCGCCTGTTCTCCTTCTGAAGGTTTATTTTCTGGCGGCGGAGCGGAGGATTGCCGAACCACGAGTGACATCGGGACCCTCTGGGTGGCCGCCTGCACGAGCGAACGGCGCTCCCCGCTATTGATCGCGTCGGCGAGGGCCTCGACCGCGATTTCGGCAATGGCAGTCATGTTCATGCGCATCGTCGTCAGCGACGGCGTGATGACCGACGCCCAGACAAGGTCGTCGAAACCCGTGACGCTGACGTCTTCCGGCACGTGCACGCCAATCTTCTGCAACTCCGTCAACACCCGAAGCGCCAACAGGTCGGATACCGTAGCGAACGCAGTGAAACCTTGTTCCAGCATTCGCGGCAAGCCCATGGAGCGGTTTCGCAGTTTTTCGGTCCAGATAGTCTCGGTGACAAGATCCGGAGTCGAGCGCATCCCGCCAACACGATCGTTCTGGACGTTGGAACTGGGATTGTTGGCGATCAACGCTACCTTGCGATGCCCGAGCTTTGCCAGATGCGCCGTGATCTGCTGGCCGCCCTGCCAGTGATCCGCGGCAACGGTGTTGCCGGGCGTCGAGGGCGTGTCGATCATGGCGACGGGACAGGCGACTTCGGTGACGCGGGAACCGCGCCTTGGGACCACGACCATGCCGTCGACGCCGCGTTCCAGCAGGCGGCGGATCGTTTCCGTCTGGGTGTGAATGTCGCCGCGGGAATCGCCGATGAGGACGCCATATCCCGCTTTGCCGGCCGCAGCACCGATAGCCTGGGCGATCTGCGGGAAAAGCGGATTCGAAATGTCGGGGAGAACGAGACCGAGGACATTCGATTTTCCGGTCCGCAAGGCTCTTCCTGCCGGGCTGGCGAAATAGCCCAGTTCCTTTGCCGTCGCGCGCACCAGCTCAACCGTCTTTGCGGAAACCCGGCCTTTCCCCGAAAGCGCGTTTGAAACCGTAGCGGTCGAGACGCCGGCCGCATCGGCGATCTTGCTGATCCTTGGAGGGGTGGATGCGGATACCAAAGCGTCAGGTCCAGGCTGTGCTTAATCGTTTAAGCAGTCTTCTTATAATGTGTCCCGCCTTTTCACCAGATGAAAATCGATTCGACCCGGCCCGATTGCTCGCCCCTTCGACCGGGCGGCAGCGTCACTTCGGGATCGCGGACTGCTCGATATGGGTGCGGATTACGCCTTGCAGGCGACGAACGTCCCGTGCGGCGATCGCGCCCACCATCTCGAAATGCTCGCGGCTCGACTGCTCGATGCGAAGGCGCGTCGACCATTGCGAGGTCGGCGCCGGCGAGGTCTTGAGCCGCAATTCGTCCACCAGTTCCGCAAGCTGCTGGTTGCCGCTCAGGGTCAACAGCGCCTTGTGGAAGGCGAGGTTGGCTTCGTAGATCTCGACAATGGTTCCCGTCGAGATCTGGCGCTCGAATGTCTCGGCAAGCGCGCGAAGTGCGTCGGTCTTCTTCGGCGTGGCGTTCGCGATGATGAATTCGGCCGCCGATGTTTCCAGCATCACGCGGATCTGCAGGATTTCGGCCGTCCGCTTGTCGTCCGCTTCATAGACATAATAGCCCCTGTTCGGGACGTATTGCAGCAGGCGCTTGTGCGCCAGTGTTTCCAGCGCGCGCCGAATATCGGAACGGTTCGTGCCGTAGCGCTCCTGCATGTCGATCTGCTTCAGCCACATGCCCGGCACGAACCGCCCCGCCTGGACGTCCTGTGCAATGCGCTCGACCAGAGCGCCGGTCGCCGCCGTCTTTGCCATTTCCTGATCCCTCCGGCCTTCGCCAACGTCGCACGCGTTCTCCGGATTTCTGGCACGATTTGCCTTGCGCCGAAAAGACGCCTGTGCCAGTAATTGGCACCAATTTTGGAAAATTTATTGGCGGAACATGCCGGAACGCGCCAGATGGAATGGAGTCCGGCTGGCTTCCGCATTGGGGGAATGCATGGACGGAGACAATCAGGACCGGATCTGGCGCCTTGTGGAGGAGAAGCGCGGCGCATTCTGCGCGATGAGCGATCGCATCTGGGGAACGCCTGAACTGAACTATACGGAATATCGTTCGGCACGCGAGCATGCCGCGATGCTCGAGACGGAGGGCTTCCGCGTGACAAACGGCGTTGCCGGACTGCCGACGGCGGTCATGGGCGAATGGGGCGAGGGCGGGCCGGTCGTCGCGATCCTCGGCGAGTACGACGCTCTCCCGGGCCTCAGCCAGGAAGCGGGGATCGCGGAGCATCGGCCAATAGAAGAGGGCGGGAACGGCCATGGATGCGGGCACAACCTGCTCGGGTCGGGCTCGCTTCTGGCTGCGGCGGCGGTTAAGGATTATCTGGCGGCCAACAGATTGCCCGGACGCGTGCGCTATTATGGCTGCCCCGCGGAGGAAGGCGGCTCGGCCAAGGGCTTCATGGTCCGCGCCGGCGTCTTCGCCGACGTTGACGTCGCGATCTCCTGGCATCCGGCGCCCTTTGCCGGCGTCAACAATCCCATCTCGCTCGCCTGTAACGAAATCCTCTTCGAATTCAGGGGCAGGGCCGCACATGCCGCCGCCTCGCCGGAACTCGGACGCAGCGCGCTCGACGCCGTCGAATTGATGAATGTCGGCGTCAATTATATGCGCGAGCACATGCCCAGCACCGCGCGCATCCATTATGCGGTCATCGATGCGGGCGGCGTGGCTCCCAATGTCGTGCAGCCGAAGGCGATCGTGCGCTATCTGGTTCGGGCGCGCGAACTCGACGAATTGCTCGCCCTTGTCGCGCGCGTGAAAAAGGTCGCCGACGGGGCCGCGCTGATGACGGAAACATCGGTTCAAAGCCGCATCGTCAGCGGCGACGCCAACCTTCTTGGCAACACGCCGCTCGAGGCGGCGATGCACCGCAACCTCGAGCATCTCGGGCCGCCGGACTACGACGCCGACGACCACGCCTTCGCCGAGGCGATCCAGGCGACGCTGAGCGAGGAAGATATCCGCGCCGCCTTCGCCCGCTTCGGGCTGAAATACCGCAAGGGCGTGGCGCTGTGCGACGTAATTTTTCCTCCCGAAAGCGGCGACGGCACGCATGTCGGATCGACCGACGTCGGCACCGTCAGTTGGGTCGTGCCGACGGTGCAGATGCGCGGCGCGACATGCGCAATCGGTACGCCCGGACATTCCTGGCAACTGGTCGCGCAGGGCAAGTCGGGCATCGCCCATAAGGGCATGGAACATGCCGCCAAGGTGATGGCCGCGACAGCGATCGACGTGATCCGCGATCCCGAACTCCTGGCCGCCGCCAAGGCCGACTTCAGGGCGCGTCGCGATGGGCGCCCCTTCGTCAACCCGATCCCCGACGATGTCGAGCCGGAACTGCCGGCTAACGCTCCGGCGCTGGAAGCCGCGCAATGACGGAAGCGACCGGCGATACCGCCCTGCCGGCGTGACGGACCGATGAACAATCCAGGTTTTTTTCAACTCGTGGGATTCGGGCAGCAGGGCTGGGGGCCGGCGCTGCTTCTCGGCGCCGTCGTGACAGTGGCGCTTGCGGTTTCCGGCTTCGCCATCGGCGCGTCCCTCGGATCGCTCGCCGCCTGGGCCAAAATCGCCGGCGGGCGCCTCTCGCGCGCCGCCGATGTCTATACGACCGTCCTGCGCGGCATACCCGACCTGCTCGTGATCTATCTGTTCTATTTCGGCGGCAGCAGGGGCATCAGCGCCATAGGGCATCTTCTCGGCGCGGAGGGGTTCATCGGCTTCCCGGGCTTCCTTGCCGGCGCCCTTGCCATCGGCATGGTATCGGGCGCGCAACAGGCCGAAGTGTTCCGGGGCGCGTACAGCGCCGTCAGCCGCGGCGAGATAGAGGCCGCGATAGCGGTCGGCATGGATCGCTGGACGCGCTTCCGCCGCATCGTCGCGCCGCTCGTCATACGCTACGCCCTGCCGGGCCTTGGCAATGTCTGGCAGGTCCTTTTGAAGGAATCGGCGCTGATTTCCGTCACCGGCGTGGTTGAATTGCTGCGCCAGTCGCAGATCGCGGCGGGCTCGACGCGGCAGCCCTTCACCTTCTATTTCGCCGCCGCCGTTCTCTATCTTGTCATCACGACCGTCTCGAGCCTCTCCTTCTTCAAGGCCGAGAGCCGGTTCAGCCGCGGCTTGAGGAGGTCCTGATGGATTTCCCGTTCCTGGCCGATACCTTCCTGCGCCTTTGCGGCGGCATTCCGCTGACGCTTTTGCTTGCGCTCATCTCCTGCGCGATTGGCGCGGCGCTGGCGCTTTGTCTTGCCGCCATGCGGCTGTCGAAGATCGGGCCGCTCGCCGCTCTCGCCCATGCCTATGTGTTCGTCTATCGCGGCACGCCGCTCCTGGTGCAGATCTTCCTGGTCTATTACGGCTTCGGGCAGTTCCCGCTGGTGCGCCACAGCTTCCTCTGGCCGATCCTGAGGGAGCCGTTCTGGTGCGCCATCATCGCGCTCAGCATGAACACGGGCGCCTATGCCAGCGAGATCATCCGCGGCGGTATCCTGTCCGTCCCGCACGGTCAGATCGAAGCAGCGCGCGCCTGCGGCATGTCGCGGCTGACGCAGTTCCGGCGCATCGTCATGCCGCTCGCGATCCGGCAGGCGCTGCCGGCCTATGGGACGGAGATCATCCTGATGGTCAAGGCGACGTCGCTCGCCTCGATCATCACGCTGATGGAAATCACCGGCGTCGCGGCCGAGATCATCTCGGAAACCTATCGCGTCATCGAAGTTTTCGTCATCGCCGGGGCGCTTTATCTCGCCATCAATTTCATCCTGACGCGCATCGTCCAGATCATCGAGCACTGGCTCACTCCCTATGAACGCGGCCGGCCTGCGCTCCCTCTCGCCGCCTCCGTCGACGCAGGAGAAATCGCGTGAGCGAAGCCGTGATCAGCATCAGGGACCTGCACAAGAATTTCGGCGGCGTCGAAGTCCTGAATGGGATTTTCCTGGACGCGGATGAGGGCGAGGTGGTTTCGATCCTCGGCGCTTCCGGCTCCGGGAAATCGACCATGCTTCGCTGCATCAACATGCTGGAGACGCCAAGCGCTGGCGAGGTACGGGTGTCGGGCGAGGCTATCGCCCTGAGAAGGGGGCGGGACGGAAGCTTCCGCCCCGCGGATCGTCGTCAGGTCGAGCGCATCCGCTCGCGCGTGGCCATGGTGTTCCAGAACTTCAATCTGTGGAGCCACAGGACGGTGCTCGAAAACGTCATCGAGGCTCCGGTTCACGTCCAGGGGCGCAAGCGCGCCGAATGTGTCGAAGAGGCGCTGGATCTACTCGCCAAGGTCGGCATCGCCGAAAAGCGCGACCATTATCCGGCCCATCTTTCCGGCGGCCAACAGCAGCGCGCCGCGATCGCCCGCGCGCTCGCCATGCACCCCGATGTGATGCTGTTCGACGAGCCGACCTCGGCGCTCGATCCCGAATTGGTCGGCGAGGTCCTGCGGGTCATGCAGGGCCTGGCGGCGGAAGGGCGCACCATGCTGGTGGTCACGCATGAGATGGGCTTCGCCCGCAATGTGTCCGACCGGGTCGTGTTCCTGCATCGCGGGGTGATCGACACGGAGGGCAAACCGGAAGACGTGTTCGGCGCCGCAGGTTCCGAACGTTTCAGGAAATTCATCGCCGGCTGAGAACGCCGAATAATCAGGAGAGGTGGAACGATGAAGAAATTTGGGAAAATGGTCGTGATCGCGGCGATGGCGCTCGGCGCCGTCGTGTCGCTTGCGGGCGTCGCATCGGCAAAGGAGTGGAAAGAGGTCCGCATCGGAACGGAAGGCGCTTTCCCGCCCTGGAACGCGACCAAGCCCGACGGCACGCTCTATGGATTCGAGATCGATCTCGCGAACGATCTGTGTGCGCGCATGAAGGTGAAATGCACCTTTGTCCAGCAGTCCTGGGACGGCATCATTCCGGCGCTCGAGGCCGGAAAATTCGACGCCATAATGTCGGGCATGTCGCAGACCGCCAAGCGCGCCAAGGTCATCCTCTTCAGCAAGCCTTACGGATCGACCGGACAGGCCTTCGGCGTCGAGAAATCGAGCGATCTCACGAAAATGCCGCTGAACGGCAAGCTGTTCAACCTCGACAGCGACCAGAAGGGCGCGGAAAAGGCGATCGACGAGATCAAGCCGGCGCTCAAGGGCAAGATCATCGGCGTTCAGAGCGGGTCGATCGCCGCCGCTTTCCTGCAGAAATATTTCAGCGACGGCGCCACGATCCGCCTCTACAAGACAACCCAGCAGCACGATCTCGACCTTGCCTCTGGCCGCGTCGACGCCGTCATGGCTTCCATGGCCTATCTGTCGACCGCGGAGAAGAAATCGGGCAACGAGGACATGACCACCGCCGGTCCACGGTTCCAGGGCGGCATGCTTGGACAGGGCAGTTCCATTGGCATGCGCATGGAAGATACCGACCTCAAGGCGATGTTCGACAAGGCCATCGCCGCCGCCAAGGCCGATGGCACGAGCAAGAAAATCTCCATGAAGTGGTTCGGCTTCGACGTCACGGTATATTGAGAACCGGATCTCAGACGCAATATCCAATCGAAGAGCCGGACCGGGAAACCGCGCCGGCTCTTCTTTATCAAGCTTTGCCCTTATCCTTCTTTCCCAGTCGCCCGCCGCGCGCTGCCCTGGCGGGTGGAGAGAAAGAGATTCGTCTCGCTGTTCGCGACGCCGTCGATCAGCCTGATCCGGCGCAGCACCGCGTCGAGATCGCTGAGCGTTTCCGCTCCCAGTTCCGCGATCAGATCCCAGCGCCCGTTCGTCGTGTGGATCCTCTGCACCTCCGGCATGCCGCGGAGCGCAGCGATCACCCTTTCGGTGCCCTTGCCTTCGATGCCGATCAGGACCACGCCCTGCACCGCCGCGCCGTGCACGTCCGATTTGAGGACGATGGTGAATCCCAGGATCTCGCCGCTTTCGATCAGCCGGTCGATGCGGGCGCGCACGGTAGCGCGCGAAACGCCGATCTCGGCGGCGATGTCGGAGACGGAGGCGCGCGCGTTGCGCCTGAGGAGCGCGATCAGCTTCTGGTCCGTATCTGTCATTTTGTGCAACAAGCCTTGGCAATATGCGAAGGAACTATCTGTTTTGCGCAGTTTTTCATGTTGCCGCCGCCGCGGCAATGCGGATTCTCGTCGGGTGAAGGCGAGGTGGTTGCATGAAGAACGGGATCATCAGCATGGTCGGTGCGCCGGTCGACGAGGGCGGCGCCCAGCGCGGCTGCCTGATGGGACCGGATGCGCTGCGCGTCGCCGGGCTAAGGGAGGCGCTGCGCGAGCAGGGCTATGACGTCGAGGACCACGGCAATCTGCGGCTCGGACGCCTGCCGGAGGTCGCGCATAACAATCCGGCCATTCATCACCTCGCCGAGTGCGCCACCTGGATCGACCTCCTTACCCGATCGGCTTTCGAGGCAAGCGGCCGCGATCGGATCGCTATGTTCCTCGGCGGCGATCATTTGATGTCGGCAGGAACGGTTGCCGGCATGGCGCTGCGCGCCCGCCAGGAGGGCCGCGAGCAGTTCGTCCTCTGGTTGGATGCGCACACGGATTTCCACAGCCTGGAGACGACGACGAGCGGAAATCTGCATGGCACGCCCGTCGCCTATTTCACCGGCCAGCCGGGTTTCGACCACGGCTTCCCGCCTGTGGAGGCGGCTGTTCCGCCCGCCAACATTCTGATGCTCGGCATCCGCTCCGTCGATCCTGCGGAGCGCGTGCGCGTCATCGAAGCGAAGCTTCCGATCGCCGATATGCGCACGATCGACGAGGAGGGCATCGCCCGCCCGCTCTCTGAATTCCTTGCGAAGGTGAAGGCCGCGAACGGCCGGCTCCATGTCAGCTTCGACGTCGATTTCGTCGAGCCTGCGATCGCGCCGGCGGTGGGTACGACCGTTCCGGGCGGCGCCACCTTTCGCGAGGCGCATCTCGTCATGGAGATGCTTCACGACAGCGGCCTCGTCACATCGCTTGATATTGCCGAACTCAACCCGTTCCTCGATGAGCGCGGACGGACGGCAAGACTGGTGGTCGATCTCGTCGCCAGCCTCTTCGGCAAGCGCGTCATGGACCGGCCGACCCGGAGCCACTGATGATGGATCGCCCCGAAAAACTGAATGTCGTTCCCTTCGTCAATGTCGACAACATGATGAAGCTGGTGCTCGCGGTCGGCGTCGAGCGCTTCATAGTCGAACTGGCGGGTTTCGTGGAAGAGGATTTCGCGCGCTGGACGCATTTCGACAAGGTTCCCCGCATCGCGGCGCATTCGGCCGAAGGGGTGATCGAACTGATGCCGACGAGCGACGGCGCGACCTACGGCTTCAAATATGTCAACGGCCATCCCAAAAACACGAGAACCGGCCGGCAGACGGTGACGGCCTTCGGCGTACTGGCGAGCGTCGATACCGGCTATCCCCTGCTGTTCTCCGAAATGACGATCCTGACGGCGCTCCGCACCGCGGCGACATCGGCGATGGCGGCGAAATATCTCGCGCCCGCCGGATCGAAGACGATGGCGCTGATCGGCAATGGCGCGCAGTCCGAATTCCAGGCGCTCGCCTTCAAGGCGCTGCTCGGCATCGACCGGCTGCGTCTCTATGACATCGATCCAAACGCCACGAAGAAGTGTGTCCGCAATCTTGCCGGCAACGGCTTCGAGATCGCGGTATGCCGCTCGACGGAAGAGGCGGTGGAAGGCGCCCAGATCATCACGACGGTAACGGCGGACAAGCAGTACGCGACCATCGTCACCGACAACATGGTCGGTTCGGGCGTCCACATCAACGCCGTCGGGGGGGATTGTCCCGGCAAGACCGAGTTGCAGAAGGCGGTGCTGCTGCGCTCCAACATCTTCGTCGAGCACACGCCACAGACGCGCGTCGAAGGCGAGATCCAGCAACTGCCGACCGATTATCCGGTGACGGAACTCTGGGAGGTCGTGACCGGGCGGAGAGTGGGACGCCGGAGCCGCGACCAGATCACGCTCTTCGATTCCGTCGGCTTCGCCATCGAGGATTTTTCCGCCCTGCGCTTCGTGCACGAGAAGCTGAAGGACTTTCCCTGCTACGATGAACTTGATCTCCTCGCCGATCCAGACGATCCGCGGGATCTCTTCGGCATGCTGATGCGCGCTCGGACGACGTAGCTGAATGCGCCGGCATCGCTGAGCGCAATGGAGGTCGTCCTACCACCCCGCGGAAGACCGATAGGGAATGGCGAGGCGTCGCAACAGGGCGACGGCCTGGCTCAGGACGAGCCCCACGGCCCCGATGACGACCATGCCGGCAATGACCTTGTCCGTCTCCAGTCCGGTCTGGGCGTTGGTGATCATATAACCGAGCCCCGCCTGCGCGCCGATATATTCGGCAGCGATCACCGAGACCCACGCATAGGCGATGGCGACTTGGAGGCCGGTCAGGATGCGCGGCAATGCCGCTGGAAGGACGACGCGAAGCAACAGGCGCATGCCCGAATAGCCGAGCATCCTTGCCGCTTTCAGGATCAGCGGATCGGTATCGGCGATGGCCGCGGCCGTGTTGATCGCCACCACGAAATAGCAGGCATAGGCGACCACGAAGATTTTGCCGAGTATGGAGGTGCCGAACCAGACCACGAGAAGCGGAACCATGGAGAAAGGGAGGATGAATCGAAAGGTTTCGACGATCGGTTCGAGGAATGCGGCGGCGGCCCGCGAGCGGGCGAGCGCCATGCCGGTCGCGAGCCCGAGCGTCGTGCCGACGAGGAACCCCCAGAAGAGTTCGACCAGACTTGTCCTCACATCGACGCCGAGCGCTCCGGCGGCGGCCATTTCCGTCAGCGCCCGCCACACGGCGGGAGGTGAGGGCAAAATGACGGCCCGTGTGTGGAAGATCGCGGATGTGCCCCACCAGACGGCCAGGAGGATGAGGAAGCCGAGAACGGCGCTTGCGGCGCCGCCGGGCGAGGGCAGATAGCGGGCGAACCGGTTCATGCTCTCACGCCTCCCGATTGCCGACGATCCACGGGAAGAGCGCCTGCTGCGCGCGCATGAAGCCCCAATTGGCGCCATAGCCGAGCACGGCCAGCGTCAGCATGCCCACCATGATCTGCGCCACGTCGAAGGACTGGCCGCCGAAGCTTTCCATCGCGCCGATGCCGACATCGCCCGCGACCAGTTCGGCGATGACGACCCCGCCCCAGGCGGCGCCGAGCGCGTAGCGCAGCCCGACAAGGATGTCGGGCATGGCCGACATGAGCGCCACTTCGAGGCGCTGCCGGAAACTCAGATGGAGCGATTTGCCCGCCTTGACGAGTTCGCCGTCGATCGAGGAGACGCCCTGCGCCGTGTTCACCACGACCGTGAAGAGGCTGATCAGCACGATGATGCTCGCCTTGCTCCAATAGCCGATGCCGAACCAGAGGATCGCCAGCGGCACCCAGGCGAGCGGCGAGATGAAGCGCAGGAAGTCGATGACCGGCCGAAGCAGAAGGCGCACCGGCGTGATCCGGCCGATCAGGACCCCGATCGCGATGCCGAGGATCGAACCCAGAACCCAGCCGCCAAGCGCCTCCCCGAGGCTCGCCAGTATATCGGAAAGGAGTTCCGTGTGCGCCAGTTCCACCAGCCGTGTCGCGACCCGCCAGGGTGTCGGGATGAGTTCGAGCCGCGGCGAATAGAAGATCCAGGAAAGCAGCAGCCAGCCGCCAAGCACGAAGAGGATGGCGGCCAGGCGATAGCCGATGAGGCTGCCCTTTTCCGGCCGCCCACTCACTTGCCGACCACTTTGGCGGCGAATTCGGGGTGGACGAGCCCGTCGATGAAGGCCGATACGTCCGGCACCTTGATCGCGCCGTATTTCTCGAGGACCGCCGCCTGGGCTTTCAGCGCATCCTTGTCCGGGAAAATGTCGGTCGGCTCGACCAGCTTGTTCTTGTAGCTGTAGGTGACGTTCTCGAGACTGGTTTTCGTACCCTTGGCGAGCGCCTTGTAGGCCTCGTCCGGCTTATCCTTCAGAAGGGCCTCGGCGCGTGCGACGAAACGCAGGAGATCGACGACGACATCGGGATGCGCCTTGGCGAAATCCGGCCGCACGATGACGCCGCCGCCCGGCCAGGTCTTGCCATAGATGTCGGACGCGGTGGTGATGAGCACGCTCGTGCCGGCGGTGATGGTCTCGGCGGAATAGGGCACATAGGTGATCGCGGCATCGAACGCCCCGCGTTCGAGGGCGGCGGGCTCCGTCGGGCCGGACGTGCTGAAGCCCTTGATGTCCTTCAGCGTCAGGTTCGCCTTCTTCAGCGCCATCTGCAGCACCGCGGTCGGCGCGGTGTTCGGCGAGACGCCGGCGACCTTGTGCCCCTTGAGGTCCGCCACGGATTTGATGCCGCTTTCCTTGGTCGCCACCAGCGCGACATAGTTCGAGGCGCCGTTGGCGATGTACCACATAACGCCCGGGCTGCGCGCGGCGACCTGCTCGATGCCGGACGTGTCGGCCTCGCCGAAATCGATCGAGCCCGCCGCCATCGCCGCCGATTCCGGCGGAATGCCGTTGATGAATTCGTGCCATTCGACGTCATAGCCGGCATCTTCCAGCCAGTGTTCGGCCCGTACGAGGGCGAGCGGCCGCAAGGCGGGAAACATGCCGATGCTGAGCTTGTGCGTGCTGAGTTTGGCGGTATCGGTCGACGCGGCATGCGCCGGGCTGATCACCAGCGCGGAAACGGATGCCGCCAGTGCCGCCATGACAAAACTGGTCTTCATGATAGAGACTCTCCTTCCCTGAACACTGTCTCTCGCTCTTCCGGTCAGATCACGCCGGCCTTCCGCAACGCTTCGATTTCGGCTCCGCTCATGCCGAGCATGCCGCCAAGGACCGCCTCGTTGCCGGAGCCGAGCGCCGGTCCGAGCGAACGCACCTGCCCCGGCGTCTCGCTCATGCGGGGAATCGGCGCCACCATCGAAAGGCGGCCATATTCCTCGTCCTCCACGTCGATCAGCGTGCCGCGCTCGCGGAAATGCGGGTCGGCGGCGATTTCGGCCACGCTCATCAGCGGTGACGCCGGGATGTCGGCGGCGACAAGCGACGCCATGGCGTCTGCGAGCGTCGTCCTGCCGGCCCATTCGGTGATGATGGCATAGAGCGCGTCCTGGTTCTCCACGCGCGAGGGATAGTCGCGGAACGCCGGTTCGTCCACGAGACCGGGGCGGCCGATGACCTTGGCGAGGCGGCGCAGAAGTGTCTCCGTGCCGGCATGGATCGACAGGCGCTTGCCGTCGGCCGTGTCGTAATCATTGGCGGGAACCACTTTCGGATTCGTGTTTCCCACCCGCTCGCGCACCTTGCCGGTGGCCGAGTAAGCGAGCAGCGCGTCTTCCGAGGCGCGGAATCCCGGCTCGTAAAGAGCAAGATCGATGATCTGGCCGGAGCCCCCGCGATGGTCCCGGTTGTAAAGGGCCGTGACCACCCCGAACGCTCCCGCATAGGCGCCCATATAATCGATCACAGCGTAACCCGTTCTGACCGGCGGCCGGTCCGCATCACCGCTGACATAGGTCAGTCCGGAAAAGGCGCTCGCCACGCGGTCGAAGGCGCCGCGATCGGCATAGGGGCCGGTCAGGCCGTAGCCGGTGACGTAAAGCGCAACGAGGCGGGGATAGCGGCTGCGGATCGTATCCGGATCGAAGCTCCATTTGCGCAGCGTCGGCGGGCGGAAATTCGTCACCAGCACATCGAAATGCGGCAGCAGCCGATGCACGATCTCGCGCGCCTCCTTCTTCCTGAGATCGAGCGTGATCGAACTCTTGTTGCGCGCATCCTGCACCCATTGCAGCGAACGGCCGCCGGGCGTCGCCGCGCCGCGGCGCATGAAATCGCCATGGCCGGGATCCTCGACCTTGACGATCTCCGCGCCGAAATCGCCGAGGGTCGTCGCCGCCACAGGCGCGGCGATGATGGAGGAAAGATCGAGGACACGGATGCCCTCCAGCGGAAGTTTCATGCACGTTCTCCAGGTGTTGCTTTGGCTCCAGGTGTCGCTTTGGCCGGCGTCGGATGGGCAAGGAGGTCGAATATCTCGGAGGTGATGCGGGCGAAGGCGCCGCTCGCGCGGTCGCGCTGTTCGGCGTCCGGCGAGACGGTGCGGATGATGTGTCCCGGCCGTTTGCTCATCACGAAAACCGTATTGCCGAGATAGACGGCCTCCGCGACGTCATGCGTCACGAACAGCACCGTCATGCCGGAATGGGCGGTGATGCGCCGCAACTCTTCCTGCAGCAGCGCCCGTGTCTGCGCATCGACCGCAGCGAAAGGCTCGTCCATCAGGAGCACGTCGGGTTCGAGCGCGAGCGCCCGTGCGATGCCGACGCGCTGCGCCATGCCGCCGGAAAGTTCATGCGGATAGGCCTTGTCGAATCCATCCAGCCCGACGAGACCGATATAATGCTGAGCCCGCTTGCGCGCCTCGGCGCGCGAAATTCCCTGCGCATCGAGGCCGAAGACGATGTTGCCGAGCACCGTCTTCCACGGGAACAGCGCCGGCTTCTGGAACACGACCGCAAGCCGCGCCGGCTGTCCGTCGGGGCGTTTGGCGATCTCGATCCTGCCATCCTGCAACGGCGCCAGGCCGGCGATCACATCGAGAAGCGTGCTCTTGCCGCATCCCGAAGGGCCGACAAGGCAGGCGAAGGAGCCGCCCGAAACCGTGAGGTTGCAATCGGCGAGAGCCTGCACAGTGCCGCTTCGCGTCTCGTAACGGAGCGAAACGTTCTCCACCCGGATTTCCGGTCCCGCCTTTGCCGGTTCGCCGATCGCGGCCTTCTGCGTCGCGGTGGTGATGCAAACGACATCCGGCCGCATCTTTCCTCCAATGCAAAATAGATGTGATCACTACCATATGGCTTGATCAAGCGCGACGTCAATTGTTAAATCCGACCCATGGACAAGCCCGCCCCCTCCGTTATCAACTTCCTGACCTCCCGCATGTTGAGGCTGTCGAACACGCTTGGCCTCTATGCCAGCCGTCGCTATCGCGACGAGTTCGGCATGTCGCTTCCGGAATGGCGCGTCATGTCCATCATCGCCTATTCCGAACCGATCACGGCGCGCGAGATCAGCCGCATTCTCGCGACCGACAAGGGCTGGGTCGGGCTGTCGGTGGAAAGCCTGAGGCGGCGCGGCTATGTCTCCGGCTCGCCGGATAAACGCGACGGACGCCGCACGCTCCTGACGCTGACCGGGGAGGGCAGGAAGAAGCACGACGCGATCCTCGCCGTCTCGCAATGGCGGCAGCAGAGATTGCTGGCGAGTCTTCCCGACGGCGCCGCCGAGATGCTGATGGAATGCCTCGACCGGCTGCAAGCCGAGGCGGACAAGCTGCTGGAGGAAACCGAGGCGATGCCGCGAAAGGCCGCAGCGGCTAGTCCACGATTGCCTGATAGGTGAGGACGCGCAATTCGCGCCGTAGCGGATAGGTGGAAGACGGGATCAGCTGCGTCATCATGACCACGGCCAGATCCTCGGCGGGATCGACCCAGAAGAGCGTGCTCGCCATGCCACCCCAGCCGCATTCGCCGGGCGAGCCGACGATCTGCGCCCTGGTGGGATCGATCAGGACGGAGAAGCCGAGCCCGAAGCCGATGCCATGAAAGGTGCTTTCGGCGAAGCGTGGCTGGCCCATCGCGGCGAGATCGCCCCGCAGATGGTTCATCATCATGAGCTCAACCGTCTTGCGGCCGAGCAGGCGCGTGCCGCCGCAGGCGCCCTTGTCGAGAAGGAATTGGCAGAATCGCATGTAGTCGCCGGCCGTCGATACGAGCGCGCTGCCATAGGGTATTTCGAGCGGTCTCGTGAAATGGCTCGTTTCGGGATCGTCCTGGAGCTTCAGGGAGCCGTCGGGATCGGGCATATAGCAGGCGGCGAAGCGATCGATTTTGCCGGCCGGGACATTGAAGGTGGTGTCGGCCATGCCGAGCGGCGTGAGCAGGCGTTCGGTCAGGAAGGCATCATAGGGCTGGCCGGAGATCACCTCGATCAGCCGGCAAAGGACATCCGTCGAGACGGAGTAATTCCAGCGCGTCCCGGGTTGCGCGACGAGCGGAAGCTTAGCGATCTTCTCCGCGAATGTGGCGAGCGTCATGTCGACGCCCAACCGGTCGATGTTCTGCTCGCGATACATGGCGTCCACGGGATTGGCCTGCATGAAGCCATAGGTCAGGCCGGATGTGTGGGTCAGGAGATCGTGGAAGGTGATGTCGCGGAGCGCCGGCTCGCTCTGCACGGAACCGAAGCCGCCGCCGGACCAGACGCGCTGCCCCGAAAACGCAGGAATGAACCGCGAGATCGGATCGTCGAGCTGAAAATGACCTTCCTCGTAGAGCATCATCGCCGCGGCGGAAGCCAGCGACTTGTTCATCGAATAGAGGCGATAGAGCGTTTCGGGCGTTGCCGGCCTGCCGCGCGCAATGTCTGCCATCCCCTCCCAATGATGAAAGGCTGGCCTGCCGTGCCGGGTGATGAGCACTTCGATCCCGGCCAGCCGGCCGGTTTCGGTCTGAAGGCGCATCCAACTCGCGACGCGGCCGAGACGATCCGAGGACATGCCCACATCTTCGGGCCGGGCGGGAGGCTGATTGCTCAATTCCGATCTCCACCAATAGCGCCGGCCGGGCATCGGCGTCGTCATCCGTCGCCTTTGCGCATCCGTCCGAACGCGCGAAGATGTAGCATCTGACCCAACGGAGTCCAGACGACCGGCAAAGCAGGTACGTCCCATACCATCCTCAACTGGATATATGTTCGTGGGCCATGTGGCGCTGTAACGCCCGGCTCGGCTGTGTACAGGCTAGCGTTCGATTTTTGGTCGGCCGCATCGGCCGGCGCCTGGAACGGGGTCGGACGCCATGAATATGACACTACAGATAAACGACATTCGCGATATCGTCGAAGCCGACCGCAATCATCTGTGGCATCATCTCACCCAGCACAAGATTTTCGAGACCGTGGACCCGCGCGTGATCGTCGAAGGGCGCGGCATGCGGGTCTGGGATGCGGCGGGCAAGGAGTATCTCGACGCGGTTTCCGGCGGCGTCTGGACGGTGAATGTCGGCTATGGGCGGGAGAGCATCGCCGACGCGGTGCGCGACCAGCTGGTGAAGATGAACTATTTCGCCAATTCCGCCGGCTCCATTCCGGGGTCGCTCTTCGCTCGCAGGCTGATCGAGAAGATGCCCGGCATGAGCCGCGTCTATTATTCGAACTCCGGTTCCGAGGCGAACGAGAAGGTCTTCAAGATGGTGCGCCAGATCGCGCACCGCCGCCATGGCGGGAGGAAACACAAGATCCTCTTCCGCGAGCGCGATTATCATGGCACGACCATCGCTGCGCTGTCGGCCGGTGGCCAACCGCAACGCGCTGCGCAATATGGCCCGCTGACGCCTGGCTTCGTCGAAGTCCCGCATTGCCTGGAATACCGCAACCAATACGGCCCGGTGGAGAATTACGGCGAAGCCGCCGCGGATGCGATCGAAGAGGTGATCCTTCGCGAGGGACCCGATACGATCGGCGCCATCTGCCTGGAGCCGATCACCGCTGGCGGCGGCGTCATCACCCCGCCCAAAGGCTATTGGGAGCGCGTGCAGGAGATTTGCAGGCGGCATGACATCCTGATCCATATCGATGAAGTGGTTTGCGGCGTCGGCCGTACCGGCGAGTGGTTCGGCTACCAGAATTACGGTATCGAGCCGGATTTCGTCACCATGGCGAAGGGCGTCGCCTCCGGTTACGCGGCGATCTCCTGCACGGTGACGACGGAAGCCGTATTCGACATGTTCAAGGACGATCCGGCCGATCCGCTCTCGTATTTTCGAGATATCTCCACCTTCGGCGGCTGCACCGCCGGCCCGGCGGCGGCGCTGGAGAATATGCGCATCATCGAGGACGAGAAACTGCTCGACAACACCAAGGCGATGGGCGCGCGGCTCGAACGCAATCTGAAGGCGCTCATGGATAAGCACGCGGTGATCGGCGATGTGCGCGGCAAGGGCCTGTTCTTCGGCGCCGAACTGGTCAGCGACCGCAAGACCAAGGAGCCGGCCGACGAGAAGCAGGTTGCCGCCGTGGTCGCCGATTGCAATGCGCAAGGCGTGCTGATCGGCATGACCAACCGCTCGCTGCCCGGCTTCAACAATACGCTCTGCCTCAGCCCGGCGCTGATCGCGAAGCCGGACGACATCGACCAGATCACCGGCGCGATCGACAAGGCCCTGACGAAGGTTTTCGGCTGAGGGACAACAGGTCACGCCGGTCAGACGTCGACCGGCTTGGCCGATACGGCAGGAATTCTGCTACGATGCTTGCATCGTAACCTGCAAGCAGGATTTCTCCGCTGTGTCAATTCCACCGGAAGCGCTGTTTCTCGATCCTGACTTCGACGGAACGCTGCAGCAGCGCATCCAGCATATGGTTGCGAAAGGCATATTGTCCGGCCGGCTTAGTCCCGGCGACAAGCTGCCCTCAAGCCGCCGACTGGCAAGCCATCTCGGCGTCAGCCGCATCACCGTGACGCTCGCCTATGGCGAACTTTTGTCGGACGACTATCTCGTGGCGCGTGGACGGTCCGGTTATTTCGTCTCGCCCAACGCGCCGCTGCGCACGATCTTTGAACCGGCGGCAAACAGCAATGGCCGTGAGGTCGACTGGCGCCGGGCGATCGGGCAGCGTTACTCCGGACAGGTCCTTCCCGAGAAGCCCAGCGACTGGCGCAGCTATGCCTACCCCTTCATCTACGGTCAGGCCGACGAGACCCTGTTCGATCACCGCAACTGGCGGCTCTGCGCGCTTCAGGCGCTGGGCAGGAAGGAAATCCCCTATATCACCGCCGATTATTTCGAGCGGGACGACCCCGAATTGGTGAAGTTCATCGCGCTCCGGACGCTGCCCAGGCGCGGCATACGCGCGCGGCCGGAGGAAATCCTGGTGACTCTCGGCGCGCAGAACGCGCTCTGGCTGACAGCGCAGGTGCTGCTCGGCCGGGGTCGGACGGCCGCCATGGAGGATCCCGGCTATCCCGGCCTGCGGGCGATCCTGAACCATACCCATTGCGACCAGGTCCGCGCCAGCGTGGACGCCGAGGGGATGCGTTTCGAGGAACTTCCGGACGGTGTGGATGCGGTTTTCACGACGCCCAGCCATCACTGTCCGACCAACGTCACCATGCCGATCGAGCGTCGGCGCATGCTGCTCGAGCATGCCGCCGCGCGCGACTATATGGTGGTCGAGGACGATTACGAGTTCGAGATATCCTTCGGCAAGCCACCGGCGCCGGCGCTGAAATCGCTCGATCGCGATGGCCGCGTCATCTATGTCGGCTCCTTCTCGAAATCGTTGTTTCCGGGCCTGCGCCTCGGCTATGTCGTTGCCGCCGAACCCTTCATCAGGGAAGTGCGGGCGCTGAGGGCAACCGTGCTGCGCCATCCGCCCGGCCAGATCCAGCGCACCGTGGCGAGCTTCCTTTCGCTCGGCCATTACGACGCGATGGTCGCCCGCATGAGCCATGCCTTCGCCAAGCGACGTGAAGTCATGCAAAGAGCGATTGAGGAGCATGGGCTGACGCTGGCGCATGGCGAAACGCATGGCGGCTCCAGTTTCTGGATGCGCACGCCCGCCGGGGAGGATGCGCGCCTTCTGGCCGACCGGCTGCGGCCGCTGGGCGTGCTGATCGAACCGGGCCACGTCTTCTTCGATTCGCAGAATGCCCCTCTGGACTTCTATCGCCTTG
>DASZUG010000069.1:0-17908 GCA_035547755.1 Rhizobiaceae bacterium
CGACTATCTGCATCGGGGTATCGCCGGGCGTCCTTTCGAACGGCGCTTCGAACTCGCGGACCATGTGAAGGTGGTGGATGCCAGCCTCGCCAACGGGCTGCTCACCATCGACCTCAGGCGCGAGCTTCCCGAGGAAATGAAGCCGCGCCGGATCGAGATCGCAACTGCGGAGACGCCCACCAAGGCGCGGCCGAAGCGGATCGAAACCGATAAGCAGGCCGCCTGAAGCCATCCCGTTCGGCGCACTTCGCGCAGGGCGCTGGGCGACAAGGCCGGCGCCGACGGGAAAGTATTGTCAATCGAAGGAACGAAAGGAGAAGAACGATGAATGTCCGTGATCTGATTCCCTGGAGCCGGAACGACGGCAACCAGGTTCCGAGCGTCTTCCGTGACGCCGAGCGCGATCCGTTCCTGTCGTTGCATCGTGAGGTGAACCGCCTGTTCGACGACGTCTTCCGTGGCTTCGGTTCTAGCTTGCCGTCGTTGAGCAACGTCTCCGCCTTCGGCGGGGGCTGGCCGAGCGTCGAGATCTCCAACGGCGAAAAGGAGATCACGGTGACGGCCGAGGTGCCGGGTCTAGAAGAGAAGGACATCGAAGTGCTGCTCGACGACGGCGTGCTGACGCTGAAAGGCGAAAAGCGTTCCGAGACGGAAGATAAGGACAAGCAGTTCTCCGAGCGCTATTACGGCCGCTTCGAGCGCCGCATCCCCGTCGGCTATGAAATCGAGGAGGAGAAGATCGATGCCCGCTTCAAGAACGGCGTGCTGTCCGTGACCTTGCCGAAGACGGAGAAGGCGCAGTCGCAGGTGAGGCGCATCGCTATCAAGAACTAATGCAGAGATGGCCCGGGAAGGTGGCCGGCACTGCCTCCCGGGTCATCCCGACCAAATCGACAAGCTGATACCTCGATTACAGAGCCGAATAGCCGCTTCATGGGAGCCGACCACGACCGCTCTGTTGTAGATGTGCAGTGTCCGTAGACGCGCTCTTACAACTCGACCGGAGGCTCAACGGACGGAAGACGAGTTCGTATCGCTACCAGGATGCGCCACGGACTGCCGGTTGGAAGCGATACGGCGCCGTTGCCGCGATACGACGGCTACACAGCCTGCCTTACCCTCGCGGCGCGGGTCTTTCACGGGGCACGATCGACCTCGTGGATGCGTAGTCAGGAGTCTATGATGCAAATACTGGCGCGATAGACGACATCAGCAATCTGGCTGGCTCGACTGCCGATCGCGCCCGGCCCAGGAGATGTGTTGCGGTCGTTCATCGCCGTGACGGCTCCTTCATTCTGTCTCCAACGCCGTCGCTTTCCAGTCCTTGTACATCTGGCCAGCGCCATTGACTTTCCACTCCCGCGGACCACTGGCGTTACGGGCTGCCACAATTGATGCTGCGGCGCTGGGGCTTGTGAAGATCACGTCGGAGGTGAAGGTGTAGAGGTCAGAGGTTGACCCATCAGCCAGCTTGCCATCCGCGAGGAGTTGATTCCGAAGCGCGAAATAGCCGGCGGGAAATGTTTCTGTCGGCGTGCGCCTGGCCGTGGAGCCGGCTAGCACGACGAACCCTTCTTCAGTCTCGCGTGCTGTTGCCGATGCACCTGCGGTGGCGAAGGTGAAGGTGACGTCGTCATCCATGTTCGATGTACCCTCAGGTGCAGTTTTCTGCACAGAACGCCGAAATAGATCGAAACCGACAATCGGCAATACCAAGGCCAGTTGCTCGACGAAGAACTCCATATCCGCACGGTCGGCTTCTGGAAGGCGCTGGAAATCCGGATCGGTACCGTTGGTCAATGATGCAATACCAGCCTGCCGCACCAGCCTTATCAGCTTGCTTTCGATGAAGCGGACATGCGCTTTGGTCAGGTTGTCGTCGGAGCTGACAACGACCGCCAGCCGGGTGAAGAAGTCTTTGTCTCCAGAACGCAGATGGATGCGCAGACGCGCTGCCACATCATCTGCCTCGCCGATATAGGCAATGGTTCCACCCAGCCGTTCCGGATCTGGTCCTGTCAGAATATAAATACCGGTGCGAGAGGCTTCGCTGCGCTTCAGCAGCTCGCCCAGCTTTCCCCTCGGCGCCGCCAGTACCTTGCCATTCCAGTTGCCGATATCGGCGACAACCAGGCCAGCCGGTATGCCATCAACGAGAAACAGGCGAAGCAAACGACTGGACGGGTAAGAGTCGCCATGGCCGGATGGCGTAGTATGTAGCATGTCCTTCCTCTTTATCACCGACGTCAGAAAGGGAACTCGCCCTTTCCGGTCGTTGCATGCAGTCGGCTTTCTTGAACGCGGCATCGACCTTCGCCGCGTGCCAGCAACTTACTGATTGCTCCCTATCTCGCAGGATAATGGCATGAAGTCGTAAATAGATTACAGACAACGCCATAATTCGAAATGCTATCACTCACCGAAGTTTCACCGTCCGCCTACTCCTGTTTCCGGAGGCGGCATGGTCAATCTGCGAAAGAGGTTTGGATCCCTGGTCGCCGCCCATCGTCGGCGGATCGGCATCACACAAGAAGCCCTAGCCGACAAAGCAGGCGTCAGCGTGGACATGATCTCCAAGATCGAGACCGGTGCAACCGGCGCACGCTTTCCCGTCATTGAGCGGTTGGCCGAGGCGCTCGGAGTAGATCCTGCTGAGCTCTTTACCATCGAGATCCCGGGCGGTGCAATCAATCGAGGTCCGCTGATCGATCTGACAACGCAGCTTGCAGGACTATCTCCCGGCGATCTCCACTGGATCACCGGTGTCGTTGAAGCCGCGCTGGGTGGTCATTCTAGACGTCGATGATCTGTGCGTCGGAATATCTGGATCGCTTCATGGCCTATCTCCTCATTCGGATGACAGGCTTAACTTCCGAGCTGGGACATTTCGGGGAAACACGGCAACCCCGGAAGTGCCATGACGATCCTACCAGGTATCGGAATTAAGTTTCCTCTTGCACCCGACATGGCAACATCTCCGGCCGATCAAACCGTGGCACGAGACTGAAGGCTCCCCGGTCGGCGGTGGTAAGCGAGCAATGCTAATACCTGCGATCGGACTTGGGAAGCTCATGCCCCAATCTTCCGGTCGATCCCGGGAACTGTCCTTGGCTCATCGGTGTTCTAGGGTCGCCCGCGAGCGACCTAATCCCCGCGCGGACCGCCGCCTGGTTTTCGTCGACTTATTCAGAAGCCGGCGAGGCCGGCGCTGTTTGAAGAGATCCGGCACCGACCTATCGTGGGAACGATCCCCCACGATGCGCGTTTCTACTGGCATGCCTATCTTTGCACCTTGGTGGGTACGCCACCTTCAATGGCGGCAAGGGCCGGCACCTGGTCCACGGTGCCGGCCTTTCATATAGAACGTGTTGCCCCCTGGACGTTGTTGAAGGCTCGCTGTCTTGCTTCCCACTTCAATCCCTGCGTAGACAGCATACATTGATCCACTCTATGCCGGCACAACGCCGGCCTTTTTTTGGCTCCTCAAAGAGCTCATAAGCCAGAGTCGAAAGAGCAAGATCTCTTCGGCCGCGTGTCGCCAAATCCCTTGCGTTCTTTCCGGGCATAGAGCGGCATTCTGGCGGCAATTCCCTATTTGTGATAACCGTACAGCCAAGCTGCGATGTACATGCCGAGCATCCCGAGGATGAATCCGACGGTGAATACATTCAGGTTGCGCAAGCGAGGCGGAAAGCCTGTGAGCCACTCGGTCCCATTCAGAATGGCGAAGACAAGAACGCCAGCGACTGCGTAGCCCGTGAGCGTGCGCATGGACGTTGGTTTGTTCCTGGTTGCACCATAATGCCGAAATCGAGATTGCGAGAGACGGCTACGGCATATAGGCTGTTTGGTAGCATGGACGTCAAATAGGATTTGCGCAAGATCTGGTTGCCGCTCTATGCGGTGCGTCTGGCCGGGGCCGACTGCCAACAGGAGCGCCGGGCGCGTGTTTGAAGCTTCGCTTACCTAAGCAGACATTCATCCTGAATCTGGCTGAACTGCATTAAATTTATTTCGGGCGCCAGCTTGTTTAGCACAAAAGGGCTTTCCTTCGGCCTATCCTACGACGCGGATTGGCAGGCTTGCGAAGCCCCGCGTGGTGTTGTTGAGCGCGTAACTTGGCTCGCCGTCGAGCTCGATCGCATAGACACGCCGTGCCAGCTGCTCGAACAGCACCTCCATCTCAAGCCGCGCCAGCATCTGCCCGGCGCAGCCGTGAATGCCGGCGCCGAAGCCGACATGGCCGACCGTCCTGCGACGGATGTCGAACGTATCCGGCCGCTCCCATTTGCGCGGATCATGGTTGGCCGCTCCGAGCGACAGGAAGATCTTGTCCTCGGGCTGCAGGCGGATTGTTCCATGATCGACCGCCCTGCCGGCGGTGCGAAAGACGGTCTGGAAAGGCGAGACGTAGCGGATGGCTTCCTCCGCCGTCGCGCGGGCGAGCGACGGATCGGCGCGGAGGACCTGCCATTGATCCGGATGGCGCGCGAAGCTCTCAAGCGCCCCACCGACCGCGCGCACCGTGGTGTCCACGCCGGCGGAGAGGAAAGAGCGCACGAGCATGCCGGCTTCCTCCTCCGTCAATTCGCCCTCGTCGGCCGCCCTATACATGATCATACCGAGGCCGTCCGGGTCGAGCGCCGGGCGTGCGCACTGGGCCATGATCCATGCCGTGACGGCGCGCTCATTCGCCATGGAGGAAAGGCAGAGCGGATTGCGCGGTCCCATGGCGTTGAAGGACATGTTGCCATATTCGAGCAGCGTCTCCCGGTCCCGCGCGGTGATGCCGACGGCATCGCCGAACACTTTCAGCGGATAGCCTTCGGCCAGTTCCGCGATCGCGTCGAACTCGCCGATCTCGAGCAGCCGTTCGACCTCTTCGGCCGCGACGCGGGCGAAATCGCCCCGCAGTCGCCGGATCGCATTGTTGGAAAGAGCGCGCATCAGGATGGCGCGGGCGCGCGTATGCTCCGGCGGGTCATGTTCCAGGACGAGGCTCGGCGGACGCCAGGGCTTCTCCTTGTGGAAATTGGCAAGCCCTACCCCGCCGCTCGAATTGTAGGTCTGCCAATCGCGTAGAATCTCGCGGACCGTATCGAAACGTCCGGTCGCCCAGACTCCATAGCGGGACAGCCAGGCGAATTCGCCGGCTTCGCGCAGTTGCTCCTGGAAGGCCGACGGGTCGCGGAGCACTGCCTCGGCGAATGGGTCGATGTCGATGACCGCCGGATCGAGGGAAGCGGTCGCGCTCATTCCCGAAGTGCTCCCGCCTGCCCGGCCGCCGGCGCGCACGAGGCGGCCGCGAAGGACAGCGTCATGTCAGCAAGCCGCTGGCGCGAGAGCGTGCCGGCGCTTTGGTAGATATGCTTCTGCTCGGTGAAATCGGCCAGTGCGTCGTGGCCATGAAGACGGCCGAGCCCGCTTCGCCGATAGCCGCCCATCTCGGCCTCGGCGAAGAGCCTGTTGTGGTCGTTGATCCACACCGTCCCGTCGCGGAGCGCGCTGGCCACCCTCAGAGCGCGGGCGCCGTCGTCGGTCCACACGCTCGCGGCCAGTCCGAAGACGCTGTGGTTGGCGCGGGCGACCGCCTCTTCTTCCGTCTCGAACGTCTCCAGCACGACGAGGGGACCGAAGATCTCCTCCTGGCAGAAGAAGGCGTCGGGGTCGCGATGCGCGATCAGCGCCGGCGTCAGGAAGGCGCTGCCCTTCGGCGCGCGTTCGGGCCGGCGGCAGCGCAACAGGACCTCGTCGCAACGGTCGAAAGCTTCCTGCATCCGGCGCTCGACGCCATCCCTGGCCGCGATATCGACGAGGGGGCCCATCTGGCTGGCGCGATCCGTCCCCGTGCCCACCTTGATGTCGGCGAGGGCGTTGCGCAGCAGCCGCTTCATCTCGACGGCGCGCGAGGCATGCACCAGCACGCGGCGGGCGGCGGTGCATTGCTGGCCGGACAGGATCGTCGCGGCGTCCGCGATCATCGGGGCGATCTTCGCGATGTCGGCGTCCTCGAAGACCAGGCAGCAGGCCTTGCCGCCCAGTTCCAGCGAAAGCTTCTTCATCGTCGGGGCGGCGGCGGCCATGATCTTCTGGCCCGTCATGGTCGAACCGGTGAAACTCACCACGTCCACCTGCGGATCGGTGACGAGGAGCTCGGCAGCCGAATGGCCCTTCTCCAGCACCAGATTGACTGTCCCCGCCGGCAGGGCCCGAAGAGCCGCAAGCTGTTCGAGGACGGCGACGGTGACGAGCGCCGTCTGCGGCGCGGGCTTGACGACGCAGGTGCAGCCCGCGGCGAGCGCCGGCGCCATCGAGCGTATCAGGAGAAGCACCGGCCCGTTCCACGGCACGATGATGGAAGCCACCCCCGCCGCCTCGCGATAGATGGTCGAGAAAACGCCGGGCTCGACCTCCTGCGCGGAGCCGCGCAGCGCCCGGGCATGGCCGGCATAGTAGCGTATCTCGGAAATCGCGGCGGCGACCTCGCCCTCGGCCTGGCGGAGGACCTTGCCGTTCTCGAGCGTCAGCAGATGGGCAAGCTCGGCCTGCCGGAGCTCGAGCCGCGCGGCCCATTCGAGCAGCACGTCCTGGCGCAGGCGGGGCGAACGGGCCCAGTCCGTCCGTTCGAAGGCGTCGCGCGCGGCTGCGATCGCGCTTGCCGCATCCGCCGCGCCGCCGTCGGCGAAGCGGCCGACCGGGGCGCCGGTGGCGGGATCGATGCTTTCCGCCTCGCCGCGGTCCGTCGAGGGAACCCAGCGGCCGCCAATCCAGTGCCTCGCGCATTCGATCCGGCTATCCAACGCAATCTCCCTTGTTCAATGCATCACCGAGCCGCCGTCCACCACGACGGTCTGGCCGGTCATGAAGGCGCTCTCCTCGGAGCAGAGGAACAGGAGCGGGCCGATGAGGTCGGCCGGCACCGCCTCGCGGCGGAGCGAACGCGACGCGGTGTTGGCGGCGACGAACGCCTGGTCGTAAGAGGGGTTCGCGCGGATGCTCTCGCTCAGGGTCAGTCCCGGCGCGATACAGTTCACGCAGATACCGTGTTCCCCCACCTCACGGGCGAGCGCGCGGGTAAGCACCAGCACCGCGCCTTTCGAGGTGACGTAGTGCAGGAGAAGCGGCGCACCCTTGAACACCGTGCCGGAGGCCACGTTGACGATGCGGCCGCTTCCCTTCTCCCGCATGATGGGGAAGACCGCCTTGCAGCATTCGAAAACGCCGCGGACGTTGACGGCCTGGACCTTGTCCCACTCGGCGGAGGTGATCTCGGCGAAGGGGCGGACGGCAAGCCTGCCGAAGATCGCGGCGTTGTTGACCAGGATGTCGACCGTGCCGAAGGCGGACGCCGTCTTCCCCACCATGGCTTCCACCGAAGCCGGATCCGTCACGTCCACGCCGGCGGCGAGTGCCTTGCCGCCCCCGCGGATGATCGCGGCGGCAACAGGTCCGGCGTCTTCGATGTCGGCGACGCACACGCTCGCGCCCGCATGGGCAAGCGCCTCGGCATAGGCGGCACCGATGCCCTGCGCCGCGCCGGTGACGATGGCAACCCTGCCTTCCAGACGCCGATCCAATGCCAGATTCTCCCTGCGTTGGAGCCGACGGTTCAGTTCGAGACGGCAAGCGGCAGCTCGTCCAGCCGCGCATCCCAGGCGTCGTAGCCGAACACCCAATCCGTGTTGCCGCTCTTATGCAGCCAGATATTCTGGTGCGAAACGAGCTGGATACGGGCGGTCCGCTCCATGCGCGCCTTCTCGAATATCCTGAGGGCCGCGGCGACGCCGCCGACATCCATCCCTTCAAGGCAGCGGGCGAGCACCGCGGCATCCTCCATCGAGGTGGCGGCGCCCTGCGCCATGTAAGGGGTCATCGGATGGCAGGCGTCGCCGATGAGGACGACATTGCCCTTCGACCAGCTCTCCATCGGCTCGCGCTCGAAGATCGCCCATTTGTTGACCTCGGGGCAGACCGCGAGCACGTCGGTCACGACTGGGTTGAAGCCGACGAAAGCGGCGCGAAGCTCGGCCGTGTCGGCCTTCAGCGACCAGGATTCCCGGGTCCAGTTCTCCTCAGGCACCGAGGTCACGAAATAGACCTCGTCCCTGGCGCAGGTGGTGTAGTAGATGACGATATGCCGGTCGACGCCCCACCATTTGGTGCAATCGTCGATCGGATTCCGGAGCAGTGAGGCAGGGAAGGTCGTGCGGTACGCCACGCGACCCGAATAGATCGGCCGCTGCGGCCCGAAGAGCCGCTCGCGCACGAAGGAATGGACGCCGTCGGCGCCGATGGCGGCGTCAGCTTCGGCCGTCGAGCCGTCCTGGAAGGTTAGCCTGACGCCCTGCGGGAGGTGATCGAGCCCCACCAGCTTCCTGCCGCGATGGATGCGCTCTTCCGGCACCACGGAGGCAAGCAGGGCGTGGAGATCGCCGCGATGCATCAGGAGGTAAGGCGCGCCGTAGCGGGTCTCGACAGTGTCGCCGAAGGGATAGTCGAGGTTGACGTGGCCGGTATCCCAGTCGCGGCTGAGCTGGTGCTCGGGCCGGAAGGCGATCTCGCGCAGCCTGTCCTCCAGCCCGATGCGGCGTAGCACCTTCATCGCGTTCGGGCTCATCTGGATGCCCGAGCCGATGCGCGTGAAGCGCTCGGCCTGCTCATAGACATTCGCCTCGATGCCGGCCATCGCAAGCGTGGCGGCGGCGGTAAGGCCGCCCATCCCCGCGCCGATGATCGCCACATTGAGCTTGCTCTTCATCCATCTTCCTCCGTGCCGCGCAAGCGGCGTTCATCCGATCATCGAGGCGGCGCGCCGTCCCGCAGGCGCGCGACAACGGCCGGTTGCCGGGCGAAGGCGACGACCGCCTCGGCAAAGGCCTGGGGCTGCTCGACCGGCGCGAAATGGCCGGCATCCGCGATCTTCTGGAATTGCGCGCCCGGAATGGCCTCCTGGGTCTTCCGCGCAGCCGCCGGCGGCGAGGCCGGATCGAGGCTTCCGGTCATGACCAATGCCGGGCAATCCAGCCGCGCCAGCGCATCGGTGTAGTCCAGCCCCGCGATCGCAAGCCAGCCATTCGCGACCGTTTCCGGGTCGTTCGCCAGCGCCCATCGCCGCACTTGTTCCACCGCTTCCGGCCGGCCGGCGCGAAATCCCGGCGAGAACCAGCGCTCGATGTCCGAAGCTACTGCCGCGGCCATATCCTCACGCGCGCGGCGCGCGCGCTGCCGCATCATTTCGGCGCCCTCTGGCGTGGTGCGGTGGGTCGTGTCTGCCGCCACGATGCCGGCCGCCTCCTCCGGCGCGATGAGCGCCACCCCTTGCGCGACCATGCCGCCAAGCGAACAGCCGACGAAGAGCGCCGGCCCCAAATGGAGATCGTCGGCAAGCCGGACGACGTCGCGCGCAAGATCGTCGATCGAGAAAGGCTCGGTGTCGCGGGCGTTGAGGCCGAAACCGCGCAGGTCGACGGAGACGACATCGTGCGCCCGGCTGAGGCGTTTGGCCACCGGTTCCCAGAATTCGAGCCGCATGGCGATCGGGTGCAGAAGCACGATCGGCGCGCCCCGTCCGGATCGCTCGTAGCGCAGGGCGGAGGCGCCGTCCCGCGGCGATGCCCCGCTCCGCGCATTCGAAACCGGCCGGCGTGCCATCGTCCCGTGATCCTTGTCAGTCAACCTTTTCCAGCGTCCGCGCCCTGGCCGGGGGGCTCACGCCACCCATCTGGCGCGTGATCCGGTCGGCGCAGCGAATGACGTAACTTGCCAGATGCGCCTCGCTTGCCGGATCGAAACGCTGTTCCGGGACGGTGATGATGGCGTCGCCGATGACGTTGCCGGCGGGGCCGAAGATCGGCGCGCCGATCGCCACGGCGCCCGGCGTCCTCTGTCCCATCGAGCAGGCATAGCTGCGCTCGCGGATCAACGCGAACTGATGCTCCAGCTTGTAGGGCTCGGTGATGGTCCGGTCGGTGATGGGCGCAAGGTGCGTCCGGGCGATGATCTCGCGCTGCTCCTCGGCGGGAAGATAGGCCATGATCGCCAGCCCGCTGGCGCCGGCATAGACCGGCATCCACTCCCACATCTTGTTGACGTAACGCAGCGGCTGGTTCGATTCGACCATCGCCACGAACATCATCTCCTGGCGGATCTGGTCATAGGCGCCGACGAGCGCCGTCTCGTTCGAGGCGGCGACGAGGTCGCGCAGGTGCGGGATCGCCACCTTGTGCAGCGGCAGCCGGTCGGACGCCATATGGGCGAGGCGCACCATCTCCAGCCCGAGCGAATAGAGGCCGGTGTCGTCGACCTGTTCGACAAGCCCCTCCTCGACGAGGCCGGAGAGCAGCCGGTGCACGCTGCTCGGCGCCATTCCGAGGTCGCTCGCTATCTTGCGGACCCCGACCGCGTCGGCGTTGCTGCCCAGCAGGTAGCGCAGGATCTGGAACGAGCGCGCCAGCGGGTTGCGGGTGGATTCGGTCTTGTTTCCTGACATCCGTTCTGCTTCGTTCCCGGTTGCTGTCCTGCCTCGGCCGTCGCGCCGACGACGCCTTGTCGAGGCACATGTCCTGCTAGATTGCCATTCCGGCCCGGTTCATCTCAACCGTCGATCGGCACGAGGATGCGGCCGTCGTCGATCTTCTTGACGCCGTCGACATAGAGCGTCGGCTCGAGGATGACGCCGTCCATGTGGATCTTCGATTTCACGGAGCCGCCGACGTCGATATTCGTGCCGAGGCCGAAATGCAGCGTGCCGAGGATGTTCTTGTCCTCCCGCTGGATGCCACGGATGACCGCCTTGGCGTTGACGCCGACAGAAGCCTCGGCCGGGCACATATAGGCGTTTTCGTCGCCATAGGTCGCCAGGTAGTCGCGAAGGATGCGCGCGTCGGCGCCTCCTTCTATCCGGACGACGCGACCATTTTCGACGATCAGTTCGATCGGCGTCCAAAGCCGGCCCAGATGGTGCATCGTGAGGTCGATGACGAGCTTGCCGTTGGCGCTGCCCTCGACCGGGGCGACATTGAACTCGCCCGTCGGGAACAGGTAGTAGAGCAGATTGTTGCCCGGCCGGTTCTCATCCTTGGCGAAATTGATGATCTTGTAGGGATCGAAGCTGTCGTCGGGCAGCGGCGGCTGGGTGATGCGGCCCTCGACGCTGTAGGTGAAGTCCGTGCCGTAGCGCGAGGTGACGCGGCATTCCTTCGCGTTCATGCCGAAGACGTTCTTGGCGACATAGTGCTTACGCACCGCCACCTGCTTCATGTCCTCGGTGATCGCGCCGGACTGCAGCATCTCCAGCGTCATGCCGCCATCCATGCAGATCGCCGGTATGCCCGCCGCCATCGCCTTGAAGTTGGCCGCGCAGTGCAACATGCCGGTCGAAGCGAGCAGCACGTTGAAATCGGACGTCATCATGCTATCGCATACCGCCTGCGGCGGATCGTAGTAGTCGGCCGGCCGCTTCTCGAAGATCGACACGCTGGCCTCGGCGCCCAGTTCCGTCACGATGCTCATGACGACCTGCCAAACGCGGGGGTCCTGGCTCGTGTCGGTGATGATCAGGATGCGGCTGCCGGGCTTCACATTCCGCACGAACGGGCGCCGCAGATACTCCATGTTGCCCGTCACCATCGTACCCACACCCATCACGTCGCCTCGCCTTTGTTCCGTATAAAAGAACAGTTGATCCGTTATTTTCGCGATCTTAGCGGTTTTGCGCGCCCAGTCAATTGACACTCGCCGCCGATGGACGATACATCGAACGATGCTCGACAGCGGACCCGGTTCCATTGTCTTGGCAGGAGGATAACTTGCAGGAAATTTTCGTTTCTGATCTTGATGAAATCCCGAATAATGGCAGAAAACTTATAAAGTATAACGAGAAGGAAATCGGGATTTTCCGCCTTGAAGGCGAAGTATTCGCCTGGGAGAACCGCTGCGCCCACCAGGGCGGGCCGGTCTGTCAGGGTCGGCTTTTCCCCAAAGTGCTACAGACCCTGGGCGAGAACCAGACGACGGAACTCATGCGTTATTCGGACGACGAACTGCATATCGTGTGCCCGTGGCACGGATACGAGTACAATGTCAGGACCGGCCGCAACAGCGGTAACCCGAACCTGCGTCTGCGACCGGTGGAGACGATCGTCCGCGACGGGAGCGTCTATGTCCGCCTCTGAGCAGAATAAGGGCCTCAGCAACAACCCCTACGAGTGGATCGAGGAAGCGTCCGAGCGGATCTGGCGGGACAGCGAGCGCGCCACGGCGGAAGGTGAAGCGTCCCTGATCAGCGACGAAGCCGTTCGCCGCATCATGACCGCCGCGCTGAAGCTCTATTTCGCCAAAAGCGACGGGGAGGAACGGACGTTCCGTCCCCTGCTGGGATCGGACGACAAGCACATCACGGCGACGGAGGTTCTCTCGGTCGTCGCGGAATTGTTGAGGGCGATGCGCCTCGGCCCGATGGAGCTCGGCCTGTGGTACAGGCGCCGGCCGGATGAATGAGGGCGGGGCGACGACCCCTTGAGGCAGGATCGGCATCGGCGGCGCAGGAAGGAGATTTTTGATGGATACCCAACTCGGCAAGGACCGCAAAATCGAGGAAATCGGCATCTATTCTGACACGCGCGACATCCTCGCCCACGCCCGCCACGATGCCGAGCAGCAGGGCATCGACGACTGGCTCATCGTCGATGTCGACGCCCACCACATGGAAAGCATCTCCTGGGCCGAGATCGTGCGGCATATCGAGGATCCGGTCATCCGCGACCAGGCCGTGCGCTTCCAGAAGGAACGCGTCGGCGCGCCGCCCTACGGCATCAACGCCGATCTCGGCCTGCGCTACCAGGATGTCGGCGGCCGCATCCCGCACCAGCTCGATATGCGCGAGACGGTGGAGGACAAGAGCGTGCATCGCGACGTGACCCTGACGCGCCGGGCCATCGACAGCCTCTGCCTCGACTACATCGTGGTGTTTCCGACGCCGATGCTGCAGCTCGGTATGCACCCGCAGATCGACATGGAGGTGACACTCGGCCGCGCCTATACCAGGTGGCTGGTCGAGACGATCCTGCCGGCCGACAAGCGGATAAAATCCTTCGCCTACCTGCCGTTCAACTCGCCGCAGGCCGCGATCAAGATGGTCGAGGATTTTTCCGACTGCAAGGGCATCATCGGCTTCTGCGTGACCAGCGCGCGCTACAAGCCGGTCTATCACAACGATTACATGCGCCTCTACTCCATGCTCGAGGAACGGGGCCTGCCGATCGCCTTCCATGCCGGCTACCACTGGAACGATCCGTCGCTGGCCACGATCAACCGTTTCCTCGGCATGCATGCGCTGGGCTTCGTCTGGTGCAATATGGTCCACATGACCAACTGGATCCTGAACGGCATTCCCGAGCGCTTCCCGAAGCTGAAGAGCCTGTGGGTGGAAAGCGGTCTCGCCTGGGTGCCCTTCCTGATGCAGCGGCTCGACGAGCAGTACCTCATGCGCACCTCCGAGGCGCCGCTCCTGAAGCGCCTGCCCAGCGACTACATGCGCGAATCCTGCTTTTATTCGAGCCAGCCCATGGAGCGGACGAATCTGAAGGCCACCGAACTCACCTTCGAGATGATCAACGCGGAAACGCAGCTCCTCTATTCGTCGGACTGGCCACATTTCGACTTCGACACGCCGAGCATCGTCTCGCGCCTGCCTTTCCTCTCCGAGCAGGCGCAGCGGAACATCCTCGGGCTGAACGCGGCAAAGCTGTTCAACCTGCCTGTCCCCGCCGTCTGAAGCCTGATCCTCTCTGCTGCCCAGCCATGCTGTCCCGGCGGCGCGCCGGGCCAGGATTTTCGGCCATGCTGAATCGTTCGCCTGTTGCGCTTTGCGGGCGCAGGAAGGCGACTGACCGCGTATCTCTACTTGCCTGCCCGAAAAAAATACTGGCGGCGCGTACGGCCGAGAATATCGGCGTTCGCGACGCGTGATCGCGAGGCCGGCTCCAATTGACAGTTCGAGGGGAATGCGCTTTAGTATTTTTACGGATCATATGTTCCGTATAAAGGAACGATAATAGCAGCACACGGAGGTTGGCGGAAGACGAAAACCAACGGTCGCGGGGCAGGAGACGACGCTCCATGATGATGCCGGACGTGGTCCGGACTGATAGGGATAGACCTTTTGGCAAATACGGACGTGGGAGGAAGTCAGCTGGGCCGCGGCCTGCGCAATGTGGTGGAGACCGTGCTCTGGTTCGCCGCCTTCATCGCGGCGTGGCAGGCTTTCGTCGTGTTCGGCCATGTCTCCGACCTCATCCTGCCGGCGCCGTCGGACTTCCTCGCGAGGATATTCACCAATTTCGACCGCATCTATCCGCAGGCGCTGTCCACGCTCACGCTGATCGTCGTCGGCTTTGCGGCCGGGGCGGCGCCGGCCGTGCCGCTCGGCTTCGCCATCGCCTCGTCGCAGTTTCTTCAGCGCACGCTCTATCCATTGCTCGTCTTCCTGAACGTGATCCCGAAGATCGCGCTGGTGCCCGTGCTGCTGGTCTGGTTCGGGTTCGGCGGCATTCCCAAGGTGATCGTCGCGGCGCTGCTCGTCTTTTTCCCAGTCATGGTGGACACGATCACCGGCTTCCAGTCGGTCGATCCACGACTGCTCTACATATCGCGGTCGATGGGCGCGTCTGCGCCGCAGACGCTCTGGCGCATCCGGCTCCCGATGGCGCTGCCCTACATCTTCTCCGGCATGAAGATCGCCATCGTGCTGGCGGTCACTGTCGTGATCGTCTCCGAATTCGTCGGGTCGAACGAGGGATTGGGCTACCTAATCCTGCGCGCCACGGCCAACCACGATCTGTCGCTTGCCTTCGCGGCGCTCTTCGTCGCAGCGATCATCGGCCTGGCGCTGAGCTTCGCCGTCGAACTGGTCGAGCGCCTGGCGCTGCCGTGGAAAAGAAGCATGCACTGAAGCCGTCGAACTGAATAAACAGGGAGGAAGCAATGATGAAGACGCGCTACGCGGGAATGATTTTTGGAGCGGCACTGCTCGCCGTGCCGGTCGGCACGCCCGCCCGGGCGGACGACGCCATGAAGCTGACGCTGAACTTCCTGGCGCAGCCAGCGCAGGCCGGGTTCTTCCTGGCCAAGGAGAAGGGCTACTACAAGGATGTCGGCATCGACCTGACCATCGTCGAAGGCAAGGGCTCCTCCACCACGGCGCAGATCACCGCCGCCGGACAGGACGACGTCGGCTTCATCAATGGCGGCATCGCGATAAGCTTCATCAACAAGGGGGCGCCACTGCAGATCATCGCGGAACCCATCCAGGGCAATTTCATGTCCCTCGGCTTCCTGGCGAAGGAGGACATAAAGAAGCCGCAGGACCTGATCGGCAAGACGATCGCGGTATGTCCCGGATGCGCGCAGATCCCGATGCTGAAGGCGATGCTCGCCAAGGCCAATATCGACCAATCCAAGGTCAAGATCATCAATGTCGACCAGTCGGCCCATGTGAGCATGCTCGAGGAAGGCAAGATCGACGCTGCCGCCGGCGACCCGAACAGCATCTCGATCGAGATGAAGCATCGCGGCGACAAGGTCGCCAACATGTTCTTCCAGGATTGGGGCATCCAGCTCGTCAACTTCGTGATCGCCGCCCGCACCGACAAGCTCAAAGCCAATCCCGACCTCTACAAGCGATTCGTCGCCGCGTCCCTGAAGGGGTGGCACGAAGTCCTCGTCGATCCCGAGGGCGCCATCAGCGCGCTCCAGCACCAGTATCCGGAGATCAAGCTCGACCGGAAGACGTTGATGGAACAGCTCGAGGTCGGCATCGCGCCCTTCATCTGCGTCAAGGACTCGCCCGGCGTTGGCAAGGCGTCGCCGCAGCTTTGGGCGACCACCTACGACGTCATGAAGAACTACATGGGGCTGAAGGCGACCGTGCCTGTCGACAAGGTCTATACCGATGCCTACCTGCCGGCCCAGCTGCCGGCCTGCAAGTAATCGCGTTGAAGGAACGCGCGACGTGACCACATCCGTCAGCACCGACGACACCCTGCCGATGTGTCCCGATCGTTTCGCCCTGGGCGGCACGATCGCCCGCATCGGGCTGCCGGTGCTGACGATCGTGCTTGCGATGGCGGCGTGGGAGTACGCGGAGATCTTCTTCCAGATTCCGTCCTATCTGGTGCCGCGCCCGTCCGAGTTCCTCGCCCGCTTCTACAGCGATTTCCCCGAGCTCCAGCGCAACTTCATCGCCACGGGCCAGGTCATAATCTGGGCTTTCCTGATCGGCGGCGGCGTAGGCGTCGTGCTCGCCTACCTGATCGTGACCTTCCGTTCGCTGGAGGGAGGCGCCTACCGGCTTATCGTCTTCCTGCAGATCGTGCCGAAAACCATCACCGCGCCGCTTTTCGTCACCTGGTTCGGCGTCGGCATCGTTCCGAAGCTGGCGCTCACGACCTTCATTACCTTCTTTCCCGTGCTGGTCGACAGCATGACCGGCTTCCGCTCTATCGATCCGCGGCTCTACCATCTGTCGCGCTCGATGGGCGCGAACTGGTGGCAGACCTTCATCCACCTGCAATTTCCCGCGGCGCTGCCGCATATCTTCTCCGGCCTGAAGATCGCCACGGTCTATGCGGTCACGGCGGTGATCGTGGTGGAGTTCGTCGGTTCCAGCGAAGGGCTCGGCTACATGATCGTGCAGGCGCTCGGAATGATGGACATGTCGCTGATGTTCGCAGCGATCCTGGCGACCTCGTTTCTCGGCCTGATCTTCACGCTGGCGGTGTCGTCCCTCGAAATGGTCGTCATGCCTTGGCTGAGATACAAGAAGTGACGAGGGCCGCCACACCCATGCCGGCGTCTCGCCCTCAAGAGGAAATCGGATGATGAACTACGCGCCGCCGCAAACGTCGCCTGTCAAGGCCGGCATGGCGATTTCCGCGAGCCAGCTGACGAAGGTCTTCGAGACCCGCTCCGGCCCCAACCACGCGCTCGGCCCGACCGATTTCGAGATCAGCGAGGGCGAATTCGTCAGCATCATCGGCGCCTCCGGCTGCGGCAAGAGCACGCTCATGCTGATCACCGCCGGACTGATCCCGGCGACCGGCGGCGAGGTCCGGGTCGGCGGCCGGAGGCTCGACAAGCCTCTGACCGATATCGGCATCGTCTTCCAGGACCATCTGCTGCTCGACTTCCGCACGGCAATGGCCAATGTGATGCTGCAGCAGCAGATTCGCCGCCTCGACCGGGTCGAGCTTGCCCGCCGGGCCGAAACGCTCTTCGAGAAGCTCGGGTTGACCGGGGCCGAGCAGCGCTATCCCGCGCAGCTTTCCGGCGGCATGCGCCAGCGCGTGTCGATCGCGCGGGCGCTGGTGCACGAGCCGTCGATCCTGATGATGGACGAGCCTTTCGGCGCGCTCGACGCCATCACGCGCACGCAGATCCGCCACGACCTCGAACTCCTGTGGATGGAGACGCGCAAGACGGTGCTCTTCATCACCCATTCGATCGAGGAGGCGATCGGGCTTTCGGACCGGGTGCTGGTCATGTCGCGCGGACCGGGCAAGATCATCGACGAGATCAGGATCGACCTGCCACGCCCGCGGCCGGTCCATCTCGGCGACTATCCGGAATTCTCGCGCTATGCCGACCGCATCTATCGCACCTTCGAGAAGATTGGCGTCTATAATTTCGGAGCCGGGGAGGGCTCCGTAAAGACACCGGACTCCTGAAGGACAGCCACCGCCAGTCTTAATGGCTGGGACCTAAGTAGTGCCAATCTGATATCAACGTTCCGGAGCGTCGCTAACCGAATTCGGGGCGACGACTTCATCGTCTGTCCCGCCGTCTGTCCTTCCGATCCACCCGAAACAAAGCCGGCAAAAGGCCTACAGTGCGGTGACCCCCTCTCCGCCAT
>DASZUG010000070.1:0-67578 GCA_035547755.1 Rhizobiaceae bacterium
CGAGGCGGCGGGAACAGGCTGATTGCGAGAGGCCCACCCGTTCCGCCAGCGACGCGTTGGAGATTCGACCATCCTTCTGGAGCGTCTCCAGAATGGCGATATCGATCCTGTCTAGCGACAATATTCGAATTTCCTTCCACGATATATGGTCTCGTTGCAAGAAATAACGGATTTGTCCCTTAACAACAACGATCTTCGCAAACACTTGCGAGAGGCGTTGATGTTGAATGGAGAAAATCAAAAAAGCGGCTCGATCGAGCCTTTGCGAGGAGGTCCGGAATGCGTGTCGGTTGCCCGAAGGAAATCAAGAATCACGAATATCGCGTCGGGCTGACCCCAGGTGCGGCGCGTGAATATGTTGCGCATGGCCACGACGTCCTGGTCGAAACGGGCGCGGGCGCGGGCATCGGCGCAGACGACGCCGTTTATGCGGCCGCCGGCGCGAAGATCGCGAAAACGCCGGAAGAGGTGTTCTCCAGGTCCGACATGATCGTGAAGGTCAAGGAGCCGCAACCCAATGAATGGGCGCAACTCCACGAAGGCCAGATCCTTTACACCTATCTCCATCTCGCTCCCGATCCGGAGCAGACCAAGGGACTCCTCGCTTCCGGCGTCACTGCCGTGGCATACGAGACCGTCACCGACGATCATGGCGGCCTGCCGCTCCTGGCGCCGATGTCGGAGGTTGCCGGTCGCTTGTCCATCCAGGCGGGCGCAACGGCATTGCAGAAGCCGAATGGCGGCCGCGGCATTCTCCTTGGCGGTGTTCCCGGCGTTCTGCCGGGCAAAGTCGTCGTCGTCGGGGGCGGTGTGGTCGGCCTGCATGCGGCGAAAATGGCGGTCGGTCTCGGCGCAGACGTCACGATCCTCGATCGTTCGATCCCGCGCCTGCGCCAGCTCGACGACATCTTCAACGGCCGCGTTCATACGCGCTATTCCACGGTCGAAGCGCTGGAAGACGAATGTTTTTCAGCCGACCTTGTTGTGGGCGCAGTTCTGATTCCCGGCGCCGCTGCGCCGAAGCTCGTCACCCGCGAAATGCTGTCGGGCATGAAAAAGGGCGCGGTCCTCGTCGATGTCGCTATCGATCAGGGCGGCTGCTTCGAAACCTCGCATGCGACGACTCACGCCGACCCGACCTATGTGGTCGATGGTGTAATTCATTATTGCGTCGCCAATATGCCGGGCGCCGTGCCGGTGACATCGGCGCACGCTCTCAACAATGCGACACTGCATTACGGTTTGCAACTCGCCGACAAGGGGCTGAAGGCGATTGTCGACGATGCCCATCTGAGGAACGGCCTGAACGTCCACAGGGGCAAGATCACCAATCGCGCCGTCGCCGAATCGCTGGGCTACGAGATGGCCGAAGCCAAGGCCGTGCTCGCGGCCTGAGGCATTCAAACCGGATTCCTCGGAGTTCCAAGATTCCTCCTCCCTAGAGCCTTTCATGATTAGATGGAATCGTTCTGCCGGAGGCAATTCGGTCCAAGGCCAAGGGGAGCATCGCCGGTCGTACCGGTGGTACGGCCAAGAGGCTCGCCGCAGGAATTGGGCCCCGAATTGACCCGGCCCGTAAGGGTTTCCCGCTGGCGGGCGCCCGCTTTGTCGGACGGATTTGGCCGTACCACCGGTACGACCTGCACCGTCCTCCGCGCGGATCGCCGCGCCATCGGAGAAACAGAACCGTTTCCAGCTAACCATGAAAGGCTCTAGCCCGCCGTCCAAAAAACGGCGGGCGCTTTGTTTGAGACCCGTATGAGGTCTCCTTGTTCGGAGCATGAGGTCAATAAAAAAGCGGGGCCTGAACCCCGCTTCCTCACCGAGAATACGCCGCCGGTACATCCGCGGTCGGCCGCACTCGATCGGCATACGCTGCATATAGGAACGATGCGACAATAATGCGACAGCCGCTCTGGAACTTTTCAGGGCTCTACGCGTTTCCGTTTTCGGCTTGTGGGCCGGATCGCGCAATCGGTTGCGGTCCGTGAGATCATAAGACGAGCGGGAAGCGCTCCATTCCAAAAGCATTGCACCCGCGTGATGCCCACCAGCGGAAAACTGGGCAGCGAAATGGCCGGTGCGCCGTTCTTGTCTCTGCCAGTTTTCAAACTGGAAGGAGACTTACTATGAGTATGACACGTTCTGAAATCATGGCCACTGAACGCATGGGCTATGGCGGCTTCATAGATGCCGCAGGTGGTATCGCGACGGTAGTGTTGGCCATCATCGGCTTGACGGGCTTGCGTGCGACAATGCTACTTTCCATTGTCACCATAATATTCGGAGCATCGCTTCTTATTCAGGGCGGAACGATGCTTTCGGAATATGCGAAACTCATCTTTCCGACTGGCGGAACGACAGCCAGCATGGAACATCAGTTCGGCGGCGGCACCCTCTCGTCCGTCTTCATGGCCGGCGCCACCGGTGTTATTCTCGGCGTTCTTGCGCTGCTCGGGATGTTTCCCGCGGTGCTGAGTTCCATAGCGGTCATCGCTTTCGGAGCGGCGCTTGTCTTGAGCAGCAATGCCGTTCTCAGCATGCATCAACTGCGAATGGCCTCGATGCGTAGCGCTGAGCCGCAGGCCTATACGGGCGGCGAGATGCTGGCAGCCGAAATGGCGTCCGGATCCGCCGGCATCCAGGCGCTGGCGGGGCTTGCCGCAATCGTGCTCGGCATTCTCGCGATCATCGGCAACGTCGGAAACCCTGTCGTGCTCAGCCTCGTGGCCCTGCTTGGCCTCGGCGGCACGCTGATCATGACCGGCACATCGTTGAGCGGTGTCGTCGCGGGTTTCATGCATCCGAGCGTCGAGACGAGACAGCCGTAAACACTCAGGCAGCCAGGGAATGGGTTGAGCCCAATCACCCGTTCTGACTGACATCCTCACGCTCGCCTCGCCGCAAGGCGTTGGCGGGCGTGACAATGATTAGGGGGCCGGACCTTCCTGAATGGCCCGGCGCGGGATCATTTCCGCGTTCATGCCGTTTGGTCGGGGAAAGGAGAGCGGATCATGAACACTGCCAATCTTCAGCTTGAAGGTCTCTATCTGGCGATTGCGTCCATCAATGACCTGCTCGTTCGGACGGGCATTCTCGATGCCGGGGAACTCGACCTCGCCCTCCGACGCGCGGAAGCGAATGCCACCGCGGAGGAAAGGATGGAGGAGGAAATTTCGCCCGCGAACCGCGACGCCATCTGTTTCCCGATCCGCCTGCTGCGATTGGCGAACAGGATGCGCTCGGATGAGGAGCCACCAGCCTTCTCGGAACTCGCGCGGCGCGTGGGCGAGACGAAGGAGCCTTATAACGACCAGAGATAGCAGAAGCTCATAGCCACGGCTCCACCTCTTCCTCGGACCATCCTACCGCGGAAAAGCCCATCTTCTGGTAAAGCCGTAGGGCAAGCGGGCTGTCGAGCGTGTTCGTCTGAATGATCACCTTCTCCGGCGAATGGGCCCAGGCGGCGAAGATCGCCTCGGAAAGAAAGAAGCGCGCCAGGCCCCTGCCCTGGAATTCGCTCATCAGGCCGAAATAGAGGAGTTCGGCAACGGCCGGCAGATCGGAAAGGTTGAGTTCGAAAAAGCCCGCCGGTGCGCCGTCGACATAGAGAACCGAAATTTCCGCCGAAGGGGCGTGCAAGATCTGCCGCAATTCCTCATCGGTTCCCGAACGACGAAGCGACCAGTGATGCGCCCGACCGACCTGTTCATAGAGATAGCGGTAGAAACTGATCGGGATATTCTTCACCTGCATCAGCGCGACGCGCTGGCCGATCGGCAACGGCACACGCTGCGCCGGCCGGGCATACATTTCCAGATGCGTGACGCGCGCCTTGAGCGGTCTGGGCTTTCGGGCCAAGATCAATTCTTGCCGTTTGCCGGAGGGCCGGTAACGATCGGTGTATCGCTCCGCCCGCCCCATTCGGACCAGGAGCCGTCATAGAGCTTGTTGTCCCTGTGTCCCAGCGTTTCAAGCGCGAGCGTGATGACGGCCGCCGTTATCCCCGAACCGCAGGAGGTCACGACCGGCTTCGACAGATCGACGCCGGCTGCGGCGAATTTCTCCTTCAGGGCATCCGGCGAAAGCAGTTTTCCGTTTTCCACGAGCGATGTGGCCGGAACGCTGTGCGCGCCCGGCATGTGGCCGCCGCGCATGCCTGGCCGTGGTTCGGGATCGACGGCGGTGAAGCGGCCGGTCGGCCGCGCGTCCGCGATCTGCACCTTGCCGCTTTTCACGATCCGCATCATCTCGCCGAAGGAGGCTACACGGGAAGCATCGAACTTCGCGTCGAAGACGTTCGGCGCGATCTTCGTCGGCTCGGCCGTGACCGGCCTGCCGGCAGCCCTCCAGGCGTCGCCGCCGCCTTCGAGGATGAAGACGTTCTTTGCCCCCATGACGCGGAACATCCACCAGACGCGCGGCGCTGTGAACGCGCCCGGTCCATCATAGACGATGATCGTATCATCGGCGGAGATGCCCATGGAACCGGCGAAGCGGGCGAAAATGTCGGGCGGCGGCAAGGTATGGACCAAATCGGAGTCGGGATCCACAACCTGTTCGTGGTCGAAAAAAACGGCGCCGGGAATATGGCTCGCATCATATTCGGTGCGCGCATCCCGCTTCTGCGCCGGCAGATACCAGGAGCCATCCACGATCGAAAGACCCGGTTGCTCCAATCGCTGCTGCAGCCAGTCGGCGGTGACGAAGAAGGAATTTGTCTCGGACATCGGCCTTATCCAAACCGGGAGATAGCGAGGCTGTTTCCTACCACGCCGTCAAGCCGGAAGGGAACCGAATCGGATGCGGAAGCGCCGGTTTTCGCGACCCTTCTTCTCGATCTTGCCGATGTGAATGTCGCCGATCTCCGCCGTCGATTTCACATGCGTTCCGCCGCAGGGCTGGCTATCGACGCTTTCGCCCTCACCGATACAGACAAGCCGGATACGGCCTGTTCCCGAAGGCGGACGCACATTCTTCGACTTCACCAGCCCCGGATTGGCGGCAAGTTCCTCATCAGTGATCCAGCGCGTGAATACGGGATGGCTGGCCTTCACGAGGTCCATCAGCCGTTCTGTCGCCTCTTCCTTAGAAAAGCTCGCATCGGGAATATCGAAATCGACGCGCGATTCCTCCTCGCCGACGGCGGCGCCGGTGATCGGATATGGGCAGACCACGGTCAGCAGATGGCAGGCCGTGTGCATGCGCATCAACTTCAGACGCCGCGGCCAGTCGATGGCAAGTGACAATTGCTCGCCCACTTTCGGCAATTCATGGCCGGTTGCCGGCAGGTGGATGATTTCGTTCTTCGTCTCGCCGGTAATGGTTGCTTCCACCGGAATTTGCGCACCGTCCTCACGCGTCAGATAACCCGTGTCCCCCGGTTGGCCTCCGGACGTAGCGTAGAAAATGGTGCGGTCGAGCAGGATTCCGCCCCTATCATTGACGGCGACGACACGCCCCCTGTCCATAGCGCGATAGGCATCGTCACGGAAAACCGCCTCGGTGACGAAAGCCATCATGCAACCTCTTCATAGGGGACTTCGATTTCCGTCTTCCTCTTCTTCATCCAATCAGGGACCGGCAGATTCTTCGTGCGCAGAAAAACCGGATTGAAAAGCTTCGATTGGTAACGGTTGCCGTAGTCGCACAGCATGGTCACGATCGTGTGGCCCGGGCCAAGGTCATTCGCCAGCCTGATCGCGCCGGCAACATTGATGCCCGTCGAACCGCCAAGGCAAAGCCCCTCCTCCTGCACCAGATCGAACACGATAGGCAGCGCTTCCGCATCGGGAATCTGATAGGAGAAATCGGGCCTGAAGCCCTCCAGATTGGCGGTGATGCGCCCCTGCCCGATGCCTTCCGTGATGGAACTGCCCTCGGACTTGAGTTCGCCTGTCATGTAATAGCTGTAAAGCGCAGCGCCGAGCGGATCGGCGAGCGCAATCTTGATGTCCTTGCTGTGGCTTCTAAGGCCCGCCGCGACACCTGCGAGCGTGCCACCCGAACCGACGGCTGAGACGAAGCCGTCGACCTTGCCGCCGGTCTGGCGCCAGATCTCTTGCGCCGTCGTCTCGGTATGACCGTCACGATTGGCGACATTGTCGAACTGGTTCGCCCAGATGGCGCCGTTCGGCTCCGTTTTCGCAAGTTTTTCAGCAAGACGGCCGGAAAGCTTAATGTAATTGTTGGGGTTCTTGTAGGGGACTGCCGGCACCTCGATCAGCTCGGCGCCAAGCAGTTTCAGAGCGTCTTTCTTCTCCTGGCTCTGCGTCTCGGGAATGACGATCGCCGTCCGATAGCCGAGCGCCTTGGCCACCAATGTCAGGCCGATACCCGTATTGCCGGCCGTTCCCTCGACGATCAGCCCGCCGGGGCGGAGAAGCCCTTTCTTCTCGGCATCCCGAATGATGAACAGGCCGGCGCGATCCTTCACCGACTGGCCCGGATTCATGAATTCGGCCTTGCCGAGAATGGTGCATCCGGTTGTCTCGGAAGCACGCTTCAGACGGATCAGCGGCGTGTTGCCGATGACATCGATCACCGAACGTTCCATGGCAATTCCTTCATGCATCGTCGGAAGAGCGTAGAAACGCCGGTGCCCGGTTTCAAGAACATATTTTCCTGAAAGTACGATTGGACGGAAAGATTTTCTCCGAGCCGGGACGGTTCTCCGAACCGGGACGAATTTCCAGTGTAGCCGTCCCGGCCCGTTTTCGTCAGGCGGCTTTCGGAGCGGTCTTCCGCCCGAAACGCCGGCCACGGAATTTCCTGTGCGAAGGTTTCCCTGTCCCTTCGGCACCCTTCGCTTCGGGCGGCTGATGGCGATTGGGCTTGTCCTTAGTGGCATCCCTCATGGGCTTGCGCGAAGGATTTTGCGGCCGAAAATGCCCGCCACGGCTCTTGCCGCCCTGCTTGCGCCCCGCTTCGGTTTCACGGGGCTCCGCGCGGCGCTCGCCCGGCTCCGACTTCTGCGGCTCTGGGTCCGGCTCGTCGAGATGGGATGCCAGCAGGGGAAGCCGCATCCGGATGATGCGCTCCACCTGGCGAAGCTTGTCCGTCTCGGACGGGTCGCAAAGGGTCACAGCGATGCCTTCGGCCCCATTGCGGCCGGTGCGGCCGATCCGGTGGACATAGCTTTCCGCCTCGTCCGGCAGGTCGTAATTGACGACGTGGCTAATGCCGGGAACATCGATGCCGCGCGCAGCGATGTCGGTGGCGACAAGGATGCGGACCGAACCCTCGCGGAAGCCGTTCAGCGCCCTTTGGCGAGCATTTTGAGACTTGTTGCCGTGGATCACCGCGGCAGCGAAGCCGTCGCGCTCCAGATTACGGGTCACTGCATCGGCGCCATGCTTGGTGCGGGCGAAGACGATCACCTGCCCCATCCTCTCGTCGGCAAGCATCGCCGCAAGCACGGACCGCTTCTGGCGCTTGCGCGCCATGATCACGCCCTGCTCAATCTCGTTTGCCGTCGTACTTTGCGGCGTGATCTCTATCCGCACGGGATCCTTCATCAGGCTTTGCGCAAGCGCCGCGATCTCGGTCGGCATGGTGGCGGAAAAAAGCGCCGTGTGGCGCTTCGGATGCGTCGTCTTGGCGAGCCGCCTCACGTCGGGCAGGAAGCCCATGTCGAGCATCCGGTCCGCCTCGTCGAGGACGAGATAGCTTGTTTCCGCCAGGCTGACATCGCCTTCGCGCACCAGATCGACCAGACGACCCGGCGTCGCAACGAGGATATCGACGCCAAGTCTTAGCTTCTTGACCTGGCTTCCGCGCGAGACGCCGCCAAGGACCAAGGCGGTCGAGATATGCAGGCCTTTCGATACGGCGCGGATCATCTCCTCGATCTGCACCGCCAATTCGCGTGTCGGCGCAAGGATCAGGGCGCGTGCGCTCTTCGGGCTGCGCTTCGAGCCGAGAGCGACGATCTTCTGGAGGATGGGAAGCGAAAAGGCCGCGGTCTTCCCGGAGCCTGTCTGGGCGATTCCCAGAATGTCACGCCCGGCGAGATAGGGCGGAATAGCCTGCTCCTGGATCGGCTTCGGGTCGGACAGTCCCGACTGGAGGACAGCCTTCAACAAGGCTCCCGAAAGCCCAAGAGCGGCAAAACCGGACGAATGCGCGTCGACTTGCTCATTCTCGACCGGGAAATTTTCTTTCTGATTCAAAATTCTTCTCTTTCAGCGGCAAAGCCGCGCAAATGTATCGCGGCGGGGCGCAACCCGCCGGTATTTCTTTTTCGGAAAACGACAAGGCGGCGGGCAAAGCCCGCGCGGCTGCGCTGTCGCGCCACCAGCCGAGGCCGGAGGCAGTTCACCACATACCGTTTACGGACGAACCGTCTGACGGAGAGGGAGACGCAACCTGTCCCATGAGGGAAAGCCGGAAAGGAACCGGCCCAAGCGCCTTGAGCGCGATATGGTCATATTCGCGGGAAAGTGCAACCGAAATCGTTGTGCGATGCAAAATAAAGAGGCGGATGCTGCTCGCGCACTTCCGGTGGCGATCGTCAGGAACGCATGACTTCCCTGACCAATGCCGCAAGAGCCTCGATCGTGCGCCAGTTCCGCGCGCTGGCCGGTACCCCGCAGGCCCGCTCCATGCCAGCGGCGAATTTGGAGCGGCCGATGCCATCCGGCGCATGAAGGTAGAGAACGCCCGGCCGCGCCTCGAAGCGTTCCCGGCCGCCAGTCTTTTCGAGCAATGCCGCCAGCCGCGTCGAGTCGGGCGTCCCCTCGCAAATCGCCGCATGAACCTTGGTCGGATCGGCGGCCGCCTCGCCAGGATAAGGATTCCCGGACATGAGCTTTTCCCAGCCCGGGCCGTCGCGGACCATCACCTTCGATTCGAAACCGAACGTTCCGGAAAAAGCGGCCGCGATGTCCGCAGAAATCTTCTTCGCCGCACCCTCGGCACGAAAGACGACATTTCCGCTTTGCACATAGGATTGGACGGCCTGATGGCCGAGGCCCTCATGCATCTCGCGCAATGCGGCCATCTTGACGGGATTGTTCCCGCCGACATTGATGCCGCGGTAAAGTGCGATGAATGTGCCGGGGTTCATTCCTTCGTCTCGAGACGAGTAGCGGCAGGCTTAGTCGTCGCGATAGACCTTTTCGCGGCGCTCGTGCCGTTCCTGGGCTTCGATGGACAAGGTAGCGATCGGGCGCGCATCGAGGCGCTTGAGGGCGATCGGCTCACCGGTTTCCTCGCAATAGCCATAGGTGCCCTCATCGAGCCGCTGGAGAGCCGCATCGATCTTGGCGATCAACTTGCGCTGACGGTCCCGGGCACGCAATTCGATGGCACGGTCGGTTTCGGAAGAGGCGCGGTCTGCGAGGTCGGGGTGATTGGCGTTTTCTTGCTGCAGGATTTCAAGTGTTTCGCGGGCTTCTCTGAGGATCTCGTGTTTCCAATGGGTAAGCTTGGCCCTGAAGTACGATTTCTGCCGTTCGTTCATGAACGGCTCGTCTTCGGAGGGTACATAATCGGTTTCAACGAGATCGTTCATCGACTCACCCCGCTAGGAACAAAACCCGGCGCCTATATATTCGGCGACCACAAGCGGCACAAGATCAAAGGCAAACAGCCTCGCGCATTTGTTAAACCAATCAAATCCGCCTTTGGTTGCGCCTCCTGAACACAATCAATGGCCGAATTTGGGCGATGCCGCCAAGCACTTCTCTTCCGCCACGTCCTATGTGATCCTGCATGCGCACGCCCCCGCTTTGCAGGCGACAAAGGAATGGAAATGGCGCTGCTCTTTCTTCTCCGACATGCCAAGGCGGGATGGACGCAACCCGGTATGAAGGATTTCGACCGCAGGCTGGATCACATCGGGAACGAAGAAGGCCATATCGTATCGAAGGCGTTTAGTGCGCGTTATGAGCGGCCTCAAACGGTGACATGTTCTACGGCCATCCGCGCCAGGGAAACCTGGTCGATTCTCGCCGGCGCCTATGGCTGCAATCCTGAAATCGCAAGCTTTTCCGCCTCGCTCTATGGCGGCGACGCCAGGGCCTATGTCTCCGCCGTCGAGGCACAACCGCCCGGCACCGGATCGCTCCTGCTCGTTGGCCATAATCCCATGATGGAGGATCTGGCTCGCCTGCTGATCGCCGACGGCGACACGGATGCCCTCGCGGCGCTCAGGTCCGGCTTTCCGACCTGCGGTCTTGCCGTCTTGTCTCTCCAATGCGAATTCGAGGCCGTAAGGCCACGCTCCGCGCGTCTCGAAGCCTTTCTGACACCGACCGGCTTGTAGACGCATTCCAAATCCGGCTTTCCTCTCCTATATCGGAGGTCCGCTTCGACTAAAGCATGATCCCTTCAGACGAAGAGATAAGGTCGGTATTTGGCCCCGCTCACACGCTTCGCCGATGAGGCATTGATCGCCTTCGATACGCTGTCGGATCGCGTTTCCGGCCTCGTTTCGCCGTCCGTTCGGCTGGGCGTGACAGGCCTTTCGCGCGCCGGCAAGACGGTCTTCATCTCGGCCTTCGTGCACAATCTCGTCCATGGCGGGCGCCTGCCCCTCTTCAGGGCGCAGAAAACGGGCAGGATCGCGCGCGCCTATCTTGAGCACCAGCCGGACGATGCCGTTCCTCGCTTCCAATATGAGGATCACGTCTCGGCCCTGGTCGATCAGCGCATCTGGCCGGAATCGACCAGGGCGATTTCGGAATTGCGCCTGACGATCGACTACGAATCGGCATCCGGCTGGGGGAGGCTCTTCTCGCGCGGCAAACTCTCCGTCGATATCGTTGATTATCCAGGCGAATGGCTGCTCGACCTGCCACTTCTCGGCAAGGATTACCGGCAGTTCTCTAAGGAGGCCTTCGATCTCGCGGCGCTGCCGGTCAGGGAGTATCTGTCCGCCGACTGGCGGGGCATGGCCTCCGCGATCGATTCGAACCAGCCGGCCGACGAGATGGCGGCGCGCCGGCTCGCCGAAAGCTTCACCGCCTATCTCAAGGCCTGCAAGGCGGATCATCGCGCCCTTTCGACACTGCCGCCCGGCCGGTTCCTGATGCCTGGCGACCTCGACGGCTCGCCCGCCCTTACCTTCGCGCCGCTTCCTCCGGCGGAAGGCAAAAGCTTCCGTTCGGGCTCGCTCGGCGCGATGATGGAGCGGCGTTACGAGGCCTATAAAACGCATGTGGTGAAGCCGTTTTTCCGCGAGCATATCGCCAGGCTCGACCGCCAGCTTGTATTGATCGATGCGCTCCAGGCGTTGAATGCCGGCCATGACGCGGTCATCGATCTCGAGCGGGCGCTGACAGAAATCCTCGCCTGTTTCCGGCCGGGTCGCGGTAATCTGCTGAGCGATCTTTTCGCCCATCACATCGATCGCATTCTGATTGCGGCCACCAAGGCGGATCACCTCCATCATGAAAGCCACGACCGGCTCCAGGCGATCGTGCGTCGCCTCGCCGACCGTGCGGTAAAACGGGCCGACCTTTCAGGCGCGGAGGTGGAGGTGCTCGCCATGGCCGCGGTTCGCGCGACGCGCGAAGGCACCGTGACGGAAGGGCGCGAAACGTTGCCGGTCATCATCGGGACACCGCTCGCCGGCGAAACCATCGCCGGGGAAACGTTCGACGGCGAGACCGAAACGGCCATCTTTCCGGGCGACCTCCCGGCCTCGCCCGACACAGTTTTCACGAAATACGGATCGGCGGAGAATCCGGCCATCCGCTTCGTGCGCTTCCGCCCGCCGAAGCTCGAAAGGACGGCGGAAGGCGTAACGCTGTCGCTGCCGCATATAAGGCTGGACCGGGCCATGGAATTCCTCATCGGAGATCGTCTCGCATGACGCTGACGCGCAAACCGGCCGCTTTCCGTGTCGCCGGCGATCGATCCGAAGAGAGCGAGACGCCGCGAGCCCAAGCAGAAACCGCCGAGCCGGTGGAAGGGCGCAAACCCAGACCGATTGCCAGGGATATCGCCATCGTCACTCCCGCTAAGGTCGATGTCTTCGATGCGGATGATGACGACGCGCTGAGAGAGCCGCCTCCGCCGATCACGCGAAAGAAGCGGTCGCGTCTCGCTGCCATTTTCCTTTCCGCCTTCGGGGCGCTGGTCTCGCTCGCCATCTGGCTGTGGGTCGACCGGCTGATCCGTGATCTGTTCGCGCAAGCCGGATGGCTGGGCTGGGTGGCGTTCGGGCTGGCGATCGTCGCGGCGCTGTCGCTGCTTGTCATTCTCGCCCGCGAAATCTGGGCGCTGAGGAGGCTGGCATCGGTGGAGAAGATGCGCGCCGACGCCGAGGATATTTTAGCGTCGAACAATGAAAGGAGGGCGCGCGCGCTGGTCGGCGAGCTGACCGCTTTCCTCTCCTCCAAGCCTGAAACAGCCGCCGGCCGGCGGACTCTTGCGGAACTCGAAGGCGAGATCATCGACGGAAAAGACCTCGTCCGGCTGGCCGAAAGCGAATTGATGCCGCCGCTCGACCGTCGGGCGCACGAACTGGTGCTCGACGCCGCCAAACGCGTCTCGATCGTGACAGCGGTTTCGCCGCGCGCGCTTGTCGATATCGGCTATGTGCTGTTCGAGGCCAGCCGGCTCATCCGCAGGCTTGCGGAGCTCTACGGCGCAAGGCCCGGCACCCTTGGCTTCTTCCGCCTCGGCCGCGACGTTCTTGCCCATCTTGCGGTGACGGGATCGATCGCCGTCGGCGACGGCATCGTCCAGCAGCTTATCGGCCATGGACTTGCCGCAAAGCTCTCCGCCAAGCTCGGCGAAGGGGTGGTGAATGGCATGATGACCGTGCGCATCGGCATCGCGGCGATGGAAACGGTGCGTCCCCTGCCCTATGCCGCAAGGCGACGTCCGAGAATCGGTGATTTCGTCGCAGCGCTCAGTTCATTCGCGGCGCGCAAGGCGGATGAGGACAAGATCAAGGAAAACTGAGCGGTTTTCCATATAGTTCCACCGGCTGGGCGATAAAAAATCCCGCTTTCGAACCTAGAGCCTTTCATGGTTAGCTGGAAACGGTTCTGTTTCTCCGATGGCGCGGCGATCCGCGCGGAGGACGGTGCAGGTCGTACCGGTGGTACGGCCAAGTCCGTCCGACAAAGCGGGCGCCCGCCAGCGGGAAACCCTTGCGGGCCGGGCCAATTCCTTCGGGTTCCGGCTTGGCCGTACCCCGGTACGACCGGCGCCAAAACCCTCGACCCCCGGGTCCGGCCGTTGGCCGGCCCGAGAGCAGGCCTTGACCCGAATTGCCTCCGGCAGAACGATTCCATCTAATCATGAAAGGCTCTAAATAGGAGGTAGCCGCTCGATTCAGACAGCTGTTGCGAATTGCCGCGCACTGCCGCAAACTTTGCGGGCTAAGCCGGCAAGCCCCGGAAGATTGGGGCGCTGATGGCGGGAGAAAGAAAAATGCACGTAGCCGACATTCTGAAAGCAAAAGGAAACAACGTCGCCACCATCCGTCCCGACACAAGCATACGAAGCGCCGCCCAGAGGCTGAAGATCGAACGCGTCGGCGCTCTTGTGGTCAGCGAGAACGGCAACTCGGTGGACGGGATTCTATCCGAGCGCGATATTGCGTACGGATTCGCGGAACACGGCTCCGCAATATTGGAACACAATGTTTCGGACCTGATGACGCGCGGCGTGATCCATTGCGTTCCGCAGGATAGCATCGCCCACGTCGCAAAAGTGATGACGCAAAGACGTATCCGCCATCTGCCCGTCATGGAAGGCCACAATCTGATCGGCATCGTGAGTATCGGAGACGTCGTCAGGTATCGCCTGGACGAGTTGGAGCTCGAAGCAAACGTCCTTAGGGACTACGCGACCGTCCGCCATTAAGATGCAGCAGTTGGCCGGGTCGATTTCCCGGTGTCGTCCCGGCTGCGTGCAGCTGAATATTTTACCCGATATAAATGACCGGTCCCGTGTCGGAGTGGCAGAGCCTCGTGCGTCCTTAGGGCGTCCTTTTCGTCAATTCATGAGGAGAAACGAGAATGCCCAATACTGTCCGCTTGCACCGCGTTCTGGCCACCAAGCCGGAAAAAGTCTATCGCGCCTTCATCGAGGCGGACGCACTAGCCAAATGGCTGCCGCCGAACGGCTTCACCTGCACCGTCCATCATCTGGAGGCGAAGGTCGGCGGCACGTTCAGAATGTCTTTCCGGAACTTCACGACCGGCGAGGGTCATACCTTTGGCGGCGAATATGTCGAACTCGTTCCGGGCGAACGCGTGCGCTACACGGATAAATTCGACGATCCCAACCTGCCCGGCGAGATCGAGGTGACTGTCACGTTGAAAAGCGTATCGGTCGGCACCGAGATCAACATCACGCAGTCGGGGTTGCCGGACGTCATCCCGCTCGAGGCTTGCTATCTCGGTTGGCAGGACTCGCTCAGAAACCTGGCAAGGCTCGTCGAGCCCGAGATCAATCAATAGCGATTGATCTCGAATAGGCGCCGGATCGTTTTAACGCGGTCCGGCAGCGTATATGGTGCCCGCTCAAGGTGAACCGTACCCTAAGGTTCGCCATATCAGCGGCCGACTCCACCAATGAAAGCACCGAGCATGCCACATACGGATTCCCGCCCGACCATTTTGCTCATTGGCGCTTCGCGCGGCCTCGGCCACGCCATGGCGGCGGAGTTCCTGAAAAAGGGATGGAATGTCGTCGGAACGGTACGCGGCGGGCCCCGAACCTTGCTGCACGACCTGGCCGACGACTATGACGGCCGGGTCGAGATCGAGAGCCTGGACATTACCGAACCCGATCAGATCGCGGCCCTGCGCGATCGCCTGACCGGCAGACTCTTCGACATGCTGTTCGTCAATGCCGGCACGACGAACCCCGATCCGACGCAGACGATCGGCGAGGTCTCGACCGACGATTTCGTCAATCTCATGATCACCAATTCATTGAGCCCGATGCGCGTTATCGAGAGCCTGGAGGGCAATGTCTCAACGACAGGTTTGGTCGGGGTGATGTCGTCCGGACAGGGCAGCATCGCCAACAACGAGACCGGCCAGCGGGAGCTCTATCGCGGCAGCAAGGCGGCGCTCAACATGTTCATGCGAAGCCTCGCAGCCCGCCAGGCCGGGACAGCGCGCGCCATGGTGGTGATGGCGCCGGGTTGGGTCCGGACCGATCTGGGCGGCCCGGACGCGAGGCTCACGATCGAAGAGAGCGTACCCAGCCTGGTCAACGTCCTCCTCGCAAAGCAGAAAAGGCCGGGACTGGAATACCTTGATTATCTCGGACGCACCGTCCCCTGGTGATCTGCTGCCGAGGACGCGAAGTCGAATGGCACGCCGCGTGTGTCGGGCTCGACGGCCCTGCTCCTTCCCGCCCGATTTCTCATCGCCTGTTACTGTCGCTTTCGATGACAAGGCTCAAAAAATGGGCTTGCGATAGCGGCCAACCTCCCTCATCCTGTTCGGCGGAAATATTGACGAAGCGTTAACCATTCTTCTTCATGGTTTTCCCTTACCCTCCTCCGAACGGCGTCGGGCCATAATGAATCTTGCACTCCCCTCCACCTTTCTTGCTGCCTTCGCGGCTGCGTCGCTGGCGAGCGCCATGGCGAATGCGGCCGATGCGGGCGAGCGCGACATGAAGTTCTTCCGCTCCGTCGAGGGACAATGGTCCGGTCCCGGCGAAGTCGTTGCCGGCAAGTACAAGGGCACGCGCTTCACTTGCGACCTCGTCGGCACGACGCCGTCGCACCGCGCCGGCATGAATCTCGATGGAACCTGCCGCGTCGGCATGTTCACGCAGAAGATGTCGGCCCATGTCGAGGAGCGCGGCCATAGCGGTTATCATGGGACGTTTCTCGACGGCGCCGCGGGCAAGGGCCTGGACGTCGTCGGCGGCGATGTCGAAGGCAAGAAGGTCGTCTTCATGCTCAACCGGCATCAATTGAAGGGAACCATGCTGGCGCATCTGCCCGATCCCAACACGATGAACGTCACGATTTCCGTCAAGGTCAATGATAGTCTGGTGCCGGTCATCGGCGTCAGCCTCAAGCGCAACAGCGAACATTCCGCAAAGCAGGTGGCGCAGGAATAGGCGTCGTAGCGTTGCACCAGGCGCGTCCTTCGAAGCTTGCTTCGCAAGCACTCAGGATGAGGGAATCAGACGCTAACGATCTCATCCTGCGGTGCGAACCCGTAGGACGAGCCGCGAAGAATGCATGGTTCGCCCTTCATGTAATCGCCTGGGTCCTGAGCGATTTCAGCGACAGATATTCCCACACTGCCACGAGAAGCAGGATCGCGGCCGAAGACGCGCCGAGCGTGAACAGGTCAAGCGACGTCCCGACGAAGCCCAACAGCACCGAAAGGACCGCGCCGACCATGTGCGACAAGGGCGGTCGCCCGAAGACGCGCGCCTTGAAGAGCATGTTGCCGACAATGTAGATCAGCGTCGCGCCCGCGATCACCAGAACGGCGCCCCCGTCCGCATTGCGGCCGGTCGGATGGGCGAGCAGCAGTTCGTCCGAAACAGCGGCGACGATAATGCCCGCCACGATGACGATATGTATGTAGGTGTAGGCAACCCGCGCGATCGCTCCGGGATCGTCGGATTTCTCGATCCGGCTGCGGGCATAATCGGCGCCGATATTGAAATAAATCCACCACATGGCGACCGTGCCGATAAAGGCGACGAGAAATGCGGCCGCATGTTCGCCGTTCCAGGTCATCTCGCTGAAGGTGGCGCCGGTGACGAGAACGGATTCCCCGAGCGCGATGATGACGAAGAGCGCGCAGCGCTCCGAGAGATGGCCGCCGTCGACGTCCCAATCGGCCGTGGTCGAGCGTCCGAGGCCTGGGACGCGGAAACCCGCGGCCGGAGAGATATAATCGATCGCCAGCGCAATCAGCCACAGCACAAATCGGGCCTGCCCTTGCGTAAGGCCGCCGGCGATCCACGCTATCCCCGAAACGGTCAGCCAAATGCTGATTCGTTGGAAATTGCGGTAATTGCCGGGATTGTGCTTCCGAAGCGCCCACATCATGAAGAGCGAGCGACCAAGCTGCATGAAGACGTAGGCTGAGGCGAAAGCCAGACCCTTCCCACCAAACGCCGCGGGAATGGAGGTCGACAGGATCAGGCCGGCAAGCATCAGCACCAGCAGCATCAGCCGGACCGAATTGCGCTGTGGATCGAGCCAGTTCGTTACCCAGGAGGTGTAAACCCACACCCACCAGACCGCCATAAAGAGAAGCAGCGCCTCGATCGCGCCCGCCGGCGTCAGATGATGAAGCAGCGCGTGGGAGGTCTGCGTTACCGCGAATACGAAGACCAGATCGAAGAAGAGTTCGACATATTCGACCCGAGCTTCCTCGTCCTCTCCCCTCGCACGCTGAAGATCTCTTGCGGAAGCGAAAAGCGCCATGCGGTCCGGTCACCTCATCCCTGCGACAAAACCGATTTTTGCTTGGAGACAAGGTTCAAGGCAAGTTGCGCGTCGCATCGTCAGCAGGCAAATGCCACCAGTTTCCGCTTTTCGTCAGGTTTTCGATCCGGCTCTCGTCAAGCCGCGAGATGAGTTCGGCCATCTTTTTCCCGTCGATCACCAACTCCGGCGCGATCTCGCTTAGCGGAACAAGGACGAAGGCGCGCTCGGCGAGCCGCGGATGCGGGATTGTCAGGCCTTCTTCGTCAATGGCGCTGTCGTCGTAGAGAAGGATGTCGATATCGATGGTGCGTGGACCCCAGCGTTCGCGTCTGACGCGTTTCAAAAATTGTTCCTCTTCGAGGCAGAGGGAAAGCAGGTCGCGCGGCGATAGCGTCGTGGCTATGGCTGCGACCGCGTTCAGGAAATCGGGTTGATCGGTCTTGCCCCAGGGCGGCGTCCGATAGAGCGAGGATACAATGATGACCGAGCAGGCCGGATCGGCGTCGATTGCCCTCAGCGCCGCCGCCATCGCCGCGGCTGGGTCGCCGATATTGCCGCCGAGGCCAAGGAATGCAGTAACGCGCCCGGTCATTATCGGTTGCCGACAGACGCCATCACGGCATCCGCCATTTTGAGCGCATCCCGGTTCGCGGCCACGTCATGCACGCGGAAAATCGCGGCGCCCTTCATACGCAGAATGACGCTCGTCGCGGCCGTGCCGATGGCGCGTTCGGCATGGACCTCCTTGCCGGTGACACGCCCGACAAAACGCTTGCGCGAGGTGCCGACGGCAAGAGGATAGCCAAGCGCATGCAGTTCCTCGAAGCGGGCCATAAGCTCCAGATTGGCTTCGGGCGTTTCCTTGGCGAAGCCGAAGCCGGGGTCGAGCACGATCGCGTCATTCGCCACGCCCGCATGACGTGCGATTTCGAGCGAGCGGCGCAGAAAAGAAAACTGATCGGCGATGACGTCCGGATCCTTTTGCCGCTCGCGGCCGGTATGCATGAGGATCAGCCCCCCACCGGTTTCCGCGGCGACAGCGGCGATTTCGGGATCGCGCTGCGCTCCCCAGACGTCGTTGATGATGTGAACACCACGTTCGACCGCCAGCCTGGCCGTTTCGGCTCGATAGGTGTCCACCGACAGAATCACATTGTCCTTGGCAAGCGCGTCGATCACCGGCAGGATGCGCGCCTGTTCCTCGGCGGCGGAGATCGATGCGCCACCCGGCCGGGTCGATTCCCCGCCTATGTCGATAATCGCCGCGCCCTCTCCCATCATGCGCCGCGCATGGTCGATCGCCTTTTCCGGCCGATCGTATTGGCCTCCGTCGGCAAAGGAATCCGGCGTCACGTTGAGAATGCCCATGACGACGGAGGCCTGCCCGAGGTCGAGGCTCCGTCCATGTGCGAGACGCCAATGCCAGGTTTTCATTCCATTCCCGTGAGGTGCATCACGCCACGCCCAGCTTCTTCTGCAGGCTCGTCGACGAAGTGGTGTACTGGAAGACGATGCGCTCCGCCGGGCTGATATAGTGCTTCGCCGCCTGCGCCATCAAAGCTGCCTCGTGAAAGCCCGACAGGATGAGCTTGAGCTTGCCCGGATAGCTATTGATGTCGCCGATCGCGAATATGCCCGGCACCGAAGACTGGAATTTTTCCGTATCGACGGGAATGAGGTTCTCGTGGAGATTCAACCCCCATTCCGCTATCGGGCCGAGTTTCATCGTCAGGCCGAAGAAAGGCAGGAGCCTTGTGCAGGCGATTTCGACTTCGCCGTGAGGTCCTTTGACGGTCGCCGAACGCAACACCCCGTTCTCACCGGAAAGCGCCGTTACCTGCCCGATCTGGAAGCGGAGTTTTTCCTCCTCGTGCAGCGCGAACATCTTGTTGACGCTGTCCGGCGCGGCGCGAAACTCTGCGCGGCGATGGACAAGCGCGACGGAACGCGCGACGGGCTGCAGGTTCAAGGTCCAGTCGAGCGCCGAATCTCCACCTCCGACGATCAGAAGGTCCTCTCCGCGAAAGTCCTCCATGCGCCGCACTGCGTAGAAGACGCTCTTGCCCTCATAGGCCTCAATGCCCGGGATCGGCGGGCGCTTCGGCTGGAACGACCCGCCGCCGGCAGCGATCACGACCGCTTTCGCCTCGAAAATCTCCCCCTCATCCGTGGTGACGCGGAACGATCCGTCCTCGCGCTTCTCCAGCGCGGAAATCATCCGGTTGAAGGTGAATTGCGGCTGGAAAGGTTCGATCTGCTCCATCAGCTTGTCGACCAGGCCCTGCGCCGTGATCAGTGGCCAGCCCGGAATGTCGTAGATCGGCTTTTCGGGATAGAGTTCGGCGCATTGGCCGCCTGGCCGGTCGAGAATGTCAACCAGATGACATTTAAGATCGAGCAGGCCGAGTTCGAATACCGCGAAAAGACCAACCGGCCCCGCGCCAACAATCAAGACATCGGTTTTCGTGACGTTGTGCATTTCTTGATCCTCGGCTCTTCATGGCCGGAACACAGCTTCAAGGCCGTCATGCAATGACGGGATTTCGCCGTGTTCGCGGTTTCGGCCTTGCCTCAACCCTGGCGTTCGGGCACGCGAACCGTGAGGCCGTCCAGTTCATCGCGGACCTTGATCTGGCAGGAAAGCCGGGAATTCGGCCGGACATCGAAGGCGAAATCGAGCATGTCCTCTTCCATCGATTCCGGCTCCCCGACAATTCCGGTCCATTCTTCATCGACATAGACGTGGCAGGTTGCGCACGCACAGGCCCCGCCGCATTCCGCCTCGATCCCGGGGACGCTGTTCCTGATCGCGTTCTCCATTACCGTCGAGCCGTTCTCCGCCTCGATGTCATAGGAAGTGCCGTCGAAGGCAATGATGTGCAGCTTGGTCATTGAGGAGCCCCAGGGAAGACCCTGCCGAGATAATCACTCCGCCTGCCAAGTCAACAGCCCAGCGGCAAAGGGTGTGAGAGGCCAAAGCAAAGGCGGTGACAGAATTTGTTTTCAGAATGCGCCGATGCGAAACATGTGTCAGCGGCTGATAGCTGCGATGAAGTCCCGGACTTCTTCGATCCGGCGGGCAAGTTTCTTCGGAAGCACGGCGTCTTCCGGACGTTTCTCGATGTCGGACGCACATTCGGCGACCGCAAAGGCGCCGACCCCGAGCGCAGCGCCCTTCAGGGCATGGGCAAGGCTCTTGCGGTCATGGAAATCGGCATGGACAATGCTTTCCCGGACCGTCAGCGCCTGATGCAGAAACATGGCGAGCACCTCGGCCTCGAGCGCCCTGTCACCCATTGTCTGACGGGACAGATGGACGAGGTCCACAGGCCTTGCGCGTGATGGAGCGGAGGCTTCGCCGCCCGGCATGGCATAAGCAACGGCCTGGGCGTCCTGGAATTGCATCATCGGATCTCCTGCACAATCAACTCGAAACGCTACTCAGCAAGAACCGGGCCACAGTGCATCGAAGCTGCTAGACCGATCCCCCCTCTCCGCCGCGGTTAACCAACATCCCGAACGGCTCCGGGAACGGCCATCCATGCGACTTTCGTGGCAATTTCTAGGCGGCGGGACATGGAGAAGCCGTTAATATCAACGTTAACGGCCGCTATCCGCCGCGAAAATTTTCCTGGCGATCAAGATAGTTGTTAACCTTGTGTTTAAACTTTTATCCATCGGCGTGAATGCGGGTTTCCTTTCCTCCGGTGTCCCAGTACGATACGCCGGACCATAATAAGCCATGTGTGCCGGCACGAGGCGTCGCAAAGACGGCCGGCACATCAATAACGTACAGGGTAAGGCGGCGATGGCGCGTAAGACGACGAAGACAGTCAATTTCGATTCCGACGTTGCGAAGCAATTGGAGGAAGCGCTCGATCTCGACTTGAGTAATCCGGACTCGGAAGGTCTTGATATCGCTGCTTCCATGGAAGATCTGGAGGCGCAAATTTCCCAAGCAGCGGAAGAGCTTGCTCGGGAAACTCAAATAAAGACTCCAAGCCACCCGACGCCGTCCGAACCAGCCAACCAGTCAACCAGGTCGCCTGCTATCGATCCTGCTTCACTCGCCAATATAACGGGAGAAGCAAAAGCGCCTGTAAAGGAAACCAGGGCGGCAGCCGGGCCGGCGTCATTCCAACCATCGTCTTTCGAAAGGGTTCTGGAAAAGACAAGCACGGAGAAGGCTCCCGCTCCCATCGCCCGACCCGTGGAAGCGCAACCCACACCGGCGCGCACCGGATTTGCGCCGGCCAATGACGACCGGCAAAAGGATTACAGCGCCATTCTCAGCCGGTTGGAGCGGCGTGCGCCCAGAACCGTCTATTGGATCGCGCTTCTGGTTTCCGTCCTCTGGGCTGCGGGAGGCCTGCTGTTCGATAATCTTCTCTCAGGCCAGAAGATTTGGCAAATCAGGAACTTCGATCAACTTCTTCAATCGCCGCATTCAATTGCTATCGCGCTCGGCATCGCCCTGCCTATCATCCTTTTCTGGGCCTTCGCGGTCATGGTCCGCAGATCCCAGGAGATGCGCCTTGCCGTCCGTTCGATGACGGAGGTCGTCTTCCGTCTCGCCGAGCCGGAAAGCCTGGCGCAGGATAGAATTTCGCTTGTCGGCCAAGCCGTTCGCCGCGAAGTCCAGGCGATGGGCGAAGGGATCGAGCGTACGCTTGCCCGTGCGGTGGAGCTGGAAACGCTGGTCCATACCGAAGTCAGCGAACTCGAACGCGCCTATTCGGAGAACGAGGTGCGCATCCGTGCCTTGGTCGACGGGCTCGGAAGCGAACGCGAGGCGGTCATCAACCATGCCGAGCGCGTCAGGACATCGATCGCCGGGGCGCACCAACAGTTGCAGAGCGAACTTGGCGCGGCGACCGACAGTATCCGCGACAATATTCTCGGCGCCTCGACCAAGCTTTCCATGACCATCAACGAGTCGGGCGAGAAGCTTCTGGGCCGGCTCAACGAAAACGGCTCTATCCTGCAGGATGGGATCGAAAAGCGGCTCGACACCCTTTCCGAGCGGATCAGCACGTCGGGCGAGGCCTTCGCCAGCCTGCTCGACACCCGTATCGCCGCCCTGACGGAAAGCGCCTCGCAATCGACCCGTTCGCTTTCGGATATGCTGAACGAACGGACAGGCAGCATCGTCTCTCTCCTGGGTGACGCCACGAAGTCGCTCAGCGACGAATTCGATACGCGGCTTGCCGGCATCGAGCGGACGCTTGCCGAGCGTGGTCAATCGCTTATCAGGGAATTCGAAACACGCGCCGAGACGCTCGACGCGGGTACGCAACGGCTCAACGCCGCTCTTGAGGCGCGGGCGCGGCAGATCAACGAAACGCTTGCGGAACGCGCAAAGGAGCTTGCCGGCACGTTCAATTCCGGCAAGCAGGATATCGCGACGCTCATCGACGAAGGCAAGGCGACGATCGGGATGGAACTGGCCGAACTCGTCCTTTCGACTTCGAGCATGATCGAGGCGCGTGCGGTGGATTTCTCTTCCCGCCTCGCGGCGGGACGCGAGCAGGTCAGCCAGGCGCTCGACAGCGATATCGCCAGAATTTCCGACGAACGCGCCAAGCTGGACACGATCATCGAAGGTCATGCGCTGGCGCTTTCGCAGAGCCGGGACAACCTTTCCCAGGCTGTTGCGAACGATCTCCAGAAAATCGGCGAAACGCGCGCGGAGGTCGAAGCCTCCATCCAGCGCCAGATCGCGAGCTTCACCGAAGGCCGCGGCCTTCTCAGCAAGGCGCTCGAGGAGGATCTGCAAAGGGTGCAGGAAGAGCGCGGCGCGATCGATGTTTCCGTCAACCGTCACCTTGCCAAGCTGGTCGAGGGTCGACAGCTCATGCGCCGCGCCCTCGACGAGGATCTACAGAAACTCGTCGACAGCCGCGCCGCGATCGACGCTGCGATCGAAGAGCATTCCAGCCGGTTGGCAAACCAGCTTGCCGAGGGGCGCGAAGCAGCGCGTCGGGTCCTTGACGAAGATCTGGACAAGCTGACCCAGTCGCGCGCGGAGATCGACGATGCGATCGGCGCGCATCTGGCGCGCCTGTCCGACGGCCGTGCCGATTTGCAGGCGGCGTTGCAGGACGATCTCGACAGGCTGGCGGAATCGCGGCGCGAGATCGACCTTTCGCTCGAACAGCACACAGCCAAGCTGGTCGATGGCCGCAATGCGCTGAGCCAGCTGATGGACGATGACATGGCGCAGGTGACGGCGGCGCGCGGGGCGTTGGACGAGACCGTTCGCGCCCATGTCGACCGGCTGGCGGAAGGCCGTGATCTGCTCGGCCGCGTGATGGAAAACGATTTGCAGAAGCTTGCGGAAAACCGCGCCATCATGGACCAGAACGTGGCGGAGCATGTACGCCAGATTGCCGAAAGCAGGACGGCCATCACCGTGGCCCTCTCCTCGGAGATCGAGAAGATCGATGATGCGTTCCGCCGTCAGACCGGCGTCATAGAAGAGCGAACACAATCAATGGAACGGGCCCTCTCGACGGGCGTGGACAATGTGCGTTCGACGCTCGAGAAGAGCGCCGTCGTGGTTGCCGGCGCCTTGCGCGAAAAGGTGCTCGAAGTCACGGCGGCCTTGCGCAACGAGGCCGGCCAGGCCTTTACGGATGCAGACCGCAAAATCGCGGAACGCGCGGCCGAGACGGCGGAGCTGCTCTCCGCCCGCGCCGCCGAAATCTCGCGTACCTTCGACGACGCGGATCAACGGTTGGTTTCGCGCGCCCAGGATGCGGCCAACGCGCTTGCCGATCGGGCACAGCAACTTGCCAGCACTTTCGAGACGGCGGATGAGCGCATCGCAAACAGGATCGGCGAAGCGGCAGCCGCGCTTGCCGCGCGCTCCGGCGATATAGCCGAAGCCTTCGACGACGCCGACCGCAAGCTTGCCGCCCGAGCGGAAGAAATGGCAAGCCGCCTCACCGAGACAGCGGATCAAACCGTCGACCGTCTCGCGACGGGCGCCCAGCAGGCGGCTGAACTCCTCGAACAGCGGGCTGACCGGATGACCAGCACGCTCGGCGAAGTGGAGCGCCGGCTTGCCACGGCGAGCGAGGAAACGGCGAATAGCTTCTCGGCGCGCGCCGACGAGGTGGCGAACGCACTGGCGCAGCGCACCGCCGAGATCACAGGCGCTTTCGACAATGTGGACAAGCGTCTCGCCTCGCGCGCCGAGGAGACGGCCTCTTCACTCGTCGCCAAAGCGGCGGGCATTGCTTCAGCCTTCGAGGAAGCGGACCAGCGTATCATCGCCCGCACGCACCAGACCTCGGCGGAACTCGACGCCCGCGCCGCCTCCATCGAGGAGGCTCTGGCCATGGTGGAGCAGAAGCTTGCCTCCGGCACCGACCAGCTCGTCGGCCGCGTCGGCCTGCAGGTCGGCGATGCCGAGACACGCCTGTCCCGGGCCGCCGACGTGCTCGGCGAAAAGCTCCAGAACAAGCTCGGCCAGGCGGAATCGCAACTTGTGGCGCATGCCAATGCGATCGCGGAGACCTTCTCCTCCGTCGACCAGCATATCGGCGAGCGGACGAGCCACGCATCGAGAACCCTCGACCAGCAGACGCGCGAGCTGAACGCCATGCTGGCTTCACGCTCGGCCGAAATATCGAAGATCATGGACGATACGGCCAAGCCGCTGATCGAGCGCCTTTCGGAGAGCGGCGGCGACCTGCAAAGAAGCCTCGAGGAGGCAACGCAGCGCGCAACGGAGCGGCTTCGCTCGGAAAACGCGGCCCTCGTCAATGCGCTTGCGAACAGGACCGCCGAAACGCTTACCGCCATCGAAGGTTCGCGCATGAGCCTGTCGGAAAGCGTTGGCGACCTGATCGACAGGCTTTCCGGTTCCAATGCGAGCCTCGCGGAACTCATCGACCTGGCGACGAACAGCCTTGGCGGCATCGATGAGCGACTTACCGCCACGACTCAGAACTTCGCCGTCACCACGGAGAAAGCCGCCCAGACCTTCTCGAGTTCGGTGCGGCTGATCGATAGCAATGCTGGCAAGCTGACCGAGCTTTCGTCTCACACATTGAGGGAAATCGCTTCCATAGCTGCCCGTTTCGACGAACACAGCAAAGTGCTTAACGGCGCTTCGGACCTGCTTGCCTCGGCGCAGACCAACCTTTCCTCGACGCTGCAGGACAGGGAAAAGGCTCTGGAGGAACTGGCGGTCGGCCTGGTCAAGAAATCCGAGGATATCGAGCGTGTCATGCGCTCCTATGAGAGCCTCGTTGGCCGGGCACTCGAACAGGCCGAAGGCAAGACGCGCGAATCGACCGAACAGATCAGCGCCGCGATCACCGATGTGGTCGAGGCGGCTACACAGCGCTTTGCGGAAGCGACTGTCGAAATCCGACGCACGGCAGGGGCGATCCGCTCGGACCTCGAAGAGACCCGCGCCGAACTGCGGAAAGGCGTGCTGGACCTGCCGAACGAAACGAAGGAATCCACCTCGGCCATGCGGCGCGCCGTCACCGAGCAGATAAACGCGCTCAAGGAACTATCGGAGATCGTCGCCAAGTCGGGCCGCATGTTCGACACGCCCGAAACACCGGCGGCTCCCCGTCCGGCGGCTCCAACGGCTCCGGCCGCTCCAGCGGGATCGACCGTAAGGCCATTCCGCGAAACGCCGCGGCCGCAATTGCCCCGCGCGGACCAGGATGTGCTGACGCAACCGGCCAAGACGGAAACTGCGCCGGAGCGGCGAGCGCCCTCCTCCGAACCCGTGCTGCGGCTTGCCTCCGAAACCGGCAAACCCGCGCCCGTACGGAACAGCGAAGGCGGCAGCCAGCAACAGAGCAGAGGCTGGGTGCGCGATCTTCTCCGTGGCGCCTCCACCGAAGAGCCGCGTGAGCCTGCCGGGCAGCAGACGCCGCGTTCTCCGGAAAATCAGCGCTCGCCCCTTCACGTCGTCGAATCGCTCAATTCGCTTTCCGTGGATATAGCGCGCGCAATCGATCACGAAGCATCGATCGAGCTGTGGGACCGCTATCGCCGCGGCGAGCGGAACGTCTTCACCCGCCGGCTCTACACGCTCAAGGGCCAGCAGACCTTCGATGAGATCCGCCGCAAATATCAGAACGACAGCGAGTTCCGCGCCGCAGTCGATCGCTATTGCGACGATTTCGAGAAGCTGCTCAAGGACGTGACGAACAATGATCGCGACAGCATGATGACACATACCTATCTGTCGTCGGATACCGGCAAGGTGTACACCATGCTGGCCCATGCAGCGGGACGGTTGCACTGAGGAGCGAACAGCAGGTCAGTATTCGTCAAAAAGCGGGGCAATAAGCCTCGCTTTTTATTTCGGCGCTTTCCCTCTCAGCGGCCATCCCAACGATAGTAGACAATCGGATCGCAGCTTCGAGGATGCAGACCGCTCTTGATAAAAACGAGGCCCATCTTTTCATAGAATCGGCAAGCGCGCCTATTCGTCGGTCGCGTGTAAAGGGTAAAGCCCTCCGCCATCATGGTCATGGCATGGGAGAGGAGCATCCGTCCGACGCCAAGGCCGATCAAATCCGGTCGGACAAAAAGCTGGTCGAGAACGGCTTTATCCATACGCAAAGCCAAAAATCCGGCAATTCCCTTCCCGCAAGCAGCGACGGTCACGTCCCATCCCGATGCGAATTCCAGATCGACCCGCTTCCGCAGTTGATCCGGGGTTGGCATGACGGGAGGCCCAACGCCGGGCATGCTGGCGCTGCTGTGCCAGATAGCAGCGATGGCATCGCGGTCCCTCTCTCTCGCCGGACGAAGCTCAAGACTCGGGATCTCGGTGCTCATGCATTCACCTGATGTCAGATGCACAAAGAGGGTCGAATGCAGATGGAGCAGCAGAATCAGGCGCTGAAATGGCGCTTCAACACAATGCGGATTCTTCAAAGTGCGGATTCTTCAAAGTACCGAAGCAGACCAGCTCACAATATCCGAAGCCGCCTTGTCGAAGGCGCGGTCAAGCGCCTTGACGAATGCGCCATTTCCCGTGCCGATCACGGGTGCATCCGCAGTGAAGAGCTTCTGTGTCTTCACCGCGCCGTTACGGTCGTTGAGGAGGCGCACGAAAAGCGACACTTCCGCATGAGCGGTGCCGCTCGCAACGATATCGAACGCCCTAATATCGGTAATGACCTGATAGTCGATCGCCAGGCCCTCTCCCGGCTTGCCCACGCCGGCGAAGCGCCCGCTCCGCTGAAGCGCGTCAATAAGGCGGGCCTGCACCACCTTGGGCAGCCTGTCCGCCCATTGGGCGCCTTTGAGATATTCGATCACGCCCGGGGAAGGCTTGATGACGATGTTCTGCCCGTCGAAGGATTTGATCGCCGCCGGCTCCGCAACAAGGATCTGCAAATGGTGCGAACGCCTCGCTGCCGCGACAGAGGAAGGCGTCGAAAGATCATAGGTGTCGAGCGGGGTCGACCCGCCGAAAAGCGCGCAACCCGAGAGAAACAGGGCCGAGCACACGCCCAAACTTGCCGAACGCTTCAGTGCCACGCGGTTCTCCCTACCGGCGGCAGGCGCGGCAGGCCCCTTCTTCTCCTACAACCCTGTCTTGCGGAAACAAGCAAGCAATGTCAACGCCGCAAGCGGCCATCATACTGACGGACCGAACCCTCTCCACCGGTAAGTATGCGTTGGGGATTTTCGGCCAAGCCACTTATCGCCTGCTCTATGCGCCCGATCGCCCTGCGCGCGTCGTTGATGAGTTGGTTCGCGTTCTCCAGTCCCTGATTCGAGAAACGCGCGATGCCGGCGGTGATCGGCCCGAGCTTGGCATTTATGGTGTCGGCCATCTGCTTGAAGGATTTCAGCGTATCCTTGGCCTGCTGGATAAGGCCATTCGTATCGCCTGATCCCAGCATCTTGTCGACTTTGACCAGAACGCCGTTCACACGGGTCGAGGCGTCATTCAGCTTGTCCATCATATCGCGCGCTTCGGAGACGATGTGATCGATGTCGTCCGCATGTTCGCCGACCTTTGCCGTTACTTTCGAAACGTCCGCCATGGCGCTCTTGGCGGACACGCTCGCCGCGTCGATATTGGCGATCGCGTTCTTTACTTCGGCGGGATCGACGCTGTCGAGAATACCGTCGACCTTGCGTAATGTGCCGTTTGCGCCGTCCGACAGGGTCTTGAGCGATTTCGAGGCGTCATCGACATTGGCCATGATCTGGTCGAGATTACGCGAGGCGGAGTCGAGACGCCCCGTAAAGGCCTGGACATTGTCGACAACCTTGGCGACCTTGTCGTGATTGACGGCGTCGATCAATCCCTTCGCCGAATCGAGCGTGCTGCCGAGCTTGCCCGACACGCCCCTCAGCGTCGTCGCCAGATCCCCGGCGCTCGACAGGAACGCGTTGACCTTATCGGAATTGTCGGCGAGCGCTTGCGAGAATTTGTCGACATTCTTGATCGTCTGGGTCAAGGGCCCGCGGCTGTCCTGGACGAATCCCTGCAACCCATCGAGCACCTTGTCGGTGCGCGTGAAGATATCCTGCGCCTTTTCGAGCAGGTTCGTGACGGCGGAGGGGTTGGCCTGGATTTCAGCTATGGAATTGTGCTGCGCCGCTTGCGCCAAAAGGTTCGGCTCGGCCGGGTTGCCGCCGCGAAGCTCGATATTCGCCTGTCCGGTAAGTCCGGCTATGCCGACATCGGCGACAGTCGACTGCGTAACGGGGGTTTTGGCATCGACCTGGGTATCGGCAATCGCTACGGTCGGGTTCTTCGGATCGATGTAGACGCGGTCCACCGAACCGACCTTGACCCCATTGAACAGGACCGAACTGCCGCGCCCGAGACCGGAAGCCGACCCGGGAATCCGGAAGCGCAGCATCGCCGTCTCGCCCGTCTCGCCGAACCGCGCAATCCAATAGACGAAACCGAACGCGGCGATGATGGCCACGATCGTAAAAATGCCGACAATGACGTAGTTCGCGCGAGTTTCCATTCTTAACCCCGCCGCCCGACGCAATCTTCCCGAGTTGTTATGGCGGACCTCAAACTCATCCCGGAATCGGCCAAAAGTAACAGACGATTTTCAAATTCGAAAACCGCATCGCGTTCGGAATTCGTGCGGCAGCTGCCCGAAATCATGCCGTAGCCTCGCGATCGATCTGGCGCGCCCTCTTGCCGCGGAAATAGGATTTCACCCACGGCTCCTCGGAGGCCAGCATGTCTTCAATGGTCCCCTGGACCAGAACCTTCTTGTTGCCCAACACGGCAATCCGGTCGCAGGCGGAAAAGAGACTGTCGAGATCGTGCGTGACCATATACACGGTCAGCCCCATCGTATCGCGCAGTTTTTCGACCAGTTCGTCAAATTCCGCCGCCCCGATCGGATCGAGGCCCGACGTCGGCTCATCGAGAAAAACAAGATCAGGGTCGAGCGCCAGCGCGCGGGCGAGCGCCGCCCTCTTGATCATACCGCCGGAGAGTTCCGACGGGTATTTCGTGGCGGCATCGGGCGCCAGGCCGACGAGTTCGATCTTGAGGCGCGCCAATTCGTCCATCAGACGCTGGGGCAAATCGAGATATTCCCGCATCGGCACCTGGATGTTCTCCATGACGGTGAGGCCCGAAAAGAGCGCCCCGTGCTGGAAGAGAACGCCGAGCCGCATATCGATCTGCATGCGTTCTTCATCGCTCGCCTTCTCGATATCGACGCCGAAGAGTTCGATCGTGCCGGACTGCTTCTTGTTGAGCCCGAGGACCGTGCGCAGGAGGACCGACTTGCCGGCGCCCGAAGCCCCCACGAAGCCCAGGATTTCGCCTCGATAGACGTCGAGCGACAGATCCTTGAGCACCGTCGTCGCGCCGAAGGAGACGGTGATGTTCTTCGCGGAAAGCACGATCTCCCGACTGTCCTTCGGTGCGGCGGGCGCTTCGTGCTCTATCTCGGTCGCGTTGTTCATGCCCAATACCGCGGGAGACGCTAAAAATTGATCGCCGCATAGAACATGGCGAAGAGCCCGTCCACGACGATGACGACGAAGATCGATTTGACGACGGAGGCGGTGACGCGCCGCCCGAGGGATTCGGCGCTGCCGCCGACTTTCATGCCTTCCACCGACGCGATGACGCCGATGATCATCGCCATGAAGGGCGCCTTGATCAATCCGGCCCAGAAAGTGTTGAGATCGACAGCACTGTGCATCCGGTCGAGGAAGGCGGCCGGCGGTATTCCCGAATAAGTCCAGGCCGTCGCCATCGCCCCGCCTATGGCGGCGAAATTCGCGATGACGGTAAGGCAGGGCAACGCGATCACCAGCGCCACAAGCCGTGGGAACACCAACACGCCAACCGGGTTGAGGCCGATTACCGTCAGCGCATCGACCTCTTCGCGCATCTTCATCGAGCCGATTTCGGCGGTGATAGCGCTACCGGAGCGGCCGGCGATCATAATCGCGGTCAGGAGCACGCCCATTTCGCGCAGGACCAGGATGCCGACGAGATCGACGGTGAAGATCTCGGCGCCGAAATAGCGCAGCTGGAAGGCGCCCTGCTGCGCAACGATCGCGCCGACAATGGACGACATCAGCACGACGACGGGGATCGCGCCGACGCCCATGCTATCGATCTGGTGCACGATCGCGGCGATGTTGACGCCGTGGCCGCGGCCGAGCTTCATCTGTGAGCCGCGAATCGTCGCGCCCAATATGTGCATGGCCATCAGGAAATCGTCGCGGAAGGAATAGACGGCCTTTCCGACTGCCTCAAGGAAGACGATTAGGAAAAAATCGTGTCTTCTCGCGGTTGGTTCATTCTCGTTCGCCGCTTGCTCGACGGCGGAAAGGAGCGTTGCGACAGATTCGGACGCTCCCGAAATCTCGACCTCGGCGCCGCCGGCCCGGTGCAGGGTGAGGAGGCGCTCGACGATCCAGGCGCCTGCCGTGTCCATCTTGTCGATGCCGGATACATCGACCTGAAGCTTCCTGCCGCCGGTGCTGCCTTCGAGCTTGCGCAGATCCTGATCGAGCGCACCGACCGTCCTGGTCGTCCACGATCCCGAAAGTTTCAACGTTGCGCCATGCTCGTCGTCGGAAAAGACGACGGGCGGTTCCTCGCCCTCTTGTGCCGATTCTTCGTTCTTGCGCGTTTTGCCGAACATAGGCACCCTCTTAGCCGGTCAGAGCGTTTCTGTCACTTTGGCAAATATTCTTGTCCTGAAGGGTCCCAAGCATGCGGTCTGTCGAAATCAAGGTGGAGCGCTTTGCGCTCGCGCGCGCTTTTTCCATATCGCGCGGCAGCAAGACCGAAGCGGAGGTGGTGACGTGCACCATCCGCGACGGCTCGCTCGAGGGCCGCGGCGAATGCGTCCCCTACCGCCGCTATGGCGAGACCGTGACCTCCGTGCTGCACGAGATCGAGGTGGCGAAGCCCGATGTTTTGGCGGGCGCGAGCCGCCAGGATTTGCTCCATATCCTGAAGCCGGGCGCCGCCCGCAATGCGGTCGACTGCGCATTGTGGGACCTGGAGGCGAAGCAGTCGAAGACGCCCGCCTTCAGGCTTGCCGGCGAATCGCTTCCTCGCCCGCTCGTTACCGCAGTGACGATCTCGCTCTCCGATGCCGCGACGATGGCGGACGATGCCAGGCGTTTCGCCGCGCACCCGCTCCTGAAGGTGAAGGTGGGCGGGGATGGCGACGGCGAGCGGATCCGTGCCGTCGCGGCGGCCGCTCCCAACGCCCGCCTCATCCTCGATGCGAACGAAGGCTGGACGGAGAAGACCGTCGCCGAAAATCTCGCGGTGGCCGCCGAATGCGGGGTGGCGCTCATCGAGCAACCTCTTCCCGCGGGAAAGGATGCTGTCCTGCGCGAGCTTAGCCATGCGGTTCCCATCTGCGCCGATGAAAGCCTCCATTCGGCGGACGATCTGGAGACGATCCGCGGTCTCTACGACGCGGTCAACATCAAGCTCGACAAGACGGGCGGCCTGACGGCGGCGCTCGATCTCAGGCGAAGCGCGCGCGAATGCGGCTTCGGCGTCATGATCGGCTGCATGGTAGGCACGTCGCTTGCGATGGCGCCGGCGCTGCTTCTGGCGCAGGATGCGGATTTCGTCGACCTCGACGGACCGCTGCTTCTCGCAAGGGACCGCTCACCCGGCCTTCGCTATGACGGCTCGCTGGTCTTCCCGCCCGAGCCTGCCCTCTGGGGTTAGCTTGAGGCAAATAACGGAAAGAATCACACCGGTCGCCGCTATGACTGCCATCGGAATGAAGCTGCCGACGCCGAAGGCGGCATAAAGGGGACCCGAAGCGAGGGTGAGCACCGCCAGCAGCATGTTGCTCCCGAAATAGCTCACGCCTTGCGCCGCGCCGATGCGTTCCTCAGGCACAAGCTCGGCAAGCATCCGTTGCGTCGCCAGAAATCCTGCCGAATAGGAGAAGGCGTGGAGCCCCTGGAGGAGGAAGAAGCCTGGCACGCCAAGGCCCAGTTCCCAGGCAAAGGGGAAAAGCCCCCAGCGCACGATGCACAGAACGCCGGAAAGGATAAGCACCTTGTCGGCCGACAGGCGGCGGAAAAGCGGTCCCGAAAGCGCGAACAGAGCAACTTCCGCCATCACCGAGAAAGACCAGAGAAAACCGATAGTCGTCCCGCCGATACCGATCGTTTTCCAGTAGATAGTGGCGAAGGTGTAAAGCACTGCGTGACTGGCCTGGAAAAGTGCCGAAGCCGACAGAAACAGGACGAAATAAGGGCTCCTGAAAACCGGCGCCGCCCGCGGCAGTGCTTCCACCGGCTGCAGCGCCGGCCGCAGCGGCGGGCCGATCCTGGGCGCCAGCAGCCAGGCTGTCACCACGATCCCGGCGGAGCCGGCGATGAGCATCCATGGAAAGGCCTGAGCGCCGACCCATCCCATGGCCCAGCCGGCCACCACATTCATGATGAAATAGGCCACGGAGCCCCATATGCGCATCTTCGCGTAGTCTGATTTGAAGCGGCGCACGCCCGAGAGGGCAAGCGAATCGGAAAGCGGGGTCAGCGGTCCCCAGAAAACGGCGTAGACGATCGAAACCAGCATCACCAGAGCGTAGCCCGGCCTGAGCAGATAACCGGCGGCGGCGCAGGTCGCCAAAATTGCAAGGCCTACAAGAACGGGCACGCGGTCCGGGGCACGGTCAGCCAGGGCGGATATGGTCGGACCAGCGACGACACGCGCAAACATCGGGATCGCCAGCAACGCCCCGATTTCACCGGCGAGAAACCCCGCTTCTCCAAGCCAGAGCGGAAGATAGGGGGTGATGAGGCTGCTCGGTATGAACACCGCCATGTAAAGGATCGACATGCGCAACTCGAAGAGCCGCGGCTTTTCGCCCGGCAGAAGACCAGGCGTCCGAATGCTTCGATCCACAGCGGCCGTGTCGGTTGGCATGATGCTCCCGCTCGCCACTTGGACTCTTGGCCAAAACGGCAGCGCGGCGGCTCCTTACCACGCCCGGACGCCGCCGCAAGATGCCATCGCTGCGAAAGTACTGGGCTGGAAAAGATGGCTGTGCTCAAGCGGCGTCGTGGAAAATCACGCCGAGCGTATAACGCTCTCCCGACCGTATCCGGCTGACGCCATGCCGCATCCTGACGCGATAATCGCCGCGCGCGCCATGTCGCGGCCGGTCGCAGACGGCGAAGATAGCGCCCCCGCCTATCTCAAGCGGCGCCACTTCCACCCGCGACTGCATGCGCGGACGCTGCTCGGTCACCACGAATTCGCCGCCGGTGAAATCCTTTCCGGCATCGCTGAGCAAGACGACAAGCTGGATCGGAAAGACATGCTTCCCATAGATGTCCTGATGCAGGCAATTGTAATCGCCTGCGCCATATTTCAGCAAAAGCGGCGTCGGGCGCTGCTGGCCGTCGCGATGGCAGGCATCGAGGAATGCGTCGAGGGTGGCGGGGAAGCGCTCCTCCATGCCCATGCGGGCATGCCAATCGTTGGCTACCGGCGCAAGCTGCGGGTAGAATGCGTGCCGCAGCCTCTCCACCGTTTCCGGCAACGGCCGGGCGAAATATTTGTACTCGCCCTGGCCGAAACCATGCCGCGCCATGACGATATGGCTGCGGAACAGGCGATCTTCCGGATAGGATGCCCGCAACTCCCGGCATTGCCGCTCTGTGAGCAAAGGTCCCGTCCGAGCGACGCCATAGGTGTTCAGTTCTTCGGCAATTCGCGCCCATTCGAGCGATGCCACCCGGCTTTCCACATCCATCTCACTGCCCTTTTTCCTACAGGCACAGCTTAGGATGCCGGGTCGCGCGACGCATTCCGATTCATGCGGAAGTGATCAGTCCTTGCTGGCGTGCTCGGGCTTACCCTTGCGTTTGGTGGAAGCAAAATCTTCAAGCTGTTTTTCGCTCATGGATTCGTACATCCCCTTTGATGCGCCTTTCAGTTCGCTCTTCTTGGTGTCGCCGCGTTTTGCCGACAAGGCGGCGCCGGCCGCTTTCTGCTGGGCTTTCGATTTTGCAGGCATCAGCTTTCTCCTTGCTCGATATGCAAGAAGGAACGCTCGCGAACAGGGTCTGTTCCAAGTTCAAAGTGGTGTCAGGCCGAAGCCGCGCATCAGGCGCAGCGTGGCAAAATCCGCCTTGCCCGAAGTGAAGAGTGCAAGATCGTCCTCTCGCGAAGGTGCCGCCCGCTCTCCAGAAGGCAGAAGCGATAGCGCCCGCCGAGCGATGGCTTCCGCTGGGTCGATCCAGTCCACCGGCCAGGGCGCCGTCTTGCGCATGCGGTTAGCCAGAAAGGGGTAATGCGTGCAGGCAAGCACGACGATGTCGGTCCGACGTCCCTCGAGTTCGACGAAGCATGGCGCGATCTCGGTTCGGACAGCTTCTTCGTCGACGAAGCCGTCGCGCATATAGGTTTCGGCGAGCGCCGCCAAGCGGTCGGAGCCGACGAGGCGGACATGGCATTTCGTCGCCCATTGGTGGATGAGGTCGCGTGTATATTGCCGCTTCACCGTGCCGGGTGTCGCCAGCACCGAGACGAGGCCGGAACGTGTCCGCTCCGCGGCCGGCTTGATCGCAGGGACGGTGCCGACAAATACCTCGCCTGGAAAGACCTGACGCAACGCGTTGATCACCAGGGTCGAGGCCGTGTTGCAGGCGATGATGGAGAGCGCCGGGCTAAAGCGTTCAAGCAGCCCGCCGAAAACGCCGATGATGTGCTGCCGGAGCGCCGGCTCTTCCCATGCCCCGTAAGGAAAAGCCGCATCATCGGCCACATAGATGAAACGGCGGTCAGGCATCAGCACGCGCGCCTCGCGCAACACGGTGAGTCCGCCGACACCGGAATCGAAAACCAGGATCGGCGCGTCATTCATTCGTTCGATCGCTTTTCGAGCCCGGTTTGCGCTGCCGCCCGCCATGTTCCTCGTCTGCGTCGGCCTTGCGCTGGGGATAACCGGCGCCACGCGGCTCCTTCGGCGAGAAATAATCAAGCGAGGCGACGACGCCGCGCAGGACCTTGATCTCGGCCTCGGCAAAACCCGGCCTTGTCAGAACGGCGCGAAGATTGTCGACCATCTTCGGCTTTTTGGCGGCGGGGCGGAAATAGCCGCGCGCTTCGAGCGCCTCCTCCAGATGGTTGAAGAGACCGACGAGATCCGCCTTTTTCGCCGGCTGCATTTCGGGTCCGGAAAAGGCAGTCTGCGTCTCGCTTTCCAGACCGGATTTCATCCACTCATAGGCCATGAGCAGGACGGCTTGGGCGATGTTGAGCGAGGCGAAGGCGGGATTGACCGGAAATGTCACGATCTCGTCGGCGAGGCCGACCTCATCGTTGTAGAGCCCGAAACGCTCGCGCCCGAACAGGATGCCCGTTTTTTCACCTTTGTTGAAACGGCCGCGGAGCGCCCTGCCCGCTTCGACCGGTCCCCTCACCGCCTTGAAATTGTCCCTGGCCCGCGCGGTCGTGGCGAAGACGAAGTTGAGATCGGCGATCGCACTCGCCAGATCGTCGAAGACCGTCACATTGTCGATGACATGGTCGGCGCGGCTTGCGGCGGCGCGCGCCTTCTCGTTCGGCCAGCCGTCGCGCGGCTTGACGAGGCGGAGTTCCGACAGGCCGAAATTCGCCATGGCGCGGGCCACCATGCCGATATTCTCGCCGAGCTGCGGCTCGACGAGGATAATCGCCGGGCCTTCGGTCATGAGGATGCGGTCGGTGCTTGTCATTTTATCGGGACATTGCCTGTTTTCAGCGTCCCTGCCATATTCCGGGCGGAAAATGAAGCCTCAGCGAGCGGTTCCGCCATGAACACCGAGCTTGCCCAACGCATCCGTTCCAGTCTCGCTGCAAACAAGAATATCGAAGAGAAACCCATGTTCGGCGGCATATGCTTCATGCTGAACGGCAATATGACCGTCGCCGCGAGGAGGAACGCCAGCCTGCTTGCCCGCATCGGAGGAAAAGAGACCGAGCGGGCGGTGGCTGAGCCGGGCGTCGAGCACATGATGATGCGCGGCCGCGAGATGAAGGATTATGTCGTCGTCGCATCCGACAGGCTCGACGATGCCGCGCTTCAAAAATGGATCGGACTTGCGTTGGCTTTCGTCGGTGCGCTTCCGGCGAAGGGCTGATCACCCTCGTGAGAAATTGCAAGGGCGCTTCGAAGCGCACACCGGCCGGTTTCCGTTTGCGCATGGGGCTACGGGTGCTATAGGGGCGCGAACAACCCTCCCAAACACCCTTTTCCCCGGAGACTGTCATGGCCAAGATCAAAGTCGCTAATCCTGTCGTCGAACTCGACGGCGATGAGATGACCCGCATCATATGGCAGCTCATCAAGGACAAGCTGATCCACCCCTATCTGGACATCGATCTCGACTATTACGATCTTGGCGTCGAACACCGCGACGCCACCAACGATCAGGTGACGGTCGATGCGGCGGAAGCCATCAAGAAATACGGCGTCGGCGTCAAATGCGCGACGATCACGCCCGACGAAGCGCGTGTGAAGGAATTCAATCTCAAGAAGATGTGGAAGTCGCCAAACGGCACGATCCGCAACATCCTGGGCGGCGTGATCTTCCGCGAGCCGATCATCTGCCGCAACGTGCCGCGCCTCGTGCCCGGTTGGACCAAGCCGATCGTCATCGGCCGCCACGCCTATGGCGACCAGTACCGCGCCACGGATTTCCGCTATCCCGGCAAGGGCAAACTGTCGATCAAATTCGTCGGCGAGGATGGCAAGGTGATCGAGCACGAGGTGTTCGACGCGCCAGGGTCGGGCGTCGCCATGGCAATGTACAATCTCGACGATTCCATCCGCGATTTCGCACGCGCCTCGCTGAATTACGGCCTCTTGCGCAATTATCCGGTCTATCTCTCGACCAAGAACACCATCCTCAAGGTCTATGACGGCCGCTTCAAGGACATCTTCCAGGAAGTCTACGAGAAGGAATTCGAGGCCGAGTTCAAGGCGCGCAAGCTCACCTACGAGCACCGCCTGATCGACGACATGGTTGCCTCCAGCCTGAAATGGTCGGGCGGCTATGTCTGGGCCTGCAAGAACTATGACGGCGACGTGCAATCCGACACGGTGGCGCAGGGTTTCGGCTCGCTCGGCCTGATGACGTCGGTGCTGATGACGCCGGACGGCAAGACGGTGGAGGCGGAAGCCGCCCACGGCACGGTGACGCGCCACTACCGCCAGCACCAGAAAGGCGAGGAAACCTCGACCAACTCGATCGCTTCCATCTTCGCCTGGACGCGCGGCCTGGCGCATCGCGCCAAGCTCGACGGCAACGAAGACCTCAAGAACTTCGCCGACACGCTGGAAAAGGTCTGCGTCGCGACCGTCGAAGGCGGCTCGATGACCAAGGATCTCGCGCTCCTCATCGGTCCCGACCAGCCCTGGCTCTCCACCACGGGCTTCCTCGACAAGGTGGACGAGAATTTGCAGAAGGCGATGGCCTGACGGCCAAAGCCCTCCACGGGCTCCGAGGAATAGCAGGCGGAGGCGTTCAGGACGTCTCCGCCTTTTTTGCGCCTGCTTTCCGTCCATTGCGACTCGGCGTAGATTTCCCGGCGGGGGCTCAACTGCTGGAGGGAACCATGCAGAGGAAGTTGGCAGCCGAATTTTTCGGTACGTTCTGGCTCGTGTTTTGTGGTTGCGGCAGCGCCGTCCTCGCCGCCGCCTTTCCTGCTCTCGGGATCGGTTTCCTGGGAGTGGCGCTGGCGTTCGGCCTGACCGTACTGACCATGTGCTATGCGGTCGGCAATATCTCTGGAGGGCATTTCAACCCGGCCGTCTCCGTCGGCGTCGCGGTCGCCGGCCGGATGCCCGTCGGCGACCTCATCGGCTACATCATCGCGCAACTGATCGGCGCAATCGTCGCAGCGGCGGTGCTCTATGTCATCGCATCGGGCAAGCCGGACTTTGCCGCGGGCGCCTTTGCAACGAATGGCTATGGCGATCTCTCGCCCGGCAAATACGCGCTTCTGTCCTGCTTTATCATCGAAGCGGTGATGACGGGCTTCTTCATCTTCATCATTCTCGCCACCACGCATGCGCGGGCGCCGGTCGGTTTCGCGCCGCTTGCAATCGGATTGACGCTGACGCTCATCCATCTGGTGACGATTCCGGTGACGAACACCTCGGTCAATCCGGCGCGCTCCACGGGCGTGGCGTTCTTCGCGCAGACCGATGCTCTCGGCCAGCTATGGCTCTTCTGGCTCGCACCGATCGTCGGCGCCATTGTCGGCGCACTGATCTGGCGATCGCTTTTCGAAAAGGACGAAGTGCCGCTGGGCGCCGTGCCCGCCGAATAAGCGCCCGCACGGTCATCGGCAGCGCCGATATCAGAGGACAGGACGGGTTATCCGCTCGTGTTCCTCTGACTGCCGATTCAGGCCGCTTCGGTAAGCGCGGCCGAAACCGCGCTTATAGCTGCATTGGCTTTGGCGCCATCTGGGCCGCCAGCCTGAGCCATATCGGGACGGCCGCCGCCGCCCTGCCCGCCGAGCGCGGCCGACGCCTTGCGGACGAGATCGACGGCGGAGAATTTTGCCGTCAGATCGTCGGTGACACCGACGACCACGCTCGCTTTTCCGTCTTCCCCGACGCCGACAAAGGTAACGACGCCGGAGCCCAGGGACTTCTTACCTTCGTCCGCAAGCGACTTCAGATCCCGCGGCGCCACCCCCTCGACGACGCGTCCGAGGAATCTGGTGCCGCCGATATCGACGGTTTCCGAACCAGTTCCATTCGTCGGCGAACCGCCGCCGAGCGCCAGTTTCTTGCGTGCCTCGGTGAGTTCGCGCTCGAGCTTGCGGCGCTCTTCGATCAGCGCCTCGACCCGCGTCGCCACGTCGGAAGGCGCAACCTTCAGCGTCGAGGCAACGGCCTTCAGACGCTTTTCCTGCTCATCGAGGTATTTGCGCGCAGCTTCCCCGGTCAGCGCTTCGATGCGTCGAACACCGGCCGCGACCGGGCTATCGGAAACAATGTGCACCAGGCCGATGTCGCCGGTTGCGGAGACATGGGTGCCGCCGCAAAGCTCGATCGAATAGGGTCGATTGGCCTTCTCGCCGTGCAGGCCCGTGCCCATCGAGACCACGCGCACTTCGTCGCCATATTTTTCGCCGAACAACGCCATCGCGCCCTCGGCGCGCGCATCGTCGACGGACATCAGCCTGGTTGTCACCGGGGCATTCTGGATGACGATTTCGTTCGCCATGGCCTCGACCTGTTCGAGCTCGTCCGCCGCAATCGGCTTGTTGTGCGAGATGTCGAAGCGAAGCCTGTCCGGCGCGACGAGCGATCCCTTCTGCGCCACATGCGTGCCCAGCACCTCGCGCAGCGCCTCATGGATAAGATGAGTGGCCGAGTGGTTGGCGCGAAGCTTCGACCGGCGGGCGTGATCGACCTGCATCTCGACCGGGAGGCCGGTCCCTGCCGTGCCTTGCTTCACCACGCCGGCATGTACGAAAACGCCATCGCCGCGCTTCTGCGTATCGGTGATCTCGATGACAAGGTGATCGCCATACATCATGCCGGTATCGCCGACCTGGCCGCCCGACTCGCCGTAGAAAGGCGTCTGGTTGACGACGATGCCGACGCTCTCGCCCTCCCTCACCTCGTCCACCAGCGCACCGTCCCTCACGAGGGCGGTAATGACGCCTTCCGCCTTCTCCGTCTCGTAACCGAGGAACTCGGTCGGGCCGACACGATCGCGCACGGTGAACCATATGGCATCGGTCTTGGCCTCGCCGGAGCCGGCCCAGCTTGCGCGCGCCTCGGCCTTCTGCCTTTCCATCGCCGCGTCGAATCCTTGCAGATCGACATCGATGCCACGCTGACGCAGCGCATCCTGCGTGAGATCGAGCGGGAAACCGTAGGTATCATAGAGTTTGAACGCCGTCTCGCCGTCGAGGCGGTCGCCCTTGGCCATGTTCTCGGTGGCGTCCGACAGCAGGCCAAGGCCGCGCGCCAGCGTCTTGCGGAAACGGGTCTCCTCCAGCTTCAACGTCTCGGTGATCAGCGGCTCGCCGCGCACGAGTTCGGGGTAGGCCTGGCCCATCTCGCGCACCAGCGCCGGCACAAGACGCCACATCAGCGGCTCCGACGCGCCGAGAAGCTGCGCATGGCGCATGGCGCGGCGCATGATGCGCCGCAACACATAGCCGCGCCCCTCATTGGAGGGCAGGACGCCATCGGCGATCAGGAAGCTCGACGCGCGCAGATGATCGGCGATGACGCGGTGGCTGGCGCGGTTCTTCCCTTCCGCCGGCACGCCTGTCGCCTCCTCGGAAGCCCTTATGAGCGACCGGAAGAGATCGATATCGTAATTGTCGTGCACGCCTTGGAGCACGGCGGCGATGCGCTCCAGCCCCATGCCCGTATCGATCGAAGGACGCGGCAGGTCTATCCGCTCTTCCTTCGTCACCTGCTCGAACTGCATGAAGACGAGATTCCAGATCTCGATGAAGCGGTCGCCATCCTCGTCGGCGCTCCCGGGAGGTCCGCCCGGGACCTGCGAGCCGTGATCGTAGAAGATTTCCGAGCAAGGACCGCAGGGACCGGTATCGCCCATCGCCCAGAAATTGTCGCTCGTCGCGATACGGATGATGCGTTCGTCCGGCAGGCCGGCGATCTTCTTCCAGAGTCCGGCGGCGACATCGTCGGTGTGATAGACCGTAACCGTCAGCCGGTCCTTCGGCAGGCCGAATTCCTTCGTAAGCAGGTTCCAGGCAAGCTCGACCGCTAATTCCTTGAAGTAATCGCCGAAAGAAAAATTGCCGAGCATCTCGAAGAAGGTGTGATGCCTGGCCGTATAGCCGACATTGTCGAGATCGTTGTGCTTGCCGCCGGCGCGCACGCATTTCTGCGATGTCGTGGCGCGCGAATAAGGCCGTTGTTCCAGGCCCGTGAAGACGTTTTTGAACTGCACCATGCCGGCATTGGTGAACATGAGCGTGGGATCATTGCGCGGCACAAGCGGGCTGGATGGAACGACCTGATGGCCGTTCTTTCGAAAATAGTCGAGAAAAGTCGACCTGATCTCGTTGACGCTACTCATATTCCTCGAGCCCTTGGGGCCGCCAAGCTATCGATAGACGGCCAGAAAATGGATCAGGCCTTGTAGCGTCAGCCTCTATCCCTGTCCAGAAACGCGAGCGGCCCGGCAAAGAAAGAAAGGCCGAGAGGTTGCGGCCTGCAAACGAAACCGCCGGTTCAAGGCCGGCGGTCTGAAATTCAGAGATTCAATGAGAGCGAAATGACAGGCTACATGCCCGCCGCCTCGCCGGCATCGTCCATGTCGCCCGGCCCCCCGTTCTCCAGAAAACGCTCGGCGATCAGTCCGGCATTCTGGCGCAATGCCAACTCGATCTCCTGCGCCGTTTCGGGATTGTCGCGCAGGAAAAGCTTGGCGTTCTCACGCCCCTGCCCGAGACGCTGGGAATTATAGGAGAACCATGCGCCGGACTTCTCGACGACTCCCGCCTTGACGCCGAGGTCGATAAGCTCGCCGGTCTTCGAAACGCCCTCGCCATACATGATGTCGAACTCGACCTGCTTGAAAGGTGGGGCCAGCTTGTTCTTGACGACCTTGACGCGGGTCTGGTTGCCGACGATCTCGTCGCGATCCTTGACCGAGCCGATACGACGGATGTCAAGACGGACGGAAGCATAGAATTTCAGCGCGTTGCCGCCCGTCGTCGTCTCCGGCGATCCGAACATGACGCCGATCTTCATGCGGATCTGGTTGATGAAGATGACCATCGTGTTGGAGCGCGAGATGGACGCCGTGAGCTTCCTGAGCGCCTGGCTCATCAGCCTCGCCTGAAGGCCGGGCAGCGAATCGCCCATCTCGCCCTCGATTTCCGCGCGCGGCGTCAGCGCCGCCACCGAATCGACCACAAGGACGTCGATAGCCCCGGAACGCACCAGCGTGTCGCAGATCTCCAGCGCCTGTTCGCCCGTGTCGGGCTGCGATATCAGCAAATTCTCAAGATCGACCCCGAGCTTGCGCGCATAGACCGGGTCGAGCGCATGTTCCGCATCGACGAACGCGCATATGCCGCCTCGCTTCTGCGATTCCGCTACCGTATGGAGCGCAAGCGTCGTCTTGCCCGAGCTTTCAGGCCCGTAAATCTCGATGATGCGCCCCCGTGGCAGCCCGCCCACGCCAAGCGCAATATCCAGACCGAGAGAACCCGTGGGTATGGTCTCGATCTCCACCACCTGATCGTTCTGGCCGAGCCGCATGATCGAGCCCTTGCCGAAGGCCCGCTCGATCTGGGAAAGTGCCGCGTCCAGAGCCTTTGATTTATCCACCGAATCGTCCTCAACAAGCCGCAACGTGTTCTGAGCCATGATATACACCCCTTGAGCGTCAATGAAGGCTGGACATGGCGATGTCCCAAGGTTTTTGTACCCTTTTTGTTCTGATTATGCAAGAGGGTTCATGCTGTTGATTTCATGCGTAAAATAAAATCATGTTCTTTTTCCGTTCATTGTAGCTTGTGCTTTCGGTGCGGTTCATGCGCGGTTCCGTTGGCACGGTTACGTCAGTGCGGGGATTGATGAAGAGCCGATGACAAAGCCGATGCTCATCGCTCTTGGCGGCGCTCATGTCGACCGCCGCGGCAAGGTCGCCGGGCGCTATATTCCCGGCGCATCCAATCCCGGCGCCATGCGCGAGGAGATCGGCGGAGGCGCCTTCAACGCACTCCGCAACGCGGTCCAACGCGGTGTGGCGGGATCGTTGGTGTCGTTGCGTGGCGGCGACTCGGCGGGAGAAAGCGTCGCCCTCGCTGTCGAGGCGGCAGCTATAAAAGACCTTTCCGCCACCTTCCTCGACCGCGCAACGCCGAGCTATACGGCATTCATCGACAGCGGCGGCGACGTGATTGCCGGCCTTGCCGACACGGCTCTTTACGAGCTTTTCCCGAAGCAGGTCATGCGCCGCCACATCCGCGACGCGATCCAATCCGCGGACGCCATCCTCGCCGACGCAAATTTGCCCGCGGCGGCGCTGGTGCGGGTCGCATCCTTGGCCATGGGTAAACCTTTCTTCGCCATTGCGATCTCGCCGGCCAAGGTGATTCGGTTCGCAGCCGCACTCCCTGCCCTTTCCCTCCTGTTCATGAACCGGCGCGAGGCCACGACGCTCTGTGAGGCGCCGGCCGACGCGCCCTCGCCAACGCTTGTCCAAAAGCTCCGTGAAAGAGGTCTCAATAGCGGCGTCATCACGGCCGGCGACGCGGCGATCATCGCCTTCCAATCGGACAGCCTCTTCTCGCTCCAGCCGCCACGACTTCACCGAACAAGCGACGCAACCGGCGCCGGCGATGCGCTTGCCGGCGCGACCATCGCGGCGATAATGCGTGGCCTGCCGCTCAGGGCAGCGCTGCGGGAAGGTGCGGCCGCCGCTACCGCCACGGTGACGGAGCAGACCGCCGTCGCCCGGCTGGAGGAAAGGCGCTTCCGCGAGATCCTGGCCGGCATCCCTGAATGCGAGATAGCCGACCTCAGCCTTCGGTAATGGGCGTCAGGAAGATTTCGACACGCCTGTTCTGCGCGCGGCCCGCTTCCGTCGCATTGGTCGCCACAGGGTTGGCCTTACCGAAGCCCTGAATGGCGAAGCGGCGGCCGTCGATGCCCTGCGCCTGCAGATAGGAGGCGACGGACTGCGCGCGCCGTTGCGATAGCGCGAGATTGTAGGAATCGCTGCCGGTCGAATCGGTATAGCCATCGACATCGACCAATGTCCGGTTGAATTTATGCAGCACCAGAGCGACGGAGTTGAGCGTGGGATAGAAGCCCTGCATGATCGCGTCCTGGTCCGTCTGGAAAGTGATGTTGGAAGGCATGTTGAGGATGATGCGATTGCCCTCGCGCGTCACGGATACGCCCGTACCGCGCAACTGGGCGCGCAATTCGGCTTCCTGGTTGTCCATATAGGCGCCGGCCGCACCACCGGCGAGCGCGCCGATGCCGGCGCCGATCAGCGCGTTGCGGCGATCGTTTCCGCCCGCCAGCAATCCAAGCCCGGCGCCCGCGGCTGCGCCCAGCATCGCGCCGCCAGCCGTGTTGGAAAGCTTCTGCTGGCCGGTATAGGGGTCCGTCGTGCAGGCGCCCAGAAACACCCCGGCCATTATGGCCACAACCATCCTGATTTTCATCGAATCCCTCTCTTCGAATCAGAGTGCAATCAAGCAATAGTGGCGTAGCTGGTTTTTCGCGTAAAATAAGGCAGCCTCATCCGCTTCCTGCGATGCCGCCGCTTTTCACGTGGTAAGCGACTGGAAATACCCCGCCGGAGCCGCATCGAGTTCCGCCCAGTCGATCTCCTCCTCCAGGCGGTGATAGGCCTCATCGCCGATCGTCCCATCGGCACGGAGTTTCTCCAACAAAAGCCGCTGATGCCGGATAGCATTAAGGCGCAGTTCGTCATATTCCGTCGTACCTTGCGGGTTCTCGCTGTCCTTCGCGACGACCAAGGCCGCGGAATATTGCTCGCGCATGCTTACCGCCGCGCCGGCTTCCGTTGCGGGAAGGCTGTCTATCGCCGCCTGCAGGATCGCGACGCGGGCGCGTGACACGTCTTCCTCGACCGAACGATCGGCACCAAAGTTCAACAGGCGCATCAGCGGTGCCAACGTCATACCCTGGATAACGAGCGTGCCGAGAACGACGCAGAACGCCGTAAGGACGATCGGATCCCGCCCCGGAAAATCGATCGGCAGGGCGAACGCCGTCGCAAGCGTGACCAGCCCGCGCATCCCGCACCAGCCAACAAGCACATCGCCGCGCAGTTGCGGCGGAGACCCGCCAATGAGGCGCGGGTGCGCCGCTTTCCAGTTGCGGGCGACAACTCCGCAGGAAAGGACCCATAAAAGCCGCACCAGGACGACGGTCAGAAGAACCAGCCCGGCGAGGACGAAAGCCTCCGTCCGGCTCTCGCCCGAAAGCCGGTTCAGGATAGGCCCCGCCTGCAGCCCCATGAGCGCGAAGGCGAGGACGTTCAGGACGAAGACGGCGGTTTCCCAGACCGAATAGGAACTCACCCTGTTGCGCGCCGGCATGCGTCGCGGCCCGACCTGTGCCAGCGTCATCGCATAGGCGACCATGGTGATGATCGCCGACAGCCCGACCCGCTCCGCGAGCAGCCAGACACCGAACGTGCCGACGAATTGGAGGACCGTTCCGCTCGCGGCATCGTGCACCGGCGTGGTGAGCAGGAGATAGAGGCGGCCCAGAAGATAGCCGGCAACGGCACTGCCGAAAGCGAAAAGGACGGTCGGAGCCACGTCGGAAACGGCCAGACTGCCGATGGTGGCGACGACCGCCATCCTGTAGATGAGAAGAGATGTGGCGTCGTTGAGCAGGCTTTCGCCTTGCAGGACAGCGAGGATGCGCCGAGGCGGCCGGAATTGGCCCAGAACGGCGGCAGCGGAGGCGGCATCGGAAGGCGCGACGATTGCGCCGAGCGCGATGGCCGCGGTGATCGGCAGACCCGCAAAGCGCCAGCCGACCCACGCCACAGCGGCGGTCGTCAGAATGACCGCCACGATTGCCAACGATGTCAGCGATAGGGCATTGCGCACCAGATCTCGTGGCGAGGTGTCGAAAGCGGCGTCCAGAAGCACCGGTGCGATGAAGAGCGCCAGGGCAAGCTGCGGATCGATTTCCATCTTTGGTGCAAACGGCAGGAAAGCAAAGGCCGCGCCGGCAAGCGCCAGAAGCGAAGGATAAGGGACGCCGACGCGACGCGCAAAGCCCGTCAGGAGCACCGCGCCCAAAAGCAGAATCAGCGTGACCTCGAAAAGAGCCATCCGCACTCCTTATCAATCCGGAACAAAACAGCGAGGCAGCATAAGCCGCGCCGAAGCTGGTCGCGACATATCTCTCCGCATCGGGAGGATTTTTTCAGCGGACCGAGGAATCCAAACGAGCGCCGGCATACCAATCCTTCCGCGAAGCCGGCGGAAAACATTACGTCGATTTAATGTTCTCGGCGGATTCCTGCCGCATTTGGGATGATGTTTCAATGTTGTTCACGTCCCCGTTACAGGCGGAAACAATCCCACTTTCCGACTCGGGGAAAATAGAAAAAGCAGAAGGGATAAGGGGATGAGACCCTCACATTCGATTCTTGGAGCCATTGCCCTCACCAGCGGAATTGCGCTCGCCACGTCCGGCGCGTTCGCACAAAGCGCCGGTACCAACGCACCGACCGGCATATGGCTGACGACCGACTTTCCCGCGATGACGGAAACCGCGGGCAATTCCTTCACGGTCGACGTTTCCCTCTCGAACCACGGAATTCCACCGAAGCGCATCGCCCTTGCCCTCGACGGCCTCCCTGACGGCTGGACATACGAATTCGACGGCGACGGCAAACCGATCAAGGCTGCGATGGTCGGGCCGGGCCAGACACGCGACATCACGGTCAAGATAACGCCTGCCAAGGGCGCCGCGGAGAAAGCCTATCAGCTGACGTTAAACGGTACCGGCGACGGCGAGAAACTCTCCCTGCCGCTCGATGTCACGCTCGCCGCGCCGGCTCCTGCGGCGCTCAAGCTCGAGGCCAAGCTTCCGGCGCTGCGCGGTTCGGCCAAATCCAGTTTCGACTACGATCTGACGGTCAAGAACGACAGCCCGCAGAATGTGACCGTCAATCTCGCCGCGCGCGCGCCGGCCGGCTTCGAGACAACCTTCAAAGAGGAATACGGCTCGCAGGAATTGACCTCGGTTCCGATCAAGGCAAACCAGTCGAAGGATCTGAAACTGTCGGTCAAGCCGCCGCAGGATGTGCCGGCCGGCCAATACAAGGTGCTTGTCGGCATGAACAGCGGTAAGGCGCAAGCCGAAACGCCAGTCGTTCTCGACATTACCGGCCAGCCGCAACTGGCGCTGGTCGGCCCCGGCGGAATGCTTTCGGGCAGCGCGGTTGCCGGCAAGGAGCACACTTTCTCCTTCACCGTCGACAATGACGGGGGAGCCGCCGCAAAGGACGTGGCGCTTTCGGCCAATGCACCGTCGGGTTGGAAAGTGGACTTCGAGCCGACCAAGCTCGACCAGATCCCGCCCGGTGGAAAGGCGAAGGCGGAAATGCGGATCACGCCCGCCTCCAACGCCATTGCCGGCGACTATTCGGTCGATGTGAATGCCGACGGCCAGGGCGCCTCCGACGATCTCAAATTCCGCGTCACGGTCGAGACGTCCACCGCCTGGGGCTTCGCGGGTCTCGGCGTCATCGGCGTCGCCGTTCTTGTCATGGCGGGCGCCGTGACGAGGTATGGCCGCAGATGAGCGACATCGTCATAGAGGCAAGAGGCCTCACGAAGCGCTATGGCGCGACAACCGCCGTCGACGGGCTGGACCTCGACGTTAAGGCGGGCGAAGTGTTCGGGTTGCTCGGCCCGAACGGTTCGGGCAAGACCACCACCATCCTCATGCTTCTCGGCTTGACCGAACCGACATCGGGAAGCGTAAGCGTGCTGGGACACAACCCCTTGCGCGAGCCTCTCCTGGTGAAGCGGGAAGTCGGCTATCTGCCCGATGCGATCGGCTTCTACGATCAACTGACCGCGAGGGAAAACCTGCGCTACACGGCAAAACTTTCCGGCATCCCCGCAACCGAGCGGGAAAAACGGATCGAAGAAGCGCTTCAGCGTGTGCGCCTCGGCAAGGTCGCCGATCGCCGGGTCAAGACCTTTTCGCGCGGGATGCGCCAACGCCTGGGGCTTGCCGAACTCGTCGCCAAGGGCTCGCGCATTGCCATCCTCGACGAACCGACATCCGGTCTCGATCCGCAATCGACACAGGAGCTTCTGGAACTCATCTCGTCCTTCGCCAGGGAAGGAATGACGGTGCTCCTCTCCTCGCACCTGCTTGCCATGGTACAATCGGTCTGCGACCGGGTGGCGCTCTTCCGCGAGGGCAAGGCGGGACTGATCGGCACGGTGCCGGAGATCGCCGGCAAGGTACTGGGCGGCGTCTATGTCATCGACGTCGAAGCCGAAGGGGCCGATACGAAACGCGCCGTCAGCGGGATCGAAGGCGTGCGCGGCGTCACGCCGCGCAAGGGCGGTGGTGTCCAGATCGATGCGGACCGCGATCTGCGCGGCGAGGTCGCGGCGGCGGTTGTCGCGGCCGGCGGCAAGCTGAAGGGCCTGTCGATGAGCCAATCCAGTCTCGACGACGTCTATGTGCGTTATTTCAAGACCCAGGAGATGGCCGATGCAGCGTAAAGGCTCCGCCCTTTCGGGCATGTCCACCATCGCGTGGAAGGAAGCGGCGGACCATTTTTCCTCAGCGCGCTTCCATTTCGTCATGCTGCTCGTGCTGCTCACCGCCTTCGGCGGTGTCTATGGCGCGATCGGGCAGATCAAGAACACGATCGGGCAGGATCCCTTCCTGTTCCTGAGGCTTCTGACGACGGCCAAGCAGCCGGTGCCCTCCTTCGTGGCCTTCCTCGGCTTCATGCTGCCGCTCGTCTCCATCGCGCTCGCCTTCGACGCCGTCAACGGTGAATACGGGCGGCGCACGATGAGCCGCATCCTCTCCCAGCCGATCTATCGGGACGCGCTGCTTTTCGGCAAATTCGTGGGCGGCATGATCGTGCTGACGATCTCTTTGCTGACGCTCTGGCTGCTGGTGACGGGTCTCGGCATTCTCACGCTCGGCCTGCCGCCGAGCGGCGAGGAGATTGCGCGCGGGCTCTGCTTTCTCGTCGCATGCCTCGCCTACGCGGGCGTGTGGCTGGCGCTGTCGCTCTTCCTGTCGACCATCTTCCGGCAGGCGGCAACCTCGGCGCTTGCCGCGCTGGCGCTCTGGCTGGTCTTCTCGATCTTCTGGGGCATGATCGCCCACGCCTTGACAGTCGCGCTTGCGCCGATCGATCCGACCGACCCGATGACCCTCGTCAACGCGGTCGAGCTACAGACCGGGCTCGCCCGGATTTCACCGAATACCCTTTTTAGCGAGACTGCGTCGGCGTTGCTCAATCCGCAGACGCGCTCACTGGGACTGGTGTTCATCAATCAGCTGGAAGACGCCATTCCGGGAGCGCCGCTGCCCTTCAGCCAAAGCGCATTGCTGATCTGGCCGCAGCTCTCCGGCATGGTTGCTGCAATGCTTCTCATCTTCACTGCTGCCTATGTGACCTTCCAGAGGCAGGAAGTGAGGGCATAAGACGTGATCGCCACTGTGCAAACCGTGGCGACATCGAAAAACGGATCACGTCGAAAACAGGAGACTGGAGCGGGATCATTTTTCCCGCTCCATCTTTTTGATGAAAGGCAGCGGTTCCCCTCAAGCTCGGCTCATGCTTTGGTGCACCCTTCGAGGCTCGCTTCGCTCTCGCCTCAGGATGAGGACCGTTGGCGCATGACTCCCTCATCCTGAGGCGCTCGCCCAAAGGGCGAGCCTCGAAGGACGCACGGCGACGGCGACGGTTTAAATCCACCTTCAGCTTTCGAGCATCTCCTTCACACTCGTCGCCAGTTGCTTGAGCGAAAAGGGTTTCGGCAGGAAGCCGAACTGTGCATCAGCCGGCAAATTCCTGGCGAAGGCGTCCTCGGCATAGCCTGACACGAAGATGAAGCGGACGTCCGGGTTCATCTTCCGCAACTCGCCAAGCAGGGTCGGCCCGTCCATTTCCGGCATGACGACATCGGAAACGACGATATCGATCTTGCCTTCGAGTTCCTTGTAAAGTTCCAGCGCCTCGACGCCGGACGAAGCCTCATGGACGGTGTAGCCGCGCGACCGCAGCGCCCGCACGCCGCCCATGCGAACGGCATCCTCGTCCTCAACGAGAAGCACGCTTGCCGAACCGGAAAGATCCTGCGCCTCGGCTGCCTTTGCCGCGGCGGCGGGCGTCTCCGGCGCCGTGGCCTCGGCGGCGGCGCCTGTTTCGGCAGACGGCTTCGGCACATAGCGCGGCAGGAAGATGCGGAAAACGGTCCCCTTCCCAACTTCCGAGTCGCAGAAGATGAAACCACCGGTCTGCTTGACGATACCATAGACCATGGAAAGTCCGAGCCCGGTACCCTTCCCCACTTCCTTGGTGGTGAAGAAAGGTTCGAAAATCTTCTTCATCACCTCCGGCTCGATGCCCGTGCCGGTATCCTCGGCCTCGACCAGCACATAATCGGCGGGGACAAGCTCGCGCGCGCCAAAAGCGGCGCATTCGTCGGCGGTCACGTTACGAGTGCGGATCGTCAGGTCTCCGCCGGCCGGCATGGCGTCGCGCGCATTGACGGTCAGGTTCACGATCACCTGCTCGAACTGGCCGATATCGGCCTTCACCGGCCAGAGATCGCGGCCGTGATCGATCTTGAGATGGACCTCATTGGTGGCGAGACGGGAAAGCAATGTCCTCAGATCGGCCAGAACATCGGTCAGGTTGAGCACCTCCGGCCGTAGCGTCTGGCGCCGCGAAAAAGCCAGAAGCTGGCGCACGAGCGATGCAGCCTTGTTGGCATTCTGCTTGATATTCATGATGTCCGGGAAGGACGGGTCGGACGGACGGTGATTGGTGAGCAGCAGGTCCGACGCCATGATAATGGCCGTCAGCACATTGTTGAAATCATGCGCGATGCCGCCGGCAAGCTGGCCGACAGCCTGCATTTTCTGGCTTTGCGCCATCTGCGCCTCGAGCGCCTTCTGCTCCGTCGTCTCCACGGCATAGACGATCGCCGCCTCTTCCGCGCCTTCGCCAGCGCCCGAATCCGCCACCGCGTTGACATAGAAGCGCACATGCCGCTCGGAATCGTTCGGCAGAACCGTGTCGATCGGCTGTATGTCGGCCTGATGCTGCTTGGCCCGGTCAAGGGCCTGGGAGAATTGCGCACGATCGCGCTCGTGGATCACGGCGTCGAGCCTGACCCCCTTGTCGATCGCGTCATGATCTATTTCGCTGCCGAAAAGCAGCAGGAAAGGCGCATTCGTGCGCAAGATGCGGCCGTTTGCGTCCACTCCGGCGATCGCCATCGGCGTGGAATTGAAGAAACGCGTGAAACGCACTTCCGCGGCGCGGAGATCGCCGGAGGAATCCTCGCCCTGCATGCGGTTCAGGACGATCGTACGCGTCGATCCCGGCGCGCCCTCACGGGTCGCCGTCACGCGATGCAGGAAGCGAACGGGCAGCGCCTCGCCATTGACGGTCGCCAGGTCGAGATCGACGACCGCGTTGCGGGTCGAGCCGGGATCGGCTTTCACCGCCCTGATCAAGGCCATTCCGTCGCCTGCCACGATTTCCGACATAGAAGTCGCCCCCGGCGTGAAGCTGGCAAGGTCGATGCCGAGCCATTCGGCAAGGGTGGCGTTGATGTAGGTTACGCGCCCATCCGGATCGGCGGCGAAAAAGCCGGCCGGCGCGTGATCGAGATGGTCGATCGCCTGCTGCAGATCGAGGAAGAAACGCTCCTGTTCGGCGCGCTCGCCCGAAATGTCCGCCAATTGCCACGCTAGCAAAGGTTGGCGGCGTCCCGGCACGTTGAAAGCGCGCGCTTCGGCCCGATACCAGCACGCGCCCGACGGCGCTCCAGGCCTCAGCGATTGGGAAAGGCGGAATTCTCCATCGCCGGCCTCGCCATCCCTCAACCCGGCCGCGATCGGCCCGATAACAGGAGAAGCTTCGGGGCTGTCGGCCAAAAGTCCCTCGACCGTCTTGAGATCGGTCGGAGAAGCGGCTCCCGTCATTTCAGCATAGGCCCTGTTGGCGTAGACGATGCGCCCCTTAAGATCGGTGACGACCAATCCAGCACCCATCGAACCGACAAAGGCCTTGAAAAGCTCCTCGCCCGTGGACCGCGGTGCCAGCTGGACGAAACCCATCGCGCTGGCGAAAAGATAGCCGATGCCGATCATCGCCAGGATGCCTAGAATGCCAAGCAGAAAGGAGTCGCCGAGATCGGCCCGGAACAAGACGAAGATGAAGGCGGCGGTGGTGAGGGCGACGATAAAGGCGATGAGGCGCGCGATCACACCGGGTCCCGCCGCCTGGTCGACGATCGGGTCCGGATAGAAATCTCCGCGGGTTTCCCTGGCCATTCTGTCCCCTGCCTCGTGCCGCGAAAAGCCGTTGTCCGTTTTCTCTGCTTGAATCACATTCTTTTCATGCGCGAAAGGGCTTGCAACGAAAAGGCGGGGAAATCCTCCCTCTCCCGCCCGAAACATCCAAACTTGCGGGTTTCGCCACGCACGTTCTAAAGTCATTGCAGTACAATCGGAGAATGCGGAGGTTTCCCATGCGGGCTTGGTTCGAAAACATAGCCGGACCGCAATATGCTACGGGAGTGATGTGGACCATCGCCGCGCTGATCCTTCTGCTGATCCTGCTGGTCCTGGCGCGCATCATCCGCAATCTCACCGCGGGAACATTCGTCGCCGGCGGACGCAATCGCCGAACGAGGCTTGCGGTGATGGATGCCGCAGCCGTCGACAATCAGCGGCGGCTGGTGCTGGTCAGGCGCGACGATGTCGAGCACCTGATCCTGATCGGCGGCCCGACGGATGTCGTCGTCGAGCAGAACATCGGTCTCCCTGGATCCGCAGAAAGAAACCATGTTCGTGCGGAAGAACCGGTCGCCGCCGCGCCGCCTATCCACGCGGTCCCACCGAGACGGGAACGACCGCCTGCGGCAGCGGAACACCCCCGTTCCCCCCAACCCGTGGAGAAGCCGGAGCCGGATGTTCCGGTACCGCCAGCGCCTCCGCCAAAGCCCGTCTCGGAGCCGTTCGTCATTTCCAATACCGCCCCTGCCGCGCCCGAACGGCGTGTTGAAGGCCCGTATTCCCCATCGACCTCGGCGCCACAAGAACCGCCGCGGAACGCCGCACGCGGCGAAGCGGGCGTGGAAGAGGAGTTCCATCCGGCGCCGCCCGTGCAACCAGTTCTGCCGGCGAAACCTACGGCAGCGCCGCAAACTCCCGCCACCGACATAGACCGTGCGCTTGCAAAGGAAATCGAGACCGCGGCGGTGACGAAGCCTGTGTCGGAAACGCCCGATCGTCCGAATACGCTCGAGGATGAGATGTCGCGCCTGCTCGGCGAACTCTCCCGCGAGCGTGGATGAGGATGGCTCGCGCCGGCGACCCTGGCAGGGTTCAACCCAGGCAATAAGCGGGAGAGCGAAGAGAGGAAATGAAAGGCAATCCTTTCCGCCGCCGCGTCCAGCCGACCACCGCCAGGCATTCGGATCGGCTTTCATAGCGCTTCGCCATTGCCCAGCTTCGGCAATCCACCGCACAGATATCGGCGGAACCTTCGGCGACAGCAGCGATCGAGGCGCGATGGCCGCCGGTTTCGACCATTCCGGAAAAGAAGCCCATTAGCGAATGGCGCTCTTCCAGATCACGCGTGAGCGCGATCAAACCCGACATGGAATCGACGCTGTTGTAGGCCAGCCTCGCGCCTTCGATGCGCTCGATCGGGATAAGCGCAGAGCCGTCCAGAGGTGCGGCCGCATCCCGCGGCAAACCCGCATCGCGGCGGCGCATCAAGATGGCGCTTGAATAAAAAACGCCCGTTCCTCCCTCGAAAGCCGAATAGTCCGGTTGCCCGACGACGCGCACATGCTCGGCCAGCCCGAACTCCATCGGCCCCCAGCAGGTCTGCGCCAGGAGAAGGGCCGGATGACGCCAAAGCGTATGAAGATCGAATTCGTCCGGCGGTAATGTCGCAGGATCGGGGGCGATCACCGCGCCGCTGGCATTTCGAATTCCTCCAGGCACGGCAGGCATGTCAGCATTGCGGCGTACAAGCGAAACCGGGACGTCGATTCCCATTCTCTTCAGCATGCCGCTCAACAGCAACCATTCGGAGTCCGTTTCCAAACGGGCCTCCGGCCAATCATACATCGGAAGCGCTGCAATGTACCCGTTCATGAAAATCGGAAACGCCGCTTTCGCCACAGCGAGAGGATTAAGCTGGACGCGACAGAATGAAAAATCATTCCTTGGGTGGCTCGGCCGGCACCGGCGCGGTGCCCAGGCCACTCACATTGCGTGTCCGCACGCGCGGACGGAAGGCACGGCCTGCCTCCGGATCGCGCCGCAGGAAAGGATGGATGACAGGCTCCTTGGCTCTGAAGGCGAATTCGCGGAAGAGCGCGAAATAATTCGCATAGCTGTAACCATTGTTCATCGCCAGCCATTCCTCGCGCCTCGTCCGGAACAAAGCCGGCAGGCGATACCACGCGACGGTGGGATTCTTGTGGTGGACGAAGTGGAGGTTGTTGTTGAGGAACAGGAACGACAGGGGCGAGCGCTCGATGATGACCGTGCGCCCCTCTGGCCGTTCCGACCATTGATGCTCGGCGAAGGTGCGGATGGATATCAGCGATTGCCCGAACCACACCGGAACGAGAATATAGAGCCAGAGCGGTATGCCGAATCCGATAACGACGATCGGCAGCACCACCGCAAGCCCGATAAAATGATGCAGCCACGCGCGCCGCACCGTCTTGTCCCCCGCGCCGGCGAGTTTCAGATCGGCGAGGAAAAAGCCGAAGCAGGAGAGCCATGGTCCGAGGAAGAAACGTCCGACCATGGTGTTGTTGATTTCGAGCATCAGCCTCAATGCCGCCGGCAACTGCCTGTGCTGCCAAAGGGCCCGGTAGTAGCTTTCCGGATCATCGAATGGATCTGTAAGGCGTTCGTCGGCATGATGCCGCAGATGAAGGGCCTTGAAGCGCCGGTAGGGCCAGAGGAGGCCAAGCGGCAGGTAGACAAGCGCCTCGTTCACAGCCGCGTTGCGTGTCGGATGCCCGTGCGCGACCTCATGGGTCAGCGACGACTGCATCGCGACTGTCAGGGTAAGAACGACCAGCGCCAGAACCGGATAATCCGGCCAAAGAAAAAAGCCACCCCCCGCCCACGAGGCGTGGCAAATGATGATCAGGGCCAAGGTCGGCCATTCGACCGCGGGTTTTCGCGCCGTGCGCGCTCCCGCCCTGGAAAACTTCCTCATTCCTTCTCTGCCACCAGCCCGAAACCCCTGCTGACACAATGTTGTCAGGAGATGAGAGGGGCTTCAATGCGAGAATGTGCATTAAGTGTTTATAATGCACACCGAAAGCAGCGTTTGTTGTGAATAGTAATCAATGCTATAGTTTATCGGCATAGGAGGCAGTCATGGACAAGCGTGATCTTTCCGAAGTGTTCCGCGAAAGGCTCAAACTCCTGGTCCAGCGGTCCGAACTGAACCAGTCCGCATTCGCTGCCAGAGTGGGCATCGACCGTTCGGCCCTGTCGCAACTGCTTTCGGGAGGTTCGACGCGCCTTCCCCGCGCCGAAACATTGCTCAATATCGCGGCTGAGTACCGGATTTCGCTCGATTGGCTGCTCGGCATCAGCCAGGACGAGGGCCTGACAGGAGAAATCAGGGAGAGCCTCGAGATCGAGGAGAGTACGGGCGGTTTCAACGACACGCTGCTCGCGCGCTGGCACGCCGAGGCGGCTGGAACGAAAATCCGCTACGTTCCGGCCGGCATTCCCGACCTGCTGCGCAGCGACGCCCTCATCGATTACGAGGCCGGCATCACCAATAGAAGCCGTGAAACCCATGCGCTCGAAACGCAATACCGTATCGACTACAACCGCCGTCCCGAAACCGATATGGAAGTTTGCATGCCCTGCCACACGCTGGAAATCTTCGCGCAAGGGCTCGGCATCTGGTCGGGCCTGCCGCGTGAGGTGCGCAGCGAGCAGCTGGCGCATATGGCGCGCCTGCTCGATGACCTCTATCCGACGTTCCGGCTCTTCCTTTATGATGGCAGGCTGCGCTATTCGGTGCCCTACACCATATTCGGACCGTTTCGGGCGGCGATCTATGTCGGCGACATGTATCTGGTGCTCAACGCCACCGAACCGATCCGCACGCTGACCCGCCATTTCGACAATCTGATACGGGCCGCGATCGTCAACGCGCATGAAAGCGCGGATTTTGCCGCGAAGCTCCAAGTGGCTTGAAATCCAGCGCGGAATCCATTGACGTTATATAAAGACTTCTTTATATCATTATTTCTCACTTTCCTTATCTTTGGGCCTTTGCCATGAACAATCCGATCGACCGGCTTTTTGCGGAAAAAGGCGTGCTGCTCGCCGATGGCGCGACCGGGACCAATCTCTTTGCCATGGGGCTCGAAGCCGGCGAAGCGCCGGAACTCTGGAACGAGAGCAATCCCGACAGGATTCGCGCCCTGCATCGGGGATTCATCGACGCCGGCGCCGATATCATCCTCACCAATTCCTTTGGCGGAACGCGGCACAGGCTGAAACTCCACAATGCTCAGGACCGGGTGCATGAACTGAACCGCAAGGCGGCCGAACTCGCCAGCGAAGTCGCGAGAGCAGCGGGTCGGCGGGTGATCGTCGCCGGATCGGTCGGCCCGACGGGCGAACTGCTCGAACCGCTCGGCGCCCTCACCTATGAGGATGCGGTCGATGCCTTCGCCGAACAGATCGCCGGCCTCAAGGAAGGCGGCGCGGAAGTCGCATGGATCGAGACCATGTCCGCGCCTCAGGAAATCCGCGCGGCGGCGGATGCCGCGATCAGGGTCGGCCTGCCCTACACCTATACCGGCTCCTTCGACACGGCCGGCCGCACGATGATGGGCCTTGCGCCGGCGCATATCCATGGCGTCGCGGACGGGCTTGCGGAAAAGCCGCTCGCGGTCGGGGCCAATTGCGGGGTCGGCGCGTCCGACATCCTCGCTTCCCTTCTGGACATGACCAATGCCAATCCCGAAGCGACGATCATCGTCAAGGGCAATTGCGGCATACCGGAATTCCGCGGCTCGGAAATCCATTATTCCGGCACGCCCGAACTGATGGCCGACTATGTCCGTCTCGCCGTCGATAGCGGCGCGAAGATCGTCGGCGGCTGCTGCGGAACGTCCTTCGCCCATCTGAAAGCGATGCGCGAAGCGCTCGATTCCCACGCGAAAGCCGGGCGGCCGACGGTCGCCGACGTGGTCGCGCGGATCGGTCCGCTGCGCAACAAGCCCGCCAATGAAAGCGGCGCGGAAGGCGCACCCCGGCGCGAAAGGCGACGTGTGAGGGCGTGAGCCTGACGGGACAAGCCCTTCGATAGGTAATGAGAGATTCTTCGCTGGGCGAGCACGCCGCGCCCTAACGGGCACGGCTCTGAACTCGGGTTAATTTTTTTGCTTTTCTACCCCCTCTCCGTCCGCTTCGCGGACACCTCTCCCCCACTTCGTGAGGGAGAGGATAGGCCCTGGCCGCCGTCTCGGCGCCCATCCGCCACCCGCGAAGCGGGGGAAGGTGCCGAGCGAATGCGAGGCGGAGGGGGATAATAGTCTGTTAACCCGAGTTCACAGCCGTGACGGAACGGGCTGGTGCGGGCGACGGGGATCGAACCCGTAAGCCTGTAAGGCGAGGGATTTTAAGTCCCTTGCGTCTACCAGTTCCGCCACGCCCGCATCGCGCAAAGCTATGTCACAGCGCGGGGGCGGGATTCAAGACGTATACGGCAGCCGACCGTCTGCCTTCCTCACTTTCAATTTTCGAAAACACAGGGCATTCCACGCTCGAGCGGTATCAGACGGGATGAAACGCCCAAAGTTGCGAACGCTGCCTCCAGTTCATCCGCGTTCTCTTTAAAATGAAACCATCCCTCGTTGTGCACAGCGACGAGCTTCGAATTTGGAAACGCGTGCGCCACTTCCAGAGCGTCGTTGCTGCCCATCGTCATTCGAAAGCGTCCTCTCGGTTCGGCGGCGCCGGCAAATACCATGACAACCTTGGGAGAAAACCGCTTGGCAACCTCTTCGATACCTTCATACCAGACAGTGTCGCCGGTGATGTATAGCGTGTCGCCCGCTTGATCGGCTCCAACCAGAAAGCCCACCACATCCCCAGAAATCGGTTCTATTCCGACTGGACCATGACGCGCTGGCGTCGCGGTTATGAAAAGCTCGCCGCCGTCTCTCCCGGTAATTTCGCGCGTTTCAAAAGGGGCAAGTCCGATAGCATTGCCGCCGAGTCGCTTTGCTCCACTGGCAGTGGTGAAAGTGACCGGAACGTGTGGCAGAAGCTCTCTGCCCGCGTAGTCGAGATTATCCAGATGTTGATCGTGGCTGAGCAGCGCGGCGTCGAGTTGTCCGATCGCCTCAACGGGTATTGCCGGCCCTGTGGTTTTCTCAAACCGTACCGGGGCGGTTTGGTACAATCCCGGTGGGTCAAATGTCGGATCCGTAAGTAACCGAAATGAGCGCGTCTCGACCAAAACTGTTGGACCGCCGATCAACGTCAATCTCAACCCCGTCATCGATCCTATCTCCGCTAGCTTGCGAGATGCATCCGGCATCGTTGCGACATTGAATAATCCGCTTCGCACCAAAGTCCGGAAAGAAGCGGGCTGGGAAGCGGAAACATATCTTCAGCCGGTTACCGCATGAAGATCACTTCGCCTCAACCGCCTCCATATCGCTCGACCACAGTCACTCCCCTTTTGGCATCTGTCTTTTTTGGTGATACCGGTGGCCCGGCAGACATGACACGGGAATCGTCGGGGATGGCAGAGCAAGAGATAAGCAAGACAACCAGATCGGATCTCGATACGGCGGCGCTCCGCTTCCACCGCTATCCGAAGCCCGGCAAGCTCGAAATCCAGCCGACCAAGCCTCTCGGCAACCAGCGCGACCTGGCGCTCGCCTATTCGCCCGGCGTCGCCGCGCCCTGCCTGGAAATCGCCGACGATCCGGCTGTGGCCGCCGATTATACCGCGCGCGCCAATCTCGTTGGGGTCGTTTCGAACGGCTCGGCCGTGCTGGGCCTCGGCAATATCGGCCCGCTCGCCTCCAAGCCGGTCATGGAAGGCAAGGCGGTGCTGTTCAAGAAATTCGCCGGCATCGACGTCTTCGACATCGAGATCGATGCCGAGACCATTCCCCTCATGGTCGAAACGGTCGCGGCGCTGGAGCCGACTTTCGGCGGCATCAACCTGGAGGACATCAAGGCGCCGGAATGCTTCGAGGTGGAAGAGAAGCTGAAAGCGCGGATGAAGATCCCCGTCTTCCATGACGACCAGCACGGCACCGCCATCATCGTCGCCGCCGCCATCCTCAACGCGCTCGAACTCGCGGGCAAGAGTTTCGGCGATATCAAGATCGTCACGTCGGGCGCCGGCGCGGCGGCCATTGCCTGCCTCAATTTGCTCGTTTCGCTCGGCGCCAAGCGGGAGAACATCTGGATCACGGACCGCCATGGCGTCGCCTACAAAGGCCGCGTCGAGGAGATGGACCGCTGGAAGGATGTCTATGTAAAAGACACCAACGCCCGCAGCCTCGCCGACGTGATCGGCGGAGCGGATGTGTTCCTCGGCCTTTCCGCCGCCGGCGTGCTCAAGCCGGAATTGCTGAGCCAGATGGCGGAAAAGCCGCTCATCATGGCGCTTGCCAATCCAACGCCGGAAATCATGCCGGAAATCGCTCGGCAAGCCCGGCCCGATGCGATGATCTGTACCGGCCGATCGGATTTTCCGAACCAGGTCAATAACGTCCTCTGCTTCCCCTACATTTTCCGCGGGGCGCTCGATTGCGGCGCGACCGCCATCAACGAGGCAATGAAAATGGCGGCGGTCAGGGCAATCGCGGCGCTGGCGCGCGAGGAGCCCTCCGACGTCGCCGCCCGCGCCTATTCCGGCGAGACGCCGATGTTCGGGCCCGACTTCCTGATCCCCTCGCCCTTCGATCCGCGGTTGATCCTGAGGATCGCGCCTGCCGTCGCCCGCGCCGCCGCCGAAAGCGGCGTCGCCTCGCGGCCGATCGGGGACATGGAGACCTATATCGACCGGCTGAACCGCTTCGTCTTCCGCTCCGGCTTGATCATGAAGCCGGTGTTCTCGGCGGCGAAGAACGCCAGCGCCAAGCGGGTCATCTATGCCGACGGCGAGGATGAGCGCGTTCTGCGCGCGGCGCAGGCCGTTCTGGAAGAAGGGATCGCGACGCCCATCCTCATCGGCCGCCCGAACGTGGTCGAGACGCGGCTGAAACGCCATGGCCTCAAGATCAAGGTCGGTAAGGATTTCGAGATCGTCAATCCCGAAGACGATCCGCGCTACCGTCACTATGTCGATCTTCTGACCCAGTTGGCGGGGCGGCGCGGCATCACGCCGGAGGCGGCGCGGACCATGGTGCGCACCAACACGACCGTCATCGCGGCGCTGGCGATGATGCGGGAGGAAGCCGACGCCATGATTTGCGGCCTCGAAGGGCGCTACGAAAAGCACCTGCGCAATGTCGATCTCATCATCGGGCGCAAGCCCGGCATATGCGAATTGTCGGCGCTCTCCATGCTGATCGCGCAGCGCGGCGTCACCTTCTTTACCGATACCTATGTGAATGTCGATCCGACTGCCGAAGAAATCGCGGAGATCACCATCCTTGCGGCGGAGGAAATCCGGCGTTTCGGGCTCGAACCGAAGGCAGCGCTCCTGTCGCACTCCAATTTCGGTTCGAAGGATTCGCCGAGCGCGCTCAAGATGCGCGAAGCGGCGGCGATCCTCAAGCGCGCCGCGCCGGAGCTCGAATCCGATGGCGAAATGCATGGCGACGCGGCGCTGGACGAAAAGCAGCGCGACCGTATTTTCCCTCAATCCACCCTGCATGGCGAAGCCAATCTGCTGGTCTTCCCCAATCTCGACGCCGCAAACATCACGCTGAACACGGTGAAGGCGATGACGGACGCGCTGCATGTCGGCCCGATCCTGCTCGGCACCGCACGGCCGGCGCATATCCTGACCCCATCCGTCACGGCGAGAGGCGTCATCAACATGACGGCGCTTGCGGTGGTCGAAGCCTCGCAGCGCGTGCTGGCGGAATCGGCGACAGGCAGTCGGCAGTAGCCAAGAATAAGGAAGAGATTTGACCAAAGGCCGCAAGCGGCGGTTAAGTCCCAAATGCTATTCAAGCCTGAATTGAACTTAGGCTGAAGCTGTTTGTCCATTCGGACCGGGTTATGAGACGGTATCGAGGATCGCTGCACATCCTGCTTCTGGTCGGGACCTTGGTATCGGTCGGGATGCCGGCCGCCGCGCATCCTCATGCCTGCCATCAGCTTCGGGCCCGGCTGACGGCGCTCTCGCATATACGGATCAGACCGGCGCTCGCGGCGAGGTATGACCGCGCCATAGCGGCGCAACGCGAACAGTTGCGAAATGCCAGCACCACTGCGCGGCGGAGCGGCTGCACCGGCCTTCTTTCCATCTTCGGGCCATCCAGCGGTGGGCGCTGCGGCGGCATCGACGCGACGATTTCGCGGATGGAACGCAATCTGGCGATGCTTCAGGCGAGACGCGAAATCTTGTCGGACAGAGGCTCGGCCGAGGCGGAACGCCGTCGCGTCGTCCGCGCACTAGAGGCCGAAGGATGCGACAGCGACTCGGCCCCACTGAAAATGGCATCAGCCAAACTGTCGGGCATCGGCAAGCCGGACGGCGCATTCGACGAGACCTTGGGGAACGGTATCGTCATTCATCGTTCAAGTCCCGCCGGCGATGGCGAGGCGAGCGGAAAGCCGGCAGCGGACGACGCGCCGCAAATCCCGGCGATCCCGGCAGGGACATACAGCACGCTTTGCGTCCGCACCTGCGACGGCTTCTACTTTCCGATCTCCTACGCGACCACACCGAAAAATTTTGCCGGGGATGAGAGGATTTGCGAGGCGCGCTGTCCCGGCGCGGAGGCGCATCTCTATTATCATCGCGTCGATGGGCAGGAGGCCGAAGACATGATCTCGCTGACCGGCGTTCCCTATAAGAGCCTTCCGACAGCCTTTCTCTATCGCAGCGCCAACAAGCCGCAGCCCCGCGATTGCGGCTGCGGCACCGTCAATTATTCGGCGATCGGAGAAACGCCGGCCGGCAATGCGAACCCCTCGGCAATCCAACCCGCCGCCTCACAGCAACCGGACATCATGACCATCGGAGAACCGCCGCGTCCAAAAACGCCCGTGGAAACGCCTTCCGTACCGAAGCAGACCACGCCTTCCGCCGGTGCGAATCGCAATGTCAGGGTCGTCGGGCCAAAATTCTTTCCCGACCCGTCAACGGCAATAGATCTGCAAGCTCCGGGCCGGAAGGAAGGCCCGTAAGAGCCAATCGGAGCGGCATGAAGAGCGCCCTCCCCTTGCGCCCGCTTTCCGCCTTCACCCGATCGGTCCAGAGCTTCCAGGTGTCGCGATCCCATGGCTCTGGCGGCAGGAGGTCGAAAGCGGCACGGACAAACGCAAGGTCGTCATCGCCAAGTTGCGGCTTCTCCGTCGGTCCTTCGTTGATGATCCGCCACCATCGGACGGCGTCGGCAAATCGGTCCAGATTGCCATGCACCGCTCGCCAGAAGGGCTCCGCCTTCTCGCCTGCAATGCCGAGCGCGGCGAGACGATCCCTCGCCTCGTCGAAGCCCATGCCATGCAGCAATGTTCGGTTGAGAACTTCCAGTTCGGCCGGGTCGAATTTCGAAGCCGATTTCGATGTGTGCGACGGATCGAAATGCGACGCCAGTTCATCCAGCGACCGCGCCGCCGCGATATTCTCCGAGGTCCCGGTCAGCACCGCGAGCGACGCGACCGCCATCGGCTCGATGCCGGATTCCCGCAGGCCGGAAATGGATAAGGCGCCGGTGCGCTTCGACAGGCCCTCGCCGGAAATGGTGGTCAGGAGATTGTGGTGGCCGAAGGCCGGCGGCTCCGCGCCCAGCGCTTTGAAGAGCGCGATCTGGACGCCCGTATTGGTGACGTGATCGTCGCCGCGGATGATATGGGTGACGCCGAAATCGATATCGTCCACGACCGAGGGCAGCGTGTAGAGATAGGTGCCGTCTTCCCTGACCAGGACCGGGTCGGAAAGAGAAGCGAGATCGACCGTTTCCTCACCGCGCACGAGATCGTTCCAATGGATATCCGTCCGGTGCGTCTCGAACGGATCCGAAGCGAAATTGGGCAGCCGGAAGCGCCAATGCGGCTTCCGCCCCTCTCTTTCCAATGCGGCCTTTTCGGCGTCAGTCAGCTTCAGCGCCTCGCGGCCATAGATAGGCGGCATGCGCCGCGACAGGCGGATCTTGCGGCGAAGCTCCAGCTCCTCCGCCGTCTCGTAGCAGGGGTAGAGCAGGCCCGCCTTCTTCAGCCGTTCGACAGCGGCGTCGTAGGCCGCAAAGCGCTTTGACTGGTATTCAATGCGGTCGGGACGGATGCCGAGCCATTCGAGATCGCTTCGGATCGCGTCGGCATAGCCCTGCTTCGAGCGGGCCACATCCGTATCGTCGAAACGGAGGATGAATTGGCCGTTCCGCTGTTTCGCGAACAGCCAGTTGAACAGTGCGGTGCGCGTGTTGCCGATATGGATGAGGCCGGTCGGAGACGGCGCGAAACGGACGGTGACGGTCATATACGGGAGTTAGCCGACGCCCTGCTCCTTGGCAATGCCGCGGATGCCATGCCGCGGTCGGATATTCCGCGCAATTCGCTCTTGCCAATGAGATAAGTAAATGCTTATCTCATCCCATGGACAGCACCGAAATCTTTCGCGCCCTTGCCGACCCGACACGGCGCGCCGTGTTTGAAAGCTTGGCGGACGGCGAGAAGAACGCGACCGAGCTTCGTTCCGGCTTCGCCATATCGCAGCCGGCCATTTCGCAACATATCGCGGTGCTGCGCAATGCGGGCCTGATTTGCGAAAAGCGTGCCGGCCGGCATACCAATTACAGCGTCGATCCCGAGGGATTGCGCCCGCTCTTCGACTGGATCGCGCGCTACAAGGCGTTCTGGCCGGCAAAGATCGAGAGATTGCAGGATCTGCTGAAGGAGATGGACCAATGAGCCGGATCGAAGCGGAGATTTCCGAAGCTGGCGACGTCACGGTGGAGTGCTCCCTCGATGCACCGCCGGAGAAGGTCTGGCGCGCCCTGACCGTGCCGGAACTGGTGACGAACTGGCTGGGCGCACGGGCCGATGCGGGCAAGGAGAAAGACGAGGCGCCGCATTATGAAATCATCGAGGCAAAGCCATTCAGCCATCTCCGCTATCGCTGGCGCGACCACGATACCGATAGCGCGGACAGCTTCGTGACGTTCGAACTGCAGCCACGGCAGGACGGCGGCACCTGGTTCCGGCTTGTGCATGCCCACCCAAGGCCCGCGATCCAACCGGCCAATGGCAATTCGCCGCTTAAAATGGCGGCCTGACCCAAACACATTCAATTTTGCAGGAAGGATTTCGCGCATGCGCGACACGATGAATCTCGTCCCCATGGTGGTGGAGCAATCTTCTCGCGGGGAGCGTTCTTTCGACATCTTCTCCCGGCTTCTGCGTGAAAGGATCGTCTTCCTGAACGGCGTCGTCGATGACGATTCCGCATCGCTCATCTGCGCGCAGATGCTCTTCCTGGAATCCGAAAACCCGAAGAAGGAAATCCATTTCTACATCAATTCTCCGGGCGGCATGGTGACGAGCGGCTTCGCCATCTACGATACGATGCAGTTCATCCAAGCTCCGGTGGCCACGCTCTGCCTCGGCACCGCCCGTTCGATGGGATCCTTCCTGCTTATGGCTGGAGAGCCCGGCCTTCGCGTGGCGCTCCCCAATGCCAGCGTGCTGGTGCACCAGCCACTAGGCGGCTTTCAGGGCCAGGCCTCGGATATCCAGCGCCACGCCGAGGACATCATAAAGGTCAAGCGGCGTATGAACGCACTCTATGCGAAGCATTGCGGCCGGACGGTCGAGGAGGTCGAACACACGCTCGACCGCGATTTCTTCATGACGGCCGAGGAAGCGAGGGATTGGGGTATTGTCGACGAGGTGCGGGGAAAGCGGCGGGAATAGAGGACGCGTGCCAGACTTAACGTCATGCCCGCTCGCCACTTACCCCCTGTCCCGAAACCGGTTGGTGATCGGATAGCGCCGGTCGCGGCCGAAATTCTTCTTCGTGATCTTGACGCCGGGTGCGGCCTGCCGGCGTTTGTATTCAGCGATATAGAGCAAATTCTCGACCTTGCGCACGATCTCCGGATCATGACCGCGCGCGACGATCGATGCGACGTCCATCTCGTTCTCGACGAGGCACTCTAGGATGTCGTCGAGCGCGGGATAGGGCGGCAGCGAATCCTGGTCGGTCTGGTTCTCCCGCAGTTCCGCGGACGGCGCCTTGTCGATGATGTTTTGCGGTATGACCTCGCCCGATGGACCGAGCGCGCCCGACGGCACATGGCCGTTGCGCCAGGCGGATAGCGCATAGACCTGCATCTTGTAGAGGTCCTTGATCGGATTGAAGCCGCCATTCATGTCGCCATAAAGCGTGGCGTAGCCGACCGACATTTCCGACTTGTTGCCCGTCGTCACGACCATGGAGCCGAACTTGTTGGAAACGGCCATCAGGATCGTTCCACGCGCCCTGCTCTGCAAATTCTCCTCGGTGATGCCTGCCCGCGTTCCCTCGAAAAGCTGCGTCAGAGCGTGCGAAAAGCCTTCAACAGGTTCAGCGATCGGCACGATGTCGTAGCGGCAGCCGAGCGCTCTGGCGCAATCCTCCGCGTCCTTCAGCGAAGCTGAAGACGTGTAGCGGTAAGGCAGCATGACCGTGCGCACGCGATCCGAGCCCAGGGCGTCAACGGCAAGCGCGGCGCAGAGCGCTGAATCGATGCCGCCGGAAAGGCCGAGCACCACATCGCGGAAGCCGTTCTTGTTGACGTAGTCGCGCAGGCCGAGCATGCAGGCCAGATAGTCGGCCTCCTCCTTTTCGGGGATTTTCGCCATTGGGCCGGCCTCGCAGACCCAGCCTTCCGCATTTCCGTCTTGCGTGCCTGCGCTGGCGCGGCTGCGCTTCCATTTGGTGAGCGCGACCGTTTCCTCGAACTGGCTCATCTGGAAGGCGAGCGAGCGATCAGCATGAATGGCGAAGGAGGCGCCGTCGAAGACGAGTTCGTCCTGCCCGCCGAGCTGGTTGGCGTAGATCAGCGGCAGCCCGCTTTCGATCACCTGGCGGATGACGACTTGCTGCCGCACGTCGATCTTGCCGCGGTAATAAGGCGAGCCGTTCGGCACGAGGATGAGTTCCGCGCCACTTTCGGCGAGCGTCTCGCAGAGGCCGAGTTCGCCCCAAATATCCTCGCAGATGGGAATACCAAGGCGCACCCCGCGGAAATTGATGGGGCCGGGCAGGTCCACGCCGGGCTGGAACACGCGCTTTTCGTCGAACTCGCCATAATTCGGCAGGTCGATCTTGTAGCGCTCGGCGATGATCCTGCCGCCATCGGCGAAGACGATCGAATTATGGACGCCGCTTTCCCGCTTGAGCGGCGTGCCGACGACAATGCCCGGCCCACCATCTGCCGTGTCTTGCGCCAGCTCCCGCACCGCGCGTTCACAGGCGGCAAGGAAGGATGGCCGCACAACAAGATCCTCGGGCGGGTACCCGGCGATGAAGAGTTCCGTGAAGAGAATGAGATCGGCCCCTTGCCCCGCCGCTTCGGCACGCGCGGCCCGTGCCTTGGCGAGATTGCCGGCGATATCGCCGACGATGGGATTCAACTGCGCAATGGCGATGGAAAGCGTATCGGGGGCATGGGTCATGATGAAGATGTAGCTTCTGACCCTTGCGGTGGCAATCGGCGCTCGACCTAGCCCACCGCTCTGAACTCGCGTTAATTTTTGCTTTTCTACCCCCTCTCCGTCCGCGTCGCGGACACC
>DASZUG010000071.1:0-104035 GCA_035547755.1 Rhizobiaceae bacterium
CCTGAGGTGCGAGCGAAGCGAGCCTCGAAGGACGCACGGCATTCCAACCTCACCCTGCCAACTGAAACCGCTCGAAGCGCCCCAGTTCCTCCTCGATTGCGCGCTGGTGACGGGTTTCCTCGCCTGATCCCACCCATGTCCATTGCTGGATCAAAAGCTTTTTCTCCTGGCGGTCGGTCTTGAGATCGATCACGGCGACGATTTCGTCTCGGGCGAGAACGGGCAGCGCGAAATAACCGAAGACGCGCTTTTCCTTCGGCAGATAGGCCTCGAAGCGGTGGTCGTAGCCGAAGAAGAGCGCCAGCCGCTTGCGCTGGATCACCAGCGGGTCGAAGGGCGAAAGGATGTGGACGAGGCTTTCGTCCGTTTGCGGCAGGGCGTCGAAGATCTCCGGCCGCGCCCAGTGCTGCATTTTTCCCGCGCCTTCGAAGGCGACGGGCACGAGTTCCTTTTTCCGGACGCGCCGTTCGATGAATTTCTTCACCAGAGGCTTGCGCGACGCGTCGAGATGGCAGGCGGAATCGAGGCTGACCAGCCCCTGCGCCCGTAGTGCGCGGTCGAGCACATATTCCGCCACCTGGTTCTCGGTCGCGGGTTTCGGGCGCTTGTCCCAGCCGAAATGCCGGTCCATCAATTCGTATGTCTTCAGCATGCCGTCGCGCTCGGAAATCGCCAGCACGCCTTCATAGAAGAGCATTTGCAGCGCCCGTTTCGACGGCTTGCGGCTCGCCCACAGATGCTCCTTCTCGATCAGCACGTCGTCGTCGATGTCGCGGATGGTGATCGGCCCTTCCTTGCGGATGCGCGACAGCACCTTGGCGCGCTCCTTTTTCGTGACGCCCTGATACCATTTGCTCGGCTTGGCGGTCCGCGCCTTCATCGTGCCGAGGAAGAAGCGCAAATCGCGCCCCGGCACGTATGACAGCGCATGCGTCCAATATTCGAAAACCGTCTTGTCCACCGTCTGCGCCTGGTGGAGATGCGCGCGCTCGTAATCGGGGATGCGGCTGTAGAGGATGTGATGGTGGCTGCGCTCGATGACGTTGATCGTGTCGATCTGGACATAGCCGAGATGCTCGATGGCGCGGGTGGCGGCCTTCGCGCCGCCGCCGAAAGGCGCGCGGGCGTCGAGCCGCTGGGCAGCGAGCCAGATGCGCCGGGCGTCGGCAAGAGAAATGGTGTGCTTCAGCAAGGGCGTGTCTCCGCGCGCCATTCTGCCGGTCTGCGGCGAAAGGGAAAGCGTAAACCGGCTCGTTCCTGACAGAGCGCTTCAGGAGAACGCTTCTCCTCGGAGGATCGTGCCCTACGTTGCCCCCCTCTGTCCTGCCGGACATCTCCCCCACACGGGGGGAGATTACGCCGGCCGCGTTTGCCGGCTCCTCTCCTGCAACGTTGGAGAGTGGCTGGGGCGCCGATGAAGGCTAATCTCCCCCCGTGTGGGGGAGATGTCCGGCAGGACAGAGGGGGGCGTGAAGAGGATCGGCCTTGGCGATTAGCCCGCTTTCGCCATTGCCCCCCGCCGCGTGATCCCTTACATACCGCCCAACTCTCCACTCCTTTCAGACAATGGGAAAGCGCGCGTGGCACGCCAGTTCATCTATCACATGTCGGGCCTCTCCAAGGCCTATGGCGCCAAGAAGGTGCTCGACAACGTCCATCTCTCCTTCTACCCCGACGCCAAGATCGGCATTCTCGGCCCGAACGGCGCCGGCAAGTCGACGGTGCTGAGGATCATGGCCGGGCTCGACAAGGAATATTCCGGCGAGGCTTGGCTCGCGGAAGGCGCCACCGTCGGCTATCTGCCGCAGGAGCCCGACCTCGACCCGGCGCTGGACGTCTTCGGCAATGTGATGACGGGCGTTGCGCACAAGCAGGCGATCATCGATCGCTATAACGAGCTGATGATGAACTATTCCGACGAGACGGCGGACGAGTCGGCGCATCTGCAGGATGAGATGGATCGGATGAACCTCTGGGACCTCGAACAGCAGGTCGAGATGGCGATGGACGCGCTCGGCTGCCCGCCGAAGGATGCCGACGTGACCAAGCTTTCCGGCGGCGAGCGCCGCCGCGTCGCGCTCTGCCAGCTTCTCCTGCGCGAGCCGGACCTGCTGCTGCTCGACGAGCCGACCAACCATCTCGACGCCGAGACCACCGGCTGGCTGGAGAAGCATCTGCGCGCCTATCCGGGCGCGGTGATGATCATCACCCACGACCGCTACTTCCTCGACAACGTCACCGGCTGGATCCTCGAACTCGATCGCGGCCGCGGCATTCCCTATGAGGGCAACTACACGGCCTATCTGGACGCCAAGGCCAAGCGGCTGAAGCAGGAGGGCCGCGAGGACGACGCCCGCCAGCGCGCCATCTCCCGCGAGCGCGAGTGGATCGCGTCCTCGCCCAAGGCGCGGCAGTCGAAATCGAAGGCCCGCATCAAGGCTTTTGAGGAGCTGCTCGACGCCGCCGACAAGAGGCGGCCGACCGACGCGCAGATCGTCATTCCGCATGGCGAGCGGCTGGGCAACGTCGTCATCGAGGTCGAGGGCCTGGCCAAGGGGTTCGGCGAGGACCTCCTGATCGACAAGCTCGACTTCAAGCTGCCGCCCGGCGGCATTGTCGGCGTGATCGGCCCGAACGGCGCCGGCAAGACGACGCTTTTCAAGATGCTGACCGGGCAGGAGAAGCCCGACGGCGGCTCGATCCGCGTCGGCGAGACCGTCAAGCTCGGCTATGTCGACCAGAGCCGCGACACACTCGACCCGGACAAGACCGTGTGGGAGGAGATTTCCGGCGGCGCCGAGGTGATCAAGCTCGGCAAGCATGAGGTCAACAGCCGCGCTTATTGCTCCTCCTTCAATTTCCGCGGCGGCGACCAGCAGCAGAAGGTCGGCAATCTTTCAGGCGGCCAGCGCAACCGCGTCCATCTCGCCAAGATGCTGAAGAATGGCGGCAACGTCCTGCTCCTCGACGAGCCGACCAACGACCTCGACACCGAAACGCTGGCCGCGCTCGAGGACGCGCTCGAAAGCTTCGCCGGCTGCGCCGTCATCATCAGCCACGACCGCATGTTCCTCGACCGCATGGCCACCCACATGCTCGCCTTCGAGGGCGACAGCCATGTCGAATGGTTCGAGGGCAATTTCGAGGATTATGAGCAGGACAAGGTCCGCCGGCTGGGACCGGACGCGCTGACACCACACAAGATGACGTATAAAAGGCTGACAAGATAGGCGGCGGCAAAGCGCGAACACCGCTTCAGGTTGCTGTGTCCCCGCGACTATCCGACCACTAATACCGAAGGCCCTGGCGTTGGCCCTTCATCACTACGGTGCGTCCTTCGAGGCCCGCTTCGCGGGCACCTCAGGATGAGGGAGGTTTGCGCCAACGGTCCTCATCCTGAGGTGCTCGCCCAGAGGGCGAGCCTCGAAGGACGCTACGGTTTTTATCGCGGCTTTTAACTCGGCTTGAAGATACCCTCTTCGAGCGCCCAAAGACACATACCCGCATCCAGCGCTTGCGCCGTATCCTTAGGGTCGGCGATTGCCTGAATCACCTGACGGGCCGCAACAGGAGCCACGGCAAGCGTCGACTTGGCCGCGTTGAGGCGAACCTGAGGGTTCGGGTGATCGTAAAGAGCCATCAGGGCGCGTCGGTGGTCGCCTTGACGACGCTTGAGTTCTGCCACGACGCGCAGCTTTTTCTCATACAGCCGATTGAATCGGCCGATCTGGCCAAGTTCCTCCGCCTCGAATTGTTCGGTCCCGATCTCGGCGAAACGGGCCACCAACTGTTCGTCAGTCAAAATTGACAGATCGGGATTCTTCATGGCTTTAACACTCCAGCTTCGCGCAACGCCATCAGTCCAACCCGCATTCTTTCCTCCCAGCTTTTGCCGCGAAGATAGGTGCGTGGTGACACATCCCCAAAATGGTCGTTTCTCATCATATACCAGGCGGTAATCCGCCAATGTTTCAATGTGGGCACTCGCACACGATTTGTTCCGCTCTCGATCAGTGATCGCGGAAATCCATCTTGTTCAGCCGGCGTCTGTTCGACGATGTGATGGATATCATAACCTTTTTCGGGTGTAAGCGCGTCTTCTTCCAACTGTTCCAGCGAGCGAGCAGGGGCGCGATAAGCTTCGATGTAGGGATAATAGTCTCGAATCCATTCTATTACCCTGACGCCCTCGATAACACGTCCGATCGGAGTTCCGCGGAGCGCGGTTTCCGCTGCCCAACCCGCCAGTCGCTTAACAATCGCCCATCGCTGCGATGCCGTGGACGGTCGTTCCTTGGGAATCTTTGGCAAGTCGTCATTTGGTTTTTCGCTGACGCGGATAGGGGGCAGTCTGCTTGGGTGAGTGCGAAGGCTGCTTCCATTGCCTATTGTCCACTGACCGCCATCGGAATTGCCCGCAGGCACGCGCGGTTCATCTGGATGGAAATTGGCCTTGAGTAGAAGTCGGAAATTGTTCGCGGAAAGGAGAAGATTCAACGTGGCAGCTCGGCAGTAGAGCCGGTTTCTCACTATCTCATAACGATATTGCATTCTTTCATCGATCCGTTCTCAACAACGAACCGATGCTACACGTGGTTGAGGGGAGGTGGATAAAAGGGTGAACGACAACCGTCTCTGAGAAGGAAGGCATTAACGTCGGCTGATCATCCCTCCGCCGATTGCCGCACCACTTCCGCAATCTTGCCGAGCTGGCCGGCGAGGGGGCTGGAGCGGCGCCAGATCATGCCGATGGTGCGGGACGGGCGGGGCGGGTTGAAACGGGCGATCGAGACGGAAGCGGAGCGGGTTTCGACGGCGACCGCCATTTCGGGGATCAGCGTCACGCCGATGCCGGCGCTCACCATCTGCACCAGCGTCGAGAGTGAAGAACCGTCCAGAATCTCGCGCGGATGCGCCGAGCCGATCTCGCAGAAGGAGAGCGCCTGGTCGCGGAAGCAATGGCCTTCCTCCAGGAGAAGCAGTCGCATCTCGCGCAGCCTCTCGCGGTCGGGCACCGGCTTGCCCTCGTCCTCGCTCGGGCGGACCAGCACGAAATTCTCGGTGAAGAGCGGGATTTCGGCGAGCGTCGGTTCGGAGACGGGCAGCGCCACGATCGCCGTGTCGAGCCGGCCTTCCGCCAGTTCGCGGATCAGCTTCGCCGTCAGCGTCTCGCGCAACTGGACATCGAGGCCGGCATAGGTCCGGGTGAGGTTGGAGACGATGGCGGGGAGGAGATAGGGCGCGATGGTCGGGATGATGCCGATCCTCAGCCGCCCGACCAGACGGTCCTGCGCGGCGCGGGCGAGGTCGCCAAGCTCGTCCACCGAGCGCAATATGTCGCTGGCGCGCTTGGCGAACTCCTCGCCGAAGCTCGTCAGGCGGGCCTGCCTGGCGCCTCGTTCGAAAAGCTCGGTGCCCAGCGTTTCCTCCATCTCCTTGATCTGCATCGACAAAGCCGGCTGCGAGATGGCGCAGGCTTCCGCCGCGCGGCCGAAATGGCCGAAGCGGGCGAGCGCGTCGAAATAGCGGAACTGCTTGAGCGTCAGGTTTATCATAAGGCCATCTTATCACGGCAATCAGGAAATCCGATTTAAACTAATCGTTCCGCCGCTGTAACATAGCAGGAGCGGAAGCCTGAACGCGACACGAACGATTGTTGCCAGGCGGCGGTCAATGTCACGAAACGGGCGGTTTTGAAGGCCATCATGGCCTCTGTCCGGTATGAGCGGAACAAGCGGCAGGAGAAGAACAATGGACGCGAAGACTGACGACAACGCGGGCAAATGCCCGTTCACCGGCTCCCGAGGGCACCGGAACCGCGACTGGTGGCCGAACCTGCTCGATGTCCAGATTCTCCACGCCAATTCGAAATTGTCCGACCCGATGGGCGAGGCGTTCGATTACGCCGAGGAGTTCAAGAGCCTCGATCTCGACGCCGTCATCGCCGATCTGAAGGCGCTGATGACGGATTCGCAGGAATGGTGGCCGGCCGATTTCGGTCATTATGGCGGCCTCTTCGTGCGCATGGCGTGGCACAGCGCCGGCACCTACCGCATCACCGACGGGCGCGGCGGCGCCGGCGCCGGGCAGCAGCGCTTCGCGCCGCTCAACAGCTGGCCGGACAATGTGCTGCTCGACAGGGCGCGCCGGCTGATCTGGCCGATCAAGCAGAAATACGGCCGCAAGATTTCCTGGGCCGATCTGATCGTGCTGACCGGCAATGTCGCGCTCGAATCGATGGGCTTCAAGACGTTCGGCTTCGCCGGCGGCCGCGCCGATGTCTGGGAGCCGGAAGAGCTTTACTGGGGTCCCGAGGGCACCTGGCTCGGCGACGAGCGCTACAGCGGCGAGCGCCAGTTGGCCGAACCGCTCGGCGCGGTGCAGATGGGCCTGATCTATGTCAATCCGGAAGGGCCGAACGGCAAGCCGGACCCGCTTGCGGCGGCCAAGGACATCCGCGAAACCTTCTTCCGCATGGCGATGAACGACGAGGAGACCGTCGCGCTGATCGCCGGCGGCCACACTTTCGGCAAGACGCACGGCGCCGGCGATCCGTCCTTCGTCGGCCCGGCGCCCGAAGCCGGCCCGATCGAGGATCAGGGGCTCGGCTGGTCGAGCAAGTTCCAGACGGGCAGGGGCGGCGACGCGATCGGCAGCGGGCTGGAAGTGACATGGTCGCAGACGCCGGTGAAGTGGAGCAACTACTTCTTCGACAATCTGTTCCGCTATGAATGGGAGCTGGTGAAAAGTCCCGCCGGCGCCTGGCAATGGGTCGCGAAGGACGCGCCGGAGGACGTTCCGCTGGCGCACGATCCGTCGAAGAAGCAGCGTCCGACCATGTTGACCACCGATCTGTCGCTCCGCTTCGACCCGATCTACGGGCCGATCTCGCGGCGCTATTACGAGAATCCGGAATTGTTCGCGGATGCCTTTGCGCGCGCCTGGTTCAAGCTCACCCACCGCGACATGGGGCCGAAGGAGCGCTATCTCGGCCCGCTCGTGCCGCGGGAAGAGCTGATCTGGCAGGACCCGGTGCCAGCCGTCGATCACGAACTGGTCGACGACGCGGATATAGCGGCCCTCAAGGCGAAGATCCTCGCCTCCGGGCTCACCGTGCCGCAGTTGGTCTCGACGGCGTGGGCGTCGGCCTCGACCTTCCGCAATTCCGACAAGCGCGGCGGCGCCAATGGCGGGCGCATCCGTCTCGAGCCGCAGAAGGATTGGGAGGTGAACGAGCCGGCCAAGCTTCAGGCGGTGCTGTCGAAGCTCGAAGAAATCCGGAGGGATTTCAACGGAGCGCAGACGGGCGGCAAGAAAATTTCGCTTGCCGATCTGATCGTCCTCGCCGGCTCGGCTGCGGTCGAGAAGGCGGCGAAAGACGCCGGGGTCGATCTGAAGGCGCCGTTCACGCCGGGGCGCATGGACGCGTCGCAGGAACAGACGGACGTCCAGTCCTTCGCCCCGCTCGAGCCGCGGGCCGACGCCTTCCGCAACTATGTCAGCGGCAAGCCGCAGCTCATGGCGCCCGAAGAGGCGATGGTGGACAAGGCGCAATTGCTGAAGCTGACGGCACCGGAAATGACGGTTCTCCTCGGCGGCCTGCGCGTGCTTGGCGCGAATTTCGGCGGCTCGAAGCATGGCGTCTTCACCGACAAGCCGGGCAGGCTGACGAACGATTTCTTCGTCAATCTGCTGACCATGGATACGGTCTGGCAGCCGAAGGCGGGCGAGGACGGCGTCTATGAGGGCCGCGACCGCAAGACCAACGCGCCGAAATGGACCGGCACGCGCGTCGACCTGATCTTCGGCTCGCATTCGCACCTTCGGGCCTATGCCGAAGTCTATGGCAGCGCCGACTCGAAGGAGAAGTTCGCCAGGGACTTCGCCGCCGCGTGGGTGAAGGTGATGAACGCCGACCGGTTCGACCTGGCGCGCTAGAGCATTTCCGTTTTTCTCCGAATCACGGGAATGCTCTATCTGTTTGTTTTTACGCAATTCCGAACGCAAAACCGCTCCGCACTTTTGCTGGAATTGCTCTAGGATATGCCGAGACGGCTCGCCACGCGGCGAGCCGTCGCCTCGCGCTGTGACGTGATCTGTTCGACCGCTTGGCGCGCTGCATTCAGAACCGCTGGCGGCGCGGTTTCCGGCCTTCCGCTGTCGAATGGCGGCTCGGGCGCATAGGCCATCTGAAGCTGGATGCCTTTCGCCACGTCCTCGCCGCGCAATTCGGCCGCCAACCGCAAAGCGCCGTCTATGCCGGCGGTCACGCCGGCGGCGAACACCCGGTTCCCGTCGACGACGACCCGCTCGTTTACGGGGATGGCGCCGAAGAACGGCAGCAAGTGGAACGAGGCCCAATGGGTGGTCGCCCGCCGCCCCCGCAGAAGCCCGGCCGCGCCGCAGATCAATGCGCCGGTGCAGACGGAGAAGACGCTGTGGGCGCCCTCTGCCTGTCGCCGGATCCAGCCGAGCGTTTCCTCGTCATCCATCAACGCTTCCTGGCCGAAGCCCCCCGGAATGTGGAGCACGTCGAGCTGCGGCGCCTCCGCCAGCGTCGCGTCGGGCGTTAATCGCAAGCCCTTGATGTCGCGAACCGGGTCCGCGGATTTCCCGTAGATGCGGTATGTCGCATTCGGTATCCGCGCCAAGACCTCGAACGGACCCGTCAGGTCGATCTGGTCGATGCCGTCGAACAGCAGCGAGCCGATTTGCAGATGCCTGTCGGGCGGTATCATATGCCGTCTCCTTGAAAATCCGATCGATCCGACGACATTAACGCAGGTCCGCACGACGATGACGCCGAAGATGCCTCATTTCCCGCCAGATAGGACCCGAACCGTCGAGGTCCTGACCTATCCTGCCGTGCAGATCCTCGATGTGACAGGGCCGGTTCAGGTCTTCGCCTCTGCGAATGAAATCATGAAAAAGACGGCCGGAATCGCGCCCTATTCGATCCGCTTGATCGCTAGAGGAGGCGGGGACGTGATCGCTTCGGCCGGTGTGCCTCTTGGCGTTCAGCCGCTATCCGCTGATGATATGGAGGTGGATACGCTTCTCGTGGCCGGCGGGCCGGGTGTCGAAGAGGCTGCCAGGGATCAGGAACTCCTCAGCTGGCTCGTTGCCCGCTCTGCCTCAGCCCGCCGCACCGCATCGGTCTGCACGGGCGCGCTTCTGCTTGCCGCGGCGGGCCTGCTCGACGGCAAGCGCGCGACGACACATTGGTCCTTTCATGACGATCTCGCGCGCCGCTATCCGAAAATCCTGATCGAGGCCGATCCGATCTTCATCCGTGACGGCACGGTCTGGAGCTCGGCCGGCGTGACCTCCGGGATCGATCTCGCCCTTGCCCTGGTCGAGGAGGATCTGGGACCGACCGTCGCGCTTGCCGTCGCACGGTATCTCGTCGTCTTTCTCAAGCGTCCCGGAGGCCAGGCGCAGTTCAGCGAAACGCTTGCGTTGCAGATGGCGGATGACAGGTTCGGCTCGTTGCATGAATGGATCAATAGCAATCTGGCGGAGCAGTTGTCGTTGCCGGTCCTCGCCGGACAGGCCGGCATGAGCGAACGCAGTTTCAGTCGCCGCTACATGGAGGCGACAGGCCTGACGCCGACGCGCGCGGTGGAGCGGTTGCGCGTCGAGGCGGCTCGACGCCTGCTCCTGGAAACGCGCCTATCGATCAAGAGCATCTGCCGGCGCTGCGGCTTCGGTTCGGAGGAAACGATGCGCAGGAGCTTCATGCGGCTCCTGTCGACAACTCCCCATGATTACCGGGCGCGATTCACGATGCAGCAGCGCGACGGGGCTGAATCCGTTGCGTGAACATTGGGAGCATGCCCGACGGGGCTGATCCGGTTGCGCCAAACGAACGGAGGTTGATGCTTGCCATCGTTCGTGTAGTGACTTGGCCCAGACGTCATGCCATGGAGACGACGAGCCTTGAGGGCTCGTTTCCGAGGCAAAGCCATGAGCCGCAATTCCCTCCGCACCGACTGGTCCGCCGCGCAATATCTGAAATTCGACGACGAGCGGACGCGGCCCGCGCGCGACCTGCTGGCGCAGATCAGCGTCGAAAATCCACGTCTGGTCGTCGATATAGGCTGCGGGCCTGGCAATTCGACCGAGCTTCTGGCCGAGCGCTGGCCGAACGCCGAGATCAGCGGCTTCGACACCTCGCCCGACATGATCGAGAAGGCGAAGGCGCGGCTGCCAAAGCTTTCCTTCGCGCTTTCCGATGCCGCGACCTGGGAGCCGGAAAAGCCGGTCGATGTCATCTTCGCCAATGCCGTCTTTCAGTGGCTGCCCGATCATCCACGGGTGCTAAGACGGCTGATGGGTTTTCTCGCGCCTGGCGGTGTTCTGGCCGTGCAGATGCCCGACAATCTCGCCGAACCCTCGCATGAAATGATGCGCTTGGCCGCCGAGGCCACTTTCGCGGACAAGATGAAGGGGGCGGCGCGGAAGCCATTGCCGCCGGTCGCCTTCTATTACGATCTGCTTTCGGACCTGTCGGCGAAGCTCGATATCTGGCACACGCTCTACAACCATCCGCTGGCCGACGCGGAAGCGATCGTGGAATGGGTAAAGGGGACGGGGCTTCGGCCGTTCCTCGACCCGCTCGACCTAGAGGAGAAGGCTGCCTTTCTCGATGCCTATACCGCGCGCGTTGCCGAGGCTTATCCGAAAATGCGTGATGGCAGAGTGCTGCTTCGCTTCCCCCGGCTGTTCATCGTCGCCCGGAAAGCTTAGAGCGGCCGCGCCTCCGCGCGCCCAGAGCATGATGCGATTGGACGGATTGCACCATGCTCTTATCTCTTTGTCCAAGTATGGTCTTTTCGGAAAACCGGTGCCCACTTTTCCGGATCATGCTCTGTGGTGCGCCCTCGCCACAGCCCCGCCACAATCGAGGCAAATGCCGTTCCGACTTTGCAAACCAATCTTTTAGGCTCTAAACCGCATAGTGGAAATCGGTCGGTCCTCCGAGTCGTCGCCCGGTTGTCACCCGCCAGGGACAAGCTGTTTCATGAATCGTGTTACTATCAGCGGCATCGGCATCAAAATTCCGGATGCCAGCATAACCAATGACGAACTGGTCGACAGCTTCAACACGTGGGTCGATTGGGAAAACGCCAGGCGCTCGCGCACCGGCGAACCGCTCCTGCAGCACTCGTCCAGCGAATTCATCGTCCATGCTTCGGGCATAGAGGAACGCCGCGTAATCTCGGCCGACGGCATCCTCGATCCGGAACGGATGGCGCCGCGCATTCCAAGGCGGAGCGATGAAGACCTGTCCGTCATGGCCGAATTCGGCGTCGCTTCGGCGCGGCAGGCGATCGAGGATGCCGGCGTCGATCCGGCCTCGATCGATCTCGTCATCTGCTCGGCCTCGCACCAGCAGCGGCCCTATCCGGCGATCGGCATCGAGATCCAGAAGGAACTCGGCATTCCCGGCGCCGCTTTCGACATGAGCCTCGGCTGCTCTTCCGCCGCCGCTGGGCTGCATCTGGCCACCAATCTTGTGCGCACCGGCGCGCAGAAGCGCGTGCTGGTGACGACGCCGGAGATCATTTCGGGGCATCTGAGCTACCGTGACCGGCAAACCCATTTCATCTTCGGCGACGCCTCAGCCTCGCTTATCGTCGAACCACTCGAGGAAGGAGAGATGCGCCCCGGCCGCTTCGAGGTGATCGATACCGGCATCTGGACGCAATTCTCCAACAATATCCGCTCCAATTTCGGTTTCCTGAACCGCGCGATGCAGGAAGACACCTCGATCATCGATATGACCGACAACCTGATCAAACAGGTCGGCAACAAGGTGTTCAAGGAAGTCACCGTCGCAGGGCATCACTTCATCGTCGAATTCCTGGCGCGGCACGATCTCACCCCGCACGGCATCAGGCGATTCTGGCTGCATCAGGCGAATGCTCGGATGAACGCCATGATCCTCAGGCTGGCGTTGGGGGAAGACGCCGATCACGACCGCGCGCCGATGGTCCTGCAGCGGCTTGGAAACACCGCCGCGGCCGGCGCCATCGTGGCCTTGAAGGAAAACCATGAGGATTTGAAGCCCGGCGATGTCGGCCTGATCTGCGCTTTCGGGGCGGGCTATTCGATCGGTGGCGCGCTTTTGCGCATGATGTAGAACAGTCTCCTATCATTGGCTCGAATGGGAGGATCAGCCCTTTTGGCTGGATTCGCGGCTTTTCATGATCCATCCTGCCTGCCGACCAACGGAATGAGGGCGGCCAATGACGGAAACACTGACACTTTTTCCCGATGATGCAGAGACGCTCCAGGCCGACACGATCGTGTCGGCAAGCCGGCTGACGGCGTGCGTCGAGGCCCTTTATATCGCATCTTCAGGCGATTTCGAGACCCGGCCGATCGACGTTCTTCAACTTGGCTTCGACGGCATCGCGAATGATTTCCATCAGGGTCTGACGCGGCGCTCCGGCGGCCGTGAGCCCTGGTATCCGCGCGGGACGGAAATGCGAAACGAGCGGCAATTGTCGATCGTCGCTCCGGATGAACTCGTGACGATAGCGGAATTGATGGCGCTGCCGGAAGTCAGGCCGGAATGGATCGGCGCGAACATCCTGCTTTCCGGCATCCCGAAACTTTCCATGCTGCCCGCCCGCACGAAACTGTTCTTCGCGAACGGCGTGACGCTCAAGATCGATGGGCAAAACCATCCCTGTAAGCTTTCGGGCCGCTCCATCGCGCGACATGCGGGGGTGGCGGACGAGGCTGCGGGGGCGCTTCTCTTCCCCAAGGTCGCGAAGCGCCTGCGCGGGCTTGTCGGCTGGGTCGAGAAACCCGGCCGGATCGAAGCGGGCGAGGCCGTTTCCGTCCATCTCCCGGAGCAATGGATTTACCGGGCGTAGGAAGATTTCTGCTTTTGGGGATGCTTGCCAGGACCGAAGTCCCCCTCATCTGCCTGCGGCATCTTCTCCCCGCGAGCGGGGCGAAGAAGGCTGGCCGCGACGCCTCCATTCCCTCGCCCCCCGGCGGGGAGTGGGCCAGGGTGAGGGGGAATGGCGTCGGCTCTGATTTGAATTCCTTCGTCACTCAATACCGGTGGTGTGATCAGGGAGCCAGTCTCAGCGGTTGCCTTTGGGTCCCTGCGATAGCAGCGCGAGGTTGTCCCATTTTTCCCATTCGGCGAGACGCCTGGCGTATTCCTGCCTGATCATAGGCAGGCCGACATCGCCGAAAAAGACCCTGAGCGGCGGTTCGGCCGCATCGACAAGCGCCAGCATGGCCGGGCCCGTCGCCTCGGGATCGCCCGGCACGACATTCTTGCGGCGCTCGGCGTTCCTGGCGCGGGCGCCGTCATAGGCGGCGATCTGTGCCGCTCTCTTCGCGGAGGGGCCGGACCAATCCGTCGAGAAGCCGGCGGGCTCGACCAGCGTGACATGGACGCCGAATTCGGCGACTTCCTGCGCCAGCGTCTGGCTGAAGCCTTCCAGCCCCCATTTCGAGGCATGATACAGGCCGACGGTGGGAAAGGCGTTCACGCCGCCGATCGACGATATCTGAATGATATGGCCGGAGCGCTGCTCGCGCATGATCGGCAGGACGGCCTGCGTCACCCAGAGCGCGCCGAACAGATTGGTCTCTATCTGGGCGCGGGCCTCTTCCTCGCTGACCTCTTCGATCGTGCCGAACTGGCCGTAGCCGGCATTGTTGACGGCGATATCGATGCGGCCGAAGCGCCGCAGCGTCTCGGCAACGGCGTCATCAACTGCCTTCTTGTCGGTCACGTCGAGCTTTAGCGCCGCGACGGCGTCGCCATATTTCTCGACCAGGGGCGCGAGCGTTTTTTCGTCACGCGCGGTTGCAGCCACATGATCGCCGCGCGCCAACGCCGCTTCGGCCCAGATGCGGCCAAAACCCTTGGATGAACCGGTAATAAACCATACTTTCGACGCCATGATTCATCGCTCCATAACAGTTGTCGGGGAATCGCTATGCTTGCAGGGGACGGCCGCCTGGCCTAAGCGGAGAGGCGTCCGCTTCAAGGCTGCATATACGGAGCATCCTCCGCTTTGTCAAAGGGGCATGAGAAATTTTGACCGGTAATGAATCCGCACGCAAGCCGCGCCGAGACGCCGCACGTAATCGCGAGAAACTGATCGCCGCGGCCGCGGCGCTGGTCGCGGAAGGCGAGGGGGAACTCTCTCTTGCGACGGTGGCGGAGCGGGCGGGCGTCGGCATCGGTACGCTCTACCGGCATTTCCCGAGCCGTGATGCCCTGCTTGCCGCGCTCTATGGCAATGAGGTGGACAGGCTGCGCGATCTCGCCGACATGCTGCTCGAGGAACTGTCGCCGCTCGAGGCATTGACGACATGGATCGGGCGCTATGCGCAGTTGATGGCCGTAAAATATGGCCTTGCTGATGCGATGAAATCGGCCTTGCGCTCGGAACAGACGATTTTCGCGCATTCCAAGAGCCAGACTGTTGGGGCGATGACGAAACTGCTTGCGGCAGCCGAAAAAGCGGGAGACGTGCGGCCTGACATCGATCCGCAGGACGTTCTGAGCGGCATAGCGGCGATCGTTTCCGCCAATCTGGGAAGCGAGGAAAGCCGCACGCGCGCCGAGCGGCTACTTGCATTTCTCGTGGACGGGTTGCGGTACAGAGCGGAGCGGTGAGAAAGCGAGGGATCAGCCTTCGTCATCGGGGTCGAGCAGGCGCGTTGCGCGCCAGCGGGTCAGCACCTCATTGACGGCGTCGAGGACGAAGAAGCGCGCCGAATCGCGGTCATAGCCTTCGGCGAGCAGTTTGTCGTAATCGGTATGGGCGTGGCGCACATGGGCGATTGTCGCCAGCCAGACGGCGATTGTTGGAGGCAGGTCGCGGAATTTCCTGTCGAGCGCCGCGGCACGGATCGGCTCGGTATCGGCATAGGGCGCCATGGGCAGAAGCGCCGTCAGCGCCCTGGCGACGGCGCGCTGCCGGCCGGTTGCCGCAACGCTCATTTCCCGTGCCGCTCTGTGACCGCATCCGGGAAGGAATCGATTGAGGCGTAATAGGGTTTGACATCGATCACCGGCGTTCCGTCTACCACATCGATAGCGTCGAGGGTGAGGCGTCCGGCAGCGAGATTCAGCGCGACAAGCCGGGCGATATGCAGGCCGACCGGGTTTGGCCGCGCCGGCGAGCGGATTGAGAAAACCCCTTTCGGATGAGGCGTATGGCGGGGTTTCTGCACAATCAGATTCCGCGGTGTGAGATTGAGCCAGGTGAGAATGATGACATGGCTCGCGGCCTCCAGCCCCGCAAGGCCGGGGCGGAATTCCGTATCGATCTCCACGAGCGCGTCGCCGCCATCGCGTTCCCGCGCCCTGTTCATGTTCTTCGGGCAGTCGTCCCGGTTGGTCCAGGGGGAGTGGACATGGCCGATGAAGATGACATGGGCGTCGCCTGGCAGGTCCGCCGGATCGCTCGCCAGCGCGACTTCACCTTCACGCATCGATGCGTCGCCGTCCGTCTTATGCAAGAATGGCGTCATTTCTTTTCCTGTTCACGACATCACCCTTGCCACGCTCGTCCATTTCATATAAAGATATGTTTATATCTTTCTGGAGATGCGTATGCTTTCCCGCACCCCAATCGGCCTCGACGCCATGGTTGATATATTGAAGGCGGCGGCTGAATCCAGCCGGCTGCGCATTCTTTTGCTGCTGTCGCGCGGCGACCTGACGGTGAGCGACATTACCGAAGTGCTCGGCCAATCGCAGCCGCGCGTGTCGCGGCATTTGAAGCTGCTGCTGGAAGCGCGGCTCATCAGCCGCTATCAGGAAGGCTCCTGGGCCTATTTCCGTCTCGCGGACGAGGGTGTGGCGCAAGAGACGGTACAGAGCATCGTGGCGCGCCTCGATGGACTTGACGCGTCGGTCGAGCGTGACCTCGAACGGCTCGCCGCAGTCAAGCAGAGGCGGCAGGAGAGGGCGCTCGGCTATTTCAGCGCCAATGCGGCAAGCTGGGATGAGATACGTTCCCTGCACGTGCCCGACGCGGCGGTCGAAGGAGCGATGAAGCGTGTCGTCGGCACGCGTCCGTTCCAGACCATGCTCGATCTCGGTACGGGTACGGGCCGGCTGCTCGAAATTTTCGCGCCGCTTTACAGGCGCGGCATCGGCATTGACCAGTCGCGCGAGATGCTGGCCGTGGCTCGCGCCAATCTCGACAAGGCCGGCATCACCAACGCGCAGGTCAGGCAGGGCGACATCTACGCGCCGCCGGTCGAGCGCGACGGTTTCGATCTCATCACCATCCACCAGGTGCTGCATTATCTGGAGGAGCCCGGCCGCGCCATACAGGAGGCGGCGCGGCTGCTCAGGCCGGCGGGCCGTCTGGTCATCGTCGATTTCGCGCCCCACCAGATCGAGTTCCTGCGTGACGAGCACGCCCACGTGCGGCTTGGCTTTTCCGACGGCCAGATCGGCGACTGGCTTGCCGATGCCGATCTCGACCTCAAGGAAACGCTCGATTTCCAGCCGAGTGGTGAAAACCATCATCTGACGGTGAAACTGTGGCTCGCACAGGATCGCCGCCTGCTGATAGCCGAAACGCATGCAGCGGAAGTGGGGGAGCGCGCCTGATGTCACAGTTCCGCTTTTCGCGCCGGCCCGATATCGGCGACAAGATCCGCGTCTCCTTCGAATTCTTCCCGCCGAAAAACGCTGAGATGGAAGCAAAGCTCTGGGAAACGGTCGAACGCCTCGAACCGCTCAACCCGGCCTTCGTGTCCGTCACCTATGGCGCCGGCGGTTCGACACGGGAACGCACCCAGCGCACAGTCGGGCGCATCCTGAGAGAAACATCGCTTCAACCGGCGGCCCATCTCACCTGCATCGATGCGACGCGGGAGGAGGTCGATCAGGTCGCGCGCGAGTTCCAGGCGATGGGGGTGAAAAATTTCGTCGCGCTGCGCGGCGATCCGGTCTCAGGCGTTGGAAGCATCTATAGGCCGCATCCGGGCGGCTACGCCAATGCGGCGGAGCTTGTCGAAGGGCTCGGCCGGATCGGCAGCTTCGATATTTCCGTCTCCGCCTACCCGGAGAAGCATCCCGAAAGCCCCGATTTCGCTACCGATATCGACATGTTGAAGCGCAAGGTGGACAATGGCGCGACCCGGGCCATCACCCAGTTCTTCTTCGATAACGACCTCTATGAGCGTTATGTCGAACGCGTCAGGCGGGCGGGCATCTACATCCCACTCGTGCCCGGCATATTGCCGATCCACAATTTCCGGCAGGTCGCCGGCTTCGCCGGGCGCTGCGGCGCATTGGTGCCGGCATGGCTCGCGGAGCGCTTCAGCGGGCTTGATGACGAGCCTGAGACGCAGGCGCTGATCGCGGCAGCGGTGGCAGCCGAGCAGGTCTTAGATCTCGTCGAGCGCGGCGTCCATGATTTCCATTTCTACACTCTCAATCGCGCCGACCTCGTCTTCGCCATCTGCCACATGATCGGCATCCGCACATCCGCTTCGGTCGCCCAAACCGAGGCCGCCTGAAAATTGGGCAATGAAAAAGGCCGGGATTCGGACCCGGCCTCGTGGTTCGTTTCTAGCGTGAATAGATGACCGCTGCTGCCGGATAATCAATCGCCGGCAATACAGACTTGCTCTTGGTCAACTCCTCCACTTCAGGGCAGTACGCCCAAGATAAGTGCACCGATGAATGCGAACGCAGCACAGATGATCAGTGCATTGACAGGCCGTGTCAGTCCCATGGCATAGCCTCCTCTTTCACCGATAGGCGTAGAGTCTAGGTGCAAATCTGCAACGAACAAGCAGATTTTTTGCTGCAGCGCCGCATCCGCGTAGAAAACCTTTCCGTGTCCGTCGGCGCGCTTCCTTGTTTTCCTTGAAGAAAACGGGAATGCACATCTGTGCAAAAAAAATTGCATATGCGACGGGCGCAGGGGGTGCGTTCCGGCGGTTGATTGCCGCGTGCCCACGTGAGCGGCCGGCCTTTTATGCACAGAACTTTTTGTTTCTTTTCAACGTCTTGTCGAAGATCGATGCCGATTGGCCACCATCCATAAGAGGTAATTTTGCTCTATCTGAATGGATAGACCGCTTGACTCCGTTGCTTTTGCTGCGTCGGGCGAGGCCCGATTTCAACGTCCGGCGGTGACATGCAGGAAAGGCTTTCGCCCTAGCTCGCCAGTAGCGGCCCCGCAGTGATTCGGCGACGCGATCGAAGCGGCGATGGACATGGAACTCCGGACAGTTGCTGATCGTTATAGTGAGCGGTTAATGCGCGTCGGCTGGCGCAATCGTCTTTCGGCGCGAATGTCCGAAAGGAGGCAATCATGCCCAACCAATCTCCGACTTCCTATCTGTGGCCGAATTGGCTCACTCTTATCCTGGGCGTATGGCTTTTCATTTCGCCTTGGGCGCTCACGAATGCGCCTGGTGGCAATTGGGCGTGGGACGCCTGGATCATCGGCGCGGTTGTCGCCCTGCTTTCGATCGCCGCCCTGGTGCAATTGGCGCAATGGGAGGACTGGGTCAGTCTCATCCTCGGCGCGTGGCTTTTCATATCGCCATGGGTGCTCGGCTTCTCCGGTATGCATACCATGGCGTGGAACGCCTACATTGTCGGCGCCCTGATCTTCCTGATTGGCATATGGGGCGTGGTTGCGGCGCGCCAGGCCGAAAGCACGATGCATTTGCAGGTGCATTGAGGAGCTTGACGGCCCTGCTCGGAAAGAGAAAAGGGCCGTTGCGGCGTCTGTTTCAAAGCGCGGCGGGATCTTCCCGCCGCCATGTTGTGATCAGAGCGCCGCAAGCAAGGCCTGGGTCGGCCAGCCGTCGACCGGCATTCCCAGCCTTTGCTGTTCCGCGCGAACGGCTTCGCGCGTTCCTGAGCCGAGCACGCCGTCTATTTTGCCGACGTCATGACCTTTCGCCTGAAGCTTCTGCTGCAAATCCTTCATCTCGGCCAGCGACAGACCCTGTTCCGGATCGTGTTTTTCATAAGCGGGGGCCCCGGCGAAGCGCGTCGCGAGATAGGCCGCGGTCATCGTATAGACGAAGGACTGATTCCATTTGAGATAGACGCCGTAATTGTCGAACATCAGGAAAGCCGGGCCCATGCGGCCCATCGGCAGCACGAGACTTGCCTGCTCCTCCGACTTTTCGAGCGGAGCGCCGCCACGCTTCGTGACGCCGAAAGCCGCCCATTGCGATAGCGGCAGCTTTGTTTCCATCCCGGTCTTGTCCCAGGGCATTTGCGCTGGAACCTCGACCTCTTCCATCCACGGCTTCCCCGCCTGCCAGCCGAGCGATTTCAGGAAATTCGCGGTCGTCATGATGACGTCCGGGGCGCTGTTTCTCAGATCCACATGACCATCGCCGTCTCCGTCGGTGCCGTGGGCGAGGTAATCCTTGGGCAGCATCTGCGTCTGACCAATCTCGCCCGCCCATGCGCCTTCGACATTGACAGGCACGGTACCGTTATCGATCAGCTTCAGGAGCGCGATCAACTGCGGGCGGAACGTCTCCGGCCGCCGGCAATCATGAGACAGGGTGGCAAGCGCGTCGAGCGTGTCGAAATTGCCCTGTACGGCGCCGAAATCGGTTTCCAGCGCCCAGAAGCCGGTGATCACCGGCGCGGGCACGCCGTAGGTCTGCTCCGCCCTGGCGAAAACATCGGCGTAGCTCTTCATGCGCTCCTTGCCGATCTTGAGGCGGTAGGCATTCACCATGCGGCTTGAAAATTCGATGAAGTTCTGGGCGAAAACGCCCTGCGCATGGTCGCGGGCGATCACCTTCGGATCGATGCGAGCCTGCGAAAGCGCCGCCAATCCACGTTCGCCAACGCCGTCGGCGCGGGCTTCGGCGCGGACGCCATCGAGCCAGGCCGTGAAATCCCCGCCACATTGCGGTTGCTGGCCGAATGCCGGCGCTGCTGCGAGGCAGGACAGCAAAACCGCTGAAACCGAGATCAACCCCTTCATTGTCGCTCCGTCTTTTTCAAGCGGCCCTGGCTTCTCTCAAATTGCATTGACTTTCAGCCATTTGACCCACTCGGCTCTGTTGCCGTTGAACGTATTGATATCCGCGTCACCCTTGATGCCCGGCAAAATGCCTGTACCCGTATATTGCCAGAAGAGCCACGGATGCCCACGAAATTTGGCGTCCGGATGGCCGGCGACGGAGCGCAACCAGAAAGAATAGCCTTTCAACTGAGAGAGGTCGTTGTCGTTGAAGAAGTCGATGGTCGTATAGATGATCGGCTCCTTGCCATAGTGCTGGGCAAGCGCTTCAAGGAAGATTTTCATCTCTTGCCGCACCACCTGCGCGGGCGGGCGGTAGGTGCATGTCGGGGAGGCGGGATTCCACTCGACATCCGCTACCGGGGGTAGTGCGCCGCTTTCCTCCGGGACATTGCGGATAAACCACGCCGCCTGATCGATTGCCGGGGTGCAGAAATAGAAGAAGTGATAGGCACCGCGCGGAATGCCGTTCGCGCGCGCAGCTTCCCAGTTCTGGGCGAAGGAGGTATCCACCCGGTCGCCGCCCTCCGTCGCCTTGATGAAAGCGAAGGCGATACCATCTGCCTTCAGGCGCCGCCAATTCACATTGCCCTGGTATTTCGCTACGTCCGTGCCGTGCACGGGGTAGCGCCATGGCGCGCGGGAGCCCCATTCCTGCGGTTTGCGGTCGCGAAAACGCGGACCCGGCGCGGTAAGGTCGCCAAAGTCGTAGGACACGGACGTACAAGCTGCCGGAAGGGCCGCCAAAAGACACGGGACGAGAAAGAAAACGAGCCGGCGCATTCAGGATATTCAATCAGCCGTTGCGAATCGGAGCATTCATTCCGGACGGATGGATAGGCGATCCTCTTGCGTGCGTCATCTTGTCAAAACGATGAAAATCGCGGATTTCCGTTGCCGGAAGTCCCGAAATCCTGAAAATAGCCCAAAATGGGCGGCGGCGGCCGGCGAGCCCCGCGACGACGAGGCGAGAATGCGCTTTCTGATCGCGTTGCTGAAAGGACTTGCCGCTCTCGTCATACTCGCAATCATTGCAGGATTGGCTTGGCTTTATTTCGCCCCGCCCGCACTGATACGCATCGGCGCAGGCTACGCCGCCAAGATCGTCTGTTCGAACGCGTTCGTCGCCAATCGCGACCCGCACGATGTCTTCGCCGATGACGTCCAGGCGCCCGGCAACCCGCTGCTCGGCTATTTCGATCTCGATGTTTCCGAGGCGAAGCGGAGCGTTACGGCCGCTTTCCTGGGCTATTTCGGTTCCGTCACAGCGATCGCGCGTCCGGGCCTCGGCTGCGCGGTGGTGCCGGACGGAAATCTTGCCGCAGCTCGCGCCTATAGCGCTCCGGCTGCGCCTGACGCAGAGCAGAGCGAAGCGCTATGGCCCCAAGGCGACAATGTGCAGCTTTCGCAGGATCCGGTGCTCAATCATATCCTTGACGATCCGGGGCTGACAGGTCCGGGCATGCGCGCCCTGGTCGTGGTCAAGAACGGCCGCATCGTCGGCGAACGCTATGGCGGCGATTTCGCCGACGATACGCCGCTCATCGGCTGGTCGATGACCAAGACGGTCGATGCCGCGCTCGTCGGTACGGTCGTCCAGGCGGGCAAGCTAAAGCTCGATCAAAAGAACCTTCTACCGGAATGGCAAAACGACAAACGGAAGAATATCAGCGTCGCCGACCTGATGGCGATGTCGAGCGGGCTCGCCTTCAACGAGGATTATGGCGACGTATCGGACGTGACGCGGATGCTTTTCCTCGAGCCCGACATGGCGAAATTCGCCGCATCGATGCCGCTTGTCGCGCCGGTCGGGACGGTTTTTCACTATTCGAGCGGGACGGGCATGATCCTCGCCCGCGTCTGGCAGAATGCGGTCGGCGACGAAAAAGCCTCGCTGGCCTGGCCTCAACAGGCGCTTTTCGGCCCGCTCGGCATGACGAGCGCCGTGCTGGAGGCGGATGAAGACGGCACCTTCGCCGCAGCGTCCTATCTCTATGCGACGGCGCGGGACTGGGCGCGTTTCGGCTTGTTCCTGCTTCAAGGCGGCCGCTGGGAAGGCAAGCAGATCCTGCCGCCGGGCTTCGTCGCCATGATGCATCAGCCGGCGCCCGCCTCGCACGGCCGTTACGGGAAAGGCCTGGTCTGGCTGGTAGCCCCCGGCCAGCGTGTCGGCGACGGCGCAAAAGCGGGGCTGCCCGGCGACACGTTCTGGATGGATGGTCATGACGGGCAGAGCATCGCCATCATTCCGTCGAAGGGGCTGGTCGTGGTGCGGCTCGGTCTGACGCCCGGCAGGCTTCACTACCATCCGCAGGCGCTGGCCGCGGCGCTGGTGAAGGCGCTGCCGTAGGGAGTGCGTGGTTCGAGGCTCGCTTCGCTCGCACCTCACCATGAGGAAGGTTGGTGCTATCAACCGCCAAGCAGCGCTTTGAGCAAAGGGCCGTTATCGCCCCAGACGGGATCGGTCGAGGGGGTCTCGACGGCGGCGATTTCCTTCAGCATCGCTTCGTCATAGCCATCCTCGGCCTTGACGACGGTGTAATTCTCCTGGCCTGGAGGGTAGGCGCCGCAGATGCGGAATCCTTCGCGCGCCTCGACCTGCCGGTGGCCGGAGCCGGGCGGCAGAATCATCACGTCGCCGGCCTTGACTTCCACCTTCTCGCCTTGCGGGCCGCCGAGCATCAAAACCGCCGACCCCTCCGCGACGGCCAGCACTTCGAAGGCGTCGGGATGGAAATGGTGGAAATCAAACACCTGCCATGTCCAGGCGCCGCCCCATCCATTGGCGCGCAGCAGCGCTTTCACCGCCGCGTCATCTTGCGACCCGCCGAGCGCATCACTGGCGATCACGGCGGGATAGCGGTCGTTGTTGGGCACTTGATCGCCACGTGGAAATGTGAGGCGCGCAACCCTCATGGATAGCGGATCTTTGGCGCGCAATTCTGCCATTGGGAACTCATCCTTGTTCGGCAGCAGGAAGAACTGGGTCCTTGACGGTAGGTTCCCCGTTTCCGACTTATGCCTTTCCGAATCCGCCCGCCGTCGGGGTCGTCACGATGACGGCCTCTCCGGCTTCGAGCACGGTCTGATCGCAGCCTTTCAGCACATCGATCGTGCCGTCGAGCCGGCGCACTTCGGTCCTGCCCATCTCGCCGTCGCCGCCGCCCGCGATACCGCGCGGCGGAACCCCGCGGTGCGAAGACAGGATGGCGCATTCCATCTTTTCGAGGAAGCGGATGGTGCGGCGCGTGCCGTCGCCGGCATGCCACTTGCCCTTGCCGCCGGAGCCGGCGCGGATATGGAAATCCTCCAGAATGACCGGAAAGCGCAGCTCCAGGATTTCCGGGTCGGTCAGCCGCGAATTGGTCATGTGCGTATGGACGGCCGAGGTGCCGTTGAAGCCGCGGCCGTCATTCATGTGTCCGGCCGGCGAACCGGAGCAGATCGTCTCGTAATATTGATAGCGATCGTCGCCATAGGTCAGGTTGTTCATCGTGCCCTGCGAGTTGGCGAGGGCACCCATGGCGCCGAAGAGCGCGTTGGTGACATGCTGCGATGTCTCGACATTGCCGGCCACGACGGCGGCCGGATAGACAGGTCGCAGCATGCAGCCTTCGGGGATGACGATGTTGATCGGCCTCAGGCAGCCCGCATTCATCGGGATCGAGCCTTCTACCATGACGCGGAAGGCGTAAAGCACGGCGGCGCGCGCTACGGGTTCGGGCGCGTTGAAATTGTTCTTCATCACCGGCGAGGTGCCGGTGAAATCGACCGTCGCCTCGCGTTTTTGCCGGTCGACGGCGATCTTGACCTTGATCACCTGCCCGGTATCGGTCGGGTACTCGTATTCGCTGTTGTCGGGAAGGCGTTCGATGACGCGGCGGACACTCTCGGCCGCATTGTCCTGCACATGGCCCATATAGGCCTCGACCATTCCGAGGCCGAAATGGCGCACCATCTTCCTCAGTTCCACGACGCCTTTCTCGTTGGCCGCGATCTGTGCTTTCAGATCGGCCACGTTCTGCGCCGGGTTGCGAGCGGGGTAGGGGTGGTCGGTCAGAAGATGGATCAGTTCCTTCTCGCGGAAGCGGCCCTGATCGACCAAACGGAAATTGTCGAAGAGCACGCCTTCCTCGTCCACCGTGGTCGCCAGCGGCGTCATTGAACCCGGCGCCGTGCCGCCGACATCGGCATGATGGCCGCGCGAGGCGACCCAGAAGAGGATTTTTCCCTCCCCCTTGAGGTGAGGGTGGCCAGTCGCAGGCTGGCCGGGTGGGGTCGCCGTGGAAGTGCTGGGCGCTTCTTTTAAGCCGCGCGTGGCCGAGGCGACCCCACCCGGCCGCTCCGCGGCCACCCTCCCCTCAAGGGGGAGGGAAAAAACAGGCGTGACCACCGTTATGTCCGGCAGATGCGTGCCGCCATTGTAAGGCGCGTTGAGGGCGAAGACGTCGCCCGGCCGGATCTTGCCCTTGTTCAGCCGGATGATCGTTTCAACGGAGCGATCCATCGAACCCAGATGCACCGGCATGTGCGGTGCGTTGGCGACGAGCGCGCCGTCATGGTCGAAGACGGCGCAGGAAAAATCGAGCCGCTCCTTGATATTGACCGAATAGGCCGTGTTCTGCAGCGTCACGCCCATTTGCTCGGCGATCGACATGAAGAGATTGTTGAAAACCTCGAGCATAACCGGATCGGCTTCGGTACCCAGCGCGGCATGGCGTTTCTTCTTTTCCGTCCGATGGAGGAGGACGTGGTTGAGCGCGGTGATCTCCGCCGTCCAGCCGGGCTCCACCACGATCGTCTGGTGTCCCTCGATGATAAGGGCCGGGCCGGGCAGCCTGTTTCCCGGGTGAAGGTCGGCGCGACGGAAGATGCCGGCGTCGCGCCATTCGCCCTCGCAGAAGACCGGCCGGGTTTCAATGGGGCGGGCTTCCCTATCGGAAAGCGCCAGTTTTTCTTCCTCGCCGTTTCCAGCCCGACCGTCCACGCCCTCGACGCCGACGGCTTCGATCACCATCGGCTTGTCGTCATAGATGAAACCGAACTGGGCTTTGTGCGCCGCTTCGAAAGCGGCTCTCGCCTCCGCTATCGAGCCGTTGAAATCGACGGGAAGAGTGGTGTCGGTGCCGTCATAGCGGATATGAAGCGTGTTTCGGCGCAGCACGTCCGCATCCGTGACCCCCTGACTGGCGAGTTCCTCGGCCACCTGCCCTGCAAGGTCCGCCGCCATTTCCTCGATTGCCGGCGAGGAGGCTTCTTCGAGTTGCATCAGCAGTGCCTGCTGGCGCGAGGCGGAAAGTCTGGCTAGGCCCATGCCGTAAGCCGAAAGCAGGCCCGAGAAGGGATGGATGAGCACTGTCTCCATGCCGAGCGCATCGGCCACGAGGCAGGCGTGCTGGCCGCCGGCGCCGCCGAAACAGTTCAGGAGGTAGCGCGTCACGTCATAGCCGCGCTGGACGGAAATCTTCTTGATGGCGTTCGCCATGTTTTCAACCGCGATGGTGATGAAGCCTTCGGCGATCGCTTCCGGCGAACGGCCGTCACCGACTTCGTTCGCGAGCGCCTGGAATTTTTCCCGCACGGCTTCCCGGTCGAGCGGCTTGTCCTGATTCGGGCCGAAAATCGCGGGAAAAAAATCCGCTTGCAGCTTGCCCAGCATCAAATTGGCGTCGGTGACGGCGAGCGGGCCGCCACGCCGGTAGCAGGCGGGGCCGGGATTGGCGCCGGCGGAATCCGGGCCGGCCTGGAAGCGGCCGGCCTCATAATGCAGGATCGAGCCGCCGCCCGCCGCGACGGTATGGATGCGCATCATCGGCGCGCGGATTCGCACGCCCGCGACTTCAGTGTCGAAGGCGCGCTCATAATCGCCGTCATAATGGGCGACATCGGTCGAGGTGCCGCCCATGTCGAAGCCGATGACCTGCTCGAAGCCGGCGAGCTTCGCCGTCTCCACCATGCCGACGACCCCGCCGGCCGGACCGGAGAGGATGGCGTCCTTGCCCTGGAACTTGTCGGCGGCTGTGAGGCCGCCCGAGGACATCATGAACATCAATCTTGGGCTCACGGCCGCATCGCCCTTCGGGCTGGCCTCCGCCGGGGCGCGCGAAACGTCGCCCGGTGTGCGGTCGCACACACCGCCTTCGGCGGAAATAGCGCCGATCTCCCCCCTTGTGGGGGAGATGCCCGGCAGGGCAGAGGGGGGCAACGTAGAGCGCTCACCTTCATGATTTGTGCTTACATCGTGCGGAGATGTCTGCGGGACAGCGCCCCCCTCTGTCGCCTTCGGCGACATCTCCCCCACAAGGGGGGAGATTGGGGCTGCCCCCAATTCCGTCGCCACATGCGCGACGTAGCGCGACAGGATCGGCGACAGATAGGCGTCGACCACCGTGGTGTCGCCGCGGCCGACGAGCTTGATGAGCGGCGAGGTCTTGTGGCTGACGGAGATCTGGCCGAAGCCGATCCGCCGGCAAAGCTCTTCCGTCTGAATCTCATGCGCCGAAAACTTCCATGCATGCATGAAGACAATCGCGACAGCGTCGATGCCTTCCCTCTTTGCCTGCTCTATTGAAGAGCGCGCACTTTCGAGATCGAGCGCACGCTCGATCGTGCCATCGGCATGGACGCGCTCGTCGATCTCGATGACGCGCTCGTAAAGCTGTTCGGGAAGGATGATCTCCTTGGCGAAGATGTCCGGCCTCGCCTGATAGGCTATCTTCAGCGCGTCGCGGAAGCCCTTGGTGATGAGAAGAAGCACGCGGTCACCCTTGCGCTCCAGGAGCGCGTTCGTGGCGACGGTGGTGCCCATCTTGATGTCACCTATAGACTGCGACGGTATGGCTTCGTCCCGGCCGACGCCAAGCAGGTCGCGGATGCCCTGGATCGCGGCGTCGCCATAGGCTTCCGGGTTTTCGGACAGCAGCTTGCGAGGGTGCAATTTTCCCCCGGGATCGCGCCCGATCACATCCGTGAACGTGCCGCCGCGATCGATCCAGAAATCCCATTTGCCGGCCATGCGATACTTCTCCATCCGCTTTCGCTTTCCCTGCCGCATCTCATTGCTATTTGCAACGTTTCGCGGATATTTTATCGACAAATTGTCGTTGAAAGGAGCGGGACATGGAGCGCAGGCAAGCAGGAGACCCGATCCGGCCGATCGTCTCGGCGGCGCATCTGGCGGAGGGCGCCATGCCGGCATTGTCGGAACTCGAATTCGCCTTGACCGTCCTCGGCAACGGGTTCCAACGCTGGATGGTCCGCTGCATGGCCGCTGCGGACGTTCCGGGCCTGCTGCCGATCGATGTCCTCATCCTCCACGCCGTCAACCACCGACGGCGGGAAAAGACGCTGTCGGACCTCTGCATGATGTTCAATATCGAGGACACGCATGTCGTCACTTACGCCTTGAAGAAACTCACGGGGCTTGGACTTGTGGAAACCGGCCGGCGCGGCAAGGAAAAAACCGTGGCGGTGACGGAGAAGGGGGCGGCAGCCTGCGCGCGCTACCGCGACGTGCGCGAAAGGCTGCTCGTCGCGAGCGTCAGGGCGACCGGCTTCGACGCGGACAGGCTTTCAGCCGTCGCGGAGGCGATGCGCAGTCTTTCGGGCCAATATGATCAGTCGGCGCGCGCCGCCGCGAGCCTGTAATCGTGGTGTGGCGCGGAAGGTATTCCAAGGACAGTTTCGATATTCAAGGCAAGCTTTCGATGTATAGCTCGAGATTCGCGGAATTCCACGATCATTGACAAAGATGTCTCTGTGCATCTCCGATGCGCGCACCCATGCCGTGCACGAATTGTTAAAAGCATTATTTTGAAGTTACGCAACTTCCTTTCCGCTTGACCATTTCCCTTTCGACCGCCCGCCCTAACGGGTGCTTTGGAGAAGGCAACGACAGGAGAGATGAAATGAAGAAGCTTATCATCGCGTCGGTTTCCGCGCTTGCATTGCTCAGCCTTGCCGCCTGTAACAACAAGGGTGGCGCTGACAATACAACGACGCAGAGCACCACGCCGCCGGCCTCGACCACCACGACGCCGCCCGCGAAGACACCTGCGCCTGCGACTCCCGCCGCTCCCAGCACAGGCGGTGGCACTGCAAAGCCCAGCACGGGTGGTTAAGCCAGCCGGTACGTAAGTGTCATACGATTGAAGAGGGTCGGCGAAAGTCGGCCCTTTTCGCATGCGTTTAGCGGTTGCCCTCTTTCTTTGCCACGAGGCTCGCCACGCCTTGCTTTTCGTCCTAAGAAACAGCCATGTCGATCTGGACGCCTCTTGCGCAATTCGTCGGCCGTGTCTCGGGCAAGAGCCTGTCGAACGCGGTGGAAGCGGTGCGCACCCTTTTCGCCGGCGATCCCGAATTGCGTCGCAGGGTCTCCTTCTCGATCGCCATGATCGCGCTCTCGGCGAAGATGGCGAAAGCCGACGGCGTGGTCACACAGGACGAAATAAGGGCGTTCCAGCAGATTTTCTCGGTGCCGCAGAGCGAGACCCGCAATGTGGCGCGCCTCTACGATCTCGCAAAGCAGGATACGGCCGGTTACGAGATTTATGCCGAGCGCATGGCCGGCCTTTGCGGATCGGGCGAGAAGAACTGCGCCATGCTGGAGGACATTCTCGACGGCCTTTTCCACATCGCCAAGGCCGATGGAGTCGTCCACGAGCGTGAAGTGAAATTCCTGGAGCGAATCGCTGAAATTTTCGATATCGGGCCTAAGCATTTCGACAGCATCCTGGCGCGCCATGTCGATCTCGGCGACGCGGATCCCTATCGCGTGCTCGGGATGCCCAGTGATGTACCGTTCGAGGAATTGCGGCGTCATTACCGGCGGCTCGTTGCCGAAAATCATCCCGATAAACTTATCGCGCGTGGCGTTCCGCCGGAATTCATCGCCATCGCCAATTCCCGCCTCGCCGCCATCAATGCCGCCTATGAGGCGATCGAGCGTGGGCGCCGCCTGAGATGAGCGGCTTCCCGGTGGAGCAGTATGGAGCGGAGGTGCGCGTATCGGCCAATTTCGGGCCACGCCGTGACAGCAAGCGGCCGGATATGATCATCCTCCACTATACCGGCATGCGGACAGGCGCCGAAGCGGAAGCATGGCTCTGCGATCCGGCTAGCGAGGTTTCCTCGCATTATCTCGTCCATGAGGACGGACGGATCGTGCAGATGGTGCGCGAGGCGGATCGCGCCTGGCACGCGGGCAAGAGTTCGTGGCAGGGCGAGAGCGACGTCAATTCCCGGTCGATCGGCATCGAGATCGTCAATCCGGGACATAGCCTTGGTTATGAGGATTTCCCCGCTCGGCAGATCGAGGCGGTCGTGGCGTTGTGCAGGGATATATCGGTTCGCCATTCCATCCCGCCTGAACGCGTACTTGCCCATTCCGACGTGGCGCCGGGGCGCAAGATCGACCCCGGTGAAAAATTCCCTTGGCGGCAACTCGCGGGGGCAGGGATCGGTCATTTCGTCGAGCCGTCTCCCTTGGATGCCGGAAATTGCCTCGCTCTGGGCGCCTATGGCCGGCTGGTGGAAGAGTTGCAGTCGATGCTGGAGATTTATGGCTATGGCGTTGAGATTTCGGGCAATTATGACGGGCTGACGCGGATTGCTGTGGAGGCCTTTCAGCGGCATTTCCGGCCCGGACGGGTCGACGGTATCGCCGACGGCTCGACAGTCGAGACGCTTCGCCGGCTGCTTGCAACGCTGCCGCGGCAAGAGCGCTGAGACGGCCGGAGACATCAATTCCATCATTTCGTTTGCATTTTCCGGCGCGACACCTTTTATACGCGCTGCCAGCCGGCCGGGCGGCCGCGCGGACGGGAGCCGAAAGGCTGTTCGCGAGGAAAGTCCGGGCTCCACGGAAAAACGGCGCCGGCTAACAGCCGGCGGGGGCGACCCCAGGGAAAGTGCCACAGAAAGGAAACCGCCCCGCCTGTAAATCGGCTGACTGCAAAGCCAGCGTCTCGATAGCGCATGCGGACAAGAGCCGATTTACTGGCGGGGTAAGGGTGAAAGGGTGGGGCAAGAGCCCACCGCGCGACCGGCGACGGGAGCGGCATGGCAAACCCCGCCGGGAGCAAAACCGAATAGGGATGGCGCGAAGGGTGACCTTCGGGCGTTTCCGGCCCAGCCATCCGGGTAGGTTGCATGAGGCGGATGGCAACATCCGTCCAAGAGGAATGGCCGCCACGTTTCGATTCCGCAAGGCATCGAGGCCATACAGAACCCGGCTTACAGGCCGGCTGGCATTCGATCTCCTCACGTGCTCTGCGAGGAGGCGCATCCTGGATTTGGCTTGCCATTGGTGGGATTTAATCCTACCTTGCCGTAAAAGGAGCGACGACATGAGCAATGTCGACAAGAGAAGCATCACGCTTTCCCCGGAACTCGCTTCCGCGGTGGATGAGGTGGTGGCAGCCGGCGAATATGCCTCCGCGAGTGAAGTCGTGCGCGAGGCGCTCCGCCACTGGAAGGAGCGGCGCGACCTGTTCGGCTATACGCTGGAGGAACTGAGGGCGCTCGTTCAGGAGGGTATCGATAGCGGGCCAGGGCGGTATGTCTCGATGGAGGAAATCAAAGCGGAAGCACGCCGTCGGTTCGGACAAGTGAAACGCAGCGCCTGAGGATGGTTCTCATCAGGAGAAGCGCACGTGCGGAAGAGGACCTGATACAGATATGGTCCTATCTCGCGCAGCAAAATCCGCGGGCCGCCGACCAACTGCTCGATCGCCTGCAGCAGCGATGGGAGTTGCTTGCTACGCAGCCTCGTTCAGGGGTGGCTCGCGACGATATCGGATCAGGAATCAGATATGTGGCGACGGGGGAGTATATTACGTTCTATCGGCCTGGCTCGGACGGGCTCGAGATAATGCGCGTCATTCACGGCCGTCGCGACATCAAGGCCGATGATTTCGAAACTTGAGATCCGGTAGCAGCAGCGGCGATTCCGTCGGGTCAGGTTCCCGCACCATCCAGGGCAGCCGCTATCGCCTTCCACAGTTCCTCCGCCGGCTCGCAGCCAACCGACAGTCTGACGAAACCAGGCGCAACCGCGTCGCCCCAGCGGGCGCGGCGTTCCGCCGAAGAGTGAACGCCGCCGAACGAAGTCGCCGGTTGCAGGAGCGTGCAGCGATCGATGAAGGCTTCCGCCGCCCCCGCCGATTTCAGCGTCAATCCGATGAGGAAGCCGAAACGCTCCATCTGGGCGCGTGCGAGATTGTGCGCCGGGTCGCCTTCAAGTCCCGGAAAGCGGACAGCCTCGACCACGGGATGCGTTGCGAGGCGCGGTGCGATCGTTTCGGCATTCGTGCACATGCGGTCGAAGCGGACTTCCAGCGTTTCGAGACCGCGATGAAGAAGCCACGCCTCGAAGGGGCCCGGGATTGCGCCCGACAGCTTCCGCCATTCCGTCAACGCCGCCATGATTTCGCTCTTGCGGCTTGCGACATGGCCGAAAAGCACATCGGAATGGCCGTTCGGCGCCTTGGTATCGGCTGCGAGGACGAGATCGGCTCCAAGGTCGAGCGGGCGTTGCCCGAGCGGGGTCATGGTCGTGTTGTCGACGGCGAGGATGCCGCCTTCAGCATGTACCGCCGCTGCCGTTGCCGCGACGTCGCAGACGTCAAGGCCGGGATTGGACGGGGTTTCGAGGAAGACGATGCGGTAGCCATGGAAGCCGCCATCGCCGAACGTGGTCGTGGGACGGGTGTCGCATGTCACGCCGAAAGGTTTCAGGAAACGTTCGGCGAGGACGCGCGTCGTGTAATAGCCGTCCGACGGCAGCAGGACACGGTCTCCGGCTTTGAGGAGAGTGAAAAAGACCGCCGCGATTGCTGCCATTCCCGAGGGAAAGGCGAGGACGGGCGCGTCTTCGAGATGGGAAAGCAGTGCTTCGGCGGCCTCCCATGTCGGATTGGCAAATCGCCCATATTGCCGGAAGCCGGCAGGATCGCCCGGCAAATGGTACATGGCCGCCATGGTGAGGGGCAGCGGCACGGGATCGCCTTTCGCCAGTCCGGTACGGCGCAGGTGAGGAATTTGGGCGGCGCGGGACATGGTTTCGTCGGACATCGGCTTCTCCGGTCGGCAACAAGCTTGGCGTCGTCGCGACGCTATGCGCTCGACCATCGTCTCACAAGCCTTGCCTGAAAGTGAACGCGGCGGCGGCTTCATAACGGTTCGTTAGGCTTAACGCGCGATAAATATCCGGATCGGCCGGGAAAGGCGCGTCGGGCGCTTTCCGAGGGCCGGGTGGAGCTTGTTCCCGTTGACGCCCATAGTCCCCCATGTTATCCCTTGAGTGCAGTCCATTTCTCGTTTCAGTCAACAGTGAAGCGTCAAGCGCTTCGCGGATCATGAAGGTCCCGGAGAGCGCGGATCTGTGTCTCTTGCGCGGCACGGGAAGAAAGGGACATCCGGCGCGCTCCCATGGCGGGAGCGCCATCAAGAGGGATGAAAGGGCCTTTCCGGCCGCGGCGTGTCATGGATCGGTTCCTGTCAAATGCGATCAACAGGATAGACGCCAAGGGGAGGGTGTCGGTCCCCGCCCATTTCCGGGCGGTCGTGCAGAAGCGCGGCTATGGCGAGCTCTACGCGTTGCGGGGGCTCGACACGCCATCGCTGGATGTGGGCGGCCTCGACCTTCTCGACCGCTACGAGGAGAGGATCGCCAGGGAGGATCCGTTCCTGCAGACGGCGGACGACATGTCCTTCTTCTGCCATGGGGATGGAGCATTTCTGAAGCTCGACCAGGACGGGCGAATCACGGTCACGGATTTCATCCGCGACCATACCGGCGTCACGGACGAGGTGGCCTTTGTCGGCCGGGGGCAGTTTTTCCAGATCTGGGAGCCGGAACGGCTGAGCGCCCATGGCGCAATGGTCCGTTCGCGTCTCCTGAACCTGAGGCGGGCGGCGGTCGCGGATGCGCGGCCCGGAGAACCGGAATGATGATGGGCGCCGGCGGGGACGCCGGTGGCGGACCGGCCCGGCATGTTCCGGTTCTCCTTTCCGAAGTGCTCGAACTGCTTGCGCCGAAACAGGGTGAGATCATCATCGACGGCACCTTCGGCGCCGGCGGTTATACGAAGGCCCTGCTCGACAAGGGCGCGTCGGTTGTTGCGATCGACCGGGACCCTGACGCCATAGCGGCGGGACGGGCGCTGGAGATAGAATCCGCAGGCCGGCTCTCGCTCGTCGAGGGTCCCTTTTCGCGTCTCGACGCCTGTGCCGCCGAGCCTGTGGACGGGGTCGTGCTCGATATCGGCGTCTCCTCGATGCAACTCGACGAGGCGGGAAGGGGATTTTCCTTTCGCCAGGACGGGCCGCTCGACATGCGCATGGCCAAAACGGGCTTGAGCGCGGCAGATGTGGTGAACCGGCTTAAAGTGGGCGATCTGGCGCGCATCTTCGGTCTGCTGGGCGAGGAGCGTCACGCTGGCCGCATTGCCCGGATGATCGAAAAGCGCCGCACGGAAAAGCCCTTTACGAGGACAGGCGACCTGGCGCATGCCGTCGAACATCTAGTCGGCAAGAACCCGAAGGATAAAATCCATCCCGCTACGCGTGTCTTCCAGGCGCTGCGCGTCTTCGTCAATGACGAACTCGGAGAGCTTGGACAAGCTCTCCTTGCGGCGGAACGTATTCTGAAGCCCGGCGGGCGGCTCGCGGTGGTGACATTCCATTCGCTCGAGGACCGGATGGTCAAGCGCTTCATCGCCGATCGCTCGCAGGCTCATGCCCGTTCGCGACACCTGCCCGCGGCGCCCATCGCCGAGCCGACGTTTCAAACAATCGGCAAGGTCATCGCGGCCGGCGCGGTGGAGGTGGAGCGCAATCCGCGTGCGCGCTCCGCCAAGCTGAGAGGCGCGAGGCGCACCGACCAGCCGCCGCGGACGGCGGATTTTTCGGTCTTCGGGCTCCCGGAACTGAACGTCAAGGTGGAGAGGTAAATCGTGTTTCGTACCACCGATATCGTCCTGATCGCCGTCATGATCGGCACGGCAGCCGTGACATACCGCATCAAGCAGAGCGCGGAAAGCGAGCTCGAGCACATCAACAAGATCAGGACACAGATCCGTCTCGAGCACGACACGATCAATCTGCTGCAGGCGGACTGGAGCCTGCTGACGCAGCCGAAGCGATTGCAGAAGCTGGTGGAACTTTATCAGCCGCAGCTCAATCTCCAGCCGACGACGGCGGAGCAGATCGTCACACTCGACCAGCTTCCGATGCGACCGGTCGAGATGCCGAAGCCCGATCCGCAGGCAGCCGGTCAGGTGGCCCAGAACAATCCCGACAAGACCGTCACCGGGAGCTTGAAGAAATGATCCGCCGCTGGCTGAAAAAAATCAGGAGAAGCGACGAAACGGCCGACGATACGATCGTCCTCGATGGATCGCGCAAATCGACGGGAGGACGGGCCGGGAGCCGCATCCTGATGATGGGTGTGATGTTCTTCTGCGTCTATGGGGTGATCGCGGGGAGGCTTGTCTATTACGGGTCGCACAAGGAGGAAGACAGCGGCCCTCCGCCGGCGCGGCCGACCGAAGCGCGTCCCGACATCGTCGACCGCAATGGCGAGATCCTTGCGACCGACATCAAGACGGCATCGCTCTACGCCGAGCCCCGTCACATCGTCGATGTCGATGAGGCGATCGACAAGCTGCACACCGTCCTGCCCGACCTCAATTACGAGGATACCTATCGCAAGCTGAAAAGTCATGCCGGGTTCGTCTGGCTCAGGCGCCAACTGACGCCAAAGCAGGAGGCCGATATCCTGGCACTGGGCGTGCCCGGGCTCGGCTTCCGCACGGAGCGAAAGCGCTTTTATCCCGGCGGGTCGATGGCCTCCCATATTCTGGGGCTGGTCAATATCGACAATAAAGGCATCGCCGGCATGGAGAAGTATATCGACGAGCAGGGCCTGTCGATCCTCCAGGCGACCGGCCTGGCGACGCAGCAGGACCTGAAGCCGTTCCGGTTGTCGATCGATGCACGCGTCCAGCACATCATGCATGACGAACTGACCCAATCGATGGAAAAATACAGGGCGATCGCGGCGGGCGGTGTCGTGCTGAACGCCAAGACCGGCGAAGTGCTCGCCATGGTGTCGCTGCCCGACTACGATCCGAACAATCCCTATAACGCGCTCGACAAGGACCGGTTCAACCGTATGTCGAACGGCGTCTTCGAGATGGGATCGACCTTCAAGACGTTCACGACCGCGATGGCGCTCGATTCGGGCAAGGTGCATCTGTCGGACAAGTTCGATACGACCCATCCCTTGCATTACGGCCGCTACACAATCCATGATTACGAGCCGAAGCATCGTTGGCTTACCGTCCCGGAGATCTTCAAATATTCCTCCAATATCGGGACGGCGCTTGAGGCGGAGAAGGTCAGCATCGAGCACAACCAGCAGTTCCTGACCAATCTCGGGCTGCTGACCCGTGTACCCTTTGAACTTCCGGAAATCGCCACGCCAGAGCAGCCGAAGGTGTGGAAGCCGATCAACCAGATCACCATCGCCTTCGGCCACGGTGTCGCCACGACGCCCTTGCAGACGGCCGTCGCCGGTATGGCGATCCTCAATGGCGGGCTGTTGATCGAACCCACGCTTCTGCCGCGTACACAGGCCGAGGCGGACGAGCATACGAAGCGCGTCATCAAGGCTTCGACCAGCCAGGACATGAAATATCTCTTCCGGCTGAACGTCGAGCAGGGCTCCGGCAGGCAGGCGAAGGTCCCCGGCTATTTCGTCGGCGGCAAGACGGGCACGGCGGAAAAGGTGGTCAACGGAAAATACTCCCATACGAAGAATTTCGACGCGTTCATGGCGGCTTTCCCGATCGACGATCCGCAATATGTCGTCCTCGTCGTGCTGGACGAGCCGAAGCCCTATGGCGGCTGGCCGGCGACAGCGGGTGCGAATTGCGCGCCTACGGCCGGAAACATCATCCGCAGGACCGCGCCGATCCTTGGCGTCGAGCCTGAATTCGGCCATCAACTTGGGGCTTTGCTGGTTTCTTACCACTGATTCTATGGGGCGGCGGGCAGGAACCCGCGAACGGACTGTTGCAATGAGACTGACGGATCTGAAGGGGATATTGCCAATCGATGGCGGGGCCGCGGATGAAATCGCGATTTCCGGCCTGTCGTCGGATTCCCGTTCTGTCTCTCGGGGCGATCTTTTCTTCGCCCTTGCCGGCAGCAAGGCCAATGGCTTCGCCTATGCCGGCGAAGCTGCGAAGCGCGGCGCCGTTGCGGTGGTCGCTGCCGCCGATGCGGCTGTAACGGATATCGGCGTTCCCGTTATCATGGCGGACGATCCGCGCCGTGCACTTGCGCTTTCGGCGGCGAGGTTCTTTGCGAGGCAACCCAGGACGATCGTCGCCGTCACCGGCACCAGCGGCAAGACCTCGGTCGCGGCCTTCACCCGCCAGATATGGGAGAGGGCAGGCCAGACGGCGGCGAGCGTCGGAACGACGGGCGTGACGGCGCCCGGCCGCAATGAATATGGATCGCTGACCACGCCCGATCCGATCGCGCTGCACAGACTGCTCGCCGAACTGGCCGATGAGGGCGTCACGCACCTTTCGATGGAAGCCTCCAGCCACGGTCTCGACCAGCATCGTCTTGATGGCGTCCGGCTCTCGGCGGGCGCCTTCACCAATCTCGGCCGCGACCATATGGATTATCATCCGACGGTCGAGGACTATCATCGCGCCAAGATGCGGCTCTTCAAAGACCTGTTGCCGAAGGGCGCGCCGGCCGTCATTTTCGCCGACGACAAATGGTCTGAAGCGACGATTGATGTCGCGCGGCGGGCCGGCCTCGACGTGCTGACGGTCGGTCGCGGCGGCGCCTATCTTCGTCTCAAGCGCGTCGAGCACCAGCGCTCCTGCCAGCGGGCGGAGATCGAGGCGAATGGCGAAACGCATGAGATCGATCTGCCGCTCGCCGGCGATTTCCAGATATCCAATGCGCTGGTTGCGGCGGGGCTCGCCATTTCGACCGGTACGCCCGCCCCCGTGGCGCTCTCCGCCCTGGAACATCTGACAGGCGCGCCTGGCCGGCTCGAACTCGTCGGCACAGCGGCAGGCGGCGCGCCGGTCTATGTCGATTATGCCCACAAGCCGGATGCGCTCGAAAACGTCCTTTCCGCGGTCCGCCCCTTCACGACGGGTCGCGTGGTGGTGGTGTTCGGCTGCGGTGGCGACAGGGATCGCGGCAAGCGGCCGATCATGGGCGAGATCGCCACGCGGCTCGCAGACATCGTCATTGTGACGGACGACAACCCACGCTCGGAGGATCCGGCGGCGATCCGCAAGGCGATACTCGAAGCAGCACCGGGCGCGATCGAGATCGGCAACAGGCACGAGGCGATCCGCGAGGCGATCGGCATGCTGCGAGCGGGCGACACGCTGATCATCGCCGGCAAGGGGCACGAGGAGGGCCAGACGATCGGTTCGCGCACGCTCCCGTTCTCCGACAGCAGCGAAGCCCGGCTGGCGCTGGCGGAGGCGGCGGCATGACGGCGCTTTTGTGGACCACCGAGGCCATGGTCGAGGCGACCGGCGGCCGTCCCGTCGGTCCGATGCCGGCGGGTATAACCGGCATTTCGATCGATACGCGGACGCTCCGTCGCGGCGAAGCCTTCTTCGCGATCAGGGGCGAGAAATTCGACGGGCACGATTTCGCCACCGCGGCGCTTGCGTCCGGCGCGGCGCTCCTCGTCGTGGCGGAAGAGAAGCTCCCCGCGCTCGGCCGGCTCAATATACCGATGATCGTCGTCGATGATGTCCTCGCCGCCCTTGCCAGGCTTGGCGTGGCAGCGCGTGCGCGCTCGAAGGCCAAGATCATCGCCGTGACGGGCTCGGTCGGAAAGACCAGCACCAAGGAGGCGCTCAGGCACGTGTTGTCGTCCGTCGGCAGCGTCCATGCTTCCGACCGGTCCTTCAACAACCATTGGGGCGTGCCGCTGACGCTCGCCCGCATGGCCGCCGACACCGATTACGGCGTCTTCGAGATCGGCATGAACCATCCGAACGAGATCAGGCCTCTCGTCAAGCTCGTCAGGCCGCATATCGCGATCGTCACCCTCATTGCCGCCGCGCATCTCGGCTATTTCAAGAATCTCGACGGGATCGCCAAGGCCAAGGCGGAAATCTTCGAGGGCGTGGAGAAGGGCGGCTTTGCCCTTCTCAATCGGGATGATCAACGTTTCGGCCTGTTGCAGCGTCTGGCGCGCGCCGTCGGCGTCTTCAATGTCAGGGGATTCGGCGAGCATGGAAAAGCCGACTACCGGCTGCTTGCATGGGAACTCGGGCCGGTCTCGTCGAAGATCAGTGTCCGCGTCGCGGGCGAGGATATCGACGCGACTGTCGGGGCTCCGGGACGGCACGTCATCCAGAACGTCCTCGCGGTCCTCGGCGCGGCGCATCTTGCCGGGGCCGACGTCGCGAAAGTCGCGGCTGCCCTTGCCACGCTCACGGCGGAACGCGGTAGAGGCGAACGCCATATTCTCGGCCACCCCGAGGGCGCCTTCACCCTTATCGACGAGAGCTACAACGCCAATCCCGCATCGATGCGCGCCGCGATCGAGCTTCTCCACTCGGCGGCGGTCGGCGAGGGCGGACGGCGTATCGCCGTGCTGGGCGACATGCTGGAACTCGGCTCGCATTCGGCGAAGCTGCATGCCGGGCTTGCCGATGTCATTGCCGCCACGAAGGCGGACATTGTTTTCCTGGCGGGCAAGGAGATGAAAGGGCTTGCCGCGAAGCTTGGCGGACAAGTCGTTGTGGAATACCGCGAGGATGCGGAGGAACTAAAGCCGCTCGTCATCGGGGCCATCCGGCCGGGCGACGTGGTGATGGTCAAATCGTCGAACGCGATCGGCTTTTCCCGCCTGGTCGATACACTTCTCAAACAGTTTCCGGTCTCCGAACAGGGTGAAGGGGATTCCCTGAACGAGGCTGCCGGGGGAATAAAAACGCATGCTCATGCTTCTGGGTGACTTTGCGGGCGATTTTTCCGCCTTCAATGTCTTTCGCTACATCACCTTCCGTACCGGCGGCGCCCTGATCACTTCGGCGCTGATCGTCTTCCTTTTCGGGCCGATGATCATCAATTCGCTGCGCATCCGGCAGGGCAAGGGCCAGCCGATCCGCGCCGACGGCCCGCAAACGCATTTCAAGAAAGCGGGCACGCCGACCATGGGCGGGCTGATGATCCTGTCGGGGATCATCGGTTCGTCCCTGCTGTGGGCCAACATCACCAGCATCTACGTCTGGACGGTGCTTCTGGTGACGCTCTCCTTCGGGGCGATCGGCTTCTATGACGACTATCTCAAGGTGACGAAACAGTCCCATCTCGGCTTTTCCGGGAAGTCCAGGCTCGCGCTCGAATTCCTCGTCGCCTGCGTCGCCTCATGGGTCATCATGCGGGCGGGTTTGCCGCCCTTTTCCTCCTCACTCGCCTTTCCCTTCTTCAAGGCGCTGCTCATCAATCTGGGGTGGTTCTTCATTCCCTTCGGCGCCTTCGTCATGGTCGCGGCCGGCAATGCCGTCAACCTCACCGACGGGCTGGACGGGCTGGCGATCGTCCCCGTCATGATCGCGGCGGCGTCCTTCGGCGTGATCGCCTATCTCTCGGGCAACGCGGTCTTTGCCGAATATCTGCAGATCCATTTCGTGCCGGGAACGGGCGAGCTCGCCGTGGTGCTCGGCTCGGTCGTCGGCGCGGGCCTCGGCTTTCTCTGGTTCAACGCCCCCCCGGCGGCTATCTTCATGGGCGATACCGGTTCGCTGGCGCTCGGCGGCCTGATCGGAACGGTCGCTGTGACGACCAAGCATGAGATCGTGATGGCGATCATCGGCGGCCTTTTCGTCGTCGAGGCCGCCTCCGTCATCATACAGGTCGGCTTCTTCAAGATGACGGGCCGGCGCGTTTTCCTGATGGCGCCGATCCATCATCATTTCGAGAAACTCGGCTGGACCGAGAGCCAGGTCGTCATCCGCTTCTGGATCATCTCGGTCATGCTCGCCCTGATCGGGCTGTCGACGCTGAAGCTGAGGTGACGATGATCCCCGCCACCTCCTTCAAGGGAAAAACGATCGCCCTTTTCGGGCTCGGCGGATCGGGCAGGGCGACGGCGCGCGCGCTCATCGAAGGCGGCGCGTCCGTGCTTGCATGGGACGACAATCCCGACAGCGTCGCCGCTGCCGAAAGCGAAGGCATCGTGGTCGGCGATCTGAGACAGGCGGACTGGAGAAAGTTCGCTTCCTTCGTCCTGTCGCCCGGCGTGCCACTCACCCATCCGAAGCCGCACTGGAGCGTCGAACTCGCTCATGGAGCGGGCGTGGAGATTATCGGCGATATTGAGCTTTTCTGCCGCGAGCGCCGCTCCACTGGCGCGCAAATACCGTTTATCGCCATCACCGGCACCAATGGCAAATCCACGACGACGGCGCTCGCCGCCCATATCATCGCTGCTTCCGGGCGCGACGCGCAGATGGGCGGCAATATCGGCCGCGCCGTCATGACGCTTGATCCGCCGGCGCCGAAACGGACCTATGTGGTGGAATGCTCGTCCTACCAGATCGATCTCGCGCCTTCGCTCGATCCGACGGCGGGCGTCCTTCTCAATATCACGCCCGATCACCTCGACCGGCACGGCACCATCCAGCACTATGCCGACGTGAAGGAGCGGCTCGTCGCCGGCAGCGATACCGCGATCATCGGCGTTGACGATGTTTATTGCGCGCAGATCGCGGACCGCCTCGAGCGTGCCGGCAAGGAAGTCATCCGCGTCTCCAAGCGTCTGGCGTTGACCGACGGCCTCTTCACGGAAGGATCGACGATCGTCAGGGCGTGGGGCGGGCGGATGGAGCCAGTCGTCTCAATCGACGGGATCGGCTCGCTCAGGGGCCAGCACAATGCCCAGAACGCCATTGCCGCCACGGCAGCCTGTCTGCGGATCGGCCTCGGCATCGACGAAATCCAGGCGGGGTTAAGGAGCTTTCCCGGCCTGGCGCACCGGATGGAACAGGTCGGACGGCGTGGCAACGTCCTCTTCGTCAATGATTCCAAGGCGACGAATGCGGATGCCTCGGCGCCGGCGCTTTCCAGTTTTTCCCGCATCTACTGGATTGCCGGCGGCCTGCCGAAGCAGGGCGGGATCGAAACTTTGCGCAGCTTTTTCCCGCGGATCGCCAAGGCCTATCTGATAGGCGAGGCCGCGCCGGCTTTCGCCGCGACGATAGGCGAGGCCGCGCCTTACGAGATTTCCGGCACGCTCGCCGCCGCCGTCGAACATGCGGCACGTGACGCTGGCGGCGATCCGACCGGCGAGGAGGTGGTGGTGCTGCTGTCGCCCGCCTGCGCGAGCTTCGACCAGTTCAAGAATTTCGAAGTGAGGGGCGATGCCTTCCGTGCGGCGGTGGCGGAGCTTGGAAATATCGAGATGATCGGGGAGGTGCGCTGATGGTAAGCCGGCTTGACCGTGGGCCCGTGGCCAATTGGTGGTGGACGATCGACAGATGGTTCCTTGCTGCCTTCCTGAGCCTGATGGTGCTCGGCATAGTGCTCTCCTTCGCCGCCAGCCCGGCCGTGGCCGTGCGGATCGGGCTCGAGCCTTATCATTTCGTGACGCGCCAGATCCTGTTCATGATTCCGGCCTTGATCGCTCTCATCGCCGTTTCCTTCCTCGACGACAGGCAGGTGCGGCGCCTGGCTTTCGTCATGCTCATCGGCTCGCTCGTGCTCATGCTTGCCGCACTTTATTTCGGGATGGAGGTCAAGGGCGCCCGGCGTTGGGTCACGATCATGGGCGTTTCGATCCAGCCGTCAGAATTCATGAAACCGGCCTTCGTGATCGTCTGCGCCTGGCTCTTCGCCGAGCATGCCAGGCAGCCTGACATTCCAGGCAATCTCTTCGCCATCATCCTGCTTGGCATCGTGCTTGCGCTGCTCGTCGCCCAGCCGGATCTCGGCCAAAGCACGCTGACGCTCATGACCTGGGGCATCATGTTCTTCATGGCGGGCCTGCCATGGATATGGATCAGCGCGCTTGGTGTGTTCGGCGTCGGCGGCGCGATTGCAGCCTACAATGTTTTCCCCCATGTCGCGGCGCGCGTCGACCGCTTCACCACCGGCGAGGGCGACACATTCCAGGTCGATATGGGCCGTGAGGCCTTGATGCGCGGCGGCTGGTTCGGCCAAGGGCCGGGCGAGGGCACGATCAAGCGCATCCTGCCGGACAGCCATACCGATTTCGTCTTCGCGGTGGCGGGTGAGGAATTCGGTCTTATCTTCTGCATGGCGATCATGCTCATCTTCGCCTTTGTCGTCCTGCGCGGCCTCAATATCGCGCTCAAGGAACATGATGATTTCACTCGCTACGCCATCGCCGGGCTGGTGACGCAGTTCGGCCTCCAGTCGATCATCAATATGGGGGTCAACCTGCAACTGATGCCGGCCAAGGGCATGACGCTTCCGTTCATCTCCTATGGCGGCTCTTCGCTGGTCGCGATGGCGATCGGCATGGGCATGGTGCTCGCGCTGACGCGCACGCGCCCCGTCAAGCGGACGCAGAACGGCTTTACCGCGAGCACGCGGGCGGTTCCGGCGGAGTAAATGGACAAGGGAACCATCCTTCTCTCGGCGGGAGGAACGGGCGGGCATCTCTTTCCGGCCGAGGCGCTCGCCCATGAAATGACGGCGCGCGGCTGGGCCGTGCATCTCGCCACGGATGAACGGGCAGAGCGCTATGCCTCACGATTCCCGGCGGAAGGCATTCACTCCATTGCGTCCGCGACTTTCGGCTCGCGCAATCCGCTTCACCTGACGCGCGCCGGGCTGACGCTGTGGCGTGGCTTCAGGCAAGCCTCGACGCTGTTGCAGCGGCTGAAACCGAAGGCGGTCATCGGCTTCGGCGGCTACCCGACCCTGCCGCCGCTCTATGCTGCGATTCGTCGCGGTCTGCCGACGCTTATCCATGAGCAGAACGCCGTCATGGGCCGCGCGAACAGGGCGCTCGCCGAACGCGTGACGGCGATCGCGGGAGGCTTCCTGCAAAAAGCGGAAGGAGCCGTGGCGGACAAGATCGTGGTCACCGGCAATCCCGTGCGGCCTGCCGTGATCGAGGCCGCGGCGACGCCTTACTTACCACCCACCAAGGACGAAGCCTTTCATCTCCTTGTCTTCGGCGGCAGCCAGGGCGCGCAATTCTTCTCCGAGGCCGTTCCGCCCGCGATCGCGACCCTGCCGGAGATGAAGAAACGGCGTATCGTGGTCACGCAACAGGCGCGCCCGGAAGACGAGGCGTCGGTCCGAAATCGCTACGAGCAGATGGGCGTGACCGCGGAAATCTCGCCATTTTTCTCCGATATGGCCAAGCGGATGGCCGCCGCACAACTCGTCCTTTCCCGTTCGGGCGCCTCGACCGTTTCGGAAATCGCGGTGATCGGCCGCCCCGCATTTCTCGTTCCCTATCCCCACGCGCTCGATCACGACCAGGCAGCGAACGCGGCGGCGCTCGCGGCCGCCGGCGGTGCGGAGGTACATCGGCAGGAGACGCTTTCGGCCGCGCGGCTCGCCGGTCTGATCAATAGCGCGATGGAGGAACCGAAGCGCCTTTCGGCGATGGCGGCTTCCGCGAAATCGGTAGGCAGGCCGAATGCGGCACAGTTGCTTGCAGACCTGGCAGAGGCTATTGCCGCGAGACGCGACATGCTCGATTTCAGGAAGGACCAGAACGCATGAAGATGCCGGAAACGATCGGACTGGTGCATTTCATCGGCATCGGCGGCATCGGCATGAGCGGCATCGCCGAGGTGCTGCACAATCTCGGCTATAAGGTCCAGGGATCCGACCAGGCCGACAGCGCCAATGTGCAGCGGTTGCGGGAAAAAGGCATCGAGTGCTTCGTCGGGCATCGCGCCGAGAATCTCGGTGCGGCGGAGGTGGTCGTCGTCTCGACCGCCATCAGGAAGACCAACCCTGAACTGGTCGCGGCGCGCGAAAAATTGCTGCCTGTCGTGCGGCGGGCCGAGATGCTTGCCGAACTGATGCGCTTCCGGCAGGCGATCGCGATCGGCGGCACGCATGGCAAGACGACCACCACGTCGATGGTGGCGACCCTTCTCGAAGCCGGTGGTCTCGATCCGACGGTCATCAATGGCGGCATCATCAATGCCTATGGCACCAATGCGCGCATGGGCGAGGGCGAATGGATGGTGGTCGAGGCCGATGAGAGCGACGGTACATTCCTCAAGCTTCCAGCCGATATAGCGGTCGTCACCAATATCGATCCGGAGCATCTCGACCATTATGGCTCGTTCGATCGCGTGCGCGAGGCGTTTCGCAGCTTCGTGGAGAATGTTCCCTTTTATGGTTTCGGCGTCATGTGCATCGACCATCCGGAGGTGCAGGCGCTGGTTTCCCGCATCGAGGACCGCCGCGTCATCACCTATGGCGAGAACCCGCAGGCCGATGTGCGCTTTGAGAACCGGCGCGCCGAGGGAACCGGCCAGCTTTTCGATGTCACTATCCGCGAACGCAAATCGGGCGATGTGGTGCGCATCGATGGGCTGAAGCTTCCCATGCCTGGCCGTCACAATGTTTCAAATGCGACCGCGGCGATCGCCGTCGCGCATGAATTGCAGCTGACTCCGGAGGATATCCGCAAAGGGCTTTCCTCCTTCGGCGGCGTCAAACGCCGCTTCACGCCGACCGGCACATGGAACGGCGTGCAATTCTTCGACGATTACGGGCACCATCCGGTGGAGATCAGGGCCGTGCTGCGCGCCGCGCGCGATGCCTGCAAGGGGCGTATCGTCGCGATAGCCCAGCCGCACCGCTACACGCGACTGCGCGATCTCTTCAGCGACTTCGCCGCCTGCTTCAACGAGGCCGATACGGTCTTGCTGGCGCCCGTCTATCCTGCCGGCGAGGACCCGATCGAAGGCGTGACATCGGAAGCGCTGGTCGCGCGCATGCGCACCGGCGGCCATCGCGACGCGCGTTTCATCAGGGGGCCGGAGGATATCGCGCCGATTGTGCGGGGCCTTGCGAAGGAGGGCGACTTCGTTGTTTTCCTCGGCGCCGGCAACATCACGCAATGGGCCTATGCGCTGCCGAAGGAATTGGCGGGAGGGACTTCTTGAGAGGCGATGCCCTTCTTGCAAGCCTTGGCGGGGCGTTGTCGCAAGTGCGGGGGCGGATCACGCCCGATGCCGAGATGGACAAGATCACCTGGTTTCGCGCCGGCGGCTTGGCGGATATTCTCTACCAGCCGGCCGACGAGGACGATCTCAGGCTCTTCCTGAAATCACTTCCCCCGGAAATCCCTGTAACGGTCGTCGGCATCGGATCGAACCTGCTCGTCCGCGAAGACGGCATCAGGGGCGTCGTGATCCGGCTTTCCGCGAAAGGGTTCGGCGACGCGAGGCCGGTTTCGGCGACGCGCCTTGCCGTCGGCGCCGCCATTCCCGACAAGAGGGTGGCCGCGCTGGCGCTTGAAGCCGGGATAGGAGGCTTTCACTTTTATCACGGCATACCGGGAGGGATCGGCGGGGCGCTCAGGATGAACGCCGGCGCCAACGGCGTCGAAACCGCCGCGCGCGTTGTCGAGGTGCGGGCGATCGACCGCAAAGGCGAACTGCATATCCTATCGAACGCGGCAATGGGCTATGCCTATCGCAGTTCAATGGCGCCGAAGGACCTGATCTTCACCTCTGCCGTGCTCGAGGGCTACGCGGAAGCCAAGGCGGCGATCAAGGCGGAGATGGATGCCGTGCAGCACCACAGGGAGACAGTTCAGCCGATCCGGGAGAAGACGGGCGGATCGACTTTCAAGAACCCGCCCGGTACGTCCGCCTGGAAGGAGATCGACAAGGCCGGCTGCCGGGGCCTGATGATCGGTGGCGCGCAGATGTCCCCGATGCACTGCAATTTCATGATCAATACGGGTTCGGCGACCGGATACGACCTCGAATATCTCGGCGAGACGGTGAGGGCGCGCGTTCTCGAACATTCCGGCATCAGGCTCGAATGGGAGATCAAGCGGATCGGCGCGTTCAAGGAAGGACGCGCCGTAGAGGAATTCCTCGGCCAGATGCTCTGAGAGACCATTTGATAAATCCGTGAGGCCGGGCTTCAAACAGCGCCCGACTGCGATCCGGTGCTCGTCTGACGCCGTTTTCGCCTCGGCCGGACGGTTTCTCAAACGCTCTCCAAGCGCGCTTGCGGCTGACAAATTCGCGCCATTGTCGAAAAAAGTGAATCGCATCGAATCCTGCGCTCTTGCCACGGAATCAACTCTCTGATTCTTTGGGGTGAAAGCGTTTCCTGATTTGAGTCGTCCGACGCGTCTTAGCGTTTTCAACCTGGGGGTCGTTGCCCCGGGGGACTCGGACTCAAATCAATGGAAACGTTGAACGGGTCGGTCCTGCCTGCGACGAGGTGGGGCTTGACCGTCGCCCGGCGCCAAAGGGGAAGACGAGGGCAGATGTCGAAGAAGCACGTTGCCGTATTGATGGGAGGAATTTCCTCCGAACGGCCGGTCAGCCTGTCTTCCGGAACGGCGTGCGCGGACGCGTTGGAGGCTGAGGGCTATCGGGTCACGCGCATCGATGTCGATCGCGATATCGCGAAGGTTTTGGCGGATCTCGGGCCGGACGTTGCGTTCAATGCCCTGCACGGTCCCTTCGGCGAGGACGGCACGATCCAGGGCGTGCTCGAATATCTGGGCATTCCCTACACCCATTCGGGTGTGCTCGCCTCCGCGCTCGCGATGAACAAGGAGCAGGCGAAGAAGGTTGCGGCCGTGGCAGGCATTCCGATTGCGGATGGGAAGGTGCTCGATCGCTTTTCGATCGGGCCGGAACATCCGATGGCGCCGCCCTATGTGGTCAAGCCCGTCAGTGAAGGATCGAGCTTCGGCGTCGTCATCGTCAAGGAGGATCAGTCGCATCCGCCCCAGGTCGTCACGTCTTCGGAATGGAAATACGGCGATGCCGTCATGGTGGAGCGCTACATCCACGGCCGCGAACTGACCTGTGCGGTGATGGGCGATGTGGCTCTTGGCGTGACCGAGATCATCCCCGTCGGCCATTCCTTCTACGATTATGACGCGAAATATGTCCGTGGCGGATCAAAACACGAATGCCCGGCAAAAATTTCACCGAATATTTACCAAAAAATACAGACACTCAGCCTGAAGGCTCACAAAGCGATTGGCTGCCGGGGCGTATCCAGATCCGACTTCCGTTACGACGACCGCTATTCGGAGAACGGCGAGCTCGTCTGGATCGAGATCAATACCCAACCCGGAATGACGCCGACGTCGCTCGTGCCAGAAATTGCCGCCGAAGCGGGTCACTCATTCGGCGAACTGTTGAGTTGGATGGTGGAGGACGCTTCGTGTCTTCGTTGATGTCGGGAAGGCCAGGTTGGAGCGGCGGCGTCCTCTCCGGCGATTTGCGCGTCCTGCCGTCCTGGCTGCGCCGCCCCGTTCGTTTCTTCGGACGGCTTATGGACGGCACGATCGTCCTGCCCCGCTTTTCGGCGACGATCGCCACGGCCATGCTTTTCGGCGCGACCGGCCTCTACGGCTCCTGGGCGGGCGGCCATATGCCGGCGATCGTGCAGGCGGTCACGTCGCGGACCGGTTTCGCCTTGGCGCAAGTCCATATCAGCGGCAACCGCCAAACCTCCGAAATCGACGTGCTCGACAAGATCGGGCTCGATGGCTGGACATCCATGATCGGCTTCAATGCGAGGAGCGCGCGCGAGCGCATTGCCGAGTTGCCCTGGGTGCAGGCTGTGTCGGTGCAGAAGGTCTATCCTTCGACCGTCAATGTTCGGATCGTGGAGAAGAAGCCCTTTGCCATTTGGCAGCATGACGACCAACTGTCCCTCATCGAGAAGGACGGGGCAGTCATCGCGCCCTATTCCAATTCCGCTTTCGCGCATCTGCCCCTGGTCGTCGGGGATGGCGGGCCTCAGAAGGCGAGCACGATCATTGCCAAGGTTGCCGCCTATCCGCGGCTGGCGGCGCTGGTGCGCGGTTATGTCCGTGTCGGCGACCGGCGCTGGGATCTCAGCCTGTCAAACGGAATCACCATAAAGCTCCCCGAGGACGATGGGGACGACGCGCTCGCCGATATCGAGAAGATGGACAGCAAGGATCATCTCCTTTCGAAGGACATCATCGCCGTCGATATGCGCGGGCCCGACAGGATCGTCGTTCAGCTTTCCCCCGACGCATTCAAGGAGAGGCAGGCGGCATTGAAAGAGCGCGACAAGCAATTGCGCAAGAAGGAGCGCAACACATGAGCTGGCTTGTCGGGCAACAGGACGGAGCTTCGCGGCGCGCCGGCGTGCTGACCGTGCTCGATATCGGGTCGAGCAAGATCTGCTGCATTATCGCGCGCCTGAAGCCGTGCGAGGAAAACCAGCAGCTTCACGGCCGCACGCACAAGATCCAGGTTCTCGGTATCGGTCATCAGAAGTCGCGCGGCGTGAAATCGGGCGTGGTGATCGATCTCGATCGCGCAGAGCAGGCTATCCGGCTTGCTGTCGACGCGGCGGAGCGCATGGCGCGACTGACCATCGATTCGCTGATCGTCAACGTGTCGGCCGGCCGGCTGAAAAGCGAAAGCTTTTCCGCCACCGTCAATCTGGGCGGGCATGAGGTGGATGCCTCCGACATCAAGCGCGTCTTGACCGCGGGCGCCAAACAGGTGCTTCGCGCCGAGCGGCAGGTGGTGCATTCGCTTCCCGTCGCGTTCTCGCTCGATACGGAGCGCGGCGTGCGTGATCCGAGGGGGATGATCGGTGATGGGCTCGGCGTGGATATGCATGTCCTCTCGGGCGATGCGGCGCCGCTGCGCAATCTCGAACTGGCGGTGAACCGCTGCCATCTTTCGGTCGAGCGGATGGTGGCCACGCCCTATGCGAGCGGGCTCTCCACGCTTGTCCATGACGAGGCGGAGATGGGTGCGGCCTGCATCGATATGGGCGGCGGCACCACGACCATGTCGATCTTCGCCGAGGGCAAGTTCGTCTATGCCGACGTCATGCCGATCGGCGGCAACCATGTCACGCTCGACATGGCGAAGGGACTCTCGACACGGATCGAGGATGCGGAAAGGCTCAAGGTCATGCATGGTTCGGCCTTGCCTGCCAGCGTGGACGATCGCGACATCGTTTCGGTCCAGCCGATCGGCGGCGACGAATCCGACGTTCCGGTCCAGGTTCCCCGCTCCGTCATGACGCGCATCATCCGGGCGCGCATCGACGAGACGCTCGAAATCATCCGTGACCGGCTGAACCGCTCCGGTTACGGCAACAATGTCGGCAAGCGCGTGGTCCTGACGGGCGGCGCGAGCCAATTGACGGGACTGCCCGAAGCGGCACGGCGTATTCTCGGACGCAATGTCCGGATCGGCCGTCCGCTCGGTGTCGCCGGTCTTCCGGAAGCGGCGAAAGGACCGGCATTCGCGGCAGCGGTCGGATTGATGATCTATCCGCAGGTCGCGGCGTTCGAGAGTAAGTTTGCGGCGGGCGCGTTCAGTCAGCGCATGACCGGCACAGGGGGCCGGCTGCACCGCATGAGTCAGTGGTTACGGGATAGTTTTTAGTTCAACGGGGTGGGTCCCAGCGTCGCCGGTATGGCTGCGCGGCAGAATAGGCAAAGGACGAGGACAATGACGATCAATCTGCAGAAGCCGGACATTACCGAGCTGAAGCCGCGCATCACCGTTTTCGGTGTTGGCGGAGGGGGTGGCAATGCCGTCAACAACATGATCACGGCGGGCCTGCGCGGCGTCGAGTTCGTCGTGGCCAATACCGACGCGCAGGCGCTCACCATGTCGAAGTCGGAGCGGCTGATCCAACTCGGCGCTCATGTGACCGAGGGGCTCGGCGCGGGTTCGCAGCCGGAAGTGGGACGGGCCGCGGCGGAAGAGTGCATCGACGAGATCGTCGATCACCTCTCCAATACGCATATGTGCTTCGTCACCGCCGGAATGGGCGGCGGCACCGGAACGGGCGCGGCGCCGGTCGTCGCCAGGGCTGCTCGGGAGAAAGGCATATTGACTGTCGGCGTCGTCACCAAGCCGTTCCATTTCGAGGGTCAGCGGCGCATGAAGACCGCCGATCTCGGCATCGAGGAACTGCAGAAATGCGTCGATACGCTGATCGTGATCCCGAATCAGAATCTCTTCAGGATCGCCAATGACAAGACCACCTTCGCCGATGCTTTCGCGATGGCGGACCAGGTGCTCTATTCAGGTGTCGCCTGCATCACCGACCTGATGGTGAAGGAAGGCCTGATCAATCTCGATTTCGCCGATGTCCGCTCCGTCATGCGCGAGATGGGCAAGGCGATGATGGGAACGGGCGAAGCCTCGGGCGAGGGACGCGCCATGGCGGCGGCGGAGGCGGCAATCGCCAACCCGCTTCTCGACGAGACCTCGATGAAGGGCGCCAAGGGCCTGCTGATCTCGATTACCGGCGGCCGCGATCTCACCCTCTTCGAGGTGGATGAGGCAGCGACCCGCATCCGCGAGGAAGTCGACCAGGACGCCAACATCATTCTCGGCGCGACTTTCGACGAGGAGTTGGAAGGGGTCATCCGCGTGTCGGTCGTCGCCACCGGCATCGACAAGCTCGCTTCCGACATGGCGCCCCAGCCGCTTCCGGTCCGCCAGGCCGCGCCCAAGCCGATTGCGCAGCGTCCGGCCGCCGACGTCCGTCCGGCCGCTCCGATCGCCCAACCGGCTCAAGAAGTGGCTCGTGCCGAAGCCAGGCCGATAAGTGACCCGATCGCGGAGACGATCCGCATGGCTGAGGCGGCGTCTCAACCGGCTCCCCAGGCCGCAACCGAGGAGTTCCGGCCGCAGAGCAGGATCTTCCAGGCGCCTCCGGCTCCTGAATATCACCCGCAGCAGACGGTTGCTCAACCCGCGCCTGCCCCGGCGCCGGCCGCGGCGCCGATCCCGGCGCAGCCTGTCGCTTCCGCACCACGCATGCCGCGTGTCGAGGACTTCCCGCCGGCGGTGCGCGCCGAACTCGAGGCCAGCCGTCAGCCCGCCGCCGAACAGGAGGACCGGGGGCCGATGGGTCTCCTGAAGCGCCTGACGCATGGCCTTTCGCGCCGCGAGGAAGAGCCGGCGAGGCTCCAGCCGGCGCAGCCGCGCGAGCCGAAGCTTCGTCAGCCCGCGCCCGAGGCGCGCCGCCTGTCGAGCCAGGACCCGCAGGTCTATGCGCCTCGCCGTGGGCAACTCGATGACCATGGCCGCGTCGCCCAGCAGCCGAGGACGGCGCATGAGGACGACCAGCTCGAAATTCCTGCTTTCCTGCGGCGCCAGGCAAACTGACAGCATTACAAAGCAGCACGAAATGTGAGGGCAGAAGTCTCGACTTCTGCCCTTTTTTGTGAAAAAAAAGGGAATAAAAACAGGCGCTTGAATTTAAGTGGCGCAAATCGTTCCTGTAACACGGGGTAAAAAACCGTGATTTGGTGTGCCCCTTTGCGGCTACTATGTTCCGGCCCGAATAAAGTTGGGACTGGAGATTCTTTGGGGTTGTTTCTCCTCCCGGCGATAAGAATATCTGCTTCATTCCGCTTCACCGAAGGGCGGAATTGATTGGTGCGGGTCATGGGCATCGAATTCCGGGAATATCAGTCCACTGTGAAGTCGCGCGTCAGTCTGTCTGGCGTGGGGGTGCACAGCGGCAAACCGGTTTCTATTCACTTCACGCCGGCCGATCCCGATACGGGCGTGGTCTTCCATTGTACCGGGCCTGACGGCGAGAGCGTCGAGATTCGCGCGCTGGCATCGGAAGTCGGCGGAACCGAACTTCGTACCGTGCTTGGTGATCCGGCAGGGGCGCATGTCGCCACTGTCGAGCATGTAATGGCGTCATTGTTCGGTCTCGGCATCGATAATGTGATGATCGAGGTTGATGGCACGGAGGCACCGATCCTTGACGGCAGTGCTGCTCTTCTGGTTGAGGCGTTCGACCAAGTCGGGCTTGAATTGTTGCCGGTCAAGCGACGCTATATCCGCGTGATCAAACCTATTCGCTTCGAGCACGGCGCCTCCTGGGCGGAATTCAAGCCCTATGATGGAACCCGCTTCGAGATCGATATCGATTTCGAGAGCCCCGCCATCGGCAGGCAGTGTCTGGAACTGGATTTGAGCGCCGAAATTTTCCGCAGGGAGATTTCGCGGGCGCGCACCTTTGGCTTCATGAAGCAGGTCGAGCAACTTTGGGCTGCCGGCTACTGTCTCGGTTCGTCGCTGGAAAATTCCGTTGTCATCGGCGATGACGGTCGCATCATCAATGTCGAGGGGCTCCGTTACCAGAACGAGTTCGTCCGCCATAAAATGCTTGATGCGATGGGTGATTTGGCGCTCGCAGGCGCCCGTTTTATCGGCTGTTTCCGTTCCTACAGGGGAGGGCACAAGCTCAATTCGACTGCATTGCGCGGCCTGCTTTCCGATCCGTCCGCCTTCGAGATCGTAGAGACGAATCCTCGCTCGCGCGGACGCGGCGCGGAGATGGTGGCGGTCAATGCACCGGTTTTCGCTCCCTGGGCACTTTGATCCTGCCGCCACGGTCGCGCTGTGGCTTGTCAGGGGATAACTTCGCCACAAAAATGCGCCAATGCGTGTCGATAGCATTGCCGGGGACCGGCCGTTGTGGTTTACCACGGCGCGCTTGCAAATTGATCTGATTGCGCCGAAGGGGCAAAAATCGACCATGGCATTCAGGAAAAACGCTGGGGCGAAGAGATTTCCCCGTATGAGCGTGATTGCGCTTTCGGCCGTGGCTCTTCCGCTTTTTCTCGCGGCCTGCAACTCCGACAAGGATATTGATCTCAGCAAATATGTGGCGCCCAACGATCCGCCGGACGTGCTGTACAATCAGGGGCTGGCCAACCTGAACGCCGGAAAAATGAAGGAGGCGAGCGCCAAATTCAAGGCGATCGAGGACGAGCACCCCTATTCGGAATATTCGCGCAAGGCGATGCTCATGAGCGCCTTCACGAACTATCGCCAGGGCAATTACCAGGACGCGATCAACGCCGGGAAGCGTTATGTGACGCTGTACAACTCGACGGATGACGCCGCTTATGCGCAATATCTCATCGGATTGAGCTATTTCCGGCAGGTCCGCGACGTGACGCAGGACCAGAAGGACACGCGTCAGATGATCGATACGATGAAGGAATTGGTGCAGCGCTGGCCCGATTCGCCCTATGTCGAGGACGCCAAGACGAAAATCCGCTTCGGGCGCGATCAGCTTGCCGGCAAGGACATGCAGATCGGGCGCTATTATCTCGAAAAGCGTGACTATATAGCGGCGATCAATCGCTTCCGTGACGTCGTGGAGAATTATTCCGATACGCGGCAGGTCGAGGAGGCGCTTGAGCGCCTTACGGAGGCCTATATGGCGATGGGCATCCAATCCGAGGCGCAGACCGCTGCTGCCGTGCTCGGCCATAACTATCCCGATAGCAAATGGTACAAGGACGCCTATGCTCTCCTGCAATCGGGCGGACTTTCGCCCAAGGAGAACAAGCAGTCCTGGATATCGAAAGCCGCGGCCGCGATCATAGGGACCGGCAGTTAACGGCGCGCCATGCTCGCAAGGCTCTCGATCCGCGATATCGTCCTGATCGAGCGGCTGGACCTTGAGTTTTCGGCCGGCCTTTCGGTGCTCACCGGTGAAACCGGTGCGGGGAAATCCATCCTGCTCGACGCTTTGTCACTGGCGCTCGGCGGGCGTGGCGATGCCGCCCTTGTCCGCCACGGCGCCCAGCAAGGACAGGTAACGGCTGTCTTCGACGTACCGGCGCATCATCCGGCGCGCGTTCTTCTCGCCGACAATGCGATGGAAGACGATGGCGATATCATCCTGCGGCGCGTGCAGACGGCCGACGGCCGCAGCCGCGTCTTCATCAACGACCAGCCCGCCAGCGTTTCGCTGATGCGGGAATTGGGGCACGCGCTGGTCGAGATTCACGGCCAGCACGCCGAGAGGGCGCTGGTCGATGCCGCCGCCCATCGCCAGTTGCTCGATGCCTATGGGCTGCATTCGACCGATGTTACCCAGATGGGCGAGGCCTGGCGGCGCTGGCGGGCAGCGGAACAGGAACTGGCGCGCCATCGCGCGCGGGTCGAGGCGGCGGCGCGGGAAGCGGATTACCTGAGATCGTCGGTTGCCGAACTGTCGAAGCTCGATCCGCAGCCCGATGAGGAAACGGCGCTTGCGGAAGAGCGCGCGCGGATGATGCGCGCCGAAAAGACCGCAAGCGACATCCAGGATGCGCAGGAGGTGCTTTCCGGCGCCGGTTCGCCCCTGCCGCAACTGTCCGGCCTTTTTCGGCGCCTTCAGCGCAAGGCGGCCGACAATCCGGCGCTGCTCGATCCCGTCGTCGCGGCGCTCGATGAGGCGCTTCTGTCGCTCGATGCCGCGCAATCGGCGGTCGATGCGGCGATCCGGGCAAGCGAGTTCGACCCTGAGCGCCTGGAAAAAACGGAAGAGCGGCTTTTCGCGCTGCGCGCGGCGGCACGGAAACACAATGTCGCTGTCGATGATCTCGCCAAGCTCCGCGATACAATGCTCGCCGACCTCGCCGATCTCGATGCCGGCGCGGAACGCCTTGCCGCGCTCGAAAAGGAAGCGATTGAAGGCCGCGACGCCTATGATCGCGCGGCGAAAAGACTGTCGGAGCAGCGGCGCCTCGCGGCCGAGGGGCTGACGCGCGCGGTCATGGCGGAATTGCCGGCGCTGAAACTCGACCGCGCCCAGTTCATCGTCGAAATCGAGAGCGATCCGGAAAATCGCACGCAGGACGGAATCGATCAGGTCGAGTTCTGGGTGCGCACCAATCCCGGCACGCGTCCCGGGCCGATGATGAAAGTGGCGTCCGGCGGTGAGTTGTCGCGCTTTCTCCTCGCGCTCAAGGTGGCGCTCGCCGACCGCGGCTCAGCGCCGACGCTGGTCTTCGACGAAATCGACACGGGCGTCGGCGGTGCGGTCGCCGATGCGATCGGGCAAAGGCTGGCGCGGCTTTCGGCGGGCGTCCAGGTGCTTTCCGTGACGCATGCCCCGCAGGTCGCGGCGCGCGCGGAGACCCACTACCTCATTTCCAAGACGGGCGATGCCGACCGCGTTTCGACCGGCGTCGAGGCGCTCGAACGTTCGGCCCGGCAGGAGGAGATTGCCCGCATGCTCGCCGGCGCGACCGTGACGGAAGAGGCGAGGGCGGCGGCGGAGCGGCTCTTGAGGGAAAACGCCGCTGTCAGTTGAATGCCCCTGTCAGTAGAACGGGGCATCACGCTCTTCATAGTTTACTTTTCCCGGCTTTTTGGGAAGAGATGCGTCCTTCGAGGCTCGCCCGTTGGGCTCGCACCTCAGGATGAGGGAGACATGCGCCAGACTCCCTCATCCTGAGGCGCCCGCGTAGCGGGCCTCGAAGGACGCACCGAAGACAATTCGAGCTTGAGCATCGAGCCATGGCCGAGACCCTGATACAAGTCGATGATCTGACCGAGAACGACGCCGAAGCCGAGCTCGAGCGGCTGGCGAGGGAAATCGCCTTCCATGACGAGCGCTATCATGCCGAGGATGCGCCGGCTATTTCCGATGCGGAATATGACGCGCTGCGCCGCCGCAATGCCGAGATCGAGGCGCGTTTCCCCGAATTGGTCCGCGCGGATTCGCCTTCCCGGCGCGTCGGCGCGGCGCCTTCGGGCACCTTTAGCGCTGTGGTCCATGTCAAGCCGATGCTGTCGCTCGACAATGTCTTTTCCGATGCGGACGTTGCCGATTTCGTCGCTTCGGTGCGCCGTTTCCTGGCCTTGCCGGCGGATGCGGAACTGGTGTTCACGGCCGAGCCCAAGATCGATGGCTTGTCGATGTCGCTGCGCTACGAGAAGGGCAGGCTCGTGACCGGCGCGACACGCGGCGACGGCACGACCGGCGAGAATGTGACGGCGAACATCCGCACGATCGACCAGATTCCCAATGAACTGGAGGGAGACTATCCGGAAATCGTCGAGGTGCGCGGCGAGGTCTATATGCGCCGCGACGACTTCTTCAAGCTTAATGAGCGGATGGCCGAGACGGGCCAGACCTTCGCCAATCCGCGCAATTCCGCCGCCGGCAGCCTGAGGCAGAAGGACCCCGCCGTCACGCGCTCGCGGCCGCTGAAATTCTTCGCCTATGCCTGGGGCGACCTGAGCGAACCCTTGGCCGCGACGCAGTATGACGCCGTGCGGCGCTTCGCCGATTGGGGCTTCACCGTCAACGATCTGATGGTGCGCTGCCATTCTCTGGATGAGATGCTGGCGCGGTACCGCAAGATCGAGGCGATGCGGGCGGAACTGCCCTATGACATCGATGGGGTGGTTTACAAGGTGGACAGGCTCGACCTGCAGGAACGGCTCGGCTTCCGTTCGCGCAGCCCGCGCTGGGCGACGGCGCACAAATTCCCCGCCGAGAAAGCCACGACGGTGCTGAAGGCGATCGACATCCAGGTCGGCCGCACCGGCGCGCTGACCCCGGTGGCGCGGCTGGAGCCGGTCACGGTCGGCGGCGTCGTGGTGACGAACGCCACCTTGCACAATGAGGACGAGATCGCGCGCAAGGATATCCGCATCGGCGACACCGTCATCGTTCAGCGCGCCGGAGACGTCATTCCGCAAATCCTCGGCATCGTGCCGGAAAAGCGGTCCGCGGATGCGGCGCCCTATGTCTTCCCCGACCGTTGCCCGGTCTGCGATTCGAGCGCCGTGCGCGAGGAAGGGGAGGCGGTGCGCCGCTGCACCGGCGGGCTCATCTGCGCGGCGCAGGCGGTGGAGCGCATCCGTCATTTCGTCTCGCGCAACGCCATGGACATTGAGGGACTTGGCGAAAAGCAGATCGAATTCTTCTTCAACCAGGACGATCCTTCGCTCCGTATCCGCTCGCCGGCCGATATCTTCACGCTCCAGAAGCGGCAGGAAGGCTCGCTGACCAAGCTCGAAAACATCGAGGGCTTCGGCGCCGTGTCGGTGCGCAAGCTCTTCGCGGCCATCGACGATCGGCGCCAGGTGGCGACGGCGCGCCTTCTCTACGCGCTCGGCATCCGCCATATCGGCGAGACCAATGCCAGACGCCTTGCCCGCCATTTCCTCAGTTTCGACGCTTTGCGCAAGGCGGCGGAAGGTGCGCATCTGCCCGAAGGCAAGGGCGATCCGGGCAATGCCGAGTGGCAGGAAATCGTCGGCGTCAACGGTATCGGCGCGATTGTCGCCGAAGCGCTCGTCGAGTTCTTTGCCGAGGAGCATAACCGCAAGGTCGTCGACGATTTGCTGGCCGAAGTGGCGCCGCTCGACAAGGAGCCCGTCGCGCAATTGTCGTCGCCGGTCGCGGGCAAGACCGTCGTCTTCACCGGCGCGCTGGAGAAGATGTCGCGCGACGAGGCGAAGGCCATGGCCGAAAGGCTCGGCGCCAAGGTCGCAGGCTCGGTGTCGAAGAAGACCGATCTGGTGGTCGCCGGTCCCGGCGCCGGCTCCAAGCTGAAAACGGCGGCCGAACTCGGCATAGAGGTGATCGACGAAGCCGGCTGGTTCGAACGTGTCAAGGGCGTGTCCTGATGGCGGCGTTCAAAGGCTTTGGCGAGAAGGCGATTCCCTTCCTGAAGGCGCTTGATTTCCACCAGAGCCGCGAATGGTTCCATGAGAACCGGGCCCTTTTCGAGCGTGAATTGAAGGAACCGCTTGGCGATCTTGTCGAAGTATTGACTGAACGTTTCGCCAAGGAAGGATTGGGGCTCAAAGGCGACCGCAAGAAGTCGCTCTTCCGTATCAACCGCGATGTCCGCTTCTCCAAGGACAAGCGGCCCTACAACACGCATGTGTCGGCCATCCTGTCGCCGGACGGCACGAAGATGGAGCAGGGCGTCCTCTTCATCTATTTCGGGCTCGATCGCTGCTTCGCCGGCGTCGCGTGGTGGCAGCCTTCGAAGGAACTTTTGCAGGCCATGCGCCATGCCATCGGCGCGCGGCCGGACGAATTCCGCGCGCTGGTGAAGAAACTCGGGCGCAACGGCCTCGTTCTCGACGATCAGGAAAAGCTCAAGCGCATGCCCGCGGGCTTTGAGCATATCAGCGATGCCGATCTGGCGGACGCGATCCGCAACAGGCATTTCATCCTCCGGCATGAAATCGATCCCGCCGGCATTCATCGGCCGGAGCTTGCGGAGGAACTGGTCGATTTCGCGCGACGCGCCTGGCCGCTGCTCGACTGGGGGCGAGGGATAGAGCGATCGATCGGTTTTTGATCGATGGCGATTCAGTGCGTCCTTCGAGGCTTGCTTCGCAAGCACCTCAGGATGAGGGAGTCAGGCGCTTTCACGGATGGCGACGTCGTCGATGTCCCGCTTCGCAAGCACCTCAGGATGAGGGAGTCAGGCGCTAACCTTCCTCATCCTGAGGTGCTCGCCCAAGGGCGAGCCTCGAAGGACGCACTGCTGCACTGACAGCTCGGAACCCGGAACCTGCGATGTAATCTTTTTCCAAAAATCCTTTCATCCAGCCATCAGCATTATTGATGTGACATGCCTGTGGTTGCATGCCTATTTTCCGCGCCTTCCGGAGACAGTCATGAGCGAAGAGAACGCGAAGAGAGAATTCTGGCGCGGCGTGCGCGCCGGCATCCCGATCATCGTGGCGGTCGTCCCGTTCGGATTGCTTTTCGGCGCGCTGGCGGTGGATAACGGGCTTTCGCTCGGGCAGGCGGTGCTGATGAGCGCCACGATCTTCGGCGGCGCCAGCCAGATGGTGGGCATCGAGCTCTTCGGCCAGAAGATTTCGCCGGCGCTCATCGTCTTCTCGATCTTCGCGGTGAATTTCCGCCATGTCCTCTATTCCGCGGCGATCGGACGCCATTTCGCCCGCTGGCCGAGCGTAAAGCAGGCGGTCGCCTTCTTCCTGCTCACCGATCCGCAATATGCGGAAGCGGAGCGCCGGGTCGAAGAGACGGGGAAGGTGGGTTTCGCCTGGTATCTCGGCATGGGGCTGGCGCTCTATGTCACCTGGGTCGCGGAGGCGCTGCTGGGAGGGTTGTTCGGGCGGCTGATCAGCAATCCGGAGGCGCTTGGGCTCGATTTCCTTCTGCCGATCTATTTTCTCGGGCTCGTCATGGAGTTCCGCCAACGTCCGCTCTGGTTGCCGGTGGTGCTCGCCAGCGCCGCCGGATCGATGCTCGCCTATAAATTCGTGGGTTCGCCCTGGCATGTCTCGCTCGGCGCGCTTGCCGGCATAGCACTGGCGGCATGCATGCCCGCCAAGCGGCAGACGCCCCGCGATCTCGCGATGACGGCGGAGCGGAGCGAGCCATGACGACGATCCTCATCATAGTGGCTGGCGCCGTGCTCACTTATCTGACGCGGATCGGCGGACATCTGGTGCTGTCGCGCTTCGAAAATGTCCCGCCACGTGTCGAGGCGGCATTGGATGCCGTGCCGGCGGCGGTGCTGACAACCCTGGTCGCGCCGGAACTGCTCTCGACCGGACCGGCGGAAATCGTTGCGCTGGTGGCCGCCGGGCTGGTAGCGCTCAGGCGCGGCATGCTGGAAATGTTTCTGACCGGCGCGATAGCGCTGATCGTGTTGCGCCAGTTCATGGGATAGGCAAACAGGATGACCATCGGGACGAAAATGCATATTGTCTCGAGGGAATCACAGGAGAATGCGCGATGCTCTTCGCAATCCTGCTTTGCAGCACCTATGCCGGCCATCCCGACATGAATTTCTGCACGCCGTTCCATGCAACGCATTACAAGTCTCGCTCCGCATGCGAAGGAGAACTGGCCAAACTGCGCGCGGAGGCGCGCGGAAAAGGCGTGGCGATCGAAGGGACAACGACTGTGAACGGGATCAGGTCGGAGACCAGGATGGTCTGCAAGCAAGGCTGAACGCAACCAGTGCCGATCGCCTGCCCCTATGATGGGAATCAGGCCAGCGGCGCGGTCGCCGCTTCCAGCCATTTCAGCGTCTCGCCATCCACCAGCGGCGCGATCTCATAGAAGACCTTTGCGTGGTAATCGTCGAGCCAGGCGATTTCCTCCGCCGCCATCAGGCGCTTGTCGATAAGGCGGCGATCGAAAGGCGCGAGCGTCAGCGTCTCGAAGCCATGCATGGCGATGTCGCCGCCCTTCACCTCCTCGATCGGGGTGACGAGGATCAAATTTTCCAGCCTGATGCCGTAATGGCCTTCCTTGTAGTAGCCGGGTTCGTTGGAGAGAATCATGCCGGTGAGAAGCTTCTCCGTTCCCATGCGCGAGATGCGTTGCGGCCCTTCATGCACGGAAAGGTAGGAGCCGACGCCATGGCCGGTGCCATGGGCGTAGTCGAGGCCGGCCCTCCACAGCGCCACGCGCGCGACCGCATCGATATCGGAGCCGCGCGTGCCGATCGGGAAGCGCAGCATCGAAATGCCGATCATGCCCTTCAGGACAAGCGTATAGCGCTGCCGCATTTCCTCCGTCGGCTGGCCGATGGCGATGGTGCGGGTGATGTCGGTCGTGCCGTCCGTATATTGCGCGCCGGAATCGACGAGATAGAGCTCGCCCGCCCGCAGCGTCCGGTTCGTCTTCGTGGTGACGCGATAATGAATGATAGCGCCGTTCGGGCCCGCTCCGGAAATGGTATCGAAGGAGATGTCGCGCAACGGCATCTGTAAGTCCTCGCCTGTCCGCCGCCTGTACTCTTCGAGCGCGGTTGCGACGCCGATCTCGTCCAGTGCGCCGGGCTGCTGGCGGTCGAGCCAGGCGAGGAATTTCGTCACCGCAGCGCCGTCGCGCCTGTGCGCCGTCTTCGCCCCGGCGATCTCAGCCTCGTTCTTGGTTGCGCGCGGAAGCCGCGCCGGGTCGGAAAGCGCGATCACCTTGCCGCCATTCTCCTCGACCAGTTGCCGCAGGCGATCGGCCGCCAGCACCGGATCCAACGCGACCGTGGCGCCGGATTTCGCCAGCGCGATCAGGTCCGACTCCAGCCTCTCCGGTGGAAGAAGATCGGCAAGCTGGGTCAAATAGGCCTTTACTTCGATGGACAGTTTGCGCTCGTCCATGAAAAAGCGGTGCGCGCCGTCGGCGGCGATAAAGGCGAAACCAAGCGCCAGCGGCGTATGCGGCACGTCATGCCCGCGGATGTTGAAGGCCCAGGCGAGCGAGGACGGGTCGGTAAGCACCGTGCAAGCGGCGCCGCTGTCGCTAACAGCATTCGCCAGGCGTTTGAGCTTGTCCTTGGCGAGTTCGCCGGCATATTCCCTGGCATGGATTTCCACCGGCTCGATCGGCGGTTCGGGCCGGTCGCTCCAGAGAAGGTCGACCGGGTTCCGTTCGAGGGCGACGAGTTCCGCGCCTTTCTCCTTCGCTGAACCGGCAAGCCGTTCCGCCTCGCCGATCGTGTGGAGCCAGGGATCGAAACCGATCCGCATTCCCTTGGCAAGATGGAGCCGCAGCCATTTCTCGGGCGGGAGATCGATCAGGCTTTCGATCGTGAAGAGCGATTGGTCGGTCTGTTCGCGCGCCTGGAGCGTGTAGCGGCCGTCCACGAAGAGAAATGCTTTTTCAGCCATGACGATCGCCACGCCCGCCGATCCGGTGAATCCCGTCAACCAGCGCAGCCTTTCCGAACAGGCGGGAACATATTCGCCCTGATGCTCGTCGGCGCGGGGGACGAGAAAGCCGTCCAGCTTACGCTCCTCCAGCCATTGGCGCAGACGGGGTAGCCTTTCCCGGCCCTGCGCGGGGTCTGTTTTGACATCGAATGACTGGAACATGGAAAGGCTCTCGGAAAGTGAAACAGCCGGCAGACGGTAACTGCCCAGCGACAAGCTTGCAACGCTGCCCGGTAATTTCGGACGTCCATGCAAAACGGAAATGCTGCAATGCACAAAGCGCAATTGTGAAATTGGTCAGTATTACTTACCTTTATCGCCGGAAATGAACGCCGGGCTTATGGAGGCCGATATGGCAAGGACTGCAAAAGGACGCTTCTTCCGCAACGCTTTCGAGGCCGTGGTGGCGGCGCGCAGCGCGCAGGCCGACCGCTATCTCAGTTCGGCGCTCCTCCGGTTCGACGACGAGACCCTGCGCGCCCATGGCTACCGGCGCGAGGATTTGGAAAGCAGATCCCGCGGGGCGCAGCCGTTCTTCTTCTGAGAAGGCGTCGTCCAGGCAGTCCTCGAAACGATGGAACAAGTTAAGAGCGGAGGCGTTGTCGTCCAACCGAATTAAAAGGAGAGGTCGACAATGCTTTACTGGGCACTCGTGTTCTTCATCATCGCACTCATCGCCGGCGCGCTCGGTTTTGGCGGCGTGGCCGGCGCGGCGGCAGGCATCGCCCACATCATCTTCTATATCTTCCTGATCCTGCTGATCATCTCGCTGATCGCGCATTTCATGCGGCGCGTCTGACGCGTGCGGATCCGGGTGGCGTCAGCGCTTCATGTGCAACGTCACCCATCCTTCCCTCGATAGCGTCGAGACATGGCGAAAGCCCTGTGTCGAATAGGCCGCGATAACCGCGCGGCGCTGACGGTCGAGAATCCCGGAAAGGATGAGCGAGCCCCCTTGCGAAAGGTGAAGCGCCATTGAGGGGGCGAACTTCATCAGCGGCCGTGCGAGGATATTGGCCACGATGAGATCGAAGGGACCACGCTCTCCGAACAAGGGATCGTGAAAGCCAGCGGCACAGCGCGTTTCCACCCACGCTTCGACACCATTCAGGCGCACATTCCCCGCAGCGACCTTCGTGGCGACCGGATCGATATCGGTTGCAAGGACGGGGATGCGGGCGATCTTCGCCAGCGCGATCGCGAGGACCGCGCTTCCCGTGCCGAGATCGAGCGCGTTGCGCGGCCGTTCACGGCGCGCGACCTGCCAGAGCGCGTCGAGGCAGCCCGACGTCGTGCCGTGATGGCCGGTGCCGAAGGCCTGCCCGGCATCGATCTCGATCCCGATATCGCCGATGCGTTTTCTCGCCCTGTCGTGCGACCCATGAATGAGAAAACGGCCGGTTCGGACCGGCGCAAGGCCTTCAAGAGATTTCGTCACCCAGTCGATGTCGGGCAATATTTCGCTTTCGACCGGAGGAACGGAAGACAGGGTGCGCCCCAATATCTCGGCGATCTTTTCGCCGACGGCATTCGGATTCTCTTCGGCGTAAACCGAAATCTCGTGAAGATCGCGCTTCTCATCGAGTTCGACGATGGCGAGCGGCAGGCCCTCGTCCTCGAAAGCGCTTTCGAGTTCTTGGTAAGCGCGGCGGGCGTCGTCGCCAGCCGCGGCGAAATAAAAGCGGGTCTGAGGCAATCGTTTCTATCCGGTCAGGCGCCCGCTTCCAGGCGTTTCAGCTTGGCCATGGCCGCCTTCTCGTCCTCGCCATAGGCGATGGTGCCGACAAAGGCGCCGTTGCGGTCGAGCAGCAGGATCGAGGCGGTGTGGTCCATCGTGTAATCGTCGGCTGTGTCGCCCGGTATCTTGCGGAAATAGATGCCGAAGGATTTCGCCATCGCTTCCACCTTCGCCGGATCGCCGGAAATGCCGATGATGCGCTTCGAGACGTTGCTGACATACTGGTCCATGACCTTGGGCGTGTCGCGCTCCGGATCGATGGTGATGAAATAGGCTTTCACGTCCTTTGCCTGCGGCCCGAGTTTCTTCAGCCAGCCATCGAGCTCGAAAAGCGTCGTCGGGCAGACTTCCGGGCAATGGGTATAGCCGAAGAAAAGCGCGGTCGGATGGCCCCGGAAAGCCGCTTCGGTGATCGGCTTATCGAACTGGTCAACCAGTTGGAAGGGCGCGCCGAAGGCCTCGCCGGAATGGCGCTGTGCGTACCAGTCGAAGGTCAGCCAGCCTATTCCCGCGATCATCAGCGCAAGGATGGCGACGGAAATCGAACGCATCATGAGCTTATCCGGCCTGTCTCGGAGGCGATCCGCGCGCTTCATAACGCACGGCAGCCTCCGTTTTCCGCAGATTGCGCAACATAGGATCGAATGCGGATATGGCAAAGGTGCCGCTTTGCCGCAAGAGCCGTTGCATTTCGGCGGCGGCATCCCCAACTTCGCCCCCGGCATTCTGGTCCAATCGAGGAACCTCCAATGAAAACGATCGGTTTCGCTCTTGCGGCGGCCCTGCTTGCCTTTTCCGTCGCGCCGTCCCTCGCCAAGGACGCCGAGCCCAGGCAAGTCGGAAAGGTCGGCGTCGACTGGATCGGCAACGATATCGTCGTGGACGCGATCAAGGACCCGAAGGTGGATGGCGTCACCTGCCATATCGCCTATTTCGACCGCAGCGTCATCGACCGACTGCACAAGGGCAACTGGTTCGAGGACCCGTCCAACACCGCCATTTCCTGCCGCCAGACGGGTCCGATCACCATCGGCGACATCAACCTCTCCGAAAAGGGCGAGGAGGTGTTCAAGCAGGGGCTGAGCCTGGTCTGGAAGAAGCAGGTGGTGAACCGCATCTACGACAAGGCCGACAACACGCTGATCTATCTCGCCCATTCCCGGCAGGTGCAGAACGGTTCGGCGAAGATGTCGATCTCGACCGTGCCGCTCTATGGCCAGCAGGTCGTGTGGTCGAAGGGTGATCCCAACGCCGCCTCCGATAAGTCGAATGGTGGCCAACAGGCAAAAAAGTCCGGTCAATAAGGCTTCGCCGCCTACTCCGCGGGATCACTGGAAAGGCTCGGCTGTTGTGCGCGATGGATCGCTGGCGTAAGGCGCTTGCATGAACCCTTCGCCCGACCTCCGTTTTCTTGACCCTGAACCGCGCATTCATCCGACGGCGGAACTCAAGTCCTGCCGTCTCGGCCGCTGTGCGGCGATTGGAGAACGGACGATTTTGCGAGAGGTCACGGTCGGCGACTTCTCCTATTTCGAGCGCAATGCGGAAGCGATTTACACGGAAATCGGCAAGTTCTGCTCGATCGCGGCCAATACGCGCATTAATGCGCTGGAGCATCCGCTGGAGCGGCCGACAACGCACAAGATCACCTACCGGCCGAACGAATATTTCCGCTATCTCGGCGTGGATCAGGATTTTCGCGAACGAAGACGACGGAAACGCGTGATCATCGGCCACGATGTCTGGATCGGACATGGCGCCGTGGTGCTGCCGGGCATCAAGATCGGGAACGGCGCGGCGGTCGGGGCCAACGCAGTGGTGACGCGCGATGTCGATGCCTATCAGATCGTCGCCGGCGCGCCGGCCAGGATCATTCGACCGCGTTTTGCAGCTGAAATCAGCGTCCGGGTGGAGGCGCTTGCCTGGTGGGACTGGCCTCTGGAAAAGCTTTTCGAAGCGATTCCGGATATGCAAAAAATGGATATCTTAAATTTTATCGAAAAGTGGAGCAATTAACCTGAAGAATTGAGGTTAACTTCCATAAAAGAAAGATTGCTAACAAATCCTTTCGATTAGAGGTTGTATTTCTCCCTCATAAGTAGTTCCCTGTGCTCGGAGGTAATATCGTCGAGCGGAAGGAAACACTGCACTGAAATGGGAGAATACGTCATGAGAAAGATTGTCATCACCATCGCCGCTGCTGCTGTTTCCTTGTCCACCGTCGCCGCCCAGGCCGGCGGTTGGGGATCGAGCTTCGGCAACCGGTACATGGCCAACGGCAATGGCGTGTCGAGCGGGCTTCTCAACCTGTCGCCGTCCATCGGCCTCGGCAATGTCAAGCTGCTCAACGGCGTTTCCGTGCTCAACGGTTCGCCGATCCTCAGCGGGAATTCCGGTATCCTGAGTGGTAACGGCATCCTTTCGGGTGTTCTGAGCGGTATCGGCGTGTCCGGTATCCTGAGCGGCAACAACAACCGCAATGATGGCGGAACCGGGCATGGCGGACACCACCGCCACTAGGGACATGGCGGTGGGCATGATGCCCAGGGCAGGAGGGGGCATCCCTCCTGCCTACCCCGTGCCGGGGCCTGGGAATCGACATGGAGGCTCTGATATTGGCCGTTGTTGTAGTGCGTCCTTCGAGGCTCGCCCTCTGGGCGAGCACCTCAGGATGAGGACCGCTGGCGCCGGACTCCCTCATCCTGAGGTGCGAGCGAAGCCCCGCACGTGCTCCTTGGCCGAATAAGAAGGCGCCGGACTCCCACATCCTGAGGTGCGAGCGAAGCGAGCCTCGAAGGACGCACTGAAGACATGAACCGGGGCTGACCTTACAATTTCGTCCGGAATCCGAGAAACGTGTCGAGCGTTTTCTTTTTTGTATCGACCACGGATGTCTTGCATTCGCTGAAATCCGCCCGCGCGACAAGCGACGCATTCTTGCGTATATCATAGGCAAGCTCGACAAAGACACCGTTCGAGCGCTCCGTGTTCCTCAAGAGCAGATTGTCTTCCCGCTGGTGGAAAACGCCGATGCCGAGCGCGACTGTCTCGGCGAAAGGGAATTTGGCCTCCAATTCGAGGCGCTGGCGCCAGCCGGCAAGAGAATCGTCGCTGTCGAGGAGGTCATAGGCGCCCGTCAGCGATCCGCGCAATTCGATGCCGCCCCCGATCGGCTGCTTCACAAGCAGGCTGTAGACCGGCCTCGTCTGTTCATAAATACCATGCGCGCCTCTCAGCGCTGCTATGCCTAACGACGCTTCGACCGTCGTGCCGATAGCGGTTTCATAATGGATCTCGCCGCGAAGCGCATACTCGGCGAGCGAATAGGCGATTGGGGGATTGCCGATTTTCTCGGTCCCGACGAAAGCGGCGCTTGCGGCAAGCCCGTAGCGCAACCTGCCGTCCGTGTGCCTCCATGTGGCGCCGAGAGCTAGCCTGTTCCGGTCGGGTTCGATCTTCGCAGGTTCGATCAGGTTCTGCTGAAAACGCGCTTTACCGTAGCGCTCGATCGTGTCGCCCGCTTCGATGATCAGCACGTTGCCGCTTCCGAGATCGAAGCCGAGTTGCAGCGCGCCGCCGAAATCGTTGCTGAGCGTCCGCGTCCCGATGGCGAGATCGCCGATGCGCAGATCGTCGCCAATCGAAGCAATCCGCCAGGTCAGCGTCCCGCGCAGTTCAATCCGGTTCGTCAGGCGCCGATAGGCTTCGGCGAGGAGGATGAGGCTTTGGTCGTTCTCGATCTTGATGCGGTCATAGGTCTTTGCCTGGAAGGCGGCGCCGAGCCGGACATAGCCCTTGTCTTCTCCGAAAGTATGGAAAAGCGAGCCGCGCAAATCCTGGTAGAAGTCCGGGAATTCCAGATCGCTGTCGAGCGCGTTGCTGGTATAATGCTCTTCCAGCGAAATCGCGCCTTGCGTGCCGCTCGATCCGGTGGCGTCCTTGGTCGCGGCCGCGATATCCGCGGCGGCCTCGGAAGAGGCGGTCTCCGCATGGGCAAGCCCGGCGAGAAGGAGACAGAGAACCACGCCGAGCCACCAGATCCGCATCGCGTTCTTCCGCAAAGGCCCCTTCCGCCATGGGGGTGGTTATGACGGAAGGGGGGAGGTAAACCGCGTGAAGCGGAAGGTGCAGGCACCATTGCCTGCACCGACGATATTCTCGCTTTTTAATTGTATTTTACTCGATTTTGAATACCATTTTAAGTTGTAGATAATTGTGAATCCCAGGCCGGCGACTCTGCCACCCAAAGCCAAGGCTCGGAACCGGGATTCGGAACCAAAGCACGATCGACCCTGTTCTTTCCGGTATGAGCACGGAAGAAGGACGAGGCAGATGAGACGAACCCTTCCCCTGGCGCTCGCCGCGCTGTTCTTGGCGGGCTCGATTTCAACTCCGGCGCTGGCGCAGAATGCGGCGTCCCGCCACGGCGCGAAGCAGCCAGCGGCCGCCATGCCGAAATCGGGCGAGACGCCGAATACCGGTGGCGTCGCCCCGGATAATGAGAAGACGGGGAGCATCGCGCGCGACGATGCGATGAACAGCCTTTTGTCCGCCATTGCCCAAACGCACAGTAGCGCAACCGCTCTAAGCGCGATGAAGCAGGTGAGGGGCGTCCGTGTCATTCGTATCAGCGACATCGCCAAGGGGGATGATGCGCGCACGGTGGCGAATGCGATGAAGGACAGCAGCCAGGACCGTAAAGCCCTGCAGTCGGCGCTGCGGTCCAATCCTGCCCTGAGCGCCAAGCTCAAATCGAAGAAGACGAATGCCTCGCAGGTCGTGGCGGCGAAGATCGAGGCCGACGGGACCGTGACGGTCTTTTCAGATTGAAATCCTCGCCCGTTTCGCGCCGCTTTCGACAGACGGCTAAAATTCCGGCGCGCATGTCAAAGTGACGGCGAAATTCCTCTTCACGACGCTGCCGTGAAGGATTAGTACCAGCGGTGCTCATGTCCGACTCTCGTGTTGGATGCGTCCTTCGAGGCTCGCCCTTCGGGCTCGCACCGCAGGATGAGGGAGGCAGGTGCCAATGAGTCTCCGCCTGGAGTCGCACCAACGATCCTCATCCTGAGGTGCGAGCAAAGCGAGCCTCGAAGGACGCACTGCGGCGGCGAAGGGTCAATCGCAAGAGCTTTGAGAGCAAGGCATTTACCATGGACCAAAAAGCCGTTTCACCCAAACTGGATCAGCAGAGCCGGACCGAAGGTCTCGATGACTTCATGGAGAAACCGGGACTCGGCTTCCGGCTCGGCAAGGCTCTCGTCGATTGGGCCGAACGCCTCAATCTCAAATATTCCAAGGTCGGCAACCCTCCGGTTCACGATACGGCGACTTTCCCCTGGGCGGCAGATATCGAGAAGGAGTGGCGCCTCATCCGCGCCGAACTCGACAAGGTCCTGACGCGCAAGGACGATCTGCCGGGATTCCATGAAATACTGGAGGATGTCCGCACCATCTCGACCGACCGCAACTGGAAGACATTCGTGCTGACCGGCTACGGAACGGTCTCGGAGGGTGGGGTCAAGGCCTGTCCGGAAACCTGGCGCATCCTGCAGAAGATTCCAGGGCTGAAAGCGGCCATGTTCTCGATCTTCGAGCCCGGAAAGCACCTGCCGGCGCATCGCGGCCCCTATAACGGCGTTCTGCGGCTGCATCTCGGCCTGAAGGTGCCGGCGGAACGCGACAAGGTCGCGATCCGTGTCGTCGATCAGATCTGCCATTGGGACGAGGGCAAGGTGCTCATCTTCGACGACGCCTACGACCACGAGGCATGGAACCTTTCCAATGAGGTGCGGGTGGTGCTGTTCGTCGATTTCGTCAAGCCGACGCGGTTCCCTGCAAGCCTCGTCAACAGCGCGCTTCTCAATCTCGCGCCTTTCACTCCCTTCGTCAGGGAAGGTTACAAGGCGCAGAAGAAGTGGGAGAAGCTGTTCTTCTCCGGCAAGACGGACGCGCACTGAGAACTCCGACACAAACGCTAAACAAGCCTTGCTTCTGGAATGGCTCGGGTCGTTCCGCTCAATTTCCATCCTCACAAGGACGTGAACGGAGCTGCGGAATAAACGCCTCGCCCGCTTGGTCTCCCTCTCGAACGACAACACGTTCGGAAGGAGAACGAGCATGGGCAAGGAAAGAGAAAATGGCTCCGGGTCAGGCCTAACCCGCAGACACGCACTCGAATGCATGGTTTGGGCCGGAACCGGCGTTTTGTGGACCGTCTCCGGCGGAATTCCGAAATCGCTCAGTCTGCTCGACGCGGCTGAGGCCGCCGAGGCTTCGCAGGGCGGCATGACCTTCCTGCAGATTTCCGACAGTCATGTCGGCTTCGACAAGGAAAAGGAAGTAACCGCTGTCGATACGCTGACGGAGGCGATCGGCAAGGTGAGGGCGCTTCCCGTCAAACCCACTTTCATGATCCACACCGGCGACATCACCCATCTGTCGAAAGATGGCGAGTTCGACGATGCCGCGCGGATCATCGGCACTACCCGCCTCGACGTCGCCTATGTTCCGGGCGAGCACGATCTGATCGATCCGGGACAGGGCAAGGCATATCTCGCCCGCCACGGCAAGGGCACGCTTGGCGCAGGCTGGCATTCCTTCGACCGGGGCGGTGTGCATTTCATCGGCCTGGTGAACGTCGTCGATCTCAAAGCCGGCGGGCTGGGAAATCTCGGGGCCGAACAACTCGCCTGGCTGAAGAATGACCTCGAAGGCCGTTCGGCATCGACGCCGATCGTCGTTTTCGCCCATATCCCACTCTGGGCGGTTTATCCGAAATGGGGCTGGGGAACGGACGACGCAGCTCAGGCGCTCATGCTCCTGAAGCGGTTCGGCTCCGTGACCGTGCTCAACGGCCACATCCATCAGATCGTCCAGAAGGTGGAAGGCAACATGACTTTCCATACGGCGCGTTCGACCGCCTTCCCGCAGCCCAGGCCGGGCACTGCGGAGAAGCCGGGGCCGATGATCGTTCCCGCCGATCAGTTGCGCTCGATGCTGGGCCTGACCTCGGTCGATTTCACCATCGGCAAGGAACGGCTCGCCGTCACCGACACCACGCTCGCCTGAACGCGCGATCCACGCGTCTTAGAAGGAACATTTTTCATGTGCGCCATCCGTCCCAGTCCTGTCCTCACCGCTCTCGCGGCGGCGTCCGTCATCTTTCTTTCCGAGCCCGTCAGCCCCGCATTGGCAAAGGAGATGCGCGTCACCATCTCCAATTTCACCTTCGAACCGCAGACGACGACGATCGCCCGCGGCGAAACCGTCCGGTTCGTCAATTCCGACGACATGGTCCATACCATCGTCGCGGCCGACGGCAGCTTCCGCTCGGATGCGCTCGATACCGGCGACAGTTTCGCCGCGACTTTCACCAAGCCGGGCTCGTTCACGTATTTCTGTGGCCTCCACCCGTTCATGAAGGGTACAATCGTCGTCAAATGATCTGGTCCATATCGGCCCGTCGGCCGAGGCGGCGAAAGGCGCGAGCGCTTTGACAGGGGATCAGCCGGAAGACCGGTTCCGGGAATTTGTCATACCGCATCTCAAGGATGCGCTAGCCTTCGCCCGCTGGCTGACCGGCAACCGCGACGATGCGGAGGATGTGGTGCAGGAGGCTTGCCTCAAGGCATATGCCGCGATCGGGCGCGGCGCCATTCTGCGCCCCCGACCCTGGTTGCTGGCGATCGTGCGGAACGCCGCCTTTACCTGGATGGCGAAAAACCGTCCGAAATGGCTGCTGACGCCCGGCGACGAAATGGACCGGCTTGCCGAAACGGGGGAAGCGGCTTCTTCCGACATGCCGGCCCAGACGCCGGAAGCCGAACTGATCCGCAAGGCGGATGCGGCTGCCGTTCGGGACGCCGTCACGGCCTTGCCTGTTCAACTCCGGGAGGTTCTCATCTTGCGGGAATTCAACGATTTGAGCTACCGCGAGATCGCAGATGTGCTGGCAATCCCGATCGGCACGGTGATGTCGCGCCTTTCCCGCGCGCGCCTGCTGCTCGCCGCCTCCATCGCGGAGGACCATCATGGCTGAAGCGCGGCCATTGCCGGAGGCGGACCTTCTGCTCTTGAACGCGCTTGCCGACGGCGAACTCGATGCGCCGACCGCGGCGGCGCTCGAACGCCGCATGGCGGATGAGCCGATCCTACGGAAAAACTATGATGCAATCGTCGCCACGCGCGAGGCGCTTGGCCGGCTCGAACGCCCGGAAATCGATGCGGATTTCCTCGGCAGGATCGAATCCGCCGTCGGCGTGTCCGGCCGGGGTACGGCCTCCGTCCGGCGGACTTCTTCTCGCTGGCGAGCGGATTGGCGCGCGCTTGCCGCCTCCGTCCTCGTCGCCATTTTCGCGGCCGGTAGCGGCGGCTACTGGCTGGGGACAAATATTGTGAGCCAGGACGTCGCCGATCTCGTTGCGAGCAGCCATCGGCGAAGCCTGCTTGCGGCAAGCCCGGTCGATATCGCTTCGTCGAGCCGCCACACTGTAAAACCCTGGCTCGACAGCCGGATCGGCGTGTCGCCGCCGGCGCCCGACCTCGCGGCGAAAGGATTCGTTCTGGTCGGCGGTCGTGTCGACGTGATCAGGGGCCACGCCGTGCCGACGCTCGTCTATCGTCACAATGAGCATCTGATCACGATGGTGGCCGAACCGGCGGGGGCAGAGATGTCAAAACCCGCGGATCGTGAAGCCGATGGCTACAATATGGTGAACTGGCGCGGTAATGGGTTCGATTATTGGGCGATTTCCGATCTCGAGCGCCCGGAACTGGATGATTTCGTCGCGCGCTATATCGCGGCCTCCGAAACCGGGAAAAAGTAATCCGGTCAACAAGGATCAGTCGTCGAACACCATCGCCCAATAGCGGCGGCCATCGCCCTTGCCGTCATCGACATAGGCAAGCCCGTAGCGCGTGACCTTCGGATTGAGCACGTTCCTGCGATGCGGTGGGGAATGCATCCAGACGTCCAGCACCTTCGCTAAATCGAAACGGCCATAAGCGATGTTTTCCTCGCGGAAACCATGGATGTCCGCCTTGCGCATGCGCGAGGCGAAATCCTTGCGCCATCCGGTCGTATGGGTAAGTTCGCCGGAACGCGCCATGTAGGTCGCCTGTTGCAAGGCCGCCTGCTCGAGTCGAGAATTCGGTACCAGCGCCAAAAGGCCGTTTTCGCTGCGGATTTTCGTCAGCGCCGGAGCCGCCGCAGTCGATACGCCGGCGCCTGGACCAGGCTGGGGAAGCGTACCGCAAGCCGCAAGCGCCAGGAATGCGGCCAGCACCGAAATACGTGCCGCGTTGATATGCCAGTCCTTCAATCGCTCTTTTCCCTGTCCCGTCGTGTCAGGCAGAGATAAGGGCAATGATGGCATCAAGCGGGCAAGCCGGGGCGTTCATGCCATTTTCCGCTGCGCGTACGGAAAGCCGGCTGCCGAATGTTCGGCAACCGCGCGGCGGTGATGATGGTGATTTACGTTTCAGGCGGCCCGAGCCACCTCCACGAAATGCGAAAGAGGCAGGACAAGCGCCAGACGGCCGTCCTCGTCCTCCACCTCATATTCGGTGCCCCAAAGAATCGGCCGGCCTGATCGTGCGGCGGCATCCACGAGGGAAAAAGCGCGCAATTTGGCGGTGTCGATCGCGCCTTCGAGATGCGGCAGAAGGACACCCTTGCTGTCCTTCGTCAGTTTGTCGCCTTCACGAAGGTGGAAGAAATATCTTGTTGTCATCAAGGCCTCCGGATTTTGCGAGTGAAGAACTCCGGGGCAAGCATTAGGTTCCTTGGTGAAATGCTTGTCTTCGCGATATGACGTGCTGAATCGCCAGGGGCCGGCCAAACGTGCCGATAGCTCAATGTATCCGGGTTTGCTCGGCCGCTTCGAGGAGCCCTTTTTCCTCACGCGCTCCGTGCTGGAACGCATGTATCAGATTGGCGGCAAGCGTCTCGGCCTCCGCGCTTGGAACTTCTATTGCTTTCTGCACGCAGATTTTTTGCAAAACCCGTCTCACCATCGTCAAATCGGCTGGTCTAAGAAATTGCGGATAATGCGGGGTGGAAGCCATGACGTCCTCCAATTGTTAGGGCAAGAATGATTACGTGTTCGCCCCCAACCGGCGACCCCTGTTCAATCGCCGCCGACATTCAACTTTGCACCTACGAAAGAAGCAGGGCAATTAAAAATGACATACACACGATGATTGTGATCGAAGGGGCGAGCGTGATCGACTCCTGTCACAATCCAAGAATAGGTCAGTGAGATTGACATGGATCAGGGTTCGCGCTTAGTCCAGGCGTGATTTTTGGAGAAATGTCCCATGCAGTCCTGGCCCGACCGGTATGCGCGGCGCGCGAGCCGCATGCAGGCATCGGAAATCCGCGAGCTTCTGAAGCTGCTCGACCAGCCGGATATCATTTCCTTCGCCGGCGGCATTCCCGATGCGAAGCTCTTTCCCTCCGAAGCCTTCGCCAAGGCCTATGCCGAGCTGCTGGCCGGTGATGAGGCCGGCGCGGCGCTGCAATATTCGGTGAGCGAAGGCTATCTGCCGCTCCGCGAATGGCTGGCGGAACACATGGCGGGTCTCGGCGTGGCCTGCGCCCCCGAAAACATCGTCATCACCTCCGGCTCGCAGCAGGCGCTGGACTATCTCGGCAAGCTTTTTCTCTCGCCCGGCGACACGGCGCTGGTGACGCGGCCGACCTATCTCGGCGCGCTGCAGGCCTTTTCGGCCTATGAGCCGCGCTACGACCAGCTCGTTCCCGAAGGCGGCAATCGGACGCCGTCTTCCTATCGCGAGGCGGCGGAAGCCGCGGGCGGCCGGGTCGGCATGGCCTATCTGACGCCCGATTTCTCCAATCCCTCCGGCGAGACCCTCGACCGCGCGGCGCGTGAGCGCATGCTCGACCTCTGCGCCGAACTCGACATCCCGTTGATCGAGGATTCCGCCTATCAGGCGCTGCGCTACGACGGCGAAGCCGTGCCGCCGATCCTCGCCATCGATTGCGAGCGCTCCGGCGGTATCGACCAGACGCGCACGATCTATTGCGGCACCTTCTCCAAGACGCTGTCGCCCGGCCTGCGCGTCGGCTGGGTCTGCGCGGCGAAGCCGGTGATCTCCAAGCTGGTGCTGATGAAGCAGGCGTCGGACCTGCACAGCCCCTCGATCAACCAGATCGCCATCCATCGCGTCGCCGAAGCCTGCTACGAACCGCACACGGCCATGCTGCGGGAGAACTATCACAAGCGGCGCGACTGGGTGCTGGAAGCGCTGGCGAAGGAAATGCCGGAAGGCGTCAGCTGGACGAAGCCGGAGGGCGGCATGTTCATCTGGGTGACGCTGCCCGAAGGGCTTGACGGCGCGGCGCTCCTCGAACGCGCGGTGAGGACCGAACGCGTCGCCTTCGTGCCCGGCAAGGCCTTCCATGCCGATGGCGGCGGCGCCAACACCATCCGGCTCAGCTTCTCGCTCGCCAATGAGAAAGCCGCGAAGGAAGGCATCGCCAGGCTCGGCCGGGTGATCAGGGCGGCGATGGCGGGGTAGGGGCTGTTCGTCATACGACAACCTTCCCACAGGGGCAGATAAAGGCTGCGGCGGCTCACACCGCCGTCACGAACCCATCCAGCACCTTCTTCTGGCCGGCCTTGTCGAAATCGATGGTGAGTTTGTTGCCGTCGATGGCCGACACATTGCCGTTGCCGAATTTCTGGTGGAAGACGCGGTCGCCGATGGTGAAAGGCGAGGGGGTGTCGGAAACCGATTTCGCCACCAGTTCGCCGTCGATCGTGCGGCCCTTCACCGAACCGCGTCCTGCGCCAAAGCCTGAATCGACTTCGCCATAGCCGATCCGCTCGAGTTGGTGGCCGGAACGCGTGCCCCAGTTGCGGTCGGTCGCTTCGGTGCGGTTCGCCCTGGCGCGCTGCCAGCCCGGCGTCGCATAGGTGTTGGAGAAGGCGCCGGCGTCATCGAAGCGCGACGCGCCGTAGGGGTTCTGGCGACCACCCGAGAAGCCGCCGCGCCCTCCGGCAAAGGAAGAGCCGCCATAAGGCGCGTTGTAGCCGCCATAGGAATTGCCGGCATCCGCGACTTCGACATGATCCTCCGGCAGTTCGTCGAGGAAGCGCGATGGGATGGTCGATTGCCACAGCCCATGGATGCGGCGGTTGGAGACGAACCAGATGTGCAAATTCTTCTTGGCGCGGGTGACGCCGACATAGGCGAGGCGGCGTTCCTCCTCCAGGCCGGAGCGGCCGCCTTCGTCAAGTGCGCGCTGGTGCGGGAAAAGCCCTTCCTCCCAGCCGGGAAGGAAGACCGTCTCGAACTCCAGCCCTTTGGCGGAGTGCAGCGTCATAATGTTGACGGCGTCGAGGTCCTCATTCTGCTCGGCATCCATGACCAGCGCGACATGTTCGAGGAAGGAGCGGAGCGATTCGAACTCTTCCATGGAGCGGATCAGCTCCTTCAAATTCTCCAGCCGTCCCGGCGCTTCCGCCGAGCGGTCGTTCTTCCACATGTCGGTGTAGCCGGATTCCTCCAGGATGATTTCCGCAAGCTCCGTGTGAGGCTTCGTCTCCAAAAGCTTCTGCCAGCGGGCGAAATTGGCGGCAACCTCGCGCAGCGCCGCGCGCGGCTTCGGCTTCAGTTCGTCGGATTCGGCCAAATTTTCGGCGGCCTGGAGCATGGGCACGCCGAGCGCGCGGGCGGTATCGTGGATCTGGCGGACGGTGGCCTCGCCCAGGCCCCGCTTCGGCACGTTGACAATGCGCTCGAAGGCGAGATCGTCGGCGCCCTGCGCGACGACGCGGAAATAGGCCATGGCGTCGCGGATTTCCAGGCGCTCATAGAAACGCGGGCCGCCGACCACGCGGTAATTGAGGCCGAGCGTGACGAAACGGTCCTCGAACTCGCGCATCTGGAAGGACGCGCGGACGAGAATGGCCATGTCGTTGAGTTTATGCCCGTTACGCTGCGCCTGCTCGATCTCCTCGCCGACGGCGCGGGCTTCCTCCTCGGAATCCCAGGCGGCATGGACCGTCACCTTGGCGTCTTCGGGATCGGCGGCGTCGGTGAAGAGCGTCTTGCCGAGCCGGCCTTCATTGTGGGCGATCAGATGCGAGGCGGCGCCGAGGATATGGGCGGTCGAGCGGTAGTTGCGCTCCAGCCGGATCACGGTCGCGCCCGGAAAGTCCTTCTCGAAGCGGAGGATGTTGTCGACTTCCGCCCCGCGCCAGCCATAGATCGACTGGTCGTCGTCACCCACACAACAAATATTGACGGGCGACTTTCCCTCCCCCTTGAGGGGAGGGTGGCCGGACCCAGTCCGGTCGGGTGGGGTCGCTTGATCGTCGAACTCTTCATTTCTTGCTGGCGTCAATGCGCTTCCTCTACCGACCCCACCCCGGTCGGCTGCGCCGACCGACCCTCCCCTCAAGGGGGAGGGTCTGGGCCGCTGGGCCAGCAATCGCAGCCACATATATTGCGCGGTGTTGGTGTCCTGATATTCGTCCACCAATATGTATTTGAACTTGCGGTGGTAGTCCGCCAGCACGTCCGGATGAGCGCGGAAGATGCGGATCGGGTGGCAAAGGAGATCGCCGAAATCGCAGGCGTTGAGCGTCTTCAGCCGCTCCTGATAATCGGTATAGAGCTTGCGGCCCTTGCCGTTGCCGAAGCTTCTCGCATCGCCTTCCGGAATTTCGGACGGGCCGAGGCCCTTGTTCTTCCAGCCGTCGATCATCTGCGCGAACTGGCGCGCTGGCCAGCGCTTGTCGTCCAGCCCCTCGGCCTGGATCAGCTGCTTGATCAATCTCACCTGATCGTCCGTGTCGAGGATGGTGAAATCGCTTTTCAGCCCGGCCAGTTCGGCATGGCGCCTGAGAAGCTTGACGCCGATCGAGTGGAAGGTGCCGAGCCAGGGCATGCCCTCGACCGCCTCGCCGACCAGAATGCCGACGCGCTCCTTCATTTCGCGCGCCGCCTTGTTGGTGAAGGTCACGGCGAGGATCTGGCTGGGATAAGCGCGGCCGGTGGCCAGGATATGGGCGATGCGGGTGGTCAAGACGCGCGTCTTGCCGGTGCCGGCGCCGGCGAGCACCAGCACAGGCCCCTCCGTCGTTTCGACAGCAAGGCGCTGTTCCGGGTTCAGGCCTTCGAGATAGCGCGGCGCGGTAGCGCCCTGGCGGGCGGCCATGGCGCGCGCGGCGATGCCCGAGGGGCGCGGCGCGGGCGCGGGGTCCTCGTCGAAAAAGGGAATATCGTCGGGAAAGCCGGACATTGGTTTCGAATGTAGTGATTCGGGCCGGAAAGACCAGAGAAGCTAGTGGTTTGTTTCCAACATTTGCGTCCGATTTGTATCAGGCCGAGAGCAAATGTTGGAAACAGAAAACCACTAGCAAGCTTTTGATTCTAGTGGAATTTTCAAATTTGACATTCGATTTCCGAGCCGACATCAAGCGGGTATCGAATGTCAAATTCATTCCACTAGCGCGCCATCCCGTGGTTCGTGCTCGGCTTCCAGGCCTAATCTCCTGTTTTCGGCTCGGCGCGGGAGACGCGGCGGTCGGAGAAATTGAGGCGGCCGGCGGCGATGGCGTGGGCGACCAACGACAATTTCTCGTCCTCGCCGACGAGCTTGTCCAGTTCCGTCAGCTGGTTCATGGCGATCAGGTGAAGGATGTCGAGCCGCGGCTTGCCGTCGATTGCGCGGGGCAGGGCGGCGACGGGCTGGACGAGATCGGCGGTGGCGGCATTCGCCTTCAACCGCTCCGGGTCTGCGCCGCCCGACGCCTCGACAAAGGCGTAAATGCCGACGCCCTTCCGCGGCAGCGGATAAAAGGTCAGCGCCACGTCGGCAACGCCCGGCTGGGCCTTCAGCGCTTTCATGATCGCCGGCCCCTCGCGGTCGATCCGGTCGCCGGTGCCGTCGCCGTCCGACCATTTGAACAGGCCTTTTGTAACCAGATTATAGAGTCTCTTCCCGCTCGCCATCCAGATGCGCGAGGGAAGCGAGCGGCGCTTGAGGATGCGCTTCGCCGTCGGTGTCATCAGATGCGGCGCGAAGGCGCGCTTCTGCTTCAGGAGATGGCGGAAATCCTCATACGCCATCAGCCGGTAGAGCCGACCACGGCGGCGATGGCGCGAGGCGAGCTGGAAATCGATCACGGCGGCGTTGCCGTCAGGCCGCATCAGCCAGTTCTGCGGCTTGGCGAGGTCGTTGTGGGTGATACCTGCGCGGCGCAGTTGGCGCAAAAGCCGTTCCGCGTCGCGATACCATTGCCGCGTCGCCGGGCGGGCGAGGTGCAGCGGCACGCCGTCGCTCCACAATCGCACCAGCCCGTCGCGGTCCGTCGAGATCAGTTGCGGCGTGCCGGCAATGCCTTTCACGGCGCGCAGCGCGCGGATTTCGCGCTTGGCCAGTATCCAGGCGAGCGGCCGTGACCACCAAGGTGAGGCCGTGACGATGCGGCGGATCACCGGGGTTGCCGGGTCGCCGGCAAGATGCCCCTTATGCGTCTCGGAGAAGACGTCGCGCTTGAGCACCGTTTCGCTGATGAACTCGGCCATGGCCTTCCTTTCGCCGGCGTCGGTAGACGAAGGCGGGCAAAGGCGCAAGGTGTTGGAGTTCAGCCGAAATGAAAGCGGCAGCGGAAACAACCTCCGCTGCCGCGATCGCCAAAAGGTCGGCTTGCGGAAACCTATTCCGCAGCCTCCTTCAGGGCAGGGTAGTCGGTGTAGCCATTCGGGCCACCTTCATAGAAGGTCTCGGGCTGTGGCGGGTTGAGCGGCGCGTTCAGCATAAGGCGTTGCGGCAGGTCAGGATTGGCGATGAACAACTTGCCGAAGCCGACCGCGTCCGCCTCGCCCCTGGCCAGAAGTTCCGTCGCGCTTTCCAGCGTCAGTTCCTGATTGGCGATATAGACGCCCCCGAATGCGTCCTTCAGGGCGGGGCCAAGCCTTGGGTTCGCCTGCGATTCACGCGCCATGAGGAAGGCGATCTTGCGCTTGCCGAGTTCCTTCGCGGCATAGCCGAAGGTCGCCGACAAATCGCTGTCGCCCATGTCGTGGGAATCGGCGCGCGGGGCGAGATGCATACCGACCCGGCTCGCGCCCCAGACGCCGGTTACGGCATCCGTCACTTCCAGCATCAGACGGGCGCGGTTTTCGATCGAACCGCCATAGCGGTCGGTGCGCTTGTTGGTGCTGTCCTGCAGGAACTGGTCGAGCAGATAGCCATTCGCGCCGTGGATCTCGACACCGTCGAAGCCGGCGGCCTTGGCATTTTCCGCGCCTTTCCTGAAGGCTTCCACGACCGCCTCGACCTCCTCGGTTTCAAGGGGGCGCGGCGTGACGTAGTCGCGCATCGGGCGAAGCAGGCTGACATGGCCGGCGGGCCTGATCGCGCTCGGCGCAACGGGCGGCCGGCCGTCATGGTAGCTCGGGTCGGAAATGCGGCCGACATGCCAGAGCTGGAGCAATATCCTGCCGCCGGCATCGTGGACGGCTTCGGTGATGGCGCGCCAGCCGGCGACCTGCTCGTCGGACCAGATACCGGGCGTTGCGGGATAGCCGACGCCCTCGGGAGTGACAGAGGTGGCTTCGGTGATAATGGCGCCGGCGGAAACGCGCTGGACGTAATAGTCCCTCATCAGCGCGTTCGGCACGCGGCCGGGCATGGTGGAACGGTTGCGCGTCAAGGGCGCCATGATGATACGATTCGGAAGATGCAGGCTTCCGACGGTGATCGGATCGAATAGTGTCGGCATTGGTGAGTCCTTGGGAGGAGCTATTGTTCAACGATCGTTGAAATAAGATATCGCGGACTGGCTGACAAGGGTGCGGACTGCGTGAATTCATGTGGTCGGACAGGACCGGTTCAAGACCGCCGAGAGAAAGACAATGTCCGATTCGCTCGGCTTCCGGAGCAGGGTCGCTACCTCCTGGCCGGGCTATGGATATAGTGATGTTCGAAACTGGATATAGCCGGAATATTTTTTCCTGAACCAACATTGCTCGCGAAATCAATAAGACTGGTGGTTTAGCCGGCAAGCAGCAACGATCTGCGGGAACATGATCTGAAAGAGGAGAACTCCATGAACATCGTCACCAAGGCAAGATCCGTGGCAGCGGCCTTGACCTTTGCCGCAGCCATGGCGGGAGCCGGTGCGGCCCATGCCGAAACCACCGTCGTGGTCGGCTATCAGCAAATTGTCGGCCCCTTCGTCAGCGCCATCGCCGCAGGCGCCTTCGACAAGCCGGAGAAGGAAGCGGGCTACAAGATCGACTGGCGCCAGTTTGCGTCGGCGGGCGATATTTCCACCGCTCTCGCATCGGGCAATGTCGCGGTCGGGGTTATCGGATCGACCGGCGCGACGGCGGCGGTGACGCGCGGCGTCGATGCGGAGCTTTTCTGGATTCTCGACAATATCGGCAAGTCCGAGGCGCTCATCGCCCGCAACGGCTCGGGCATCAAGACTCCGCAGGACCTGGTCGGCAAGACGGTCGCAGTCCCCTTCGTCTCGACTTCGCACTTCCACCTGCTGATCGCGCTGGAGAAGATCTGGCACATCGATCCGCACAAACTGAAGATCCTCAACCTGCAGCCGCCACAGATCGTGGCCGCCTGGAAGCGCGGCGACATCGACGCGGCCTATGTCTGGCCGCCGGCCCTGTCGGAAATCGAGAAGACCGGCAAGGAGATCATCAATTCGGGTGAGGTCGGCAAGGCCAGCGTTCCGACCTTCGACGGCATCGTCGCCAACAAGAGCTGGGCCAAGGACAATCCGAAATTCATGGCCGCCTTCACCAAGGTGCTGGCCGAAGCCTATGCCGATTTCAAGAAGAACGGCGCCAACTGGACGCCGGATTCTCCCGAGGTGAAGGGCATCATCAAGATGATCGGCGGCAAGCCGGAGGATATCGTGGAGGCTTCGCACCTCCTGCAATATCCGACCGCCGAGGAGCAGGCTTCCGATACCTGGCTCGGCGGCGGCGCCAAGGGCGGAGCGGTACGCGCCTTCGCGGCAAGCGCTCAATTCCTCAAGAGCCAGAAGCAGATCGACTCCGTCCTTGCCGACTATACGCCCTATGTGACGGACGCCTACGCCAAGGCTGCCGAGAAATAGACGACGTTCCCTGCCGGCGCGGGCCGGCCGGGCCGCCCTTTGCCGAATGAAAGAGGAAAGTTGCCAAGGCGGCTTAGGGTCTGTTGAGTATCAGCACACGGAGCTGCGTTGGTGACGAAATCGTTGCTGAACAGGAGAAAAGCGCCAGGCTGTGTCGACCGCCGTCGAGCATTTTCGACGCCTTCAGCGACGATTTCGGTCCAACCCCGAAGGGGCCACGCTGAAATCCGCCATTTTGGCGTCGCTCGTTGTCGAATATGCTGGGCATGTCCTTCCTCCTCGCTCCTGAAGCTGGCGGATTTCCGCTGCGGCGCAGCCCGTGCGATGATACACAACAGGCCCCATGCGGTCTGATCGACCGATCCAAGCCGGCTCCATTGACATGGCAGCTCGAGAGGTACCACACGGCATGGCATCTGAAACCAAGACGCTGACGGTGCGGGACGTCAGCCTGACTTATCCAGGCTTGCGCAGCCAGGAAGCCGTCATCGCACTGAAAGGCGTCAATCTGACGATCGACGGCGGCGACTTCGTGGTTGCGCTCGGCGCATCGGGATGCGGCAAGACGACCCTGCTCAACCTGCTTGCCGGTTTCCTTTCACCCACCGAGGGTAAAATCACACTTGGCGACAAGGTGGTTCAGGGGCCGGGTTCCGACCGTGGCGTGGTTTTCCAGAAACATGCGCTCCTGCCGTGGCTCAATGTCATCGAAAACACCGAGTTCGGCCTGAAACTGCAGCATGTGCCGAAGGCAAAGCGGCGGGAGCGCGCGGCACAAAATTTGGCGCTGGTCGGGCTGCAGGATTTCCACAAGCACATGATCTACCATCTGTCGGGCGGGATGCAGCAGCGCGTCGGCGTCGCCCGGGCGCTCACCTGCGATCCGGAAATGCTTTTGATGGACGAGCCGATGGCCGCGCTCGACGCGCTGACGCGCGAAACCATCCAGGAACTGCTCCTCAAGGTCTGGGAGCGGACCGGCAAGATGTTCTTCTTCATCACGCACAGCGTCGAAGAAGCCCTGTTCCTCGGCTCCCGCCTGATCGTCATGTCGCCACGCCCGGGGCGCATCACGCATACCTACGAACTCGATTTCAACCGGCGCTTCCTCAAGGACGGCAACGCCCGCGCGATCAAGTCGAGCGCCGAGTTCATCGAAATGCGCGAAACCATCCTCGGCATCATCTATGGCGACGAGCGCGCGGTCCACAAGGACGTGATCCATGCGTAAGGCAAAAGCGGTTCGCCCCGGCAAGATCTACGGCGCGCCCGGCGACGGCTATTCCGGCCATATCAGCCTGATCACCGCGATCGTCCTGATCGGCGCATGGTTCCTGGTCACGGGGGAGGGCTGGGTCAAGCCGCTCTTCCTGCCGTCGCCCATCGCCGTCTACCATAAATTCATCGTCGCCATGACGGACGGCGTCGCCAATTCGACTCTCACCCAGCATACCGTCGCGAGCCTGACGCGGGTCTTCGGCGCTTTCTTCCTGTCCTGCCTGACTGCCATCCCGATCGGCATCTGGATGGGGGTCAACCGGGTGGCGCGCGGCATTTTCGACCCGATCATCGAATTCTACCGGCCGTTGCCGCCGCTCGCCTATTTGCCGCTGGTCATCATCTGGCTGGGAATCGGCGAGTTTCCGAAGATCTTCCTGATCTATCTCGCCATCTTCGCGCCGATGGCGATATCCGCCCGCGCCGGCGTGCGCTCGGTCTCGACGGAGCAGATCCATGCCGCCTACGCCATGGGCGGCACCCGGCGCCAGGTGATCTGGCATGTCATCATGAAAGCGGCGCTGCCGGAGATATTCACGGGCATGAGGATCGGCATCGGCGTCGGCTGGACGACGCTGGTGGCGGCCGAAATGGTCGCCGCCGAGCGCGGGCTCGGCTTCATGGTTCTCAATTCGGCGCAATTCCTCGCCAGCGACGCCGTCGTGATGGGCATCATCGTGATCGGCCTCTTCGCGTTCGGCTTCGACCTCATCATCCGCTATCTGGAGCGGATCATGATCCCTTGGAAAGGGAAGATCTGAGAGAAAAGTGTCGTGTGAGACCGGCAGAGCCGTGCCAGGATGGGGAGCTCAACTCCGGCGCGGTTTACCCCCACGCCGTCCCCGTTCGCTCCGGGCTTCCGCGGCGCATCGTTCCATGAAGACGGTTTTCGTCACGCCCTGTTTCAGTTTTCCGGTCGCCATGGCGGCATGATATTTTTCGGCGCAGGTCAGCCCGCTTTCCCTCGTGAAAGCCGGCGTTGTCACGGCGGCGGAACCGATCACGACCATGATCCCGACCAGCATCCATCGTATTGCCCCCATTCCCGCGATTCCCCTTTGGCTTATGGTTCTTTTGACTTTGAATGCCACCGGGCCGGGAAAGCCCGGTGGATTTTCGCTTGCGCTAGAGGCCGAGGCGACCGGCGAGGCCCGGAACGTCCTTGACGATCTCGTTGACCGTATCGGGTCCTGCCGCCGTCTTCGCCTGTTCGACGAGTTGCTGGCCAGCCTGCTCGATCTGGGCGACCGTCAGGCCGAGCCCCTTCAGCCTTTCCATGCCGTTGATAAGGGCTCCGGCCTTGTCGCCCAGCGCCGAGCCGAGCATGCCCATGAGCCCGCCGCCGGCGGGCTGGTTCATGACGTCGTAACGCTGCGCAAGGTCACGCGCACCGGGCAGTTTGTCGAAAAGCGCATCGGCTTTGGTCCCCGCCGCCTCGTGGTCGAGGATCGACAGGATCGTCCCCACCGCATTTTCAGCGGTGGCGTTGTCGACGTTCAGCCGTGAAGCTACCGCCGACACGATCTCCTGGACATCCAGGCTCATCGGTCAGCCCTGCTGGCCCTTGAGACGCTTGTTGCAGGCGCTCCAGAACTGCGGCCATTTCTGACCGGCCTTGAGCTTGCCGGCGTCTTTCGCCTGGTGCCACTCGACACTGCATTCATGGATGCGCTTGCGGAAAGCAATCTGGCTCGCCGTCAACGGCTTGCCGTTCTTGTCGACGGTGGCCGCCTTGTAGTTCGACGATGACGCTGATTTCGGTTCGGGCGCGGGAGCGGATTCTTCGGCCGAGCCGCCGCCGGCCTTGCAGTCCGCCATGAACTGTTTGCGCGTCTTCCCCGCCAACGTGCCTCCCGCCTTGGCGCTCTTGTATTGCGCCGTGCAGGACGGAGCCTTCGTGGTCGATGCCTCCTTCGTCTCCTTCTTCATCTCGCTCTTCGGGGCGGCGGCGGTGCTGGCGGCGGCCGTGTCGCCCTTCATGCTGGCGCTGCAGGAAGAAAGGAATTGCGGCCACTTCTGGCCGTTGAGCGTACCGGCTGCCTTCGCCGCCTTGTATTTGGCGCTGCATTCCTTGGTGACGCTGCTTGCGGCGGCGTTCGCGGGAAGCATGGGGAGCGCCATGAAGGCTGCGCCGACAAGAGCCCCCAATCCGGCCAGCATCAGTTTCGAGACAGTCATGTTGTGTCCTCCTTCGGAATGACCCTTCGCACCGGATTATCCGGCTTTTCTCAAAAGTTTCAAAGCAAATCGCAACGGCACCAATGATGCGCCTGCATCGGATGGTGATCCGCCGCGTGGCGAATGGTCAAATCCCAATTGCGGCTTAATTGCATCCGCCCGGCGCGCGGAAGAGAAAATTCATGTGGGCAATGCCGTCATCCGTTCAACGAAGCGTGATCGGATCGCGTTTTCGCTCTCGCCATCATCAGGTCCGACGATCGCTTCTCATATGAGGGGAAAAGCCCGATCAAGCTGGCTCGGGAAAGTTGTTGACGCAGCGTAAGTAACCTTAATGGTCGAGTCCGGAAACACGTTTCTTTCCCCATGGCTCACGCTTTTTTTGGCGCCGTCCCTCAATGCTTGCGACTCTGGCTCGGAGGAGGTAATCCTTTTCTCAGCGCGATGCCTTGACAGAAGTTCTCTTCAATCTGGCCTGCCTGATAATCCTTCTCGCCTGTATAACTTCCATCGGAATGGGGGAACCATGCTTTTCGAGCAAGTATAGCGCGTCATTTATTGTCTTGGACGCGCGCCAGAAATCATAATCTGTTATGCTTCTGTTGGCCGCCAGCTGGTTGGAAAGCCGGTTGATGTCGACCGCCATGGCAATCTCCATGTTCAGTGCCCCACCGCGAGCCCCGAGAATCATCACCTCGTTCCATAGAAGCGTTCGAGGGCGGGGGATCAAGCCGCGCCAAAACACTTACCAACTTACGAATTCCGTTAAGGTTTACGATTCGTTAATGCGACGGAATCCGGCACGTGGAGGATTCCATGGAAGGAGCGGAAACGCCATTTCGCTTTTAGGCTTATAAGGTCGGGCCGCTAGGACGGGCCGCGTTCGCGGCAGCGATCCGGGCCGCGAAACTTTCACGCAATGGCTTCTCGTCCTGTGAGCCATTTCCTGATGCGTTTGGCATCCTCGGAGCCGAATTCGTGACCCGAAGGCACCACGAAGGACTCCACATCCGCCCCGTGCTCCGCCAAGAGCGCAGCAAGCACGGGCGCGTAAGGGCCGTAGGTCTCGTCCCTGGCGCCGGCGATCACGAGAACCTTGCTGGCGTCGAGCCTCGTCGGCGGCACGTGGTCCAGGACCGGCATCGAGCGGAGAAGGGCCGCCCGGCGGACGAGGCCGGGATGAAGCAGCATGAGACTGCTTACGAGATTCCCGCCGTTTGAATAGCCGATAAAAACAACATCTTCCGCATCGAAATTTTCCGCGGCGGCCAGTTCCCTGACGAACACCGCGAAAGAGGCAGCTTCCCCGCGGATACTTTTCTGATCGAAGCGCGTCGGCGTGATTCGGGTGAACCAGCGCCGGCTGTCGTCCTGCATGATGCGGCCGCGCACGGCGATCAGCGTCGCGTCGGGCGAAACTTCGCGCGCGAGCGGCACGAGCGTCGTTTCATCGACGCCCGATCCGTGGAGCAGGATGAACGTCCTGCCCGCGGGCGAGCCGCGATGAAGGCGATACGCGAAGGAAAGCCCGGTCTTGAGCGCCTCATCGTGCCCGGATGCGGTGGTCATCTCTTCCTTGCCCTTCCGGAATGGAGCGAAATTGGGTTTGAACCTTCAGCCTGCGTTCAGGAAAGAGACTGTAGCCTCCTGTCATGAAAGTTGATCAAACCCGATCCTCTTTCACTCGTTGTGCCGCCGTACTCTTCGCGTTTTTCAGCATCCGGGCGTGAAGCGATTCGGGTGTGTCGCGGAAGTGCCATACAGGCGACGTAATATACTCAGGCATAGAAGCTTTTCTGACGATCATGGCAATCGAAAAGTCCGAACGCGATACACGCATCGACGTGCTGAGGGCGCTTGCCCTTCTCACGATCTATATCGACCACGTGCCGGGCACGCTGTTCGACCGGCTGACATACAAGAATTGGGGTTTCTCCGATGCCGCCGAGGCCTTCGTCCTGATCTCCGGCATCGCGATCGCTCTCGCCTATGGATCGAAGTTCAAGCCGGGCGGCAGACTGGTCTCGACGATCAAGATGCTGCGCCGCGCTGGCGTGCTCTATGCTTCGCATATCGTCATCACGGTTGCGACGCTCGGCATCTTCTGTGCCGCGGCCGTCTTCTGGCAGCGCCCCGATCTGCTCATGCAGATCAACATCGAACCGGTGGTCGACAAGACGCCGGAAGCCATCGTCGGGATATTCACGCTCGGCCACCAGCTCGGCTACAACAATATCCTTCCCGTCTATTCGGTGATCCTGGTCATAGCGCCGCTGTTCCTCTACCTCATGACGGTGAATATGAGGATGGCGCTCGTACTGTCGGGCGGCCTGTGGCTGATTTCCGGCCTCTTCACTATCGCGCCGCCGAATTATCCGCAGGCCGGCTACTGGTTCCTCAACCCGCTGTCCTGGCAGTTCCTGTTCGTCATCGGCATGGCGGCTATGCTGCACGTCAAGAGGGGCGGCTCGCTGCCGGTCAATCGGTGGCTCGTCGGCGCGGCCGCAGGTTATGCTTTCCTCGCATTCATCGTGGTCCATAGCCCGCTTTGGGGCACGGTGACGTGGTTCGGCCTGCCGCCAGTCCTCGGCGGATTCGACAAGACGTTCCTGTCGCTGCCGCGCCTCCTGCATATCCTGTCGCTCGCCTATCTGATGGTCGCCGTTCCCGCGATTTCCAACTTCTTCAGGCTTTCGCCCGACCATCCGCTCGCCATCCTCGGCAAGCGTTCGCTGCCGGTCTTCATTACCGGCACGCTTGCCGCGATGGTGGCGCAGGTTTTGCGCAACGTGCATCCGACCAATCTAGGTTTCGACATCTGGCTGATCGTGACAGGCATCCTGTTGCAGTTCACGCTCGCCTATTATCTCGAATGGCTTTCCCGCATCGGCGCATCCGCGAAGAAGCCGTCGGGAGAGGCGCGAGGCAAGCAGCCGGTTTTCGCCCGCGGCCATGGCCAGACCGTGACGCCTTGAAATCCGCGAGCATGATGCATGGCGTTCTGCATCATGCTCTCATCCGAGCTGCCGCCGGAACGGAACGCCGTTCCCGGCGTTGAAAGGTGCCGCCGCGCAGAGGGCGTCGGCGTGTGATCGCCGCGCTTGTCGCCGGGCGGGTGCCGAATTCCCCGAACACGACAACCTCCCAATCTCCTGCACGCGCCCGAAGTCGATCACGTCCGGCGGATGGTGGATGAGGTGGCAGCAGTGCAGGCGGCAAGGCGGAATCTCCGGGCGCTTCTCAGCCTCAATTTCTTCATGGCCGACATGCAGGCCGGCATCGGCCCCTTCCTCGGCGTCTTCCTTCTCGCTCACCAATGGCAAAGCGGGCCGATCGGTTCGGTGATGACGATCGGCGGCATTGCCGGCATGCTGATGACGGCGCCCGCCGGCGCGATGATCGACGCCACACCGCGCAAGCGGCTCTTCATCATCGTGCCCGGCATCTGCACCGTGCTCGCCTCGACGTTCATCCTTTATTCGCAGCATTTCTGGGTGGTGCTTTTCTCGCAGATGGCGACCGCAATCGCGGGAGCCGCGATCGGCCCCGCCGTCGCCGGCATGACGCTCGGCATCGTGCGGCAGGCGGGATTCACCCGGCAGAACGGCCGCAACCAGGCAGCAAACCACGCCGGAAACATGGTAGGGGCCGGTCTTTCCGGCTATCTCGGCTGGCAATTCGGCTTTGAGGCCGTCGTCCTTTTGGCGGCCGCGTTCGGCGTGCTTTCGATCCTTTCCGTATTGATGATCTCGCCCGATGCGATCGATGATGCCGCCGCGCGTGGCTTGAACGAAGAAGAGGGGGCAAAGGCGCATGCCAGCGGCCTCAGCGTTCTTGCCGAATGCAAGCCGCTTCTCGTTCTGGCGGCGTCGCTTGCCTGCTTTCACCTCGGCAACGGTGCGATGCTGCCGCTTTACGGCATGGCCGTCGTCAGCAAGGCGCATGCCGATCCCGCCGCCTTCGTGGCGCTGACCGTCGCGGTCGCGCAAGGCGTGATGATCGTCGCGTCTCTGGTTGCAACGCGCATGGCGGAAAGGGAAGGCTATTGGCTGGTGATGCTGATTTCCTTCCTTGCGCTGCCCGTGCGGGGACTGCTGGCGGCAAACCTCATCCAATATTGGGGCGTATATCCCGTCCAGATGCTTGACGGCGTCGGGGCCGGGCTGCAAAGCGTTGCGGTGCCGGGGCTCGTCGCACGCATCCTGAACGGGACCGGCCGTGTCAATATAGGGCAGGGCGCCGTAATGACCGTACAGGGGATCGGAGCTTCGCTCAGCCCGGCGATCGGAGGGTGGCTTGCCGAACTGCTTGGCTACGGGCCGGCCTTTCTGATCCTCGGCTCCTTCGCCATCGCGTCGGCGACGCTGTGGCTGTTCTTCGGCGGCGTCGTTCGTCCGGCCTGCGCCACGCCTTCGGGCGGTGAGGGAAGCGGAGCGCTTGCTTGAACTCCGATTTGTCCAATGTGATGGCTCTTGCAATCGCAGCTATCGCCACGGCTGGCGTGATTCTAAGGCCGCGCGGCTTGCCGGAAGCGATCTGGGCCGTCGCCGGCGCCATTCTGCTCGTGGTGTTCGGCCTGCTTCCGTGGCAGATGGCGCTTGCCGGCGTGCGGGCAGGCCTCGATGTCTACCTCTTCCTTCTCGGCATGATGCTCTTGTCGGAAGTGGCGCGCGAAACCGGCCTTTTCGATTGGTTAGCGGCGATCGCGGCCGCCCATGCGAAAGGGTCGGCGTCGCGCCTTTTCCTGTTGATCTATGCCGTCGGAACACTCGTCACCGTCTTCCTCTCGAACGACGCCACCGCCGTGGTCCTGACGCCGGCGGTCGCCGCTGCGGCGCGAAGCGCCAAGGTGAGGAACCCGCTGCCTTATCTCCTGATATGCGCCTTTGTCGCTAATGCGGCATCGTTCGTCCTGCCCATTTCCAATCCGGCCAATCTTGTCCTCTACGGCAAAAACATGCCGCCGCTTTTCGAATGGCTGCCGCTCTATCTCCTGCCTTCCGTGGTTGCCGTCGTCGCCACCTTCCTGCTGTTGCGGTGGACGCAGCGCGCGGAACTCGTCGGGGAGGTGGCGCGGAACGTGCCGCGCCCGCGCCTCTCCGTCGGTGGCCACGCGGCGGGTCTGGGGATCGTCGCGACCGCGGTTCTGCTTCTCACGGTATCGGCGCTCGACATACCGCTCGGGCTTCCGACGGCGCTCGCCGGCATCCTGACCACGCTCCTCACGCTCCTGGTCGAGCGCGCTTCTCCGCTCAAGATCATTCGCGGCGTGTCATGGGGCGTGCTGCCGCTTGTCGCGGGGCTTTTCGTGCTTGTCCAGGCGCTCGACCATGCGGGCGTCATTTCCGCGCTGGCCGGGGAGATCGATCGCGCGGTGCGGCTTTGGCATGACGGCGCGGCCTTCGGCGCCGGCGTCGTCATAGCGTTCGCCTCCAACCTCATGAACAATTTGCCGGCGGGACTCGTGGCCGCGAACGCGATGCAATCGGCCCAAACCTTGCCCGAACTCTTCCGCCGCGCCGTTCTGATCGGCGTCGATGCAGGCCCGAACCTCTCTGTTACCGGCTCGCTGGCAACGATCCTCTGGCTTGCGGCTCTGAGGCGCGAGGGGATCAAAGTCAGCGCCGGCGCCTTCCTCAAGACCGGCGTGATCGTTATGCCGCCGACGCTTCTGCTGGCGCTCGGCGCAGCCTGGCTGACGCGCTGATTCTCCTTATTTCCGCTTGATCGCGATGGAGCGGCCGGCGCGTTCCGGCACGGGCAAGGCGGCGTGTGCTTTTGCCATGGCTTCCACCCTCTCTTTCATGTCGGGCGGCAAGGGCGCTACTTTCGGGCCTGCCATGTCGACATGCAGAACAAGGTCTTCCGAAGTCGCGGCGAGCCAGCCATCGACGTGGCGAAGCTCCTGGAAATATCGGATGCGCTTGTCGTCATGGTCGAGGATCTGGAGCGTCGCCTGGACGCGGTCGCCGAGATGCAACTCGCGCAGATAGCAGATGTGGACTTCCGCCGTGTAGGTGGTCAGCCGGCGTTCCTTCGCATAGTTGTGGCCTATGCCTATCAACTCGAAGGCCTCATCGGTGCAGCGGTCGAGCAGGACGTTGTAATAGGCCATGTTCATATGACCGTTATAGTCGATCCATTCCTTCTCGATCTCCATGATGCTGGAAACGAAAGGCGCGGGAAAAGACATGGAGAAAGTCCTCGCTGGTAGATGGATCGGGCGGGGCTGGACAATGGCGCTCTTTAGCGAAATACCCTTAATTCAGACATCGGCAAACCGAAACCGGTTTTCCGCCGATTACGATGCTGAAAACGACGGCTTTCCGCCGACGGAGGAATGATGGCACTGGCAGATCTGGTGAAGGTTGAGCGTAACGAGGCGGGCATAGGCCTGGCGCTCGACATATTGCGGCAGCGTTTCGGACCGCGCCTGCAGACCGGCCAGTCGTTGCGCGAGCAGCACGCCCACACCACGACCTATATTCCCGTGCAGGCGCCGGACGCGGTGATCATGCCGGAATCGACGGAGGAAGTGAGCGAGATCGTGCGCGTCTGCGCGGAACATCGCGTACCGATCATTCCCTTCGGCGTCGGCAGTTCGCTCGAAGGGCATGTCAATGCGCCGGGCGGCGGCATCTCGCTCGACATGGCCGGCATGAACAAGGTGATCGAGGTCCATCCGGAAGATCTCGACTGCGTGGTCGAGCCTGGAATCACCCGGCAGGAACTCAACGAGTATCTGCGCGACACCGGCCTTTTCTTCCCGATCGATCCGGGCGCCAATGCGAGCCTCGGCGGCATGGCCGCAACGCGCGCGTCGGGCACCAATGCGGTGCGCTACGGCACGATGCGCGACAACGTCCTGTCGCTGACGGCGGTGATGGCGGACGGCAGCATCGTGCGCACGGCTAGGCGGGCGAAGAAATCCTCGGCCGGCTACGATCTCACAAGGCTTCTGGTGGGTTCTGAAGGCACGCTCGGCATCATCACCGCGCTGACGCTGAAACTTTACGGCATTCCGCAGGCGATTTCGGGTGGCGTCTGCCCGTTCCCGACCGTCGAGGCGGCCTGCCAGGCGGTGATCGCGACGGTGCAGATGGGGATTCCCGTGGCGCGGATCGAACTCGTCAATGCCCTGCAGATGCGGGGGATGAAGAATTATTCGCATCTCGATTATCCCGAGAGCCCGTGCCTGTTCCTCGAATTCCATGGCACCGATGCGGGCGTCACGGAGCAGGCGGAGATGTTCGGCGAAATCGCCACGGAATATGGCGGCGGGCCGTTCCTGTGGACCGCCGTCGCCGAGGAGCGGTCGAAGCTCTGGAAGGCGCGCCACGACGCCTATTGGGCGTCGCTGACGCTCAGGCCCGGCGCCAAGGGGCTGTCGACCGATGTCTGCGTTCCCGTTTCCCGCCTTGCCGAGTGCATCGCCGAAACCGAGGCGGATATCGCCGAGATGGGGCTGGTCGCGCCGATCGTCGGCCATGTCGGCGACGGCAATTTCCATACGATGGTGCTGATGGATATGGACGATCCCGCCGAGATCGAACGGGCGGAGGAATTCGTCTCGCGCCTCAATCTGAGGGCCATCGCCATGGACGGCACCTGCACCGGCGAGCACGGCATAGGACAGGGGAAGATACGCTTCCTGGAGCGCGAGCTTGGCGCGGGCGTGGACGTGATGCGCGCCATCAAGCAGGCGCTCGATCCGAAAAACATCCTCAATCCGGGAAAGATCCTGCCGAAGAAAGAGGCCTGATCTATTCCTCCGGTTCGGTCGTGAACTGGAGGGGATAGCCCTTCGCCTTGCCGGCATCCGTCGCACGCGTGGCCTTCGTCTCGGCCACATCCTTGGTGTAGACCGCGACGACGCAGACGCCGCGCTTATGGGCAGTGATCATGACGCGATAGGCCTGATCCTCGCTCATGCGGAATTCCGCTTTGAGCACGCGAACGACGAAGTCGCGCGGCGTATAATCGTCATTGACCAGAATGACCTTGTGTAGCCGCGGCCTTTCCGTCTGGATCCGGCTTTTCGTCTTCGGTGCGGTGATGGTCGTTTCCGTCATGACCTTGCGCCTTGCGGCTTTATCGACGGGAAAGCGCGCAACGACCATCATATTGTGCCTCCACCGTCAGACGATCAAGGCCCGTTACTCAACCATTACGGCTGTGAATTCGGGTTAACAGACATTATCCCCCCTCCGTCTCGGGCTTCGCCCGAGCCACCTCCCCCCGCTTCGCGGGTGGCGGATGGGCGCCGAGCCGGCGGCCAGGGCTTATCCTCTCCCTCACGAAGTGGGGGAGAGGTGTCCGCGAAGCGGACGGAGAGGGGGTAGAAAAGCAAAAATTGCCGCGAGTTCAGAGCCGTGCCTCAACCATCCCGTCTTGGGTGGAACCGGTCAGCCATGGCTGCCTTGGCCGTTGGCGGCCAATTGTTCGTCATATTCGTCGTGGAGGCGAACCCATCGCATCGGGTTGGGTTCGTTACGGCCGAGCGGGGCCATGTCGAGCCAGTTATAGGCGCCAATCAGGATGTCGCCGCCGCGGGCGCGCGCCATGAAGGTACAGTAAATCGTGCCGTCCGCGTCCTTGTAGAATGCGGTGATGCCGGGCCAATCGCGCGAAATAAAATCCGGACCGACCCGACGTTCCTCGAAATTGTAGGCGATCCGGCCGGCGGCGACCTGTTCCTCCGAGAAGGACACCTCGAAATCGTAGTTGAAATCGCTCGGCCCCGAGGAAACCCAGTCGAACTTCCAGCCCATCCGCTCCTTGTAGGGCATGAACTCTGCGAGCGGCGCCCGCGAGGCGACGACCAGCGAAATGTCATGGTGCCTCAGATGCTGGTCGGCGCCGTCGATATGGTCGCACAGGAACGAACAACCCTTGCAGCGATAATCGGCGCCGGGACCGAACATGAAGTGATAGACAAGCAACTGGCTCCGGCCCTTGAACAGGTCGGAGAGGGTTTTGCGGCCCTCAGTCGTGTCGAAGACATATTCCTTCTCCACCCTCACCCAGGGAAGGGCGCGCCGTTCCTCCGCCAACCGGTCGCGCTCATGCGTGAACGCTTTCTCACGTGCCAGATGAGCCTTATGGGCCCGGTACCATTCCTGTTGCGATACGACGTTGCGCGGTTGCATGGCTTTCTCCCTAAATCTTTCCGTTCGGCCAGAGGACGCGCCAGCAAGCGCATAGCCGACAGGCTTGTGGGATTTTTTGCCGCAACGTCCTCTTGCGGACAGTCGCATCCACCATTTGCCGCCACTTTATGAACACGCTAATTGGAATAGATTGGTGCTGGGACGGCCGCCGAACGGCCGCGGGGATTTTCATAACCGGAGAAGGAAACTGGCTCGGCTTTTCGTCCTGATTGGCGGCCTGATCGTTATCGTGCTGACGGCGGCGCTCGTTGGCCCTTATTTTATCGACTGGACTTCCTACCGTTCGGATTTCGAGCGGGAGGCGAGCCGGATCCTCGGACGCAAGGTGACGGTCATGGGAACCGCCACGGCGCGGCTCCTGCCCTTTCCGTCCGTCACCTTCACGGACGTCCGCGTCGCCGGCAAGGCGCCGGGACAGCCCGCGGTAACCGTCGATAAATTCTCCATGGATGCGGAACTCGCGCCTTTCCTGCGCGGCGAATTGCTGATCTTCGACATGCGCATCGTCAAGCCGCATGTCGTCGTCGGCGTCGATCCGGACGGCACCATCGATTGGGCGTTGCGACCCTCGACGCCTCTCAATCCGCGTCAAATAACACTGGAAAAGGTGACGGTGACGGATGGTTCGGTCACGGTCGCGCATGGCGCGAGCGGGCGCACGTTCCAGTTCACCGGCATCGATGGCGCGATATCGGCCAAATCCCTTGCCGGGCCGTGGCGTTTCCAGGGATCGATCGTCGCCGACGGCGAGCCGGTTTCCCTCGACCTGTCGACCGGGATAGCCGGGGCCGATGGCCGCATGCGCATACGGATCAAGGCCGATCCGCACGACTATCCCATTGAACTTCAGACCGACGGCGATACCAGGATCGACAATGGCAAGGCGGTCTATGCCGGCGATTTCCGGCTCAATGTCCATGCAGACAACGCGGCGGTCAGTGCCGCCAAGGCGGCGCATAAGCCGGCGCCGCCGGACCCCTACCGCGTGAGCGGAACGTTCTCGCTCGACCACAGGCACTTGACGGCGGACCAGTTCCGCTTCGAGACCGGACCGCCCGACAATCCTTATGCGGCGAACGGCAAGGCGTTCCTGGATTTCGGGAAGAAGCCGCGCTTTGGCATAAGCGCGAGTGGTGAGCAGGTGCGGTTCGACGAGGCGGTCGGCAACGGCCAGGCAGGCAGGCTGACGCTCGATGAACGCATCGCGGCGCTGAAGCGAGTGATCGGCAATCTGCCGAAGCCGACCATCCCGGGCCGCATCGACGTCAAGCTTCCGGCGGTGCTCGCCGGCGACACGACGATCCGTGACGTGGCCTTTTCCGCCGAACCGGCCGAGGGCGGCTGGACGCTGAAATCGTTCGATGCGACGCTTCCGGGCCGCACGACGCTCGAAGCAAGCGGGTTCCTGCGCGCCGGCGGCGATTTCGGCTTCAAAGGCTCGTTGCTTCTCGCGGTAAAACAGCCCTCCGGTTTCGCCAACTGGATTGCCCATGACGTGAACGACGCGATCCGGCGCCTGCCGTCCGCTGGCTTTCATGCCGATGTCGATCTGACGGAGGCGCATCAGAGTTTCCGCAATCTGGAACTCATCCTGGGCGACGCCCGCTTCAGGGGCAGCCTCGACAGTGTCGAACCCGCCGACGCGATGCCCTTGATGACGCTTAAACTCGACGGCCGCAAGCTGGATGTGGAAGACCTGACGGCGTTCGCCTCGCTTTTCATCGACCAGAAGGGGCAGAACCGTCTGGCCGATCGCGACCTCGATCTCGAGGTCAAGGCCGGGCCGGTGACGGGAGACGGGCTTGCCGCCCAATCCATCGACGCCGCGATCCGGCTGAAGAAAGGCCGTCTCGACATCGACAGGTTGAGCGTTTCGGGCCTCGCCGGCGCGACGCTCGGCGCCACCGGATCGCTGAAGGATTTTCCGGCTGACCCGATCGGCAATCTCGATGCAACCGTGACGTCCGACGATCTTGCGCCGCTCCTTTCAATGCTGGCGTCGCGCTTCCCTGACAATGTCGCCGTCAAGGCGCTTGCGAATCGTGCGGCCTCCTTCCAGGGGCTATTCTCGAATGCGCGGGTCAATCTCGTGGCGAGCGCGGCGAAGAACAGGGACGGCACGACCGGGGTTGGCCTCAGCGCCAACGGCACGGCCGGCGACAGCACATTCACGCTTTCGCTGTCGGGAAACGGCCGCCGCGACGCGCCGGAAAAGGCGAGGTTTTCGCTGACGGCCTCGCTTGCCAACGACGATGCCGCTCCCGTCTATGCGCTTCTTGGCCTGCCGGCCCTGCCACTCGGGCTCGCCGGCAGGCTGGAAGCGGATCTGTCGTCGAAGGGATCGCTGTCGGCGGGCGCGGCTACTGATCTGAAACTGCATGGTGAGGGGCTTGATGCTTCCTTCGCGGGAACCGTCGGGCTGGGAAAGGATGGCCTCGCGGCGACCGGGAAAGCAGCGCTCGCTGCCAACGATATGGGGCCATGGCTGATGACGGGAGGCGTGTCGCTCCCCGGAATGGGGCTCGGCCTTCCAGTCAAACTCGCGGGCGACATCGACTACCATGGCGGGACGGTATCGCTCGCGCATTTGAAAGGTTCGATTGCCGATAGTCCGGTGTCCGGCGATCTCGCCGCCAGCCTGACGAACGGCCAGCCAAAAATCTCCGGCAAGGTTTCCACCGGGGTCTTGGACTTCAGCGTTCCGCTCGCGATGGTGCTCGGGCAACAATCGCTGCAATCGAAGGACAGCGGTTGGGCCCGAACGCCGTTCCTCTCGGACGCGGCTCCGGCCTTCGATGCCGATCTCGACCTTTCCGCCGGAACCCTTTTCGCGGGCGATGTGGTGGTGAAGGATGCCCGCATGAAGGCCACGCTCGACGGGAGCGGCATCCATATCGACAGCTTTGCCGGAACTTATGGGGGCGGAACAGTCTCCGGGCTTGCCGATCTCAAGAACAATAACGGCACCGGGCTTTTATCCGCCCAGTTGCGCCTTGCCGGAACCGATCTCGGCCATCTGCTGCCGGGAACGGGGCTGGAGGGCAGAGCCGATCTCTCGACCGCCGTCACGGCGAGCGGCAAATCGCTGGACGCAATGGTCGGGGCACTTTCGGGCTCGGGGACGCTCAATTTCCACGACCTTGCCATTCCGCATCTCAATCCCGATGCGTTGAAACCCATATTGGCGGCCGCCGATGCGTTTGGCCATGAGGTCGATGCGAAAAAGGCAGCGTCACTGGCGCTCCCCTTCGTCACAGCGGGGACATTCAAAGCGGGAGAGGGGAGCATTGCATTCACAATGGCGGAAGGAACCCTGCGCGTGCCGACGCTGCAATTGGCGACACCGAAAATGACGGTGAACACGGATTTGAGCGCCGACCTCGTCCAGGGCGCGCTGGGAGCGAACGGCAGCATCGTCTACGCGGCGGGCGAGGATGCGCTTGTCGGCTCGGAGCCGAGTCTTGGCGTTACCGTCACGGGGCCGCCCTCGAGTCTTTCCGTCACCTACAATACCGGCCCGCTGGCGCAATTCCTGACGCAGCGCGCGCTCGAACGGGAACAGGCGAAAGTCGAGGCCATGCAGGCCGCGTTGCTCGAAAAGCAGCGCCTCCATCGCGAGGTCGATTATTACACCGAGCGAGACCGTATCCGTCAGCAGGAGGAGGAAGAGAAGAAGAAAGCCGAAGAAGAAGCGGCGCGGAAGGCCGTGGAAGAGAACCAGCACAAAGCCGCGGAGGCAGATGAGCGGTTGCGGCGCGAAGAATCACGAAAATCCGAGCAAGCGCCGCCAATCGAGCCTGCTCCGCCGGCAGCGGCTGAGCAAAAGAAGACGCCGACGCCTTGGCCTGAGCCGAAGCACGATGCCGATTCCCATCAGGATGGTTTGAAGGGTCTTCCGGGTGTTACCGATTTCCTCCAGCAGCACAGATTGGATTTCAACACGATCAAGCGCTGAATGTGCGCTGCCTGTTTGCGTCAGGCGAGTGGCCCCGGCTGCTTGCCGGTGAACCATTCGAGTACGTAGAGCCTCAGTGCGGAGGAGAGGTTAGTCGAACGCGGCCGCGCCGCGTCGATTTCCGCGATAAGCCCCGCGAGCGGAATAGATCGCCTTGCGGCCATCTGCTCAAGTTCGATGAAGAAGGCATCTTCCAGGGAGAAACTTGTCCTGTGCCCGCGGATCGTGACCGAGTGCTTTCGGACGGCGCTCATGCCGCGAACGGACGCATGGCATTCGTGGAAAAGGCGCGGCAATTCTCCACGCGCTGCCGACGCTTCATTTCGTTCCCCGGTCCGGGTCTTCGAGCTTGTGGCCGTCCAGGAAAGCGTCGCGGTTCAATCGTTCGGAACGCTCGCGCAGTTTTTCGCCTTTATTGCGTCCATGAAGGCGGCGGTTTTGCTCCGCCTTTTCTTCCTCCGCCGCGCGCGCCTTCTTCTTGCGGACGAGACGAAGATTGACGATGTCGCCCATCCTCTCCGGTCTATTTCTTACGGAAGGCATCGAGCGAAACGACGTCCGCGCTCTTGCCGTCCTCACCGGCAGCCGAAACCGCTTCCTTCTTGGCTGCCTTTTTCTCGGGACTCTTGGCAGGCCGGTCCGCCTTGCTCTTGGCCTGCGGCTTGGCGGGCGAGGGAAGCGGCTCGACTTCGGAGATCTCTTCCGAAGCTTCCTGCTTGACGTCGAATTCGAGTTCGAAATTGACGGAAGGATCATAAAAACCGCGCACTGCGGCAAAGGGTATCTCGAGCCTTTCGGGAATGTCGGAGAAGGAAAGACCGACCTCGAAGCCCGTCTCGCTGACCTTCAGATCCCAATATTGATATTGCAGCACGATCGTCATCTGCTCCGGATAACGTTCCTTCAGCCGCGTCGAAATCCTCACGCCCGGCGCTTCGGTCATGAAGGTGATAAAGAAATGGTGGTTGCCCGGCAAACCGGTGCGCGCCACTTCGGTCAGCACCTTGCGCATCACGCCGCGCAGCGCCTCCTGGGCGAGGATGTCATAGCGTATGTGGTCTTCGGCCATGGTCGACGTAATCGGGGGCTCGGGTGCTGTTTCTGACTCGCGAGCATAGCTGTAAAGAAGCTTGGCGCTGCCGTAAACCGCTTAGGTCGCGAACTCATAAATATGATGGAAACTGCGCCAGAAGGGAAAGTGGAGGCTTCTGTTGCCAGGTGCCTCCGAACCCCGCCTAGAAGTGCGAACCTCCAGGACTTGATCTGAAGCTATCGCACTGCATTAAGCAGCGAGACGCGCTTCCGCATAGTTGTCGTTGGCAACTATAATATTAGCCCGATAACGGTGGTACAATGCCGGGCAAAAGTCCGATCTTTACACCCTCGTCGATCCTGTTTCGCCCCCATCACAAACCGCTCGTCCAGCGGCTTGTGGTGGAGGCGCCGGGTACCGCCCCCGGGTCCGAATGGTTTATTGCATCGGCCGTTTATCGCCATAGTCAGGCAAGCTGACGCCCGGAATATAAGAGGGACGAGAGGGGAATGGAAGAGGTTGCGAGGAGGCGACCCTCGCGCGGGAAGTCTGCCTGCATGAAAATGCCACTCCGCCGCCTTGGTTCGGCTCCAGAAGGAACACAATCGCGGCTCAACTGTTTCAATCGGAAGGGACATTCATACGCTGGAGCATTTTATGAAACGTGACCGCCGCCTGTTCGCGACGTCTGCGCTTGGGCTGTTGCTCGTCCTGCCTTATCCCGGATTGTCTCTCGCCTCCGACCTCCAGCCTTTCAGCAATGGTTCCCAGACGATGGCGGGCGTCGTGCTGCTGGCGCAGAACGACCAGTCGCCCGACGAGAATCGAAAAAAGCATCGCGGTCACGGCGGCGAGCAAGAAGGCGGCGGACAGGCCCCGCGCGCCGCGCCAGGACACGAGTCTCAGCAAGGTCGCCATGGTCAAGGCGGAGGCGAGGAACAAGGGCGCCGCCATGGCAGGCAGGGCGGCGAGCAGCACCAAGCAGAGCAACCGCGCGCTCCCATCGCGGCTCCTGGCGCGCCTGAAGGCGGACAAGAACGCCATAAGCGGCGCCAGGCCGAACAGCCGGGCGCTCCCGCTCCCAATGCTTCCACGGCAGGGGAAGAGCGTCAGAAGCAGCATCAAAATCGTATGGCTCCGCAGCCGCGGCAGTCAGAGACTCAGCAGCCTTCGGCGCAGCAGGGCGGAGAGACGCCGCATGAGCGCCAGAAGCATAAGCGCGGCGGCGAAGGAAACGGCCCAATGCAGGCGCAGAAGCCCGAAAACGGTTCGCCGCGGCCGCAGCCTTCCGGGCAAGCGAATCAGGGTTCTCCGGCTGGGCAGGCGCAGGGGTCTCCTTCGCAGCCATCCGCTTCTGGTTCTTCTTCTTCGCAAGAAGAACGGCGTCGCCACGGTCGCGGGAATGCCGGCGCCAACGGCCAGCCGCAACCCACGCAAGGCACAAATCCGGCACAGCCGACGCAAACTGGCGCGGCGGCGCGGCAGCAGCAAAATCAGCCGGCCGAGAACGGTAAATCGCGCGGTGGTCAGGCCGGCCAGCAGCAGACGCAAGGTGGGAATGCAGGAGGTCCTCAACTTCCCGAGCAGAACGGATTGCAGCAGCCACGTCCGAACTTCCATGAAAAGGCGCGCGGACATAATGGCCAGGAACAGAACGGCCAGGCGCAGGGCGGCCGTCCGCAAAATGCCGCGCCGGTCTTCGACAGCCAGAAACGTCCTTTCGGCCATGGCAATGGCGATCATCACGGCCAGGCGGGAAATCAACCCGCGCCCAATGCCTCCAGCCAGGGCGCGGCGCAGTTCGGTCCAGCCCCCAAATCGGACCAGGCGGCCCAGTCGGATGTGCGGCACGGTAAAATCCAATCGATCGACACGATAAAGGGCAGGCGCGTCGATCGCGACCAACTGACCCCGTTCCAGAGGCCGAAAGGCGCCGATGTCGTGAAACAGATCGGCAGCCGTGTCCTCATCCAGATGGGTACGCAGGTGATCGTCCAGGATCGGGATCGGGACCAGCGCATCGCGCACGGCGCTCGCAACGTCTATTACGAGGATCTGCCGGACGACCGGACCCGTGAGACGATCCTGCGGCCGGACGGCAGCCGGGTTATCACCATCCGCAACGAGTATGGCGATGTCATCCGCCGCTCGCGCATCATGCCTGACGGTCGCGAATTGATACTCGTCTATGTCGATAACCGCGATATCGAGCGCGACCGCGACGATTACTGGCGCGATCCGGGCGCGGATTTGCCGCCGATGCGCCTCACCGTCCCGGAAGACGATTATATCCTCGACGCAAGCGAGATTCGCGATCCCGACCGCTATTATGAATTCCTCGACCAACCGCCGGTAGAGCGGGTGCCTCGGCTTTATACGATCGGCGAGGTCAAACGCTCGGCCCGCATCCGCGACATGATCCCGCGCATCGACCTTGACACGATCAATTTCGACTTCGGATCGGCCAGCATCAGCGAGAGCGAAGTGTCGAAGCTGCAAGCGGTCGCCGACGCCATCCAGCGCATTCTCAAGAGGAACCCGGCGGAAACCTTCCTTATCGAAGGGCATACCGATGCGGTCGGTTCCGCGCAGTCCAACCTCATCCTGTCGGACGAACGGGCGGAAGCGGTGGCGACGGCGCTGACGAATTCGTTCGATATCCCGCCTGAGAATCTGACCACCCAGGGTTACGGCGAGGAATTTCTCAAGGTGGACACGAACGGGCCGAACCGGGAGAACCGGCGCGTGACCATAAGGCGGATCACGCCGCTCATCGCGCCGGTGGCAAGCAACCAATAACCAGCGCCGATAGTGATTGTTGGCGGGTCCCGTTAGGGGGTCCCGCCAAGGCGCTCCTCCTGCTCGGGATTGACTCGGCTGTGCGCTTCGCGGAAAGCTTGGCGATGCGGAGCAGGGGCGGATCGCGACCGTTGAGAGGAGCCAAGCATGACCGACTATCTTGCCGACGTGAAGAAATATGACGCCACCGCCGATGAGGCCGTCGTCTCCAAGATCGTGAAGCATCTGGGCATCGCTCTCAGGAACCGGGATTCCTCTCTTGTCTCTTGTTCCGATCCCAAGGAACTCGACAGGGTCAAGCAGAACTGGTGCGGCAAGAAGCTGGGCGTGACGGATTCCGCCAAGGTCGATTCAGTGCTCGAAAAGGTTTGCCAGACGATGGCGTCCGACCATTCGAAGCATCGCGTGACCTTCTACTATCTGGCGGCAAAGCATCTCGGAAAGCTCGCCGAACTCTGAACCGGAAAGCAGGCTCTCCGCCCGAAGGCCGTTCATCCCATGGGCCTGCCGGGGCCTTGCGCGCGGTGGCCGATAAGATAATTGTTGGCCGCATAAAGCGCGATCGCCGCCGCGTTCGACACGTTCAGCGACCGGATGACTCCCGGCATGTCGAGGCGCGCCAGCGTTTCCACCGTTGCGCGGCTCTTCTGGCGCAGGCCTTTTCCCTCCGCTCCAAGCACGAGAGCGATGCGGTTGCCTGAAAAGGATGTTTCAAGATTACGCGGTCCCTCGGAATCAAGGCCGATCGTCTGGAAGCCGGCTTTCGCCAGATTTTCCAGCGTCTCCGCTAGATTCCTGACTTCGATATGATCGATATGCTCAAGCGCCCCCGACGCCGCCTTGGCGAGGACGCCTGATTCCTGCGGGCTGTGTCGCGCGGTGGTGATGAGCGCGCCGGCGCCGAAGGCGACCGCCGAGCGCAGGATTGCCCCGACATTGTGCGGGTCCGTCACCTGGTCGAGAACGAGCACCAGAGCGGATTCGCCAAGCGCCGAAAGCGGTTTCGCGGGAAGGGGCGAGGCTTCCGCGAGGACGCCCTGGTGGACGGCGTCCGTTCCGACGATCCGATCGATTTCTCTTGGCTCGACGATGTCAACGGGAAAGGGGAAATCGAGCGGCTCGCCTAGGCCAAGGCGCGGCATGGCGTTGCGCGTGACGAGCAGGCGGCGGATTTTCCGCTTCGGATTGTCAAGCGCGGCCCGCACAGTATGAAGTCCGTAAAGGCGCACCACCCCGTCGTTGGGAAGCGAAGATGAAATCCGCGCTGCGGCGCCTTTTTCACCGTGTTCCTCCCGCTTCCGGTCGCGATGGCTGCGGCGCAAGCGCGCATAATGGCTGTCTTTCGGCGTGCCGGTCTTTTTCTCGTCATCCATGGTCCGACCTATAGGCGGTTGCGGCGGCCTTGCCTATATGCGCCGCATTTCGTCCACGGCGGGATTTGGCGGCTTCCGGAACCGCCGATCGACGGTTGACACATACCGACCTTGCCGCCATAAGGCGCTTCGCGAACGGCGCCCGGTGAGGGAGCAGGTTCGTCGAATACCTCGTCGCATGACTCCGGCGCAGCAATGGAGGGGTGCCCGAGTGGTTAAAGGGGACGGACTGTAAATCCGTTGGCTCAGCCTACGTTGGTTCGAATCCAACCCCCTCCACCATTGCGGCACGGAGCCAGGCGAGAAGGCGGGTATAGCTCAATGGTAGAGCAGCAGCCTTCCAAGCTGAATACGCGGGTTCGATTCCCGCTACCCGCTCCATGTTCCGGAACGCGAACAAGCGTCTGGCGGTGGGAGGAAAGTTCACCTATATGACGCGGCTTATCGGCGGTGCTCGGCGCCGCGGAACAGGCAGGCCAGCGGCGCGCCACATTTGGAAAAGGCAGGGCCGCGTTTGAAACAGGCAGGGAAGCGAATAGAATGGCGAAGGGTAAATTCGAGCGTACGAAGCCGCATGTGAACATTGGCACGATTGGGCACGTTGACCATGGGAAGACGACGCTGACGGCGGCGATCACGAAGTATTTCGGCGAGTTCAAGGCGTATGACCAGATCGACGCG
>DASZUG010000072.1:0-33954 GCA_035547755.1 Rhizobiaceae bacterium
GCCATCAGAACCATCGATGCCCTGTGGCAGGCAATTGGCGATATCTGCAATCTCTTCTCTCCAACAGAATGCAGAAACTACTTCACCGCCGCAGGCTATGGACTCACATGAAAGTCCGACGCTCTAGACTTCGTTTCGGAGTAACAGCTGCGCAGCATGTTCGCCGAACCGGCCGGACGCCAATGGGCGACGCGATCTGGACGCAACGAGAGATCGAGGTTTGTCGAAGCCCGCATCCGGATTTCATTTCAATAGCGCAGTGCCTCCCGCGGCGCACGAAGGGGGCCATTCGTGAGATGTGCCGGCGCCTTGGCCTTACGGACCCATCGAAGCCATGGACGGCCGCTGAAAGAACGCGACTGCGGCGGCTCTATCCTTCCGCTCCATGGCCGATCATACTTTCCGAATTTCCCGGAAGAACACGGCGAGCGATTATCCAGAAGGCACATCGCTGGAAACTGTCGCGTGATCGTAAGCCCTATAAACAAACCAGTCACAAAGCAGTCGATCAAATTCGGCAGCGATGCCTCGAGACCGGCCTTTTCATGCTAGACATCGATTTTCTTGCGAATACAAACTTTTTTACCACGAAGGCGGTCCGGAGGAAAAAGCCGGATCTCTTGGCGGTGGATCGCGCCGCTAAAGTCTTTGGCGGATGTCTTCTGGTCGAATGGGGCGATGGGGAGGTTTAGGTTTCCTACCTTCGTGTTGAACTTCGCATCTAGCCCGACAAGATCGGTGAGAAGGTCAATCCCTTCGCCGTGGGCAATGTCATTACCATGACGCGGCAGCAGCGGCGCGCTGCCGAGTGTGAGGCGAGGAAGGGACGCGCGGCGTAAATTTGTGGCCACGAGTGTGGTGGATTTTGCCCCAGTATAACCTATCCTGCCTGCGGGGGGCGTCGGATGGACATCGTGACGCCAGGTCAGGATTTTGCAAACCTTTGGAGCCTCATCGCCTCATCCCGTGGCTTGGGCATCATCGGCAGTGTTGCGGCATCCTGTCGTTGATCATCTTGGCAGCGGACATTCGGCGGGTGCACGCCGAAATTCACACGGCAAAACCTAAAGGAGTTGCGTGGACGGAGCGGCAGCTTGCCGGCCGACTCGCCGACAAGCAGACCGATATGGCGAAATTGGAGCACGCAGCGCGAGGGCGGCCGTTACCGCCGCCGACGCACGAAGAGCTTCACCGCGAGATTTCGGAAATCATCTACTGGCAGCAACTGCAGATGCAGCTATCGGAGACGCGAAGCATCTTCAGCACGATCGACGCGAAGGTCTCAGCCGAGAGATCGAAACATGCGGTCCAGATAGCTACGATAATAGCAGTCGCCGGCATCGCCGCTCAGGTGGTGGCGGCGTTCCTCTAGCCGGACAGGATCTATGCCGAAAATCCTAGGGGAAGGAAAAACGCCCGAGGAGTGGGTTGCGGTGTTCGCCGCGCGCGGGATTCATCTGTCGGCGCGCACGATCAGAACGGAGGCGCGCCGCCTCGGTGCCTGCAAAGTGCTCGGAAAGGCGATGATATTGCTGCCGGAACACATCGACCGCCTATTCCGAGAACCAACGCCGCAGAAATCGTCCAGACTCTCCGATTATCGGCCGGCGAATTCCGAACGGGCGGCGCTTGAGCATCTTCGTCGATGCCAGAAAGCGCCGAGAAAGCCAGCGGCGTCCTCACAGCCTCCGAAATCGAGGAGATACGGGACGTCTCAGGCGATGATCGACGAGGGCAACAGGCTCCTCGATGCCCATCTCCGCGAAAAATATTCGAAGCCAGCAAAGCGGCCCCCCAAAAAGGGGAAGCTTGACGATTCTATCGATTGAGGGCAGCGTGTCCGCGGGCTTGACAACCCGGACCTGGAATAGACCGCATCACCTTTGGCGAGGTGCCTTCCCTTGGCGGGGAAGGACGGTTGAACCGTAGCCTTGCGGCTACAACGGACGCGCTTGGCGGCGCGGCGCCGATCGGTCGAATATGGCCGGGGGCGGACGTGCTGTCCAGAGGGAAACCTTAAAAGCGTTCGGCCAGTCTTCCAGGCTGGTTGTCAACCCCCGGCTGCGGCGCCGATCGCCGTGACAAGCCAAATCTGGAAACAACGATTATGACCAACATCACTCGACGTTCCGCCTTCGGCGGAATTGCCCTCCTTGCCAGAGCGGCCCCAGGACGCGTGGAAGAGCGTCTGAGGGATTTGGACCCAGGTAACGTCTTTGCGCACGCGCAAGCGACACCTGCCGATCTCGAACGCAGTCACATCGAGGCTTACAAAGCAGCCGCACAGGCGACTGATCCCACAATCAAAAGCTGGTGGAGGGTTGTTCCGGAAGACGACAGCGACATCGCCTTCTGGATAATTGCCCAAAGATAGCGAATCTAGCCAAGCTCGCCGCTCCGGCGGCGAGTCCTGATGGGGATGGAAGTGGGGATATATTCCCGCTCGTCACTTTCACCCATTGAAGTCAACAGCTTACCTTTAGTTCTGGCGGAGAGAAAGGGATTCGAACCCTTGATACGGTTTCCCGTATACACGCGTTCCAGGCGTGCGCCTTCAACCACTCGGCCACCTCTCCACGGGCGATCCCGGCAGTTTGCCGACACCGACGCGGCTCAATTAGTCGATAGAGGCGCGGATGCCAAGCCGTCTCGCGCAGAACTTTCACCCGAATGCGGCTTCGTTGCGAATATTTTCAACTCAGCGTGTATCCATTGCTGTATCCTCCGTCCGGCACTATCTCTCGCATGAACTATTTCTCCCGTTGGGAAGGGGTGAAATGACGCTGATCCGGTTTGCGCTTCGCACCCTGTCGGTCATTGCACTTGCTGTGGCGACGATTCTCGCGGTTCTCGACGCGACGCGTTCAATCGCGGCTTCGAAGCTCGTGCTGACGCCACTCGGCCAGAGTTGGAGCGACATAGCGCCGTCGAGCCTTGCCGCTGCCAAGCAGGCTGCGATGACCCATGCGCCATGGCTGTGGGATCCGGTCGTCATTGGGATTCTGGCGCTGCCGGGCTTTCTGGTCTTTCTCGTTCTGGCGCTCGTTCTCCAGGCGCTGGGCAGCAAGCCGAAGCGGTTCCGTGGTCCATCGGCAGCGTGATGATGAATGATGGAAAGGAAGTAGAGATGTTTTTCCTGAGCGACATTCTCAACAGGAAAGTGCAACTCCCCGCCGAGGGAGAGGCTCTTCCCGGCCGTGAAGCGCCCATAGCGACCGCGAGCGAGCATTTCGTGTCGGGCCGCGCGTTGAAAGGTCCTTATCCGGAGGGCCTCGAAACCGCCTATTTCGGGATGGGCTGTTTTTGGGGCGCCGAAAGGCTCTTCTGGCAGGTTCCGGGCGTCTGGGTGACGGCTTCCGGTTATGCCGGCGGCCAGACTCCGAACCCCACCTATCAGGAGACCTGCACGGGCATGACCGGCCATGCCGAAATCGTCATGGTGGTTTATGATCCGAAAGAGGTTTCCTTCGAGGAATTGCTGACGCTCTTCTGGGAGAGCCATGACCCGACCCAGGGCATGCGGCAGGGCAACGATGTCGGCACGACCTACCGCTCGGCCGTCTACGCGACGACGAAGGCGCAACTGGAAGCGGCGCTGGCATCGAAGGACGCCTATGAAGCGGCGCTCCGCAAGGCCGGGCGCGGCAAGGTGACGACCGAGATACGCATGGCTCCGACCTTCTATTTCGCGGAGGATTACCACCAGCAATATCTGGCGAAGAATCCCAATGGCTATTGCGGCTTGCAGGGGACGGGCGTTTCTTGCGCCATTCCCTCCCCCGCCGCGGCTGTCTGAGTGATGCGATTAAATTGAATGGCTTTGCGTGCGTCTTTCCTTGTGTGAGCATGATCTTTTTGGAAAACCGGCATCCACTTTTCCGGATCATGCTGTAGGTCAAAATTCCGCGTGAATTTTGCTTCCTCCCATGCCAAAGTGCCCCCGGAGTAGGGGGCAACGCCTCCCTGCCATATGTCGTGCGGGGGAATTGCACGGCACATCTTGAAAAAGAACCGACAGGGTGTGGATCAAATGAAGCGTTTTCTTCTCGGCCTCATGGCCGCTACTGTGTTGTCCGTTCCCGCCTTCGCGGCGGATATCAAACCTGCCATCATCTACGATCTCGGCGGCAAGTTCGACAAGTCCTTCAACGAGGGCGCCTATCACGGCGCGGAAAAGTTCAAGAAGGATACGGGCATCGCCTACCGCGATTTCGAGATCCAGAACGATACCCAGCGCGAGCAGGCGCTGACGAAATTCGCCGAGGACGGCAACAATCCGATCATCGTGATGAGCTTCTCCTTCGAGCAGGCCTTGAAGAAGGTCGCGCCGAAATTCCCGAAGACCGAGTTCGGCATTGTCGACACCGTCGTCGATCTGCCCAATGTCCGTTCCATCGTCTTCAAGGAGAATGAAGGTTCCTACCTCGTTGGCGTCATGGCGGCCATGGCCTCCAAGACCGGCACGGTCGGTTTCGTCGGCGGCATGGACGTGCCTCTGATCCGCAAATTCGCCTGCGGCTATGTCGGCGGCGTCAAGGCGACGAAGGCTTCCGACAAGGTGATCCAGAACATGACCGGCGATACGCCGGCGGCATGGAACGATCCGACCAAGGGCGGCGAGATCGCCCGCTCCCAGATCGACCAGGGGGCGGACGTGGTCTACGCCGCCGCGGGCGGCACGGGCGTCGGCGTGCTTCAGGCGGTTGCCGACAAGGGCAAGCTCGCCATCGGCGTCGATTCCAACCAGAATGGCCTGCAGCCCGGTCATGTGCTGACCTCGATGGTCAAGCATGTCGATGTTGCCGTCTACAACGCCTTCATGGATGCCAAGAACGGGCACTTCACCTTCGGTGTCGACAATCTCGGCCTGAAGGAAAATGGCGTCGGCTACGCGATGGACGAGAACAACAAATCGCTGGTGACGCCGGAAATGCTGAAGGCGGTCGAGAAGGCGAAGGCCGATATCATTTCCGGCAAGATCAAGGTCCATAATTACATGGCGGATAATTCCTGCCCCTATTGAGCAGGATTTGAGTGCGTCCAGGCGCCGATATGGCGCCTGGATCGTCATGTTCACGAAACGGCGCCTTCAGCCTGCCACGACGGCGTCGGCGATCTCATCGACGATTCCCTTTTGCCATCCTTCCAGACGGGCATTGGGCTGCTGGTAAGCCAGGCGCGAGGAAAAGGGATCGGCGGCCGCGATGCTCGAATTGGCGAGCGCTGCTATCACCGCATGGCCGCAAAACGGCACATGCGCTTCCGAATAGCCACCCTCGTGAACAAGCAGGAGCTTACCATCGCATAAATCGTCAGCGGCGGCTTTGATCATCCCTGTCATCGCGGCGAAGGTCTCGGATGTCGCCAGCATCCTGGACAACGGATCGATGCCGGAAGCGTCATAGCCGCAGGCAACGACGATCGCGTCCGGGCGATAGCGGCCGAGAGCGGGCAGGACGATCTTCTCGAAAGCGTGGATATAGGCTGCATGACCGGCGCCCGGCGGCAGCGGGACATTGATATTGTATCCCTCACCCTTGCCCGAACCGCGAGCGTCGGCCGCGCCCGAATCGCGTGGATAATTGTTTTCCTGATGCAGTGAAATCGTGAGCACATCCGCTCGCTCGTAGAAGATCGCTTCCGTTCCGTTTCCGTGATGCACGTCCCAATCGACTACGGCGATGCGGCCGGCGCGCCTTTCCGCGAAGGCGGCCTCGATGGCGATGGCGATATTGGCGAGCAGGCAGAAGCCCATCGGCTTTGCCGGGAGGCAATGATGCCCCGGCGGCCGGGAGAGGGCGTAGGCATTCGTCTGCTCGGCCGACAGGACGCTTCGCAATGCCGCGACGGCGAGCCCGGCGGAAAGGGCCGCAAGTTCATAGCCGCCACGCCCAAAAGGCGTCCTTTCGCCGAGTTCGCCTCCGCCGGCGTCGCTCAGCCTCTTGAATTCGCTGAGATAATCGCGCGGATGCACCCGCAGCAATTCCTCTTCGGTTGCTTCGGGCGCGGAAGACACGGCGAGTTTCTTGATAAGGCCGGTCACTTCGAGAAGGTTTTTCAGCCGGCGCTTGGTCTCGGGACTTTCCGGCAGCCCGCCGGCCGCGAGCGGCTGGACCAGACCACCAACCGGCGCGAGGAAGGCGTAATTTCCGCCCGAGTGCCAGAAACATCGTTCGTCCCACCAGAAACCCGTCCGCAATGCCTGCGCTGTCATCCTGTCCTGCTCTCCGTTCCAGCGACGCCGCCGCAATGGCTTCCGCCTTCTCAATTTGGGGAGAATGGCACGGGCAGCGATGATATGCACCCTCGCGGCTATTCGGCACGTGGCAGGAGGCGTCCTGCCGCCGTTTCGGCCATCGCGTCCGCCAGATTCATCCCCCAGCAGCTCCGGCAATAAGCGCGGAAGTCGAAACAGGGCAGGCCCGGACAGACTTCGAATTCGATCATGTGGACGGTATCGTCCGGCTCGACGCGGAAATCGATCGAGAACACATCTCTGAGCCCGAGTCCCCTGATCAGGCCGGCCGCAATGGCGCGCATGGTCCGATCGGCAGCGGCTTGATTGTCGCATACCGCTAGAAGGTTCGGGACCGATTGGCGTCCGGCGGCGCTGGCGGCGAGACCGGTGTCGCCATAAAGAGCGAGGCTGTCGGCCATGGTCTGGAAATCGACGCCGGAATCGACGAAGAAGATGCCGAGTTTCTCCATATCGGCGTCGGGCTGTACGGCCAGGAAACTCGCCCGTGCATTGCGGCCCGGCACATAGGCCTGAACGATGGCGTCGTCGCGGTACGCCGCGTGGATGCGGCGGCTGAGATCCAGCGCTTCCTCCGGTCTCATGCAGCGCGATTCGGGCCAGATGCCGATCTTGGAGCCAAGCCGGTTCGGCTTGACGAAATAGCCGGAAGCGGCGCCCGGCGGCGGCGCGATCCATTCTCCGTTTCGCGCCAGGCCAGCAGCCGGAACGGGCATGCCGAGGGCGCGAAGGACGCTTCCGGCGCGGAACTTGTCCTGGCAGAGCGCGAAGAGCGAATCGTCCGCGCCGATCGTCTTCAACCCATGGAACCTGGCCAGCGCAGGCGCGACGCCGCCGCGGAAATAGGCGATGCCGTCGGTGAGTGTCCATACGAGCGAGGCGGCAGGATCACATTCGCCGAAAAAACCCGGAGCATCGTCGAGGCGCACCGGACGAAATCCAACGCCGCGAGAGCGGCACGCTTCGGCAATAGCCCCGAATTCCGGCGCGATGTCCGTCGACTGCGCCAGATAGGAAGTGATCTCCAGAGCATGATCCGGAGTAAATCCCTCCGCGAGCAGTCTTTGGCGGCAGTCCGCTTCTGCTTCGTAGACAAGGATCAGTTCGAATTTTCCTGCCATCGATTGTTCCCGGAATTATGGACCTGATGCGGCAGGCGCCGAACCATCGACCCGCTGCCTTCAAAGGCAGAATGGCACCGCGTCCGGAGCGGTCCAATGGGAAAGCGACTCCGCACGACGCCGGTGTGACACGAGTCTGGAGTGATGATCGTCCGAAGCCGTCGGGATACGGTCAGCTGCGCGCCGCCGCGGAGCGGAGCAGGAGGGCCGTGTCGATCGCATTGGCCGGCTTGCCGAACAGATAGCCCTGGCCGCCGCCGCAGCCGAAATCGATCAGGCGCGTGGCTTGGCCTTCTTCCTCGATACCTTCGGCAACCACGTCCATGCCAAGGCCTTCGCACATTGCAAGGATTGCCCGGATGATATGTTGCGAAGGCTTGTCGTGAAGGATGGAGGTCACGAAGGCGCGGTCGATCTTGAGCTTGTCGAAGCGGATCTCGCGCAGACGCCCGAGGCTCGACTGGCCGGTGCCGAAATCGTCGAGCGAGATGCGGATGCCGGCGCCGCGCATGTCGTTCAGTATCTTTTCCGCGGAAAGCGGATCGGTCATCAGGCTCGTTTCGGTGATTTCCGCTTCGAACCGGTGCGGATCGAAATGGGCCTGACGCAGGGTGGTCAGGACGTTCAGTCCCGTATTCTGGTCGACGAGCTCGGTGGGCGAGAGATTGAACGACAGGAAGAGATGTTTCGGCCAGTCGCGGGCCGCCTCGACCGCCCTGCGCAGCACGAGTTGCGTCAGCTGGCTGATGATGCCGCGCTCCTCGGCGATAGGGATGAAGACGCTCGGGGGAACGGCGCCCAGATCCGGATCGGTCCATCTGGCGAGCGCCTCGAAGCCCAGGATGCGCCTGCTGCGAAGATCGACGATCGGCTGAAAGAAGGGTTCTACCTCGCCGGCCGATACGGCGCGCCTGAGCGCCTGCTCGATATGGGTGACGCGCTTTGCCGCCTCCTCCATCTCCCGCGTATAGACGACCACGCGTCCCCTTCCCGAAGCCTTGGCGTGATAGAGCGCCGTTTCCGCCCTGTCGACGAGAAGTTCCGTCGTCTCGTCGCCCGAATAAAAGAGCGAACAACCGGCCGAGGCGGAAAGCCGCGCCGCGCGCGCGCCGAGATCGTAGGGGGCGGACAGAACCTCGATCAGCGTCTTCGCCTTCTGTGCCGCAGCTTCCTCGCTGAAAACCATGGGAAGCAGGAAAGCGAATTCGTCGGCGCCGAAACGCACGACGTAGGAATGAGCATCCATCGCCGCCCTGAGCCGCATCGCGGCCTGCAGAAGGATCTCGTCCCCGGCGCCCCGCCCGAACAAATCGTTGATCGGCTTGAAGCCGTCGAGATCGATGATCCCGATCGCGAAAGGCGCTGGATCCTCGGCGCGGTCGCTGATCAGCCGTCCGATCTTGCTGAAAAAACGGCGTTGATTTCCCAGTCCCGTCAGAGGGTCGGTAAACACCAGGTCCGGATACGCCCCATCCTGCCCGGTGCCGAACAGCATCTGCATCGGCGTCCCTGCTTTTTTAGCCCCCGCGAAACGGATGCCATGCAAAAGGTTTAGGAATGGTGTCGCGCGCCCCGCGTTTCAGTCCGCTTCGGGCATTTTCATTGGGCCAGACGCTGCGGCGCGATAGAGCCTGGATCGTCGGCCGTGATCGGATGTTCCTTCATCTCTCCAATTGGCAGGGCGACGCTGAAAAGCTATTTCTTCCCGACAGTCTTGCTTTCGGAGATCATTCATGCCGCTCACCGTCGCCATCCAGATGGATCACGTGTCCACCATTCATATAGCGGGCGACACGACCTTTGCGCTGGCGCTGGAAGCCCAGCACCGCGGCCACAAGCTCTACCATTACACGCCCGACCGCCTGTCGCAGATCGGCGGCAAGGTTTTCGCACGCGTCGAGAGCCTCGAGGTCAAGGATGAGGCGGGCGCGCATTACCGGCTGGGCGAACCGGTGCGTACGGATCTGTCGGAAATGGATGTCGTCCTCTTGAGGCAGGACCCTCCCTTCGACATGAACTACATCACCACCACGCACATTCTGGAACGCATCCACCCGAAGACGCTGGTCGTCAATGATCCCGCCTGGGTGCGCAATAGCCCGGAAAAGATATTCGTCACCGAATTCCCCGACCTCATGCCGGAGACGCTGATCACCAAGGATCCTCATGAGGTCGCCGCCTTCCGCCGCCAATATGGTGACATCATCTTGAAGCCGCTCTACGGCAATGGCGGCGCCGGCGTCTTCCACATGGCGGAAGCCGATCGCAACCTCACCTCGCTGCTCGAAATGTTCGGCCAACTCTTCCGCGAGCCCTTCATCGTCCAGCGCTACCTCAAGGAAGTGCGGGGAGGGGACAAGCGTATCATCCTGATCGACGGCGAGCCGGCCGGTGCCGTCAACCGCGTTCCGGCAGAACACGATTCCCGCTCGAATATGCATGTCGGCGGCCGTGCCGAACCGAGCGAACTGACCGACCGTGAGCGCGAGATCTGCACACGCATCGGCCCATCGCTGAAGCAAAGAGGCTTTATCCTGGTCGGCATCGACGTGATCGGCGATTACCTCACCGAAATCAATGTCACCTCGCCGACAGGCATTCGCGAGGTCAAGCGTTTCGGCGGCCCTGATGGCGCCGCGCTGTTTTGGGATGCTGTGGAATGGAAGCGAGCCGGCTGAGGCGGTTGCAAAGCGGAATTCCTTTGCATCGGGAACATTCGTTCCGGTCATACAACCCGGCACAACCCCTCTGCACGTGAAAGCTTTATTTGTTCCTGTATTGTTCTTGAATTGCGCTGCAATCTGTGCTTGTCTCCCCCTGGGATGGAAATGTCGGGAGGGGAGGCATGGTTTCTCGCATACATACGGTGGCCTTCCAGGGCATAGAAGCCGTTCCTGTCGATGTGCAGGTGATGGTCGCTCCCGGCAAGACGGGCATGCAGATCGTCGGCCTTCCCGACAAGGCGGTGGCCGAAAGCCGAGAGCGGGTGCAGGCGGCGCTTCATGCCTCCGGCCTGTCGATGCCGGCGAAGAAAGTGACGGTCAATCTCGCGCCCGCCGATCTGCCGAAGGAGGGCAGTCATTACGATCTGCCGATCGCGCTTGGGCTGATGGCCGCGCTTGGCGCGGTGCCGGGCGATGCGCTCGATGAATTCGTCGTGCTCGGCGAACTTTCGCTCGATGGGACGATCGCGCCTGTTGCAGGCGCTTTGCCCGCCGCGATCGGCGCGAACACACTGGGAAAAGGGCTGATTTGCCCGCACGCGTCCGGGCCGGAAGCGGCCTGGGCGGGCGAGGCGGTCGAGATTCTCGCGCCGCGCAGCCTGATCGCCATCGCCAATCATTTCCGGGGCACGCAAATCCTGTCGCGGCCCGAGGCGCGGGTACAGTCACCGGCAAGCGGCATGCCGGACATGGCCGACATCAAGGGACAGGAAACCGCGCGGCGTGCGCTGGAAGTCGCTGCCGCAGGCGGTCACAACCTTTTGATGGTCGGACCGCCGGGTTCGGGTAAATCCATGCTGGCCCAACGCCTGCCCTCGATCCTGCCGCCGCTTTCGACACGCGAACTTCTGGAAGTCTCAATGGTCGCCTCGCTTGCCGGGGAACTCGCGGGCGGAAAGCTGTCAGACCGCCGGCCATTTCGCGCCCCGCATCATTCCGCCTCGATGGCGGCGATGGTCGGAGGCGGCCTGCGGATCAAGCCGGGCGAGGTGTCGCTGGCGCATAATGGCGTGCTTTTCCTCGATGAACTGCCGGAGTTCACGCCGCAGGTGCTCGATTCGCTGCGCCAACCGCTCGAAGCCTGCGAATGCGTCATCGCCCGCGCCAACCATCGCGTTTCCTATCCAGCCCGCATCCAATTGGTCGCCGCCATGAACCCCTGCCGTTGCGGCATGGCCGGCGAACCCGGTTATCGCTGCGCACGTGGGCCGCGCTGCCAGAGCGATTATCAGGCGCGAATCTCCGGACCGCTGCTTGATCGCATCGACATCCGCGTGGATGTTCCCGCAGTCTCGGCAAGCGATCTGATCAGGCCGGCGAAATCGGAGGCGAGCGCCTCGATCGCCGAACGGGTCGCCTTGGCGCGCACGATGCAGGCGGAGCGATATGAGCGATTGGCGGCCGGACCCGCCTTGACCAATGCGCATTGCGCGACGGCGCTGATCGAGAAAGTGGCGGTTCCGGACCGGGCCGGCCTTGCTCTTCTGCATGACGCCAGCGAAAAGCTCGGTTTTTCCGCCCGCGCCTACCACCGCGTCCTGCGTGTCGCGCGCACGCTCGCGGATCTCGACGGCGAGGAGAAAATCGGCCGCCTGCATCTTGCCGAGGCCATCTCCTATCGCATGCCGGGCGAAAGGCTGGCGCAGGCCGCTTAGATATTCTTGCTATAGAGGTTGCCCGTCCGAGGCTGATGGGGAAGTTGCTGTTGCGACGCATGCAATTCTCGCCCGAGAAATCCGGATGGACACCCATGAGAATGCCAGGACCACGCATCACAGTCGAATGCTGATGGTAGAGCGTCCTGAGACGAACTGGATGGCTGCGGTCGTCGCTTTGGAGGATCTGCGGCCAGGCCAGAAACGGGGTGTGTCTGGGGATCGTCTTGCCTTATCAAGGACGGGATACCGCAATGACGAAAGACATCGCGCATGACCGCCCTCTATCTCTTCACCGCGCTCGGCCTCGGCGCGATCATTTCCATGCAGCCGGCAATCAACGCCCATATGGCGTTCCGACTGGAGAGTCCGCTGGCTGCCGCCACCTGTTCGATCGTCATCAGTCTCCTGATGATCGTCATCGCATGGATCGCGCTTGGCCGCGTCCCGGCAGGTTTGTCGAGGCTGCTGTCGCTGCCCTGGTGGGTGCTCATCGGAGGCGCCGCCGGCGCTCTCTTTGTCCTTGGCGGGATTATGGTCGTTCCGAAGCTAGGCGTGGCGGCGTTCTTCACTTGCGTCGTATTAGGCCAGGTACTCGGCGCGGCAATCCTCGATCAGCTGGGCGCGTTTGGTCTTGAGGCGCAGCCGATGGGCTGGACAAGGGCGCTTGGCATCCTGCTTGTCGTCGCAGGAGTTGCGATGACCCAGATGCAACGTCTGCTATGAGCCGCGCGGTTATGCGCACCATTGAAGTGCGGGAATTAAATTAGTCGACCGCGCCCACCAGCGTCGTCTGCCCTTCGCGTATCGTAACCCAGCGCCCGGTATCGTCGATCGCCTGCCGCTTCAGGTAGCGGTAGGGCGTGCTGGTCCAGGGTTTCACCTCATTGGTGAGATTGTCGAGGATGTAGTCTCCTCGATTGGTCCGGACAGTCAGCACCGCATGCCCTTCTCCATCCTTCTTCTTGACGACAGTGATAAGCAGGTCGGACAAGGAGATTCCGTCACGCATCAGTTCGCGCCGCTTCTCAAGGACGTAGTCCTCGCAATCGCCGAACCCATCGTCGGGATAGGCCCAGACCTCGTCCTTGCCGTAATGCTCCATGTCGCTCATCGGCTTCACCTTTCGGTTGACCGTGTCGTTGACCTCGACGATTTCCTGCCAGACATTCTTCGAAACATGGAGCGGCCGCAGGTCCGTCGGATGAATATCGCACTCGTCCTGATGGATTTTGCAGAAATCATAATGGCCGATCGGCTGAGAGGTCAGCCCCCCCGTCACCATGGTCGCGCTCGCGACGGCGTCCGTCACGTTCCAGGCCACCGCGATAAGGCCGAGCACGGCTATATTGCGCAGCGTAATGCCGCCAGCCGATCGGGATGCACTCATTTCGCCGGTTCCCCAACGCCCTGTTCACGAATTGTTAAGAAAACGTTAAGGGCGTGGGTGGGGCGGAGTCAATCAGCGTGGCGGCGCGAAGTCCACATTGGTCGGGCGGCGTGGTAAAAATGCCATTGTGTCGGCCGCTTCTATTTGATGCATCCCGTTGCCGCAGGACTCTCTTCGTTTCGCGATAGGCGGCTGAACGGCCGGGAAAGAACATCGCGCCGAACTGGCAACAAACGAGATCGAAGGCCGCATCTTCAAGAGGTAGCGCCATGGCATCCGGCCGCCGCCATTTGATGCGCCCGTCGGGAGTTTGTCGCGAGCTGATCCCCAATGACTTTGCCGACGGCTCCATTTCTCGTCGGATCTGGCGTTCTTCCTAGCCACGGACATCTTGTATTTACCGCTGAAATCTGTACAGTTGACCGGACAGGTTGAGAGTCATGACATTGCGACTTCGCGATTATGAAAGCCCTCTCTATGTGCGCATCGCCGAAAGGCTGCGCGAGGAGATCAGTGCGCTTCAGGCAGGCGCGCGCATACCGAGCGAGCCGCAACTGGCGCGTGATTGGGGCGTCAGCCGTTTTACCGTGGCCAAGGCCGTCGAACGACTGGTCGACGAGGGTTTGATCACCCGCCGTCAAGGCAGCGGTTCCTTCGTCGCCGAAGCTCCATTACGCCGCTCGCCCGGCTATCTGTTGAGCTTCACCGAGGCGGTCGAGGCGGCGGGCCATGCCGCCTCGCATCGTCTTCTTTCCTTCGGACCGGCGGAATGGACTGACGACCTTCCCTACGCGCCCGAAGCCCGGCTGATCCTCCTCGACCGGCTTCGCTTCGTCGATGGAACAGCGGTCGCGCGGCACAGATCGATCATCTCCGCCGAACTTGCGGAGACAACCGGCCTGACGCGCGAAGTGGCCAAGGACGAAGCCTTCTCGCTTTACCGCTTTTTCGAGGAGAACGGCCTTTCGGTCCACAGCGCGACGGAAAGGCTGGTCGCCTGCGCCGCCGATCCGGTCAACAGGCGCCTGCTCGGTCTCAAGGACGGCGCGGTCGTCGTTTCGGTGACGCGCCATTCCTTCGCACCGGACGGCACACCGCTCGATGCGGTGAGCGCCGTCTACGATGCGCGGCGCTATTCCTATGAAGCCCAATTGGTGCGGCGACATTCATTCGGGAACAGAACAACGAAGGAGAACAGACATGCGCAGGCGGATAGCGGCCCTGGCGATCACTACGGCCCTCATCTCGGCCCTTGGGATGGCGATCCCGGCGGCGGCTGAGCAGAAGCCGGTCGCGCTGATCATCGCCCAGGGCGGGCTCGGCGACCAGTCCTATAACGACCTCGCCTATTCCGGCTTTAAGCGGGCACTGAAGGAAACCGGCCTTTCGGGCAAGCCGGTGGAATCGAAGGATGTCGTCGCCCAGGCCACCGACATCCTGCGCCGCGCCTCCGATGCCGGCTTCGGCCTGATCGTCGATCTCGAATATTCGCACGGTCAGCCGATGACGGAAGTCGCCAAGGATTATCCGGACATGAAATATGTCCTCGTCAACCAAGTGGCGAAGGCGCCCAATATCGAATCCGTCCTGTTCGAGGAACAGGAAGGCTCCTATCTCGCCGGCACGCTCGCCGCGCTCGTCACCACCGACACCTCGATCAAGGGCATCAACCCGCAGCCGATCATCGGCGTCATCGGCGGCACCAAGTCGGCCGGCATCGACAAGTTCATCGCCGGCTTCATCCAGGGCGCCAAGGCGGCGAACCCGAAGGTGCAGGTGAAGGTTGCTTATTCCAACAATTTCGGCGATCCCTCCATCGGCCTGCAGATGGCGAAGGCGATGTATCAGGAAGGCGCCGACATCATCTACCAGGTCGCCGGTGGCACCGGCATCGGCGTCATCCAGGCAGCCAAGGAGACCGGGCATTACGCCATTGGCGTCGACACCGACCAGGACGGCCTCGCCAAGGGGCATGTGCTGACCTCGATGATCAAGCGCACCGACATCGCGGTCGAAAGCGTTATCAAGGATTATGCCGCCGGCAAGTTCTCCGGCGGACAGACGATCACCTTCGGCCTGAAGAAGAACGGCGTCGGTCTTTCCGACATGAAATACACGAAGAACCTGATCCCGCAGTCGATCCTCGACAAGGTCGAAGCGGCGAAAGAGGGCATCCTGTCGGGGAAGATCAAGGTCTGGAACGTGGTCGAGCAGGGCTATCCCGATTTCATGAAATAGGGCCCCTGTGGACGTGGCAACGGAGCAGACGATGGAACCCGATCCGACGATCCGGTTGGGCGCGCGCGGCGTCACCCGTCGGTTCGGCGATCTCGTCGCCAATGACAGGATCGATTTCGCCGCCCGGCGCGGCACCGTCCACGCCATTGTCGGCGGCAACGGGGCCGGCAAATCGACGCTGATGCGCATCCTGCAGGGCATGGACAGGCCCGACGAGGGGTCGGTGCTGGTGGATGGCGAACCAGCCGTCTTTTCCGGTCCCGCCCACGCCTTCGCCAAGGGCATCGGCATGGTGCATCAGGAATTCATGCTGGTGCCGGGCCTCACCCTTCTCGAAAACCTCGTCCTGGCGCACGAGCCGGTCGGGGCGCTCGGCAGCATCGACCGCAAGGCGGCGCTTGAAGCGGCGCGCTCGCTCGAGCAGGAGGCCGGCGTCAGGCTCGACTGGAACGTTGCGGTCGAGGATGCGCCCGTCCATGTGCGCCAGATCGTCGAAATCCTCAGGCTGCTTTACCGCGGCGCGGACGTGCTCATCCTCGACGAGCCGACGGCGGTGCTGGCGCCGGCACAGGTGCGCGAACTCATCGCGCTTCTGCGCAAGCTGAAAGAGGAAGGCCGCACCATCCTGTTCATCAGCCACAAGCTCGACGAGGTGCTGAGCGTCGCCGACGCCATCACCGTGCTGCGCGCCGGCCGCGTCATCGGCACCACGACCGCAGCGGAGACCGACAAGGCGAAGCTCGCGGAGATGATGATCGGCGAGGCGATCCATATGCCGTCGGCGCGGCCGGCCGCGGTTTCCGCGCCCGCTCTCGAACTTTCCGCAATCGCGGCGCGCGACGGCCGCGGCGTTGCGAAACTTGCCGGGATCGACCTTACCGTGCGCGGCGGCGAGATCGTCGGCGTCGCCGGCGTCGCCGGCAACGGGCAGGACGAGCTTGCCGGCGCGGTGACGGGGCTGCACCCGGTCGAAGCCGGTCGCGTCGTCCTGTGCGGGTCGGACATGGCAGGCCGTTCGCTCCATGAAAGGCGGATGCGGGGACTGGCCTATCTCAGTCCCGAGCGCGGAACGGAGGGCCTTTGCCTTGCCGCGCCGATCCTGGAGAACGCGATCGCCGGCCATCAGCGCCGCGCCGACCTGTGCGGCGGCGGCGTGCTCCGCGCCAACGCCATCCGCAAGCATGTCGAGACGCTGCTGGACCGCTATTCGGTCAAGCGCCATTCAGCGGGCCAGCCGATCGGCAGCCTTTCCGGCGGCAACCAGCAGCGCGTCGCCATCGCGCGGGAACTGGACGGCGACCCGAAACTCCTCGTCGCCTGCCAGCCGACGCGCGGCGTCGATATTCGCGGCATCGCCTTCATCCATCAATGCCTGCTCGATTTCAGGGGGCGCGGCGGGGCCGTGCTGCTGATCTCGGAGGAACTCGATGAAATCATCACGCTCTCCGACCGCATCATCGTCCTCTATGGCGGCCGCGTCACCGGCGAGGTCGAACGCGGTGCCGCCGGGATCGAGACCATCGGGCGGATGATGCTGGGAGAAAAGGCGGCATGAGCGACGTCGCGGCCTCTCCCATCCGGCGGATCGCAGGCTCCCGCTGGCAGGCGCTGGCGGATGCGCTCATCCCGCTCATCCTTTCGCTTCTGATCGCGGCGGTCGTGCTGGCGCTTGCCGGGCATAATCCGTTCGACGTCTATCGCCTTCTCGCGGTCGAATCCTTCGGCGGCACGCGGCGCATCGCCGCCACGCTTTCCTCCGCCACGCCCCTCGTCCTGACCGGGCTTGCGACCGCGATCGCGTTCAGGGCCGGCGCCTTCAATGTCGGCATCGAGGGCTGCGTCTATATCGGGGGCCTTGCCGCGGCCTATATCGGCTTTGCCTGGACGGGACTCCCGGCAGCTTTCCTTATCCCCACCGCTTTGCTCGCCTCCGTCATTGTCGGCGGCCTGTGGATGCTGGTCCCCGGCGTGCTGAAGGCAAGGCTCGATGTCGACGAGGTCGTCACGACGCTGATGCTGAACTTCATCGCCGTCAGCCTCACCTCCTGGCTCGTCAACGGCCCGCTCCTGGCGCGCGGCTCGGCCAATTCGGCGACGCCGATGATCGCGGCTGCCGCGCGGCTTCCCGAATTGCTGCCGCCCTCGACGCTCAACCTCGGCTTCGTCATTGCCGTCCTCTGCCTCGTCCTCTATTCCCTGTGGAGTCGGCGCACGGCGCTCGGCCTCGAGACGAAGCTGGCGGGGATGAATCCGCGCTTCGCCGTCGCGTCGGGCATCGACGTGCCGATGCTCTTGATTAAAATGATGATCGTTTCGGGCGCGATCGGCGGCCTCGCCGGTGGCGTCCATGCGCTTGGCAACGTCCACCGCTTCGTTGCCGGCTTCTCGCCCGGTTACGGCTTCACCGGCATCGCCATCGCGCTTCTGGGGCGCGGCTCGGCCACCGGCATCCTCCTCGCCGCCATCCTGTTCGGCGCGCTGGCGACGTCGGGCGCCACCATCCAGCTCTTCAGCGACGTGCCGATCGAGATCGTCAACATATTGCAGGGCATGGTCATGATCTTCGCCGTGGCGCGGTTCGGCTGGCTTTACGCGGGGCGCAGGCGGGCATGATCAACGACGTGATCCATTCCGCCTTTATTATGACGACGCCGGTTCTGCTGGCGGCGCTCGGCGGCCTTCTCAACCGCGTCGGCGGGCTGGTGAATATCGGTCTCGATTCCATGATGCTCGTCGGCGCCCTGCTCGGCATCATCGTCTCCTCGGCGACCGGCAGTTGGGGGTTGGCGCTCGTCGCCGCCGCGATCGCGGGCGCGGTGCTCGGGCTTCTGATGTCGCTCGTCGTAACCCGGCTCGACGCCAACGAGATCATCGTCGGCCTCGGCTTCAACGTCGCGGTCGCCGGCCTCGTCCGCTTCTTCCTCAAATCGGTCTACGGCGCGGCCGGCACGCTCAACCTGCCGAATGTCGTGATGATGCCGCGCCTTCATATCCCGCTGGTCGCCGACATACCGGTATTGGGCGCGATCCTCTCCGGCCACGATCTCCTGACCTGGGCGGCGTGGACATTGGTGCCCGTCACGGCATGGTTCCTGTCGCGGACGCGGCTGGGGCTGAGGCTCCGCGCGGCGGGCGCGGCACCGCAGGCGGCGCGGGCGCTCGGGCTCGATCCGCTGACGCTGCGCGACGGCTCGACCGTCTTCGCCGGCCTCATGGCGGGATTGGCCGGCGCCTATCTGTCGATCGGCGTTGTCGGCATCTTCAACGAGGGCATCACCGCCGGGCGCGGCTTCATCGCGCTCGCCGCCTTCTATTTCGGCCGCAACCGGCCTTGGCTGACGGCGTTCGGGGCGCTGATCTTCGGCTTCTTCGATGCCGTCCAGATCAGGCTGCAGGGCCGCGGCGTTCCGGCCGAACTGGTGCAGACGCTGCCCTACATCATGGTGATCGTCATCCTCACCGTCGTCGCACTGGCGGCGCGCCGGTCGAAACCGAAAGGAGCCTGACCATGGCCGAAACGCCGAAGACGGCCCTCATTCTGGTTGATGTCATCAATTCCTTCTTCGAGCCGGGGCAGGCGAACTATTATCCGGAGGTCGCCAAGGTGGTCGAGCCGCTGGAAAGGCTTCTTTCCGCCGCCCGTGCTTCCGGCGCCATCGTCGTCCATGCGGTGGAAAAGCACCGGCCCGGCTTCGACGATTTCGAATGGAAGAAACTGCCCGTCCATCATCTGGAAGACGCGCATGACGCCGACTTCTTCGATGGATTCCGTCCCGAAGGGCCGCGCGAGACCATCGTCTTCAAGCGCCGGTTCAGCGCCTTTTTCGCCACCGATCTTGCGCTCTTCCTCTCCGAACAGGGCGTCGAGAGGGTCATCATCGCCGGCGTCAAGACGAATGTCTGCATCCGCGCGACGGTGCAGGACGCCTTCGCCAACGGGTTCGATCCCGTCGTGCCGCGCGAGGCGACGAATTCCAACCGCCCGCATCTCGAGGAAGCCTCGCTGGAGGATATCGGCCGCTATATGGGCGCCGTCGTGCCGCTCGATGAAGCCATCGGGATGCTGTCATGACCCGCATCGTCGTCACCGGCCATGCGAGCCTCGATCACGTCGCGCTGCTCGACGGCGTGCCGGCGCCCGGGCGCACGACGACGATCCTGGAGCGGCCGCAAGGCGCATGGCCGCGGCTCGGCGGCGGTCCCGCCTATGTCGCCGCAGCGCTCGTCGCCGGCGGCATGGAGGACGTTTTCCCGATCAGCTGGGTGGGCGACGACGAAGACGGACGCGAATACAGGCGCCAGCTTCTCGCTGCCGGCATTCCCGATACCGGGCTGGCGGTCGTGGCGGGTGCGCGGACGCCCGCCGCCATCCTCGCCTATGTGCCGGCTGGCGGCTGCATCTGCCTTTACGATCCCGGCATGGCGCAGGACATTGTGCTGACGCCGCCGCAGCGCGCGCTCGTCAGGGAAGCCGGCATCGCCTGCCTGACGATCGGGCCGCCTTCGGTTACGGAGGAGGTCATGGATCTCCTCGCGCCGTCCGCGCTGCTGGTCTGGATCGTCAAGCACGATCCCCGCTCGCTGTCGCGCAAGCTGGCGGCGCGCATCGCCGGGCGGGCCGACTTTATCCTCTATAGCGAATCCGAGGCAAATCTCGTGCGCGCCGCAATCGAGGACGGGGACAAGCGCGAGGACCAGACCCTCATCCGGACCCGGGGCGGCAAGGGTGCGACCCTCGTCCGCGGCAGGATCAGCGAAACGGTTTCCACCGAACCGCTCGATGTGAACGATCCCACCGGTGCAGGGGACAGTTTCGCCGGCGGCGTCGTCGCGGCGATCGCCAAGGGCGAGACGGACAGCGCCGCCCTTATCCGGTCCGGACATAGAGCGGCCGCGGCGATGCTGCGGCGGCGCCGGGCAAACGAAACCGAAAGTGCATGACATGACAGCGAAAGACCAATCCGAGCGCGCCTGGTATATCGGCGCCGAACGCGGGGCCGTCGGCTCCCGCGCCATCCTCGTCGGCGATCCGGCCCGCGTCGCGCGTATCGCCGAGCACATGACGGATGTCCGCTTCCTGCCGGAAAACCGCGGCCTCAAGACGATGACCGGGCGCCGCGCCGGAACGGACGTGACCGTTTCCGCCTTCGGCATGGGCGCGCCGATCGCCACCATCGTGCTGCACGAGCTTTTCGCGCTCGGCGTCGGCACTTTCCTGAGGATCGGCACGGCCATGGCGATCCCGCCGGCAAAACTCGGCGATTTCGTCCTCGCCGACGGCGCCATGCGCGCGGAAGGCACGTCCGCCACCTACGCCCCGCCCGGCTTTCCCGCCATCGCCGATTTCGAGCTCAACACCAACCTGCGCGAGCGGCTGCGACGTTCGGATCGGCGCTGGCATGCCGGCATCTATGGAACCTATGACGGGTTCTATACCGAGATGTTCGGCCTCTCGGGCGAAAGGCGGGAGATCGTCGGCGCGCTGAAGCGCGATATAGAGCGCCTCGGCCTGATCGGGACCGACATGGAAACCTCGGCGCTGCTGACCGCGGCGCGCATCCTCGGCGCCCGTGCCTCGACGCTCTGCGTGGCGACTGTCGACGCGCATAGCCAGGAAAAGATCGACGAAGAGGAAATGGCCGTAGCCGAACGCGAACTGTTCGAAGTGGCGCTCGACGCCATCACTGCCGCGCCCTGACTGCAAGGAGATTATCTCATGACAACTCTGATCGATCGCTATTTCTCGACTTTGCAGGAGAGGCTGGAAAAAGTCCGCTCAACGCAGGGCGAGGCCATCGAACAAGCGGCGATGCTCTGCGCCAAGAGCATTGCGGCGGAAAAGCTCGTCTTCACCTTCGGCACCGGCCATGGCGCGCTTCCGGCGCTCGAATGCTTCCCGCGCACCGGCACGATCGTCGGCTTCCGGCCGATCGTCGAGAGCACGATGATCTCCTTCCACCATGTCTGGGGCGACATGGGGGCCAGACAATACCGCTTCATCCATGCGCAGGAGGGCTACGGCAAGGCGATCCTGCGCTCCTACCAGCTCGATCCGGGCGATGCGATGATCCTGTTCTCGCATTCGGGCATCAACGCCGTGATCATGGATATCGCGATCGAATGCAAGGAGCGCGGCATCGCCCTGATCGGCGTCACCTCGCTGCCGCACTCCTCCGTCACGCCATCGCGCCACTCCTCCGGCAAGCGGCTTTTCGAAGTGGCCGACGTGGTGGTCGATACCGGCATTCCGCTCGCCGACGCCGCGTTGACCATCGAAGGGCTGGACTCGCCCGTCGGCGCCAGCTCGACCAGCGTCACCATCGCCGTCGCGCATGCGATCGTGTCGGCGACGGCGGAAAAGCTTGTCGAACAGGGCGTTGAGCCGCATGTCATGGTCAGTCCCAACACCACCGGCAAGGAGGCGGCGACGCGCCAGAACGACGACAATTACGAGGAATTGTGGAAGCGGCTGAAGGCGCGGTGAACCTCATGGACAGGAAACTTTTCATCGGCGGCCAATGGGTCGAGGCGCTGGGTGGCACGCGGGCGCGGATCAACGACCCCGCGACCGGCGAGGCGGTCGGCTCGAGCGCGCTTGCGGGACGCGCCGATGTCGATAGCGCCGTTACGGCGGCAGCGGCCGCGTTTCCCACCTGGGCGGCGACGCATGCGGACGAACGCGCGAAGATCCTGCACCGTGCCGCCGATCTGGCGGAAGAGCGCATCGAAGCGATCGCCGAAATGCTGACGCGCGAGCAGGGCAAGCCGCTCCCGGATTCGAGGAAGGAGATTTCCTTCGGCATCGAGGTCATCCGCTATTATGCCGAGGAAGGCCGACGGCTCGGCGGCTCGATTCGGCCCTCCTCGCGCGCCGACATCCGCAACCTCGTGACGACCGCGCCCGTCGGCGTGGTCGGCGGCATCGTGCCGTGGAACTATCCGGTCGATCTCTATTGCTGGAAGGTGGCGCCGGTTCTGGCCGCCGGCTGCACGCTGGTCGCCAAGCCGCCGCACGAGACGCCGCTCGCCATCGGGCTTCTGGTCAAATGCTTCGCCGATGCCGGCGTTCCGGACGGCGTTCTCAACGACATTCCCGGCACCGGGCCGGAAGTCGGGCAGGCGCTGTCGGAGCATCCGCGCATCGCCATGATCACCGCGACGGCCTCGGTTCCGGCGGGACAGTCGATTATGCGCGCGGCGGCCGGCAATCTGAAGCGGCTGTCGCTCGAACTCGGCGGCCAATGCCCGTTCATCGTCCTCGACGACGCCGATCCGGAGGAAGCGGCGAAAGCGGCGGCGCGGCGCTCCTTCTCCAATATGGGCCAGATTTGCATCGCGGTGAACCGCATCCTCGTTTCCGACGCCATCCATGACCGCTTCGTCGAGGCGCTGGTGGCGGAGACCCAGAAGATCAGGCTCGGCCACGGGACCGAACCGGGTGTGCTCTACGGCCCGATGCTGCTCGACAGCGGCAGGAAACGCGTCGCGGCGCATGTGGACGACGCCATCAGGCGCGGCGGACGCCTGCTGGCCGGCGGCGGCATTCCGAAGGGAAGCGCCTACGAGCGCGGCTTCTTCTTCGAGCCGACTCTGGTCGACGACGTTCCCGACGATGCGAAGGCGATGACGGAAGAGACCTTCGGGCCGCTCGCGGCAATCCGGCGCGTCAGGGACGACGCCGAGGCGCTGAGGGTGGCGAATGCCCTGCCCTTCGGGCTTGCGGCCTACGTCTTTTCCGGCGATCTCGAACGGGGCTGGAGCCTCGCCGAAAGGATCGAAGCGGGCGCCGTCGGCGTCAACGTCAACGATACGAGCGAATTGCAGGCGCCTTTCGGCGGCTGGAAGCTGTCGGGCATAGGCCGCGAACTCGGCCGCGAGGGCATCGAAGCGTTCCGGCAATCGAAACACATCAAGATGCGGGTACGCAGCACCACATGATAGCCCCGAGTCGCACGGCAGCGCCTTTTGTAGCTTTTTCGATGGCCGCGGAGAGGCAAATAGCTGCTGTTTATGTTTCACTCTGCCGCAGCGGCCCGAAATCAAAGTATGTCGCATCTGATGTCGCTCAAAATAATATCTGCTTGCGCAGGCCCAAATATTACCCCGATATGAATCCGTCGAACAGCTCTTCTCAAATCATCCCGCTCTCAATCCGGTAGATGCGCTGCGCGTTCGCGCTCAGCAGTTTTGTTTGCTCCGTCTCGCTCGTCCCCGAAAGGAGACGGTGCGTGACGCCGACCCATGCTCGGAGGTCGGCGGTCAACGTGCAGACCGGGAAGTCGCTACCCCATACGACGCGGTCCCATCCAAAGGCCGCGACGACGTGCTCGAAATAGGGGCGTAAATCCTCGATCGTCCAGTTCTCGCCCGCATAGGCGATGATGCCCGATATTTTGGCGGCGACGTTGGGCCGGAGCGCCAGTTCGGAAATCGCCTTGCTCCATGTCTCGAAGTCGCCACCCGCTATGTCGGGCACGCCGCAATGGTCGAGTATGAAGCTGACCCCGGGACACCGGTCGACGAGATGCTGGCCGACCGGTAACTGGCGGGCAAGCACGCACAGGTCGAAGGTCATGCCATGGGCTTCGAGCCGCCGGATATTTTCCGCGAAGAGGTCGCTCCCGGAAAGTCCGTCCGGCGAAGTGTGCAATATACGCCGCATCCCTTTCACGCCCGGGACCGCCGCCGCGCGTTCCAATGCGGCCGCGAAGCCTGGCTTTTCCGGTCTGCCGCTGATGATCGCTCCCCTGATGAAGGGATCGAGTCCGACGACGAAGCTGGTCTCGGCTTCGATATCCTTCTCCGCGACGTCGACTTCCATATGCACGGCGCCGTCGATGCCGAGTTCCCTGGCGGTCGCGAGATAGCTGTCGAGTGGCCACGCGTGATTGAGCGGCGTGCCGTCCAGCCAGGGATAAGAGAATTTGTCCAGGTAGATCATGTGCAAATGGGTATCGAGGATGCGCATATGGTCTTCCCTTCGACTCTTGGCTGGGAATCCGTCTCGGCGAAACGGGGAACGGCCCCCGGCCATTCCACGACATTGACCTCTTGATATCCAGCAAATTATATAAGAAAAGAAATTTCACATATGATGGCAGAGGGCTTGTTGCCACAGAGGGAGGAGCTGACGATGATCTGGAAGACGACATTGGGTGCGTTGGCGCTGGGCGGCGCGCTCGCGGGATTTGGCGCCGCCGCTCATGCGGCAGATTTCGATTACGGCAAGTTTCCCGGCGCCGTGGTGAAGGCGAAGCTGATCGGCGGCACGCAATATGAAAAGCTCTACACGCGCATTCCGCAGTGGGAGAAGCTGACGGGCGCCAAGGTCGAGATCGTCTCCTCGAAGAACTATTTCGACCTCGATCGCGAGATCAAGCAGGACATAGCGAGCGGCGACATAAGCTGGTGCGTCGGTTCGGACCACACGAGTTTCGCGCCGCAATATGGCGACCTCTATATCGACCTGAGCAAAGAGATTCCGAAGTCCGAACTCGACAAATATGTACAGGGCACGCTGAAGAGCTCGATGGTCGACGGCAAGCTGGTCCAGCTGCCGCGCGTGACGGATGTGTCGAACATCTATTACCAGAAGAAGCTCTACGAGAACCCTGACAACAAGAAGCGCTACAAGGAGAAATACGGCGAGGATCTCGCGCCGCCAAAGACGTTCGAGGAGTTCAAGCAGCAGGCGATCTTCTTTTCCAACCCGCCGAACATGTACGGTACCGCCTTCGCCGGCAAGGACGAGGGCATGACCGGCCGCTTCATGGAGATCCTGCGCGCCGATGGCGGCGATATGTTCGACAAGAACTGGAACCCGACCTTCAATTCGCCCGCGGGCGTCAAGGCGCTGCAGTGGTTCGTCGATCTCTACAAGGCGAAGGCCGTTCCGGCTGGCACGGTCAACTACACATGGGACGACATCGGCAATGCGATGGCAGCCGGCCAGCTTGCCCTCGACCTCGACTGGCCGGGCTTCGCGGCTTTCTTCAACGACCCGAACAAGTCCAAGATCGCGGGCGATGTCGGGGTGGCGGTCGCTCCGGTGGGCGATGCCGGCAAGCGCGGTGCATGGTCGGGATCGCATTCCTTCTCGGTCACGCAGGCCTGCACGCAGAAGAAGGCGGCCGTCAGCCTGGTCGTCTTCCTGACCAATCACGATTCGGAGATGCTCGAAGCCGAGGCCGGCAACCTGCCGACCCGCACCGCCGTCTATCCGGAAGTCGAGAAGTGGTTCAGGGACAACAACAAGCCGTTCATGGCCACCATGTTCGAGACCTTCTCGAAGGCGCTCGACGAAGCACGCACGCCGCCGCTGATCCCGCAATGGATCGAAGTGTCGAATGTCGTGTGGCCGGAACTTCAGGCCGCGATCGTCGGCCAGAAGACGCCGAAGGCGGCGCTCGACGATGCGGCCGGCAAGGCCAAGGAGATCATGGAGGACGCGGGACTCCTCAAGGACTGACGCCATCCGGAACAGCCGGGCCGCCCGCCATGAACCGGGCGGCCTTCCGGCTCTCCCGCATGGTGGACTCAGCGATGTAGCGCGGTTTGGCGCGACCGCAGCCTCGAAAGAAATACCGGACCCGGCTCGAAATGAAATTCCTTCGATCGCCACGCGCGGTGCCTTATCTGCTTCTCCTGCCGGCGATCGTCGTGATCCTCGCGGTGGTGCTTGTGCCGCTGATCGTTTCCTTCTGGTCGAGCCTGACGCCCTACAAGCTGATCCGGCCAAGCACGCTCTACCACTATATCGGCTTCCGCAATTACCGCCGGCTTTTCGAGGACAGCGACTTCTGGTGGGCGTTCGGCCGCACGATCGTCTTCATCACCATCGCGCTGAACCTCGAAATGATCCTCGGCCTCGGCCTGGCGATGCTGGTCAACAGGATCACCATCGGTCAGCGGCTGCTCAGGACCATCATGATGTTCCCGATGATGTTCTCGCCGATCCTCGTCGGCTTCCAGTTCAAATATCTGTTCAACGACGCCGTCGGCCTCGTCAACAACGCGCTGTTCGAATTCGGCCTGATCCGCCAGCCTATCCCATGGCTGGTCAGCGGGCCGCTCGCCAATTTCGCCATCATCGCTGCCGAGATCTGGATGTCGACCTCGATCTTCGCGATCCTGCTCCTGGCAGGCCTTCTCGCCCTGCCGCGCGACCCGCTCGAAGCGGCGCGTGTCGACGGCTGCAATGCCTGGCAGGTCTTCCGGCATATCACGCTGCCCTTCCTCATGCCGTTCATCTTCATCGCCATGACGATCCGCTCGCTCGACGTCGCGCGTGCCTATGACATGGTGAAGATCATGACGAATGGCGGGCCGGCCGGACGCACCGAACTCCTGTGGACGCTGATGGCGCGCACCGGGTTCCAGAACTCCAACATGGGCATGGCCAACGCCATGGGCTATATCTCGATCCTCCTCTCGATCGCCTTCACCTTCTACTTCTACCGCAAGCTCGTCGCCGCCAACCGCTATATGGGGGCGCAATGATGAAGGCGCTGACGATCGAGCGCCCCTGGCAGCGCTGGGCCATCCGCGCCGGCGTCTTCCTGGCCATGGCCGTGCTTTGCCTTCCGGGCATATGGGTGGTCCTGTCGGCGTTCCGGCCGAACGTGGAGATTCTGGCTCGGCCGCCGATCTGGATCCCGCACCACTGGACGCTCGGCAACTTCCTCAAGATCTTCGGCCTCCTGCCGCAACAGGAGCTCGGCCTACCGGTCATGCTTTATTTCCGCAATTCGCTGGTGATTTCGGTGACGTCCACCGCGGTCGCCATCGCCATCGGCATGATGGGCGGCTACGCCTTCGCCCGCTACCGGTTCCGCTTCAAGGGCGCGTTGTTCCTCGGCTTCATGCTGTCGCGCACGGTGCCGGGCATTGCCTTGTCACTGCCGCTCTTCATCATCTGGAGCCGGCTCGGCATCATCGATACCTCGTTCGGATTGATCCTCGTTTATCTGGCGATCAACATCCCGTTCACGATCTGGCTGACGGACGGCTTCTTCCGGCAGATCCCGATCGACCTTTCGGAGGCCGCGCAAATCGACGGCTGCACGCGCTGGCAGGCATTCTGGAAGGTGGAATTCCCGCTCGCCCGGTCGGGGCTGGCGTCGGCGGCGATCTTCGCCTTCCTGATGTCGTGGAACGAATATGCGCTCGCTTCCCAGCTGACGCGGACGACTGCCTCAAAGACGATGCCCGTCGGGCTCATGGATTTCACCGCGCAGTTCACGGTGGATTGGGCCGGGATGAGCGCCATGGCCGTGCTGATCATCATTCCGGCGCTGGTCCTCACCTATATCGTCCAGAAGCATTTGATCGCCGGGCTGACGTTCGGCGGAGTGAAGGGATAGCAAATTGGCCGAAGTCAGTCTCGATAAGGTGGTCAAGCGCTACGGGTCGGTCGAGGTTGTGCACGGTATCGACCTCCATATCGCCCACAACGAATTCGTCGTCCTCGTCGGGCCGTCGGGCTGCGGCAAGTCGACAACGCTCAGGATGATCGCCGGCCTGGAGGAAATCTCCGGCGGTACGATCAGGATCGGCGAGAAAATAGTGAACGGCCTGCCGCCGCGTGCGCGCAATATCTCGATGGTCTTCCAGAACTATGCGCTCTACCCGCATATGACGGTAGAGGAGAATCTCGGCTTCGGATTGAAGATCGCAGGCACCGAGGCCACCGAAATCAGGCGGAGGGTCAAGGAGGCCGCGCTGGTCCTGGGGCTCGACCCCTATATGGACCGCTATCCAGCAAACCTCTCGGGTGGCCAGCGCCAGCGCGTTGCGATGGGCCGGGCGATCGTCCGCGATCCGCAGGTCTTCCTCTTCGACGAGCCGTTGTCGAACCTCGACGCGAAGCTGCGCGGCCAGATGCGTGTCGAGATCAAGAAGCTGCACCGGCGCGTCAGCACGACGGTCGTCTACGTCACCCACGACCAGGTCGAGGCGATGACGCTCGCCGACCGGATCGTCATCATGCGCAACGGCTATATCGAGCAGGTCGGAACGCCGACCGAGGTCTTCGAGCGACCGGCGAACACCTTCGTCGCGAGCTTCATCGGCTCGCCGCCGATGAACCAGCTCGAAGCCCGCACGGTCGCCGAGAACGGCGCCCTGCACGCCCGGCTGGCGGACGGCACGACGATCCCGGTACCGAAAGGCTTCGACCTCGGGTCCGATCGCGAGATCATCGTCGGTTTCCGGCCGGAGGGCCTTGCGCCGGAGGGCCATTCGCTGCATGGCGAAGCGCTCACCGCGCGCATGACGAGGACGGTTGATCTCGCCGAGCCGCTTGGCACGGAGACGATCCTCTACACCCGGATCGGCGGGGTCGAGGTGCAGAGCCGGATGCTCGACCCGCGGCCGGTCGGGATCGGCGAGACGCTCGAATTCCTGCTGGACATCCGGCAATTGCATATCTTCGACAAGGCGAGCGGGAAGAGCCTGCGTGCTTGATCCGCATCAACAGACAACAATCGATGGAGCAGTGAAGTGAAGTTTGTACGTTATGGCGAAGCCGGCTCGGAACGCCCCGGCCTTATCGATGCGGAAGGCGGGATCCGTGACCTGTCCGCGCATGTGGACGATATTGCGGGCGACCTGCTGCGCGATCCGTCGGCTATCGCCGGCATCGATCCCGGCACGCTGCCGCTTGTCGATGGCAATCCGCGTCTCGGCGCGTGCGTGGCCGGCGTTGGCAAGTTGATCTGCATCGGCCTCAACTATTCCGACCATGCCGCCGAGACGGGCGCTGCCGTTCCGCCGGAGCCGATTATCTTCATGAAGGCGACATCGACCATCTGCGGGCCGAATGACGACGTCGTCATTCCCCGCGGCTCGAAAAAGACGGACTGGGAAGTCGAACTCGGCGTGGTCATTGGAAAGGATGCGAAATATGTCGGCGAAGCCGATGCGATGAACCATGTCGCGGGCTATTGCGTGACCAACGACGTTTCCGAACGTGCCTTCCAGATCGAGCGGCACGGTCAATGGACGAAGGGGAAGTCCTGCGACACGTTCGGCCCGCTCGGGCCGTGGCTCGTCACCCGCGACGAGATCACCGACCCGCAGAACCTGAAGATGTGGCTCGACGTCAACGGCACGCGCCGGCAGGACGGCTCGACGAAGACCATGATCTACGGCGTCGCCTTCCTGGTCTCCTATCTCAGCCAGTTCATGACCCTCAAGGCCGGCGACGTGATCTCGACCGGGACTCCGCCTGGTGTCGGCATGGGCATGAATCCGCCGACCTATCTCAAGCCCGGCGACGTCGTGCGCCTCGGCATCGAAGGTCTTGGCGAGCAGCAGCAGACATTCATCGCCGACGAAGCCTGAAGTACAGGCGCGGCGTCGGCAAGGGAAGGTGATCGCATGGCACTCATCGAGAAAGTCGAAATCCGGATGGTCGGCCTTCCGCCCAAGGTCAAGCGGACCGACGCCATCCAGTCTTTCGAGCTGCAGGAAACGCCGATCGTCGTCATAACCGATGCCGACGGCGCCGTCGGCATCGGCTACAGCTACACGATCGGGACGGGCGGATCGTCGGTCATGCGGCTGCTCGCTGACCATCTCGTGCCGAGGCTGATCGGCCGCGAAGCCGATTGCATAGAGGCGATCTGGCACGAGCTTGAATTCGCGACGCATGCCACGACGATCGGCGCGATCACGGCCATCGCGCTTTGCGCCATCGATACCGCGCTCTGGGACCTGCGCGCCAGGAGACAGGGGCTTCCGCTCTGGAAACTGGCGGGCGGCGCCAAGGACCGCTGCCCGCTCTACACGACCGAAGGCGGCTGGTTGCATATTGAGACGGAAGCGCTCGTCGAGGACGCCGTCCAGGCCAAGGCCAAGGGCTTCCGCGGCTCGAAGATCAAGATCGGCCGCCCGACCGCCGCCGAGGACCGCGCCCGTCTTGCCGCCGTGCGCGAAGCCGTCGGCTCGTCCTTCGAGATCATGACCGACTGCAACCAGGGCTTCCATGTCGACGAGGCGATCCGCCGGGCGCGCGTGCTCGAGGACCTCGATCTCGCATGGATCGAGGAGCCGCTGCCGGCCGACGACATAGACGGCCATGTGAGGCTCAACGGCAGGACCTCGACCCCGATAGCCATCGGCGAGTCGCTCTATTCGATCCGGCATTTCCGCGAATATATGCAGCGTGGCGCCTGCTCGATCGTGCAGGTCGATGTCGGCCGCATCGGCGGCATCACGCCGTGGCTGAAGGTGGCGCATGCGGCGGAGGCCTTCGACCTGCCGGTCTGCCCGCACTTCCTCATGGAGCTGCACGTCAGCCTTGTCTGCGCCGTGCAGAACGGCAAATATGTCGAATATATCCCGCAACTCGACGATGTGACGACGGCTGCCATGGCGATCCAGGACGGCTGCGCGATCGCGCCGAACGACCCCGGTATCGGCATCGCCTGGGACTGGGACGTGATCACTACGCGCAGCAATGCGGAGTTTACCCGCAGCTTCACGCGGAAAGGGTGAGATCATGCAGCGCATGGGGATGGTGATCGGCCTGGCGCCCGGGAAGGTCGCCGAGTACAAGCGCCTTCACGCCGCGGCCTGGCCTGAAATCCTCGAGCTGATCTCGGCCTGCAACATCACCAACTACTCGATCTATCTCAAGGAGCCGGAGAACCTTCTCTTCGGCTATTGGGAATATATCGGCAAGGATTTCGAGGCCGATATGAGGAAGATGGCAGACAATCCCCGCAACAAGGAATGGTGGTCGGTCTGCATGCCCTGCCAGCGCCCGCTCGAAACGCGGGCGGAGGGCGAATGGTGGGCTATGATGGAAGAGGTCTTCCATGTCGATTGAGAAGCTGCCGGCGGCGAAGCGTCTCGTCGCTTTCGCAAATGGCGTCAGCCGCCCCGCAGGCTCTTCGCAAACAATGCGTTCAACTCGGCGATGACCGAAGCCGCGTCGCCCTCTCCGGCCAGGGCACGCGTCAGGCATGCGGATGCTTCGTCCTGGAATGTCATATAGCCATCGTGGCGCGGGCGCACCCATGCGCCCTCCAGCGTCTCGCGCGTGTCGGCGTAGAAGCCGTTGACGTGGCGGTTGATCGCCGCGTTTTCCCAGGCGGCGGCATGGCCGGCCTGCCCGTCCGCTTCGACATAGGGGCCCGTCTGAGCCTCGGCACCGGCAAGCCAGTAGGCAAAGTCGACGGCTTCCTTTGGATGCCGGCTGCGGGCGGAGACGGCGATGCCCGTACCGCCGAGCGCCGTGCCCGACCGTCCGCAGGGACCGGTCGTCGGCACGTTTGCGAAGCGGACGAGGCGTTCGCGGAACCCGTCGACAGCGTAGGACACGTATCCATAGGTCAGCGGCGCGCAAGCGATCCGTGATCCGGATCCGGCCATGGCTTCCAGCACCGCGATCGGGTCCATATCCGCGCAGGCCGAGTCGACGAAGGAAGCCAATTCGCGCATCATGGCGAGAACCCTGACACCCGCATCGACGCCGATAAGGTCGGGGCCGGTTGTCGAGCATGGCGTCAGGAGGTTCGCCGCCAGCGAATAGAAGGTCATCAGATTGTGCGGCGGCCTGAGCGGAATCATGACAGCGCCGGCACGGGCGAGATCGAGCACCTCGTCCCACCGGTCGAGCGGACGGGCGAGAAGGTCCGGCCGATAGGCCTGCACCTGCGTCGCCGCATCGACCGGAAGGCCCCATTGCCGACCCTTCCAGCTGTAGCTCTGGAACGAGTGGCCGACGCTCGCGCGCGCCAGCGCGGCGAGATCGCCTTTCCGCTCCGGTTCGTCGAGCGGAAGCAGGCAGCCCTCCGCCGTGATCTGGCCGACATGCGGGTGGTCGATGATGATCAGGTCATAGGCGGCGGCGAGTTCATCCACGGGGAAGGATTCGAAATCCTGCAGCGAGCGCTTGTCCCACATGATCGTCACGTCATGGCGCTGCCGCCAGATTTCGGCGCAGGCGACGACGGGGCTATAGCCGCGCGGATGGCTCCAGGTCATGCCTTTCAGATGGACGCGGCTCATAGCCCGAACTCTTTGCGAATGAGATCGCTGTGCTCGCCGACGCGTGGCGCCGCGCGCTCGACCCTGGCGCGCCGCCCGTTCACCTGCAGCGGCGAGCGCGTCGTCAGGATATCGACGCCGTCGTCGCGGACGACATGCTGCAGCATGTCGAGCACCTTGAATCCCTCGCTGTCGAGCAGATCCTGCCATTCCAGCACCTTGGCGCACCAAATGTCCGCCGGCTCAAGCACCGACAACCAATGGTCGGTCGTCTCACCGGCAAGCCGCCCGGCGATGATCTTCTTGATGGTGTCGCGTTCGGTGAACCAGCTCGCCGGCTTGTCGACATAAGGAGCGAGCGCCTCGTCGAGCCCCAGCAGGGGAGCGAGCTTGCCGAGCGGCATCATCGCGATGGACAGATAGCCGCCGCGCGTCGGGTATGTGCCGTAGGGAGCCGACAGATAAGCATGGGCACTGCGGAAGTCGCTGCGCCGCGGCCGGCGCCTGCCGTCGTTGAGATAGGTGGTCAATACCTCGAACTGGAAGTCGACCAGGCTTTCGAGCAGGCTCGTCTCGATATGGGCGCCCCTGCCGGTGATCCCGCGCCGCACCAGCGCGGCCAGCACGCCCTGGACGATCGCCGCACCGGCGAGCATGTCGCCGACTGCAAGGCCGAAGGGCACGGGGCCCTGGCTCTCGTCGCCGTTCAGCCACATCACGCCCGAGCGCGACTGGGCAAGCAAATCCTGCCCCGGCCGCTTGACCCAGGGACCGGTCTCGCCATAGCCGGTGATGCTCGCATAAACGAGCCGCGGATTGATGTCGCGCACGGTCTCGTAATCGAGCCCGAGCCTGCCGATGACGCCGGGGCGGAAATTCTGGATCAGCACGTCGGCCTTTGCCAGCAGCGCCTTCAAAGCGGCCATGTCGGCCGGGTCCTTCAGGTCGATGGCGAGGCTTTCCTTGCCGCGGTTGATCGCATGGAAGATGGTCGAATCGCCGCCGATCTCGGTGTCGCTCAGATAGAGCCGCCGCGACAGGTCGCCGCCGTCGGGCCGCTCGATCTTGATGACGCGCGCGCCCAGGTCGAGCATGCGCAGCGAGGCATAGGGTCCGGAGAGAAACTGGCTCATGTCGACCACGAGCAATCCGGAAAGCGGAAGATCAGTATCGTCGTTCATCGGTCTCACGCGTTGCTGGAAGCCTGGCCGGGGAGCTGCCGGTATTTCACGGTCTGCAGGTGCTCGCAGTAGAGGACGATTTCGCCCTCGTCCTTGAAGACCTCATAGCTCGCCCGGATCAGGCCCATGTCCTCGTATTTCGGTTCTTTCGACAGGTTCGTGCGGATCGTGTAGATCGTGTCGCCGATGAAGACCGGCTTGATGAAGCGCAGCTTGTCGTATCCGTAGGAGAAGGCGTTTATACAGTTGGTGGCAACCAGCCCCAGGCCCGCCGAGAAGACGAACGCCCCGGCCACGAGACACCGGCCGAAGACGCCCTCCGTCCCGGCGAAGCGGACGTCCTGCACATAGGGATGAATGTCGGTCACGAGCAGATTGAACTGGTGGCTTTCGCC
>DASZUG010000073.1:0-49760 GCA_035547755.1 Rhizobiaceae bacterium
GGCCGCATCATCGTGGGATGAAACGAGTTCATAGAATTTCGGGAAGAAGTTCGCGAAGAATTTCGCGAGAACCGGCTCCATCGCTGTATCTCGCTTTTCATAGACCGTCATCTTTACCTCTATTTCTGGGAAAGGAGGTGACGATGTAATATCCTCTCTGACCGAAAGTCATGTCGGATGACGACACCCACTCGGATCACTCTTCTCGTGAGGTCCTCACCGTACAGCGCGGAAAGCTCCTTGGCGATGCGTGGTGTCGTCGCCCAACTACCCGATCTTGTTGCGTGCGAGCTTTAACAATTCGCGGATTTGCTGGCCGTTAGTGAGCCAGACACAGGCAGGGGAGCTCTTCCACAATTCGACGAGATCGTTGTCGCTATAGCGCTCACTGGTCAGCTCGTCGAGGACGGGCGTAAACGCCTTCTGCCCCTCCGCGGTTAGGCCCCTGAGGCCAAGCCCGGCAACCTCATCCAAAGAGTGGTAGAACTCATAAAAATGAGCAAAGAATTGCCGGCAGAACTTGGCAAGGAGCGGAGACATTACAATTGTGTCCTTAGTCATTTCCCGGATAGGCAGTGACGACATAATATCCGCGGCCGCGCATCCTGTTCGCCCGACAAGTCCGCGACCAGTCGTCAATTGCGGTCAGCCCCAACCAACCACCACTTGATCCGGCCAGACGGGATGGTTTCGCCAGACGCGGATGCGCGTAATGATGTCCGGCACCCGAGCCCTGAGAAGTACCTCCTCCTCTACCGTTGAAATCCTGATTTCCCTGCTTGGCGTCTCAATTGTTCCGTCGAAATTCAATTCGAAATTGGGTTTAACCTGTTCGGCGAAACCCAACGTCAGTTCCGTTTCGCCATCGATCTCATGAAGGCACACAACGGAAATGCATGAGGAGGTAAATTGGACTTTGTCATCAGTTACGGGATCGGGAGGCTCGCCTCCAGCGATATCCTCTATAAAGATCAGTCCATTCGGCAGTGCACGTGTAGCTGTTTCAATCATGACGATACCGGTACTTCAGAGCCCTAACGTACCCACCCTGTCTGTTGCTGCATCTAGCGCAATGCGGATAGCCTCGCTGTTCCTCGTCATCTTCGATTAATCCTGTCGAACCTTGGTGATCAAATATGAAGTTCCTGCTAGGTGTCCCTGGGTCTTTTACACCACAAGTATGGCATCCGTATTTGTATCCGAAAATGTTGTTTAGCTCGATTTCGCTGGCAGTCGGCCGAGCACCCTTATTTCTCACAGATTGCGATTCCACAGCGAAAGGACCAGGCCCAATACCCATCCGCTGTAGTTCGAATAGCCTTTCCTGCGCCTCGCGCGTCGCTGCTTCGTTGGCCGCAATCTCGCCGGCTGGCGTTTCATAAAGGCTCGGCCGCGGCCGCCATTTCGGGTCGAGTTGCTGCACCCGGCGAACAGCCGCTTCCATCTGCGCGTGACTGATTTCAAGGCGCGCTGCTTCTGCCGGTGTCGCATCGATCAGTCGACCAGCAATATTGCGCAGATCTTCCGCATCACGTTCCTCGCCGCCGACGCGAACAATGCGGGCGGAGTTGGAGCCTCCCAATCCGCCATCCGTCCATTGGCCTCCTCCGGGGCTGCCGGCAGGCACGCGCGGTTCGTCCGGCCGGAAGGCTGCCTTGAGGCTGCGATGGAAATCATCGCCGGCGGCGAACACGCACCAGGCCGCGACGGCGTAGTTCAGCCTTACCAGACTCGCTCCGATAATTGCGTTCATGCCGAAGCGGCCTCACCGGCCGCCAAGCGGCGGGTAGCCGACGGCCTCGCGCTTCTCGTCCTCGGTGAGGAAATCGGCCGCACCGATGCGGGCCCAGAGCGCATCCTGTTCGCCCGAAAGCCCGGCAACCTGGTCGGCGTCGTACCAAAGCCTCAGATCCTCGCCGTAAAGCGCGGAAAACCAGGCGGAAAGCTCTTTGGCGATGCGCGAGACAAGCGGGATGATCGTGTGCCGGTAGAAGGCGCGGTTGGCCTCCTGATAGTTGGAATAGGTGTTGTCGCCGGGAATACCGAGCAGCATGGGCGGCACGCCGAGCGCCAGCGCGATGTCGCGCGCGGCGGCGTTCTTAGCCTCGACGAAATCCATGTCCTTCGGCGTCAGCCCCATCGCCTTCCAGTCGAGGCCACCTTCGAGCAGGAGCGGCCGGCCGGCACGGCGCGGCCCGGAATAGCCTTCCTCCAGTTCGCTCTTTAGCCGCTCATATTGCTCGTCGGTCAGATTACCGCCCTCCTTCGGCGCATAGACCAGCGCGCCGGAGGGCCGCGCCGAATTGTCGAGCAGCGCCTTGTTCCAGCGGCCGGCCGCGTTCTGGATATCGAGCGCGGCAAGGGCGGCTTCGAGCGGCGGGAAGCCGTAATGGTCGTCAAGCGGATGGAAGAGCGACAACTGCAACGCCTCGCCTTCCGACCCGTTGAAGAGCGGCACGGTGCGGCTCATCGCCGCCTGGCTGTATTTCAAGGCGACCGGCCAGCCGGCGTCGTCGGTCAGCACCGCCACGCGATCGGGCCGCAGAAGATGGAGCTCCGCCAGCGCGCCGGCATCGACCCGTTCGAGATAGGCGTTACCTGACAGGAGCAGATAACCGTAGAGCGCCTCCATGAAACTCGCGCCGGCCTGCCGGTGGTTCGGTCGCGCGAGGAGATCGAGAAGCGGGTGCTCGGTGATTTCGCTCGCGCCCTGATAGAGCAGCCAGGGCACGGCGGAAGCCGTTTCGGCGACGAGGCGCACGGAGCGATGCACCACCGCGTTGCGCATGAAGCCCTCACGGGCGAGCGCCGAATAGTCGCGGCGCGTCCAATGCGCCTCGCCCTCGACATGCAGCGCCACGAAGCCATAGCCGCCGCCCTTTCCTTCGGGCGCGGCTTTTCCTCCCGGACGCTTCGCCCAGGGCCAGATGAGTGACATTGTTCGGTGTTCTCCTGTGAAGGACGGCAGTCGGCAGGTCGGCAATAGGCAGTCGGTGAAAAGTCAGGACCAAAATTCAGCCTGCTATCGACAGCCGCATATCTTCTGCCGTCTTTTTCCGACTGCCGATCTGCCTATTGCCGATTGCCGTTCTTCTGCCGATTGCCGCCTATTCAATTCCCCGCACCCTCGGCTCACCCTTGCCGCCGAGCAGCAATTCGCCGACGGCCCAGACAAGCGCGTCGAGCCGGTCGGGCGAGCGGCCGTTGGAGAGGCCGTCCGGGCCGAAATCGCACATCTCGTCTTCCAGTTCGGGAAAGCGGGCCGCGTGCGCCACCCTGCCCTGCTCATAAAGCGCGGCGACCGGTTCGGCGCGCAGCCATTTGCCGCGATGGGCGCGGCGGGCACGGACCGGCACCGCTGGATCGACGGTCGCAAGCACCGCCGTCACCATGTCGCCGCCCTGGTTCACCTCGGCGACGATGCAATCCGCCTCCAGCCGGTGATAGAGCGTCACCGCGGCGGAGGCCCAGGCGCGCGGCTTTGCGGTCCTGATGCTCGCATCCGCCAGCACCACCACATTGCCGGCCCGGTCCAGCCCCGCCGCGACAATGCCGCAAGCATCCGAGGAGCGGTTGGCGCTCGCCGGCGGATCGACGGCAACGACGATGCGCTGCAACATGCCATGCGGCATCGAAGCCGCCTTCTCCAACATGGTGCGCGACCAGAGCGCGTCCGGCCGCTCCTCGATCAGTTCGCCGTCCAGTTCCTGCCGGCCGAGCCGCGTTCTGGCATAGCGTTTCTCCATCGCCTCCAAAAACGGCCGGGCGAGATTGCCGGCGTTCTCCGCCGTCCTCATATGCGTCACCACCACCGCTGGGTCCTCCAGAAGGCGGCGCAGAAGCGGCACGGGCTTGGGCGTGGTGGTGACGATCTGGCGCGGATTTTCGCCGAGCCTGAGGCCGAATTGCAGCATGTCGAAACATTCCTCGGCATGTTTCCATTTGGCAAGCTCGTCGCACCATGCCGCCTCGAATTGCGGCCCGCGCAGGCTTTCCGGGTCTTCCGAGGAAAACACTTGCGCCACCGCGCCGTTCTCCCACAACAGCCGTCGCCTTGTGGCCTCGTAGCGCGGCCGCTCGCCGCGCGCGGTTGCGGCAATGCCCGACACGCCCTCGATCATCACCTCGCGCGCGTCGGCCAGCGTCTCGCCGACCAGCGCGATGCGGCCATGGCGGCGCGTGGCGAAAGGCGGCAGGCCGCGCACAATCGCATTCACCCATTCGGCGCCGAGACGCGTCTTGCCCGAGCCGCGCCCGCCGACGACCAGCCAGATCGGCGGTTCATCAAGAACCAGCGGATATTGCTTGAGGCGGGCCTCAGTCAGCCACGCCCCATTGGCGCGCAAGGCACCGGCCAGCCCGACATTCTTCCGCAACCATCTGTGCTGCGAGTTCACGGGCCAGTTCGACCATACGGCCGTTGATGCGATCGAGAGTGGCGGCCATGTCTTCATCCCGTCTCTTCTGGTTCTCTTTTGCGGCCGGAACGTCAGCGTCAGGCCGCATGATTTCGCCTATTTTCTCAAGACTTCTGATGATGCTTATGATGGCTTCGACCTCTCCCTTCTCGATGCGGCCACCTTCTTCCAGGGCCTTGCGCCACAATGCCTCCACATGGGCCAGCACGGGTTCGGTGATGGCGCGGATGCGCTCGGCGATCTCGTCCGGCGCGAAACGGTCGAGCGCCCAATTTTCGCGCTCGGCGGTCGCTTTCAGCCGCTCATAGGAGCGGCCGGAGACGTCCGCCAAAAGTTCGAGCGTCGGCCGCGCGCCTTCGGCAAGGGCACGCAAGGCGCTGTCCTGCGCAGTCCATTGGCGCATGGCTGAAAGATCCTGAAATTGGAAAAAGGTTGCGGCTGCGAAAGCCCGGAGGAAAGCTGCCGGCCAAAGCGGGGAACTGGATCAGGAACCTCGTCCCGTCCCGCCGGCCACACATTTCCGACGATGACCAGAACCTACCAAACCATCGTCACGGTGTCAAGAATATTTTCCTATAAAAATTATTCAACCTATCGGTTGACTATTCGACCGCATGCCTCTACATTCAACCTCATGGTTGAATTATACGCCGATCCTCTGGACACTGTCTTTCACGCGCTTGGCGACGCGACGCGCCGGCATATGCTGCGCGATCTCGCTGAAGGCGAGCGCACGGTGAGCCAGTTGGCCGAACCCTTCGATATCTCGCTTGCCGCCGCTTCCAAGCACATCAAGGTGCTGGAAAGCGCCGGGCTCATCCGCCGCGAGGTGCGCGGGCGTACGCATTGGTGCTTCCTCGAACCCGGCCCTCTCGCCAGCGCGCAGGAATGGCTGAATTATTACGAGCATTATTGGAGCGACCGTCTCGACGTGCTCGAGCATCTGCTCCGCCAGGAGGATGCCGAGAAGGCGGCCGCCTCCAAAAAGCCCCTCACCCCAAAGAAAGGAGACGAGAAATGAACCGGCAGGTATCTCCCAGCGCCTTTGGCGTCTTGACCGAACCCGCGACGCTCACCATCGAGCGTCTTCTGCCCGGCCCGATCGAGCGCATCTGGTCCTATCTCACCGAAAGCGACATGCGCAGGAAATGGCTCGCCTCCGGTTCCATGGAGCAGAAGGCTGGCGCGAATTTCACGCTCACCTGGCGCAATGACCAGCTTACCGACCCGCCCGGCAAGCGGCCGGAAGGTTTTTCCGCCGAGCACAGCATGGAAAGCCGGGTGATCGAAATCGACAAGCCGCGGAAGCTCGCCTTCACGTTTGGACAGGGCGAAGTGACGATCACCCTGGAGCCAAAGGGAAACGACGTGCTGTTGACGCTCGTCCACACCCGCCTGCCCGAGGGCGCCATGAGGCTCAAGGTCGCCGCCGGCTGGCATGCGCATCTCGACGTGCTCGCCGCCCGCGCATCGGGCAAGGAGTCAGTGCCGTTCTGGGACCATTGGCAGGAGCTCAGGGACGAATACGAGAAGCGTATTCCGGCCTGAACAGGCACTGAAAGCAAACGCATAGGGCTGGCAGCGAACGCCAGCCACAGGAAACGTGCGCCCGGCTGAGACGGTCGCGCGGCGGGGAAGCATTGTTCCCTGTGATCAACCCCAACCAAAGGAGAAAACCATGCATACCCAGACAGTTTCACGTACGGAATGGCTGAAGGCGAGGCTGGCCCTGCTCGATGCCGAGAAGGAACTGACCCGCCGCAGCGACAAGCTGGCGGCGGAACGGCAGGCCCTGCCCCGGGTCAGGATCGACAAGGAATACAGCTTCGATACGGAGGCGGGGAAAGCCACGCTGAAGGACCTTTTCGGCGGCCGCTCGCAGCTCATGATCTATCATTTCATGTTCGGTCCGGACTACACCGCCGGGTGTCCGTCCTGCTCGTCGATCGCCGACGGCTATAACGGCATCTTCGTTCATCTCCAGAATCACGACGTCGCCTTCTGGACGGTGTCCCGAGCACCGCTCGAAAAGCTGCTTGGCTACCGCAAGCGCATGGGCTGGACCTTCCCGTGGGCGTCGGCTTTCGCGACCGACTTCAACGCCGATTTCAACGTCTATTTCACCGAGGAACAGCAGCGCCACGGCGGCATCGAATACAATTACAGGCGCGAACCGGCGATGGACCTGCCGAAACGGGGCGAGCCGCTCGTCGGGGAGACCATGCGGCAATGGACGAAGGGCGAAGAGGGCCCGGTGGCACAGACCGCCGCGACAACCGGAACCGATGTCGCCACCTTCACGCGCGAGCGGCCCGGCGTCAGTTCCTTCGTGCTGGAAAACGGCGTCGTCTATCACGCCTATTCCGGCTTTGCGCGCGGCCTCGATGGGCTATGGGGGATGTACCAATGGCTCGACCGTGCGCCCAAGGGCCGCAATGAGGACGGCTTCTGGTGGCGCCGGCACGACGAGTACGGGAAATGACCGCCGTTCGAACCCTTCTGCGTCCCCGGCCTTTGGCCGGGGACCGCGCGCGAGCCATCCGAAAGGCGCTCCGCCGTGCCGCCGATGGGCTTTGTCTTGCCGCGGCGCCGACCTTCGCGCTGATGGCGCTCGCCAGCTATCTCTCCCCCGGCATGGCCGCGATGCCCTGCGCGGCGACGCCGGATGTGTCGCCCGTCGGTGGGATGACGACGATGTATCTCCTGATGGGCGTATTCCACCTGGCGCCGTGGCTCAGGCTGCGCGGGTTCGCCGCTGGAGGAAATCCTTAACGCAAGGCTGATGGAATCTTTCGATTTTTAACCTTCCGGCGAAAGTTTCGCTGGCGCCGGGCTTCCCTCGCTTGTCGCGCCGGTGAAAATGGACACATAATCGCCCATGGGGTCGATTAATTGTTCGAGTAAGGCGAAGCGTCAATGAACGGTCCCGAGGACAGCGAGGGCCCGGCTCCCCGTAGGCGAAGAATACCGCGCGCAACGTTCCTGCTCGCGATCGACGCCTGGATCGACTCTGCGCTCTACAAAGCCGGATTCAAGGCTGGCGAAATCTGGGAAACCCTCACCATCTTCTTCCGCCGCTTTCGCGTCCGTGGTTGGAAGCGAGCGGTTTTCGAACTGCTGGGAGACGGGTTGACGTTGGGGGCCGCCGCCTCTGTCGTCATGCTGGCGCTGGCGCAGCCGGCCTTCTATGACACGACGCGCGACTGGCGCAACCAGGGCGATTTCGCCGTCACCTTCCTCGACCGGTACGGCAACGAAATCGGCCAGCGTGGCCTGATCCAGCGCGATTCGGTGCCGGTCGACCAGATGCCCGATTATCTGATCGAGGCAGTTCTGGCGACAGAGGACCGGCGTTTCTTCGAGCATTACGGCATCGATTTCATCGGGCTGGTCCGGGCGCTGACCGAAAACGTGCGCGCCGATTCCGTCGTGCAGGGTGGCTCAACCATCACCCAGCAGCTTGCCAAGAATCTGTTCCTCTCCAATCAGCGCACGATCGAGCGCAAGATCAAGGAGGCCTTTCTGTCGGTCTGGCTCGAATGCAACCTGACCAAGAAGCAGATCCTGCAATTCTACCTAGACCGGGTCTATATGGGCGGCGGCACGTTCGGCATCACGGCGGCGGCGGATTTCTATTTCGGCAAGAACATCAAGGATGTCTCTCTCGCAGAAGCGGCGATGCTGGCGGGCCTCTTCAAGGCCCCGACCAAATACGCACCGCATATCAACCTGCCCGCCGCGAGAGCGAGGGCAAACGAGGTGCTGACGAATCTCGTCCAGGCCGGGTTCATGACGGAAGGCCAGGTTCTTTCGGCGCGGCTGCACCCCGCCTCCGTCGTCGATCGCGCCGCCGTCCAGAGCCCGGATTATTTCCTCGACTGGGCCTTCGATCAGGTAAAGAAGATCACGCCGCCGGATGCACCGCATTCGCTTGTCGCACGCACCACGATCGACATGAACATCCAGAACGCGGCGGAGGATGCGCTTGAATTCTATCTGCGCCAATATGGCGAGCAGTATCATGTCAGCCAGGGCGCCATCGTCGTGCTCGACACCCATGGCGCGGTCAGGGCGCTCGTCGGTGGCCGGGATTACGGCGAAAGCCAGTTCAATCGCGCCACCAGGGCGGAGCGGCAGACCGGCTCCTCCTTCAAGCCCTATGTCTATGCGACGGCGATGATGCATGGCTTCACCCCGAATTCGGTCATCTCGGGCGGTCCGATCAGCTGGGGCCGCTGGCATCCACACAATTACGAAGGCGAGACGGCCGGCCGCATCACGCTTACCGAGGCGCTGGCGCGTTCGATCAATACCGTGCCTGTGCGTCTCGCCAAGGATTATCTCGGCATCGCCCCGATCAAGAAGCTGGCCGAGGAAATGGGCGTGGAATCGCCGCTCAGCGGTCATAAAACCATGGTGCTCGGCACGTCCGGCATGACCGTCATGGACCAGGCGACCGGCTACAGCGTCTTTGCCGATGGCGGCTTCGCGGGCGAGCGTCACGGCATCACGGAACTTCTCTCCCGCACCGGCAACATCGTCTACGACCATGACAAGGATGCGCCCAAGCCGAAGCGTGTTCTCTCCGACAAGGTCGTGGCCGAGATGAACTATATGCTTTCGCAGGTCACGGAACGCGGAACCGGCCGGCGGGCGCTGCTTCCCATGGCGCGAATCGCCGGGAAGACGGGCACGACGCAGGATTACCGCGATGCATGGTTCGTCGGCTTCACCGGAAATTACGTCTGTGCGGTATGGTTGGGAAATGACGACTATACGCCGATGAAGCGTGTTGTCGGCGGCTTCCTGCCGGCGATGGTGTGGCAGCGGGTGATGAGCTACGCCAACCAGAATGTGGAGATCAAGCCGATCCCCGGCCTGCCCGACCCGTTGCCTGATCCGAAGATCGTCGGCCAATTGGCCAAGGCTGAGAAGAAGGATGGCGATAATGCCGCACCTGCGCGGCCGCCCATCCTGTCTTCCGCCACGACCGACCTCCTGCGGCAGCTTTCCGAGGCGCTCAAGACGGCACCGGCGCTCAAGCCGCCGGCGCAGCCGCAAACGATGTCGTCACTTTAAGCCTTTGAATGCTCCAGGCGTCATTGCGCTTCAGCCTTCACGTGGTATGTCGGGACATGCGCCGACGGGCGGGAATCGGGACTGCATGTTTTCATGCTCAGAAACATCTTCCTGACGTTGCTGACGTTTGTGATTGCCGTCGGCGGCGGCGCTGCGAGCGTCTGGTATGCGCTCAATGCAGATGACGGCTTCGATACGTTGCGCGTCGGCGCGTGGACGGCTTTCCCCGCCCTCGGCACACCAAATGCAAGCCCCTATGCGAAGGCGGCAGCGGCCCGTAGCGGTGTCCTGGCGCTCGGTCACGCCGAAGGTATCCGTTTCATCGCAAAGCAGGATTCGGCTGGTGCGGCGCTTTCGCGCAATTGCACCTACAAAGTTGCCGGCAACACGCCACCGGCGCGCTTCTGGACGCTTTTCCCCGCCGATCCCCGCTCATTAATGCCGCTCAAAGCCAAGGACGGCCTGCCGGCCAAATTGCAATCCTGGGCGGTCCTGCGCCAGGCGGACGGCTCTTTCATGGTGGAGGTCGGGCCACACCCGGCTCCTGGCAACTGGCTCGCCATAAACGGCAGCGGGATGATGGCGCTGGCGCTGACCCTCTACGACACGCCCGCCGCGACGAGCAGCGAGATCGGCAGCGTCGAATTGCCGACGATCACGCAGGCAGGCTGCGATGGGTAAATTTCTTCTCTCTCTGGTGCTGGGAATTCTCGGGGCGGGGATCGTCCATATCGTCATCCTTTTCCTGCTACCATCCCTCGCCGAGAAGGGACCGTGGCAACGGCTTGATGCCGCCGCCGGCCACTACACCTTCGTGCCGGTAAACAGCCAGAACGGCCCCTCGCCTACGATCCGGCCCATCGAACCGTTCTTCGAGGAGGCTGCCTGCCGCTTCGATCTCAAGGACGGCGTCGTCCACATCCATGCGCCCGGCCATGTGCCATTCTGGTCGATGTCGGTCTATGACAGGCGAGGCGAAAATATCTACAGCCTGACCGACCGTACGGCGACCGATGGCGATCTCGATCTTGTCATCGCGACGCCCGCACAACTGATCGAAGTCAAAAAAGACATTCCGGACGATTTCGGGAAATCGATCTTTGTTGAGACGGATACCGGCAAGGGCATAGCCCTTGTTCGCAGTTTCATCCCCGACGGCAGTTGGACGCCGGGAATCGACCGCTACATGAAGAGCCTCGTCTGCCAGTCCGGCTGAAGCCTGGCTGAACAGTCGAGCGATGCTCAGATATGGATCGGAGAAGGTTTGTTCGGCCTTTTCGGGCGCGATTCGCGCTGAATCTGTGGCAGGCCAGAACGATCCCTGCTTCCCCCGCGCTCATAACGGACACCGGGGAAAATGACGATCGATGCGGGTCCAAAGGCACTCGGCCTCGAAGGACCCCGCTTTCGCGGAACGAACGGCAAGATAATCGCCATGTCCTGGCGCTCCTTGTCAGAATCGGAGAACCACGCAACACCTCCGTCTGCATTAAGAACGGCGCAGGGTTAACAGCTTGCTAACGAAAATGGCTTAATTTTCATCAAATCCGACCGTTTGCATCGGGAATACCGACGGCCGGGCGCGTTCTTTCACCATGTCGGGCGTTTCGAGTGTCATTTTCTGAATTTTGTCCTATCGGGGACAGCGGGGACAAGCAGGACCGGCTGCTGCGGGCCGCGATTTCCGCCTTCTGCTCCATCCCACGGCCTTCGCGGCGGGAAATCGCCCAGATCGAGGATCTGGCAATACCGCTTCTCGACGCCACCACGCCCGATACGCGCCGATATGTCGCCGCGGCTCTCTCGGAATGCCGCTATCCGCCGGCCGATCTCATACGCCGCCTGACAAGGGAGCCGGTGGAAATCTGCGCGGCGCTGCTCGTGCGATCGGAAGCGTTGAGCGAGGTCGATCTCATCTCGCTCATCGCCCGCCAGGGCCTGCCATATGCGCAGGCGATAGCGAAACGGCCGAAACTCAGCCCCAAGGTCGCCGCCTTGATCGAAAAACTGGCGAAGAGCGGTGGTGAGACAATTTCGCAGGAACGTGCGGCACAGCCGACGAACCCAGCCGACCGGGGCGCGGACGACAAAGCATCGGCCCTTCCCGCCAACGAGGCTCCGCCCCGTCCTGGCGCGGCCGCTGAAGAAGTCCGTAAAAAGCTCCGCGAGATGGCGCGCGAGTATACCGAACGGCTGGGAAAGCACGGCCAAGACGCGCCACAGCGCCAAACCGCTGCACAGATTTATCACAAGCTCAGGATCACGGCGCTGACCGGCACGGCTTTCTTCCAGACGGCGCTGGCCGATGCGCTCGGTATCAGCTTTGTCAAGGCCCGCTCAATTACGGATGCGCAGAGCTATACCGATCTCATGTTGGCGCTGCGCGCGCTCGATCTCGATGAGGCCCAGGCATTCCTTCTGGTCTCCGCGGCTTTTCCTTCCGCGTTCAATCATCCGGAAGCCATTCGCCTGTTTGTCGAGCGCTACCAGCTTCTTCGTCACGACGTCGCGCTCGAGCAGGTGCGGCATTGGGCAATCCTTGCCGCCGGCAACGATACGACAAAGGATCACGGAAGAGCCTTTGGCGCCGATGATCGCTTCGGCGCGACGGACATCCCAAAACGGCGTGTCATGCGTTCGCGATAGGGAAAAAGCCGGCCGGGTCCTCTCGTCCGATTTCCAGTTCGACAATCCAGGCGTCCGGATCGAAACGCGTCTCACGTTCGAGCCTCGCGGAAATCTCGCCCTCGTCAGCCGTCCGCAGGATTTCGCTGAAACGGCGATCCTCGTCCGCTCTGTCGCCATAGCTCGTCTGGGGCGCGGGACCGAAGAGGATGGTTTCGCCCATGCCGTTCTGCACGACGATGAAGACGGCGCCGGCATCCGCAAAGCCGCGCCGCAACAATGCGGCAAAGCCTGCCGCCCCTTGCACGCGCCGCAGGAGAGCGGAAACCCAAAGATCGGTGGTGACGCGCATGAGCTCGTCAGTTCGTCAGTCCGACTTGCCGCATCTTCGCCAAGAGCCTGTCGTCGGGTTCGCCTGTCACAGGCAGTCCGAAAAGCGATTGGAATTCCTTGATCGCGGCCTTCGTCCGGGGGCCGATTACACCATCGAGTTTCATGTCGTTGTTGCCGAACGCCTTCAGACCGGCCTGGATGCGGATGTTGCGCTTCGTCACGTCATCGTCGCCGTCATGCGGAACGGATTGCGTCAGCGAAGCATCGACGACAGGCCTCGGTTGCGGCTGCGGTGGCGCCGAGGATCCGGGAGAATTCGTCGCTACCGGCTTCGGGCCGCTCAAATTCAGCTTGTCGAGCAGAGCGGAATCGATGTTGCCGGAGACGTCGAGATGCGACGCCTTCTGGAAATCGGTCACCGCGCTGCGCGTCTGCGGTCCCATGAGCCCGTCGATGGGGCCGTCATAATATTTCAGTTCCGTCAGCGCCGCCTGCACCGCGAGAGTGGCGGCGTTTTGCTGGTTTGCCTGTTGCGGTGGCGCGCCGGCGGCCTGACCCTTGGATGGCAGGGATTGGGAAACCGGCGCGGGCCGGCTTGCGGCAACGGGTGCGGGCCTGGCTGCATGCGGCGTCGCAGCCTTGGGGCGGGCATGCTGATGGATCAGCGACTCGTGATGCATGCTCTGCCTGGTCGAGAAGAATGCCCCTTCATGGAAATGGGGCTGATACCAGAGCGCGTTCGCCGAAACATAGGAGAGCGTCACCAGAAAGGCCGTGCAGCCTCCCACCACCAGCGGATTGCGCGCGATCGCATCGCCGGCGGCGTGGATCGCCCAGGCGAGAAAGGAGAAATCTTCCCAGCGATCAGGCTGACTTGCGTTTCGCCTCATCGGCCGCCTCCTTTCCTTTGCGCTCTGGAAGCATGACCGGCTCTCGTCTCGCCAAGTTCCTTTCCACCGGCATCGGTCCGTCGATCGGCAATCTAATCGTCACAAGCGTACCCTTTCCCGGCGCGCTTTCGATGCTCATCTCGCCACGATGCAGCGACACCAGCCCCTTGACGAGAGAAAGCCCGAGACCCGTGCCTTCGAATTGCCGCGTATAGTCGTTGCGCACCTGCGTGAACGGCCGTCCGAGTCGGGCCATGTCCTCCTCGGAGATGCCGATGCCCGTATCGCTGACCCAGAAGCTCAACCAGCTTCCCGACTTCCGTGCGCCTATCTCCACATCGCCCCCGTCGGGCGTGAATTTCACCGCGTTGGAGAGCAGATTGATCAGGATCTGCTGTATGGCGCGCCGATCGGCGCAGATTTCGCCGATCGTCGCAGGAACCCTTTCGCTGATCGCTACGGATTTCGCCTCCGCCTGGTGCCGCATCATCGATGAGCACGCGCCGACCGCTTCGGTGAAGGCGAAGGGTTCGGGTGTGATGGTGTAGGTTCCCGCCTCGATCTTGGAGACGTCGAGGATGGAATTGACGACCGTCAGCAGGTGATGGCCGGACTGGCGGATGATGCCGACATATTCCTTTTGCCTGGGATCGGCGAAACCGCCGAACATCTCCTGCAGCAGCATGTCGGAGAAACCCAGTATCGCGTTGAGAGGCGTTCGTAATTCATGGCTGACCGCCGCCAGGAAGCGGCTCTTGGCGACCTCGGTGCTGTCCGCGGCTTGCCTGGTGCGAGCGAGATCGGCGCGCAACGACACCGTCTCCTCATTGTCGCGAAGCAGGGCGAGAAATCCTCCGTCCCCGCCATCCATCAACTCGACCAGGAAGGGATGATAATTGTCCCGCTCCTCTCCGGGATGGCGCGGCAGCCGAAGCCTGATCTCAACGCGGCGCCGGCCTGCGCCTTCCCGCATATCGGCTATGGCGCTGAGATAGGAAACACGGTCGGCCAGATGGACGCGATCGAAAAATGCGGTGCCGAGAAGCAGTGAAGGAGAGAGTCGCAATAGACGGTCAGACTGCGCGGAGGCGTCCAGGACCTCACCCGACCGTCCGAAACGGAGAACGACGCCGTCTATCAGTTTTTCAACTGGAGACGAATCGATGCGGGCTTCCTCGGATCGTTCGCCATTCGGCGTCCCCAGACGCAGCCAGAGCGTTGCTGCATAGAGGAAAGGAACAAGCCACTGCAATGGCGAGACATGTCCCGGCAGCGCAAATCGGCTGGCCAGCATGGTACCCGCGATTATAGCGAAAAAAGCGGCGAGAATGCCGGCAAAGACAGCGGCCTTCGTGCGGCACACCCACCAGGCTTCGATAGCAAGCGCGAGCGCCATCGGCAAAACGGGTGACTGGGCCCCCCCGGCGAAGGCGACGAAGAGAGGCATGGCCAGCGTGGCGACGGCAAGCATGGCGCTTTCCAGCAGGCCCTGCCGCATCCCGCCGGCGAAAAGGACGGCCGCCGACCAGCACAAGCCCGCAACGGCGCAGGCATATGCGGCAAGAAGCGGCAGATCGGCGCGGCCAAGCGAAACGAGGACAATGGCGGGAACCAGGAAGAACGGGGCGCCCAGCATGAGCCCGACAAATCGCCGGCCGCGCTCGCGCTTCGCTCCCGCTTCGACAGAGCGGTGCACGAAACGATCGCATCCGGCAGCAAGGCCGATGAGCCAGTTATTCCATCTAGAAGCTGCGGAACTCAAAACGACGCGCTTTCCATCCGTCCGATTTTTCGGATCGTTGTGACATCCCGGAAACTCGCACCGAGCTTTTAAGGAATGGATAAAAGGCGCACAGTTTGACGTTCCCGGATGAGCGGAAATGGCGCTGGATGAGGTCGCCTTCGGCTGGAATTGCCGTCATGGTAAACACGCCGTAAGGCGGATTTTGCGCCCTTCTTCTCCCTTGAGCAGAACCGGGAATTGACTCGACTGCAAAAAATTATGCAATCGCTTCAAATCGTTACATCACAATTCTCGATGTACGGATTTCATGCCGAGGCGAGGTTTCGCCGCAAACCTATAACGGCAACCGGATTTCATTCAAATTTGAACAAAATTTTAGCCAGCCCGGCAATCGCTCCTTCGCAGCTTTGTGCGACCGTGTTCGTGGACGGGGCGCCGTGAGGGACAAGGCACGGCTTATTCAAGGGGCTGGAAATGGGCTTTCTCATCAAAACCGCGTTCTGGTTCGGGCTTGTGCTGCTGATCATTCCTTTCGGCACCGGCGGAGCCAAGGACAAGCTGGTCAACCCCGTGGAGGCCTTCCAGGCCGCACGCGAAGCCGCTGGCGACGTCGCCGGCATGTGCGAGCGCAAGCCGGACGTCTGCGTCGTCGGCAAGTCGGCGCTCTATACGATTGGCGTCCATGCGCGCGAAGGCGCCAAGATCGCCTATCAGATGCTCGATGAGCATTTCGGAAAGGACCATTCCAACAAGGCGGGCGAATCGGATGCCCCCGACACCTCGATCGAGACCGGCACCATCACCAAAGCCAATTGAGACCATCGCACCCTTCCGGATCAAAAGAGCTGCTTTTTCCGTGACGAAAGCGCTGGCCGCGCCTATATGCGAGCCATGCCTCTTTCTATCGACACTATTCGCGACGATTTCGCTTTCCTCGACAATTGGGAAGACCGGTACCGCTATATCATCGATCTGGGCAACGAATTGCCGCCTTATCCCGAGGTCGCGCGTGACTTGGCGCATAAAGTCCAGGGCTGCGTCAGCCAGGTCTGGCTCCTCACCTCAAGGCAGGGAGAGCACGATCCGATCCTCACCTTCGAAGGCGATTCGGACGCTCATATCGTCCGCGGGCTGGTCGCGATCATGATCGCGCTTTTTTCCGGCAAGCATGCCAGCGAGATCGGCGCGATTGACGCCGAAGCCGTCCTGAAGGAATTCGGCCTCGACGAGCATCTGACGCCGCAGCGCTCGAACGGCCTCCGCGCCATGGTGAAGCGGATCAAGGCCGATGCGGCGCGGTTCCTGGCGCTTGAGCATCAGGACGGCGCCGTTTGACGGACCAGCAGTAGAGGCTCGCCCTACGGATTGATCGACGGCCTGTAATCCTCCGTGCCCCAATGCAGGAAATTGCTCGCGCGCGTCGATGGTGCAGGAGCGTAATGCCGCCCGAGCACGCCTAGACCTGCCTTGAGGACGATCTTCGCCGATCTGGCGGGCCAGCCACGCTCCCTTTCCACCGTTTCCAAGCCTTTAAGGAAGCAGCAGACATCGATCAGGACGCCAGCGAGTTCCGGTCCGACCGCCCTGATCGCCCTGTCCACGCACTGTCGCGCGGCCAGGGCGGAATCCGTCAGGTCGGCGATGCCGTTGGCGCGCCTGCCCGAGGAAACTGTCGCCTGCCAATTCGCCCCCATGCGCGGCATGATCTGTGCCCGCGTGTAGTCGGATCGAAGCCGCTCGCCGGCACGCCACTCCGTCTCGGCGAGGAATGCGTTTCCGTCCTTGCTTTTGCGACGAGCAAGAAGCGCAAGCGGTGATTCGGCAAGATTGACCGTCGCTTCACTCTGGCCATCGGAGGTTATGAAGGCGGTGTGGCAGAAGACGCCATGTTGTTCCCGCATCGGATCGTCTTGTGCCTGATTGCGCTTCAGCCAACTGAGTCCGGCGCTCGACAGCGAAAGCCGCGAGCCTCCGACATTCAGCAGGCCTGCGCTTGCCATCGCGTCGATTTCCTCCCCCGGGGCCATGACCACGCCGCGCTCCCCACCATCAACAAGAACGTGGCCGGCCTTTGCCGCTGGCGCGCACGTCGCCTCGCCAAGCGCCAATAACCGTGCCAGGCGCAGTTTTGCTTTTTCCCTTGAAGCCACCATGTCAGACGGCGCCCCTTTCACGGAAAGCCGCTACCGCGACTTTTTCCATAATCGAGACGATCCGATCGAACTCGTCGTCATCGCGCATGTCCTCGACGAGGTGGCACGCATAAAGCACCGTCGTCCGATCCCGGCTGAAGCCGCGTCCGATCTCATTCATGGACAAGCCGAGCGCGACATGACCGACATACATGGCAATCTGCCTCACGCGCGAAACACAGAGCGAAGTGCGCCCGGTCCGGCGAAGCTCCTTGCCTCCGACATTGAAGAGGGCGGAAGCGATATCGATGAGCCCTTCGCATATTTCCATGGCCCGCTCGCCGCGGCTTTCCCGTTCCACTCGGGAAGAGGTTTTGAACGCCGCCTGTAGGTCCGGCGCGATACAGGGAATATCCGGGCAAAGGGCTGCTGCTGATGGCACGAGGCGTCCTCCGTTATAGGAATAATTTCCTTATAACGAAGGCGCGAAAGGGTGTGAACAAAATACGAACCAGATTTCCCCCTTTTCGGGCTAAGTGGTTATGTCAACATGGTTATTTATAAAATCAGGCATATTTTATTCCTCCGCCCGAATAGGTGGAGCGAAAGTTCCTCGAAAAGACGAGGAACGAAATGGTCTCATTCGCCGGAGAAATCGATACATTCCTGGCCGCGAGGAAAGCGGCCAGCGACGAAGCGCGGCAGAACGCTGCGTTCTTTCTCATGTCAGGCCTCGATCTTCAGGAGGCCCTTTGCTCGGGACCGGAGGAACGGCGGAAAATCCTCCTCCGCCTCGAGCGTATGATCGAACGGGAACGGCTAAAGGGCAGCAGCCGCCATTGGAGCTACGATCTCAATCGCCACATCGCCCTCAAGCAGGTCGCCGACAGGCTCAGAAGCGACGACGGCCGCGATAAAGAAGCGGCGACACGGCGGCGGCAGGTGAGGCCAAGGCGAAACCGCTTCAAAGAACCCGCCGCAAGAAATTGAAGCAAAAAGCGGCACCGAAGCACCGCCTTTCAAAAAACAAAACCTGCATCTTGCGGGTAGTCGGCTGCCCGCGAAGACAATCCGAAAGGTAAGAGGTCTTACCTTCCCTTGCGCTTTCGGCCGAGCCCCATCTTCTTGGCAAGCTGGGAACGAGCGGCGGCATAGTGCGGCGCCACCATCGGATAGCTCGGATCGAGCCCCCATTTCTCGCGATACTGGTCGGGCGTCATATTATAATGCGTCATGAGGTGACGCTTCAGCGATTTGAACTTTTTCCCATCCTCAAGACAGACGATATAGTCATCATGAACCGAACGCTTGGGATTGACGGCCGGCTTCTGCTTTTCGACCGGCGCGGGTTCGCTCGAACCGCCTACCCGGCCAAGGGCCGCATGAATATCCGCAATAAGGTTGGGAAGTTCGGAGACGGGCACAGGATTGTTGCTGACATAAGCCGCCACGACGTCCGCGGTCAGTTCTATCAGCATGTCGCTGCTCTTGCCCGGAGTATCTTCTATTTCCATTTCTGGCCCCATGGTAAATACGAAAAAACGTTGCCTCGTTCTTGCTGCGCGAGACTTGAGAGAGAAGAATGCCCAGCTTTCGCTAGAACGATTCGTTCCACGGCCGCTTAAATGGACCGCAAAGTAATCCAAGTCAATTCAATAATCCATAACAACAATATTTTCCTTCGTTATTAACTGTATTGAAAACTTGACTATGCTGAATTCAGCCACATTTTCTCGCGTGAGCTTGTGTCGCCATCATGCCGCCTTGCCCGGCGTTTACGCGAGCGAACCGATATCCTAAGAACGACCACTCCCGCTTTCTCAGACGCGCCTTTGTGTTCCAAAGAGATTTTCATGACCGATACCTTCCCGCATCTGCCCGCGCCTCAAACGGCAAAAATTGCCTTCTCGGAAATGAGGCACGGGATCAGGCGGGAGGATGATTATGCCTGGCTTCGCGCCGCAAACTGGCAGGATGTTTTCAAGGATCCGGCGCTGCTCGATCCTGCGATCCGAAAACATCTCGAAGCGGAAAATGCCTATCAGTCGGCGATGATGGCCGATACCGCCGCGTTGCAGAAGAGGCTTTTCGCCGAGATGCGGGGGCGCATCAAGGAAGACGATACCTCCGTGCCGATGAAGGACGGCCCTTTTGCCTATGGCTCGTCATTCAAAAAGGGCGGAGAGCAGCCGCGCTTCTTTCGCATCCCCCGCGATGGGGGCGAGGAGGAAATGCTGCTCGACGGCGACGCCGAGGCGGAAGGCAAAACCTATTTCCATCTTGGCGGCATCGATCATTCGGACGACCACAACCAGCTCTTGTGGGGCTATGACGATAGGGGGTCGGAATTCTACACGCTCAAGCTTCGTGATATAAGAAGCGGCAAGGACGCCATCGATATCGTCCGTGATACGGGTGGCTCCGGCGTATGGGATGCGACGGGACGCGGTTTTTTCTACACCTGGCTCGACCCCAATCATCGCCCGTCCAAAATCTTCCATCACCTCGCCGGCACCGCCCAGGCGGAAGACCGCGTCATTTATGAGGAGAAGGATCCGGGCTTTTTCCTCGGCGTCCATCGCGGTCTGAAGGGGGACTGGATCTTTATCTCGGCGCACGATCACGAGACGTCGGAATATCGCATCCTGCCGGCCGCCGATCCGGCCGCGCCGCCGCGCCTTGTCATGGCGCGCGAACCCGGCGTCCAATACGATCTCGACGAAGGCGGCAAGGAATTCTTCATCCTTACCAATGCGGACGGCGCCAAGGATTTCAAAATCATGACGGCGCCCGTTGCCAATCCCGGCAAGGCACACTGGAAGGAACTCATCCCGCATGAGCCCGGCCGGCTGATCCTCTCGGTCATGGCGTTCGAGGATTTCCTCGTCCGTCTGGAGCGGAAGGACGGCCTGCCGCGCATCGTGGTGCGCGAACGTGCCTCGGGCAGCGAGCATGTGATCTCATTCGCGGAAGAGGCTTATTCGCTCGGCCTGTCCGGTTCCTATGAATACGACACCGATGTCATCCGGTTCTCCTATTCCTCGATGACCACGCCGTCGCAACTGTTCGATTACAATATGCGCACGCGTGAGCGCACATTGTTGAAGACGCAGGAAGTGCCGTCCGGCCATGATCCGGATAACTATGTCACGCGCCGGCTGATGGCCCCGTCCCATGACGGCGAACTGGTGCCGATCTCCATCCTCTACCATAGGGACACGCCGCTCGACGGCTCGGCGCCCTGCCTCCTCTATGGTTATGGCGCCTATGGCATCACCATACCCGCGAGTTTCAACACCAATTGCCTGTCGCTGGTCGATCGCGGTTTCGTCTATGCGATCGCCCATATACGCGGCGGCAAGGACAAGGGCTTTCACTGGTACGAGGACGGCAAGCGCAAGAAAAAAACGAATACATTCAAGGATTTCATTTTCGCGGCCCGCTATCTCGTCGAGAAGACCTATACGAGCCACGACCGTATCGTCGCCCAGGGCGGGTCGGCCGGCGGCATGCTGATCGGTGCTGTCGCCAATATGGCGCCTGAAACTTTCGGTGGCCTTATCGCCGAGGTGCCGTTCGTGGATGTCCTCGCGACCATGCTCGACGACACGCTGCCGCTGACGCCGCCGGAATGGCCGGAATGGGGAAACCCGGTCGCATCGGCCGAGGATTACCGGACGATCGCTTCCTATTCACCTTGCGACAACGTGGCGGAGCGGGAATACCCGCCAATTCTCGCCGTCGCGGGGCTGACCGATCCGCGCGTCACCTATTGGGAACCGGCCAAATGGGTCGCCAGGCTGCGCGAGAAAAAGAAAGACGCCAATCCGGTCCTGTTCAAGATCAACATGGACGCCGGCCATGGCGGCGCCTCCGGCCGCTTCAGCCGGTTGGAGGAGATCGCCTTCAGCTACGCCTTCGCGCTCAACGTGACAGGGCGAGCATGAGGCAGGAAAGAGTGTCCATGCCGTTCCATCATCGCTTATCCGTATAAGCACTGGGCAGCGGCGGGATCGCCTTCAGATAGGCGGCGATCGCGTCGCGGTCGGAGGCCGGCAGTTTGGCGATGTTCTCCTGGACGTCGACCATCGCACCGCCGACGGAATCGAAATCCGGCATAAACCCGCTTTCGAGGAAATAGGCGATGTCCTTCTCCGACCAGCCGCCGATCCCGCCCTTTCCGGGTGTGATGTTGGGGATCGCGCCCTTACCGTCGGGATTGGGCGCGCCCGCCAGCCACTCGTCGCGCTTCATTCCGCCGAGGAAGGTGCGCGGCGTGTGGCATTCACCGCAATGGCCGGGACCTTCGACGAGATATTGCCCTGCTTTTGCCTGCGCCGACGCATTTTGCGGCAGGTGCACATAAGGCTTGTCGGTGAGGTAGAGCAGTTGCCACAGGCCGATGCCCCTGCGGATATTGAAGGGGAAACCGATCTTGTCGGGCGGCGCCTTTCCGGCAACCGGCGGCAACGTTTTCAGGAAAGCGAAGAGATCGCTGATATCCTCGGGCTTCATGCGGGAATAGGACGCATAGGGAAAAGCGGGATAGAGGTGGCTTCCGTCCGGCGCGATGCCCCGTTTCAGCGCGTTGGCGAAATCGGCAAGCGTCCAGTTCCCGATGCCGTCTTTCTTGTCGGGAGAGATGTTCGGCACGACGAAGATGCCGAATTGGGTTTTCAGTTCCAACCCTCCGGCGAGTTGAAGTTGCGCCTCGCCGGCCGCCTTCGGGCGCGCGTGACAGGAGGAACACCCGGCCAGCCAGAAGGTGCGCTCGCCCCTCTTCGCGTCGCCGGGACCGTATTGCGAAAGCTGGGCGGCATCGAGCGGCCGCGGTATCGTCAGATACCAGAAGGCTACAGCCGCTGCCGCCAAGACGATGATGACGGCTACAGCCGCGCGCAGAAGCATCGCTTCCTTATCTCGCTATTTCAGGCGATAATCGCGATGACAGGCGGCGCAATTGCCGAGCACCGGCGTTATGGCGGCCTTGAATGCGGCAAGATCGGCAGGCCCCTTTTTCCCCGACGCCTGCGCAGCCGCATCTGTATCCTTCTGGAACTTCGCCAGCGTTGCCTGGAAACCAGCCATATCCTGCCAGATCTTCGGCGACGCCTTGGTGTTGCCCTTGTCCGATCCAGCCGGGAAGAACGAGCCAAAAGCGTGCGACACGGCCCGCAACGCCATGATCGCTTCCTTGGCCACGACAGGATTGTAGGGAATCTCGCCCTTTAGAAGCCCCGCCGAAACGGCGGCCGCCGCACCATTGGCCTCCATCAGATCCTTCCTGATCGCGATCGGGTCGTCGGCCGCATGGGCAATACCCACGGACAAGGCCAAAACCGCGAAGGCTGCTGCAAATTTCTTCATCGACCCTCTCTCCTGATACGCTGCAATTCCAGACGGAAGCGGCATTAGGAAACGAACGCTATCATGACCGGCAAATTCCCGTCATGGTCCTCACTCATTCGTGATGCCAATGTGAGACATCAATAAAAAAGCCCCGGCGGACCGGGGCTTTGAAGCGGGCGCTGTCAGGCCGCTTTTTCGTAGCACTCGAGAACGTAGTCCCAATTGATCAGATTATCGACGAAGGCCTCGAGATATTTCGGCCGCGCGTTGCGATAGTCGATGTAATAGGAATGCTCCCAGACATCGACGCCAAGGATCGGCTTGCCGCCATGAACCAGCGGGTTCTCGCCGTTCAGTGTCTTCATGATCTCGAGCTTGCCGTTCTTCACCGCAAGCCAGGCCCAGCCGGAGCCGAACTGGGTGGCGCCGGCGGCGAGAAAATTGGAGCGGAACTTATCGTACCCGCCAAGGTCGCTGTCGACCGCCTTCTGCAGCTTGCCCGGCAGGCTCTTGCCGCCACCGCCCTTTTTCATCCATTTCCAGAAATAGGTGTGGTTGTAGTGCTGGGCGGCATTGTTGAAGAGACCGGCATTCTTGCCGAAAGACTGCTTCACCACTTCTTCCAGCGGCAGATTGTCCATCCCCGCTTCGGCAGCGAGCTTGTTGCCGTTATCGACATAGGCCTTGTGGTGTTTGTCGTGATGATATTCCAGGGTTTCCTTGGACATATAAGGCTGAAGCGCCTCGTAGTCATAAGGCAGTGGCGGCAATTCAAAAGCCATGGCAGGTCTCCCTTGCTGGGTTGATTGTCAAAATCGTTATCGTTCGAAATAAGGCGGCATCCGCTCCAAGCAAGCCCGGAGCGTTTCCGTCCTCCTTCTATCCGTTCAGCTTACAGGTGTCGAATGCGCCCATTCCCAATAGAGTTCGCGCGCTTTCTTCGCCACCGGCCCGGGCTGCAATTGCCGCTCGCCAACCGCGGTAATGGGAACCACCTTGGAGTGGTTCCCCGTCGAGAAGACCTCGTCCGCCTCATAGAATTCCCGAACGGACAGGGTTTTTTCCATTGTCTTGAACCCGTAATCGGCGAGGAGCGAGATCACGCGCTTGCGCGTGATGCCGGACAGGAAGCAGCCATTCGCGGCCGGGGTGAAGACATGCCCGTCCTTGACCATGAAGATATTCGACGTGGCGGTTTCGGCGACATTGCCGAGCATGTCCAGAATAAGGGCGTTGTCGAAGCCGCGCATCCTCGCTTCCATGACGGCGCGTCCGTTGTTCGGGTAGAGACAGCCGGACTTGGCGTTGGTCGGCATCGTCTCCAGCGTCGGGCGGCGGAAGGGCGAGACGCAGACCGAGAACCCCGTCGGCGCGATCATCGGCGATTCGTAGAGGCAGAGGCAGAAGCGCGTCGATTCGGGATCGGCGGGAACGCCCATATAGCCGCCATCCTCCGCCCAATACATTGGACGGATATAGACGGCGGTCTTGCCGTCGAATCGTCTCAGTCCCTCCCAGGTGAGACGGACGATCTCCTCCGGTTTCATCGTCGGTTTCAGGCCAAGAGCGATCGCGGAAGCGTTGACGCGCGCGGCGTGGAGGTCGAGATCCGGCGCTACGCCTTCGAACCAGCGGGCGCCGTCAAAAACACTCGATCCGAGCCACAGCGCATGCGTCCGTGGGCCGACGATCGCGACGTTGCCTTCATGCCAGTCACGATCGACATAGGTCCAGGTCGCCGTAGCGGGCGCTTTGGTCAAACTCATTTCCGTGATCCGTCACTCTTTCGTTATCGAACTCGGCGCATGGAAGAGGCTTTAGCGCTTCGCGTCAACCATCATTCTCGGTGAGATGCTGGTCCAACGCGCGAAGGCTTGACCCGGTTCGTCTCTCCGTTCACCTTCCTCAATCCGGGAGATCCGTCATGCGCTATGCAGCTTATGTCTTCGATGCTTACGGCACGCTCTTCGACGTGCATGCCGCTGTGAGGCGCCACGCCGCCGATATCGGACCGGACGGCCAGGCGCTTTCGGAATTGTGGCGAGCCAAACAACTTGAATATTCCTGGATCAGGACCCTGATGGGCGTCTATTCGGATTTCTGGCAATTGACCGAAGAAGCGCTCGACTTCGCCTTCGCCAAATTCCCCTCCGCCAATCCTAAGCTGCGCAATCATCTTCTCGATGCCTACAGGGAACTCGATTGCTACCCCGAAGTGCCGGCCGTGCTGAAGAAACTCAAGGCAGATGGCGCGCGGGTGGCGATCCTCTCCAACGGTTCGCCGGAAATGCTGAACGCGGCGGTAAAATCCGCGGCCCTCGAACCGGTGCTGGACGAGGTCTTCTCGGTGGATTCCATCCGCCGCTTCAAGACGGACCAATCCGTCTATGAAATGGTGACGACCGCATGGCGGCTCTATCCCGATGCCGTTTCGTTCCAATCGTCGAATCGCTGGGATGTCGCGGGCGCAACGCACTTCGGCTTCCGCACGGTATGGATAAACCGCTCCGGCCAGCCTGACGAATACCGAGACCTCAGCCCCTCCGTCATCCTGCCCTCTCTTCAGGGATTGGCGGAAGCCTGAGCGTTGCGCAAAAACAACAGCATGGTTTGGGACACATTATTGTCATCCCGTTTCCACCTTCCGGCCACATTCGGCATCGTTTATCCGGGAGTCCCCTGGACGCCTTCCGTATTCTCCGTTTCTGAAAATAGATCAGGTCAATGTCAGGCAACATCACAATCAGCCGCCGCGGCCTTTTGAAAGCGGCCTCTCTCGGCGCGGCGGGTGCGCTCGTATCCGCATGCACCACCATCAATCCCGTCCCCCATGTCCGCGAACTTCCCCCCGAGGAAGGTGAAGAGGGCGGCCTTTTCGACCCCGCCGTCATGTACGCGTCCATGGAGGATGGCGGACGCGTTCTCCCGGCGATCCCCTACCAGAAGATCAACCCGATCTACTATCGTCAGATCGTGGCCGATCCGACCGGCGAAGTACCCGGCACGATCGTGGTCAATCCCGCCGAGCGTTTCCTTTATGTCGTGCAGAATGACGGCCAGGCAGTGCGCTACGGCGTCGGCGTCGGCCGCGAGGGTTTTGCTTGGTCGGGCCGCGGCGTCAGTCAGTGGAAGCAGAAATGGCCGAAATGGACGCCGCCGGACGACATGATCGCACGCCAGCCGGAGCTTGCAAAATACAGCGCCGCCAATGGTGGCATGTCACCAGGCCTTACAAACCCGCTCGGCGCGCGCGCCCTCTACATCTTCCAGAACGGCCACGATACGCTTTACCGGCTGCACGGCTCGCCGGAATGGTGGTCGATCGGCAAGGCGGTGTCGTCCGGCTGCATCAGACTGATCAACCAGGACGTGATCGACCTCTATAATCGCGTGCCGGTGAAATCGCCGATTCTCGTGGTTTGATCTGCTTCCAACACTTCGGACGAAAAACTGCCCGAAGTGTTGGAACATCTTATCTTCGGGTCAGGCTGCCCAGAATGCCGCGCACCAGAGCGCGGCCAAGCGAAGACCCGACGGAGCGGACGATCGACTTGACCGCCGCTTCCGTCACTGTCTGGCGGTTGGAATGCCGGCCCTGCGACCCGCCGCCAAGGCCGAGATCGGGAAGGCTCCATCCCGAGCCACCCGACGATCCCGTTTCGGGCTGAACGGTCGCGGCTTTCTTCTGAAGCATCTCGAAAGCCGATTCGCGATCGATTGTCTTGTCGTACTGGCCCGCGACCGGACTTTCGGCCATCACCTTCCGGCGTTCGTCCTGCGTCACGGGGCCGATACGGGAGGCTGGGGGGCGGACGAGCGTGCGCTGCACGACGGAAGGCACGGCCTTGGCCTGCAAGGTCGAGACCAGCGCCTCGCCGACTGCGAGTTGAGTGATGATTTTCGCGCAATCGAAATCGGGATTGGGGCGGAAGGTTTCCGCCGCGGCCTTCACTGCCTTCTGCTCGCGCGGCGAATAGGCCCGCAATGCGTGCTGCACCCGGTTGCCGAGCTGCGCCAACACCGTTTCGGGCACATCGAGCGGGTTCTGCGTGACGAAATAGACGCCGACGCCCTTCGAGCGGATCAGTCGCACGACCTGTTCCACACGGTCGATGACGATCTTCGGGGCGTCGTCGAACAAGAGATGCGCCTCGTCGAAGAAGAAGACCAGCTTCGGCTTGTCCGGGTCTCCGATTTCGGGAAGCTCCTCGAAAAGCTCCGACAGCAGCCAGAGAAGGAAGGTCGCGTAGAGCCTGGGATTCATCATCAGCTTGTCGGCGGCAAGCACGTTGATCGCGCCGCGACCATCCTGCGTGGTGCGCATCAGATCGGTGATCTTCAGCGCCGGCTCCCCGAAGAAATGACTGCCACCCTGCTGGTCGAGAATGAGCAGCGAACGCTGGATCGCGCCGACCGACGCCTTGCTGACATTGCCGTATCTGGCGCTGATCTCGTCGGCCCGATCGGCGATATTGGCAAGCAGCGCCTGGAGGTCCTTCATGTCGAGGAGAAGCAGTCCTTCCTCGTCGGCGATCTTGAAGGCGATGTTCATCACGCCTTCCTGCGCTTCAGAAAGGTCCATCAGCCGCGACAGCAGAAGCGGCCCCATTTCGGAGATTGTCGTGCGGATCGGATGCCCCTGTTCCCCGAAGAGGTCCCAGAAGATCACAGGGAACCGCTCCGGTTCGTATGGCTTCAGCTTGATTGCCTTGGCGCGATCGGTGAGCACCTTGTTCGGCTCGCCTTTCATCGCGATGCCGGAAAGGTCGCCCTTTATGTCGGCGCAGAAGACAGGCACGCCCTGGCTGGAAAATCCCTCCGCCAATATCTGGAGCGTCACGGTTTTCCCCGTACCCGTCGCGCCGGTGACGAGGCCGTGCCTGTTGCCATAGCGCAGGAGCAGGTTCTCCGGTTCGAGATAGCTGTCATCTGGCTTGCGGCTCGCGCCGATGAAGATGCTCTGGTCTTCAGCCATGGTCGTTCCTCCGGCAATTGCGGCTCAATTTCCCCTAATAGTCATCGAAGCCGCCGGTCACAATGCTGGAGAGCCAATTCGCTCGCCGCTGCAACCTTTGATCGCTTCGGCTATTTGCATCAGTAAGGCAGTTGGTGCATTGCGACATGCGGGCCAGCAACGTAAATTGCAGAAAAGATGCGCATGTGAGGACGAGGAATGGATTCAGACGTCATCAGAAACGCTGAATTTCCAAAGGATGGAAGCGCCGCCTGGCTGAAGCTCGTGGCTAAGTCCCTCAAGAGCGCCGATTTCGATAAATCGCTTGTTTTCTACACGGATGACGGGCTCAGGATAGAACCTCTTTATCAGCGGCGCGAAGCGCGAGCGCCTTTATCGCGGGTGAAGGCGGAACGCGGCTGGACCATCGTGCAGCGGGTGGACGATGTCGATCCCGCGCGCGCCAATCGGCAAGCCGCCGACGATGTCGAGAACGGCGCGACAGGCCTTGCGATGGTCTTCGAGGGCGCGCCGAACGCCTTCGGCTATGGACTGCCCTCCGATCCGGATTCGCTTGCGCGCGCGCTTGAGGGAATCGCGCTCACCAAGCTGCATCTGCGCCTCGATGTGCACCCGCAAAGCCGTATGTCCGTGGACTGGCTGGTTTCACTTCTCGCCACACGGAAAGTCGATCCGGCAAAGATCGATTTCTCTCTCGGCATCGATCCGGCCGCTATCTTCGGCGGAACGGGCCGCCTGAGAATGTCCATCGAGGCGTTGCAGGCCTCGATGCCCCAATCGCTGGCGCATTTCTTCGCGCTCGGCGCCCCCGGCGTCCTGCTGGAGGCCGATGGTCGCATCTATCACAATGGCGGCGCGACAGAGGCGCAGGAACTCGGCGCCATGCTCGCTTCCGCTGTCGCGTATTTCAGGATGTTCGAGGAAGCGCGGCAGCCGCTCGTCTATGCAGCGCCCCATATCGGCTTCGCCTTGAGCGTCGACCAGGACCAGTTTCTTTCGATCGCGAAGATACGCGCGCTCCGGACATTGTGGATTGCGGCGCAGGAGGCCTGCTCCATTCCGCCGTCAGCGGCTCGCATTCATGCCGAAACTTCCTTCCGCATGCTGAGCAAGCTCGACGCCGAAACCAATATATTGCGCAACACGATCGCGGCCTTTGCTGCGGGCGTTGGCGGCGCCGACACGATATCCGTCCTTCCGCATACGGTGCCGCATGGTCTCCCCGACGGCTTTGCGCGCAGGATCGCCCGCAACACACAGCTTATCCTTGCGGATGAGAGCCATCTTGATTTCGTGCAGGATCCGGCGGGCGGTTCCGGCGCTATCGAAGCGCTCACCGCCTCGCTTTGCGAAGCAGCCTGGAGCGAATTTCAAAGAATCGAGAGCGAGGGCGGCATGCTCGCCAGCCTGTCAAAGGGCCTCTTCCAGGAGCGAGTGGGCAAGGCGCGGGCGAACCTCGCCGAAAAATACCTCGCCGGCGAACGCGCGATTGTCGGCACGACGATCTTTCCGGCAAAAGCGGAGAGGCCGGTTTCCGTTCTGGAGGCCGAGCAGAAACCCCTACCCGAGGATGGCATCGTATTCTGCGAGAGACTGCCCGCCTTGCGGCTGGATGATCTCGCCGGAGCACGGGCATGATACCGGATTTCACCGGCATAGCGTGGCGCGCGCCCGAGCGGGCGGCAACGGCGTCAACGACGACGAAATGGCTCACGCCAGAAGAGATCGAAGTCAGGTCCGCCTATTCGGAGGCGGACCTTGCCGGGCTTTCCTGGCTCGACACCTATCCGGGTCTCGCGCCCTTCATCCGCGGTCCCTACCCCACAATGTATGTCCAGCAGCCCTGGACGATCCGGCAATATGCGGGCTTCTCGACAGCGGAGGAATCGAACGCGTTTTACCGCCGCAATCTCGCCGCCGGCCAGAAAGGCCTGTCGATCGCCTTCGATCTCGCCACCCATCGCGGTTATGACAGCGACCATCCGCGCGTCGCAGGCGATGTCGGCATGGCGGGCGTCGCGATCGATTCGATCCTCGATATGCGTCAGCTTTTCGACGGCATTCCGCTCGGCGAAATGACCGTGTCGATGACGATGAACGGCGCGGTGCTGCCTGTGATGGCTCTCTATATCGCCGCCGCGGAAGAACAGGGCGTGGCGCAGAAGGATCTCGCCGGGACCATCCAGAACGACATCCTCAAGGAGTTCATGGTCCGCAACACCTATATCTACCCGCCCAAGCCCTCGATGCGCATCATTTCGGACATTTTCGCCTACACGTCCGAGCATATGCCTAAGTTCAACTCGATCTCGATTTCCGGCTACCATATGCAGGAGGCGGGGGCGACGGCGGATCTCGAACTTGCCTATACCATCGCCGACGGCATCGACTATGTCCGCACCGGCATCGCCGCGGGGCTCGATGTCGATCGCTTCGCGCCGCGCCTTTCCTTTTTCTGGGCCGTCGGCATGAACTTCTTCATGGAAGTCGCCAAGCTGCGCGCGGGGCGGCTTCTCTGGGCGGCGCTGATGCAGAAGAATTTCCAGCCCAAGGACCAGCGCTCGCTGTCACTCCGCGCGCATTGCCAGACATCCGGCTGGTCGCTGACGGCTCAGGATCCCTATAACAACATCATGCGCACGATGATCGAGGCGATGGCCGCGACGCAGGGCCATACGCAATCGCTGCACACCAATTCCTTCGACGAAGCGCTGGCGCTGCCGACCGACCATTCGGCGCGGATCGCGCGCAACACCCAACTGGTGCTGCAAAAGGAATCCGGCGCTACGCGCATCATCGACCCATGGGGCGGCTCGGCCTATGTCGAGCGGCTGACGCATGATCTCGCCAACCGGGCGCTCTCCCACATCGAGGAAGTGGAAAGCCTGGGCGGAATGGCCGCGGCCATCGAGAAAGGCATTCCAAAGCTCAGGATCGAGGAGGCTGCCGCCCGGACGCAGGCCAGGATCGATTCACGCCAGCAAACGGTCGTCGGGGTCAACAATTTCCAACCTGCGCAGGATATCGAGGTCGATGTCCTCAAGGTGGATAATGCCGAGGTGCGCGCACGGCAGCTTTCCAAGCTCCAGCAATTGAAGGGAACGCGCGATGTCGCAGCCGTCGAAAGCGCGCTCGACCGGCTGACGGCGGCCGCGCGAAACGGCGACGGCAATCTGCTCGAGTTCGCCATCCGCGCGGCGCGCGCCAAGGCGACGGTGGGCGAGATATCGCTGGCGTTGGAAAAGGCGTTCGGGCGTCATGTCGCCGAAATCCGCACCATTTCCGGTGTCTATCGCAACGAAATCGGCGCGGACGCTACCATCGACCGGGTTCTCGCCAAAGTCGAGGAATTCGCCCGCAATACCGGAGCGGCGCCGCGCCTTCTCGTGGCCAAAGTGGGCCAGGACGGCCATGATCGCGGCCAGAAGGTGATCGCGACGGCTTTCGGAGATCTGGGTTTCGAGGTTATCGTCGGCGCCATGTTCCAGACGCCTGAGGAAGTCGCCAAGCTGGCCGTCGAGCGCGAGGTCGACATTGTCGGCGTTTCCTCGCTGGCCGCCGGGCACCTCACGCTCATACCCGAGTTGCGCGAGGCGCTGGAGAAACGCGGCCGTGACGATGTCATGATCGTGGCTGGCGGCGTGATCCCGCCGCAAGATTACGACGCCGTCCGCAAGGCCGGCGCGAGCGAGATATTCCCGCCCGGGACAGTGATCCCGGAAGCGGCCGAACGCCTCATGGACACGCTTCTCGCGGGGACGAGCAAGGCGGCAAAATACGCTACCCAGGATTGAATTTCCGTTTACCCAAGATACCACTCGCCTAAGGCCGCAGATGCTCACAGCTTATGTCAAGGAAGGCGAGTGCCTGCTGCCCGCGCCGCTCGATGTCGTCGCCGGGATCCCTCAATCGGCGGCATGGATCGACCTCAACACACCGACGCGCGAGGAGGAACAGGCTGTCGAAAAAATGCTGGGCGTCGAGATCCCGAACCGGGAGGAAATGCGGGAGATCGAGGAATCGAGCCGGTTCTATATCGCGAACGACATCCAGTTCATGACCGCCTCGGTGCTGCATTCGGCCCATGTCGGCTCGCCCGGGATCGCTCCGATCACCTTCATCCTGGCCGGCAACCGCCTCGTCACCTTGCGCTATTCCAATCCGAAATCCTTTGCCCAGTTCGAGGCGCGCGTGGCAAAGCCCGGCAATGGCATCGTGACGCCGAAATGCGACGCTGGCTGGCTTTTCCTCGGACTCATCGAAGCCATAACCGACCGAATCGCCGACATCATGGAAAACGTCGCCGCTGGGCTCGACGAGACATCGAACGGCCTTTTCGACACGACGCCAGGCGGCCGCCCCATGGGCACGGCGGAATTCCGCGGCGCACTGCGCAATATAGGACGCGAGGGGGCTTTCCTGTCGAAAGTACGGGAAAGCCTGGCTGGCGTGAACCGCATGCTCGTCTATCTGTCGGCTGGCGCCACCAACGGCAAGACCAACAAGGAAACCCGCGCCTGGATGAAGTCGCTCGAACGCGACACGCAGTCGCTCAACGCCTATGTCGATTTCCTCTCCAACAAGATCACATTTCTGCTGGATACGGTAGTCGGCCTCGTTTCGGTCGAGCAGAACGCGATCATCAAGATCTTCTCGGTCGCGGCCGTCATCTTCATGCCGCCTACCCTGGTGGCATCCATCTACGGCATGAACTTCCACAATATGCCGGAGCTTTCCTGGGCCTTCGGCTATCCCTACGCGCTCGGCCTGATGGTGCTTTCAGCCGTGCTGCCGATCCTCTTCTTCCGCAAGAAGGGGTGGCTGTAGCTGTTGGCCACAAGTCTCGACGACTGCCACACCTCCTCCTTCTGTAACGGCAACGTGAGGGGACGTTGTGACCGGAAGGGGGCGCGGAATATCCATCGCCATCTTCTCTCCCAGCCGAACCGCGAATGATTCAAATCTCCATTTGGGTAGCGATTTCCGCAATGGCCTATGTGGCGTTGCCCTATGTCGCGTCGATTGCGTTCGCCGTGACCCTCCTGGTCCGGCTCGTTCCGGAATGGCGAAAGACACGTCCGGCCCGCATCATCACATGGGCATCCTGCGGCGTGGTGGCGATCGTCGTGCTTGTGGCCTTGCCGATGCTCTCCGTCATGCTTGAGGAGAATGTCATCACACCGATCCACGAGGCACGGTTGCGGCGATACTCCGGAGACCGTCCGCGCGAAATCGCGGGCGTGCTGTTGCCGCCGAATTCCTATGTGCAACTCGACGATGAAGGTAGGATCAGCTATGGCCGCGTATCGTCGCCGACGATCATCTACGGCATGCCGCTGGTGGGGGAATTCTCCGTCGAGGAGGCAAATTTTTCCGACGACGGACAGCCCTTCATCGGAAGCGGGACCTTTGCGAAACCGTTCAGCTATCGCGGGATTCCCTGCGCGGCGGCGGCATTCGACGTTTCACAGATACACACCCTGACCTGCACCCTAGCCCAGGAGACTATTCTGTACGGCATTCCGCTGCGTGGCGGCTCCAGGATCAGCGTCTATCTGAGTCGATGGGGGAAGCAGGCCCTCAAACTTGGCGTTCTCGGCCGTCAGGACACGTATTACGGTGTCGATTGGCCGGCGGGCACCCAGGTGGAGGACGAACTCGGCACGGGTGTTACGGCGGAAATCCTGCAAGGGCTCAAACCCGGTTCGGTATCGTTCACATTGCCCAGCGGCAATACACGGCGGATCGAGGGCCGGAGTGTGCCGGCCGGTATCCCTATCCCGTTCAAGGATGGGAACCCGGATCTCTCCATGTTGGACATCTTTTTACGATTGGACCCGAAATAATCGGCCGCCAGACCATCGAAGGTTCGTTGCAACATAAGTTGCAACGTTCTCTCCTTCGTGTTATATTAAAGTTATAACAGAGGAAGGTGAGAGCCATGAATATCATCGTTCGAAAGATAGGCAATTCGGAAGGTGTCATTCTGCCGAAGGACGTCCTGGACCGTCACAATATCCGCGCTGGCGATTCGCTCATGCTCCTGGAGGAGGACAATGAGTTGAAACTGCGGCGGACCAGCGACAATCCGGAGGAGTTCGCGCGCAAGATGAAAATAGCGCGTGAGAGAATGAAGAAATATGAAGTCGCCTATCGGGCCTTAGCCAAGTGAAAGACTTTCATTCACGGGAGTTTGTGGAAGCGTTACATGCCGAGCAGCTTCGCCTTCACGGCGGGGCTGCCGGCGTACGTGACAAGGGCATGCTCGAATCGGCACTTGCCAGACCATTGCAGAAAGAAGCTTACGGACAGCCTGATCTTTGCGAGTTGGCCGCCGCCTATCTTTTCGGAATCGTCAAAAATCATCCCTTTGTGGACGGGAACAAACGGACGGGATTCGCTGCTGCCGACCTGTTCCTCTATTTCAATGGCCTCAGTATCGAAGCCGAATCGGAGGACATCATCCAACTCGTTACGTTGGTTGCTGCCGGGGAAATCGATGAAGCGGGAGCGGCGGCGTTCTTCCGGGACTATACGGTTCTTATCGAACGCTGAGCAACAAAGCGGGGGCTTCATCCCCCCGTCTTCATCGAGACAATCTCCCATTCCTTGCCGTTCACCGTCGCGATATCGCCGACAGTCTTGCCGAAAAGCGCGATCGCCATCGGCGCGACATGGGAGATCCTGCCCTTGCCGGCGTCGGCTTCATCCTCGCCGACGATCTTCCAGGTATTGGTCTTCCCGTCTTCGTCCTCGATCGTCACCGTCATGCCGAAGCGCACGACGGTGCTGTCGGGATCGGGGACGGAAATTTCAGCCGTTTCGCGGCGCGCCACCCAGTAGCGCAGATCACGGGAGACGAGCGCCACCTTCTCGCGGTCGCTGCTTGCCTCGGCTTCGGACATCTCCTTCTGGAGCGTCGCGATTTCCGCATCGATCGCAGCCAACCCCTCCTCCGTCACCAGATTGCGATGCTGGCTTACCGGCCTTTCGCCGATGTCGGGGGGTGAATTGTCGCTGTCCTGTTCACGCGTGAATGCTCTGCTCATTGTGGGAGTGTATGCATTCGCACCCTCTTTCACAAGCTTTCCAAGCCGATTGCGCTTTAACCAATAAGCCGGTCTTGCGGCATACAGTTGGCCAAACGAGTGCTTAGCCGATCGGCATCGATCAGCCGGAGGGAAGCAGCGGAAAGGATGTGCCGAAAATGCACAGACGGCGGTTCCTGGGCGCAACGGCTGGTTTCGCGGTCTTCGGACTTACAATTCCGGCGGCCTATGCACGGAAGTTGCCTGGACTATCGGAGGCGCGGATCCGCGGTTCGCTGGATGCAACGCAGCTTGGCGTCAGGCCGGACAGTTCCGACGATCAGAGCTTGGCCTTCCAGGCCATGCTGGCGGAGGCGTCGCATCACAATATGCCTCTCTTCCTGCCGCCCGGCAGGTATATCGTTTCCGATATAGCACTTCCCTCGCATGTGCGGATCACGGGTGTCCCCGGCGCGACCCATATTATTCAGGGCGGAACCAGACTTTTCCACGGCGAAGGCCTGGATCATATCGGCCTCTCCGGCCTCGCATTCGATGGGACAGGCATGCCGCTCAATGCCCAGACAAAGGGCCTCGTCGATCTCAAGCAGATTTCCCATCTCGCCATCGAGGATTGCAGCGTAACCGGAAGCGGCAAGCACGGCATCGCTTTTGAGGCCGCTAGCGGAAGAATAGCCAATTCGGAGATTTCGAAGGCCTCGGATGCTGGCCTCTATTCCATCGACGGTTCGGGCCTCGATATTACAGGCAATCATGTCGCCGATTGCGGCAATGGCGGTATTCTCGTCTGGCGTCGCCAACAGGCTGACGACCGCACCATCGTCAGCGGCAATCGTGTCGAGCGCATCCGTGCCGATGCCGGCGGCACTGGACAGAACGGCAACGGCATCAACACATTCCGCGCCGACAACGTCATTGTTTCAGGCAATATCGTCAGCGATTGCGCCTTCTCCGCGCTGCGCGCCAACAGCTCAAACAACGTCCAGTTCGGCAACAACACCTGCCTGCGCTCCGGCGAAACGGCGATCTATGCCGAATTCTCTTTCGAAGGCGCCGTCATCAACGCCAATGTTGTGGACCACGCCGCGAACGGCATCGCCATCGTCAATTTCGATAAAGGCGGCCGCCTCGGCGCCTGCACAGGAAATGTCGTGCGCAATCTGACGTCCAGCGGTCCCTATCCGCCGGAAGGCGTCGGGTTCGGCACCGGCATCAGCGTCGAAGCCGATTGCACCGCCTCCAACAATGTCATCGAAGGCGCGCCGCTTTTCGGCATGCAGATCGGCTGGGGCCCCTTCATGCGCAATGTGGTGGCCACCGGCAATGTCATCCGCGAAGCAAATGTGGGTATTGCCGTGTCGGTGGTCGAGGGAATCGGACTGGCGGTCATTTCCGGCAATATAATCGACAAGGCGCAGAACGGCGCCATCGTCGGCTACCGCTGGGCCGACCCGGCGACAGGCGATCTTGCCAAAGGCGCCGCGAAACCGTTCCCCAATTTGGAGATCGGCGAGAACAAGGCCGGCTGATCCGCCGGCCGCTAGTTGATGGTGAAAACCGGGCTGATGGCGCCGACCTCGATGCCATTCCAGTTGCGCAAAACCGGTGCGGCCATTCCCGCCAGCTTCTGTGCGAGTTCCTTATCGGCCTTAAACAGCCGCGCGAGAATATGCGCCACGGATGCTTCCGACGCGCGGGAGGCGCCGTCGTCGCATTTCAGCGCGATGCCCAGCCCCCTTTCGGGAATGGCGGCGCAGAAGACGCCTTCGGCTCCGGTCTTGACGAAGATGCGGCCGGCTCCCGCCTGCATGATCTCCGTGCAGGCCCGGCCGGAGCCGGCGACATAGAAGGGCTCCGCCATGCAGGCTTCGACGAGGCGTCTCGCCGCGGCGGCCCGCTTCGGCGCGAAACGTACGCCCGTCGCCATCCGCGCAAAGCCGATCGCCAGGCTTTTCAGCGGCACGGCATAGGTGGGGATCGAGCAGCCATCGGTGCCGCAATTGTCAATGCCGTGCGGCGCGCCGGTCACGCTTTCCAAAGCATCGCGCACCATGTCCTGCGCCCGGTGCCCGAGCGCGACATAGCCATGGTGATCGATGCCGAGATGCTGACATGTGCACAGAAAGCCTGAATGCTTGCCGGAACAATTATTGTGGAGGGCGGTCGGCGTGGCGCCGGAGCGGGCGAATTCGATCAATATGTCCTGCCGGCTCGGCCAATGCGCGCCGCATTCGAGGACCGATGGATCGAGGCCGGCGCGCTGGAGCATCGACGCGGCGAGATCGGTGTGAGGCTTCTCGGCATTATGCGAGGCGCTGGCAAGCGCCAGTTCCTTCTGGCCGAAACCATAATGATCGGCCGCGCCGCTCTCGACCAGCGGCAGCGCCTGGATCGCCTTGACCGCTGAACGCGGGAAGACCGGCAGTTCGATGTCGCCGATCACGGTATGCGCCGCCCCGTCCGCGTCGAAGATCGCGACCGCGCCGCGATGGTGGCTCTCGACCCTGCCACCGCGCGTCACCTCGACCAGAACCGGATTTTCCATTCTGTTGGCGTCCGCAGGATACGCGGCCTACTTGATCCGTTCGAGGATGGAGACGTAGTTCGCCACCGCGGCGCCGCCCATGTTAAAGATGCCGGCCAGCGTCGCGCCCGGAATCTGCATGCCGCCGGCTTCGCCGGTCAGTTGCATCGAGCAGAGCGCGTGCATCGAAACGCCGGTCGCGCCGATCGGATGGCCCTTCGCCTTCAGCCCGCCGGAAGGATTGACCGGAAGCCGGCCTTCCTTGGTCGTCTGGCGCTCCTCCACCACCTTGGCGCCCTCGCCGCGCGGCGCAAGCCCCATCGCTTCATATTCGATCAGTTCGGCGATGGTGAAGCAGTCATGCGTCTCGACCAGCGACAGATCGTCGAGCGCGACGCCGGCATTCTTCAGCGCTCGTTTCCATGCCTCCTCGCACCCTTCGAAGAGAAGGATGTCGCGCTTCGACATGGGCAGGAAATCCTGCACATGCTCATTGGCGCGGAACGCCACCGCGCGGCGCATGGAAAGCGCGGTCTGCGTATCGGCTAGCACGATCGCCGCGGCGCCATCGGAAACGAGCGAGCAGTCGGTGCGCTTCAACGGACCGGCGACGAAGGGATTCTTCTCGCTCTCGTGCCGGCAGAATTCGTAGCCCAGATCCTTGCGCATCTGGGCATAGGGATTTTCGACGCCATTGGCGTGGTTCTTCGCCGCGATCATCGCCAGCGCGTCCGATTGGTCGCCGTGGCGCTGGAAATAGGCCGGCGCGATATTGCCGAAAACGCCGGCGAACCCGGCCGGAATTTCGCCATCCTCGGGCAAATAGGAGGCTTTCAAGAGATTCTTGCCGATCTCCGGTCCCGGCGTCTTGGTCATCTGCTCGACGCCGACCACCAGCACGATTCGCGCGGCATGCGCGTCGATGGCCCGTAGCCCCTGCCGCACGGCGGCCGAACCCGTCGCGCAGGCATTCTCGACGCGCGTCGCCGGCTTGAAGCGCAGCCTGTCATCGGCCTGGAGAACGAGGCTGGCCGTGAAATCCTGGGGAGAAAAGCCGCCGTTGAAATGGCCGAGGACGATTTCGTCCACATCTTCGGGACCGATGCCGGCATGGTCGAGCGCCTGGTTCGTGACGCGGACGATCATGCTCTCGACCGTTTCGTTTTCCAGCCTGCCAAAGGGCATGTGCGCCCAGCCCACGATACATGCCGTCATCCGAATTTCTCCCGCTCGCCGCCTGCCGCCGTGAGTTTGAATAGCCCCGCTAACATGGAGTGTCGAGGCGACGACGTAAAGGCTTGGGTGTTGTGCCAGAAAACGGCTGATTTTTCTTGATTGATTAGTTAATAAAAATAAGATTGATTGGCCTGCCTTTTGGCAATGCGTCCTTCGAGGCTCGCACTCGAGATGGGGGGCCGGTGCTAAGGACTCTCCGTCCGACGTTGCGCCAACGGTCCTCATCCTGAGGTGCGAGCCGAGCGAGCCTCGAAGGACGCACCCGACACGATTTGAACGTGAGCGCCGACAGCACAAGAGGAGCAAACGCGGCGAATGCCGAAAGTCGGAATGGAGCCTGTGCGCCGCCGAGCGCTGATCGACGCCGCCATCTCCACGATTGGAGAACGCGGCGCGCTTGACGTCACCATGTCGCAGATCGCCGGCCGCGCCGGCGTCTCCTCGGCGCTCGCGCATCATTATTTCGGCGCCAAGGACGACCTCCTGCAGGCGACGATGCGGCATCTCCTCGCAGAACTGGCCTCGGAGGCGCGCCAATCACTCAAAGAGGCAAAAACGGCCAGAGAACGGGTTTCCGCCGTGATCGCCGTCAGCTTTTCGGCCTCGCAATTCCAGCCCGATACCGTCGGCGCGTGGCTCGCCTTCTATGTCGAGGCGCAGAAATCGCCCGCCATGCGCCGCCTGCTGCGCATCTATGCCAGGCGGCTGCATTCGGACCTGATGAGCGGGCTCAAGCATCTGATGCCGGTGCAAGACGCGCTCATTGCCGCCGAAGCGATCGCGGCGCTTATCGACGGCCTCTATATCCGCCGTGCGCTCAAGGAAGACACGCCTGACGCCATCTCGGCCGTCCGCCTTGTGGAAGACTACCTCGAAACCAAGCTCCAATCGCGGGGAAAGTGAGAATGCCGGCCAATATCCTGATCCTGATGGTCGACCAGCTGAACGGGACGCTTTTTCCCGACGGGCCGGCGGAGTTCCTGCATGCGCCGAATCTCAAGGCTCTGGCCCGCCGCTCGGCGCGCTTCGTCAACAATTACACGGCGTCGCCGCTTTGCGCGCCGGGCCGCGCCTCGTTCATGAGCGGGCAATTGCCGTCGAGGACGCGCGTCTATGACAATGCCGCCGAATTCGCCTCGGCCATCCCGACCTATGCGCATCATCTGCGCGCCGCCGGCTATCACACCTGCTTATCGGGCAAGATGCACTTCGTCGGGCCCGACCAACTGCACGGCTTCGAGGAACGGCTGACGACCGACATCTACCCCGCCGATTTCGGCTGGACGCCGGATTACCGCAAGCCTGGCGAGCGGATCGACTGGTGGTATCACAATCTGGGCTCCGTCACCGGCGCCGGCGTGGCCGAGACCAGCAACCAGATGGAATATGACGACGAGGTCGCGTTCCACGCGATGCAGAAGCTCTACCAACTGGCGCGAACATCCGACCAGCCTTCGCGCCAGCCATGGTGCCTGACGGTCTCCTTCACCCACCCGCACGATCCCTACGTGGCACGGCGCAAATATTGGGACCTCTATGAGGACTGCCCTGCCCTGGAACCGGAAGTCGGTTTCATCCCCTATGAAAAGCAGGATGCGCATTCGAAGCGACTTTATCTCGCCAGCGACTATGCCAGCTATTCGATCACGGAGGAGCAGGTGCGCCGCTCGCGCCGCGGCTATTTCGCCAATATCAGCTATCTCGACGACAAGATCGGCGAGATCCTCGCCGTCCTGAAAGCTACCCGGATGCTCGACGACACGATCATCCTGCTCTGCTCCGACCATGGGGACATGCTGGGCGAGCGCGGCCTGTGGTTCAAGATGAACTTCTACGAGGGTTCGGCGCGCGTGCCGCTGATGATCGCCGGGCCAAGTGTCGAGGACAGGACGATCGCTTCGCCCGTTTCCAATCTCGACATATTGCCCACCCTGTGCGACCTCGCCGGCATCGACATGGACGCGATCATGCCCTGGACGGACGGCCAGTCGCTTGTCCCACTGATGGAGGGCAAAGGCCGCAGCGAGCCGGTGCTGATGGAATATGCCGCCGAGGGTTCCTATGCGCCGATGGTCGCGATCCGCGACGGCAAGTACAAGTTCGTCCATTGCGAGATCGATCCGGCGCAACTGTTTGATCTCGAATCGGATCCGCACGAGAAGGTCAATCTGGCGGAAGATCAGGCCAATGCGGCGCTCGTCGCCAACTATATGGCCGAGGTACGCGCGCGCTGGGACATGACGGACTTCGATTCCGCCGTGCGTGAGAGCCAGGCACGGCGCTGGGTCGTCTATCCGGCGCTGCGCAACGGCGCCTATTACCCTTGGGATTTCCAGCCGCTGCAGAGAGCATCCGAGCGCTACATGCGCAACCACATGAATCTCGACACGCTCGAAAACGACAAACGCTTCCCGAGAGGAGAATGAGATGATCACCGTTCACGGCAGGACCACATCCTCCAACGTCCAACTCGTCATGTGGGCGATCGGCGAACTCGGCCTACCGCATCGCCGGCTCGATGTCGGCGGCAGTTTCGGCGGCACCGACACGCCGGAATACAGGGCGATGAACCCGAACGGGCTCGTGCCCGTGCTGCAGGATGGCGACGTGACCCTTTTCGAGAGCGCGGCGATCCTGCGCTATCTCGCGGCGCGCTATGGCAAAGAGGATTTCTGGCCGAAGGACCCGGCGAAGCGGGCGCCTCTCGATCAATGGGCGGAATGGGGCAAGATCACCTTCGCGCCCGCCGTGCTCAGGATGTTCATACAATTGGTGCGCGTACGCGGCGCCGACCGTGACCCCGCCGTCACCGCCGGCATCGCGAAGGACATCGCGCACCTTGCGACGATCCTGGACGAGAGACTTGGCAAGGGATCTTACCTCGGCGGTGATACACTTGCCTTCGCCGACATAACCGTCGGCAATCTCCTCTACCGCTACATGACGCTTCCCTTCGAGAAGGCGGAAACGCCCAATCTTGATGCCTATTACAAACGCCTCACCAAGCGCCCGGCCTTCGCGGAGCATGTCATGGTTTCCTACGAAAGCTTGAGGGCGGAATGATTTTCTTTTCTCCTCCTCTCCGTCTTGACTTCGCCTCGACACCTCTCCCCCACTTCGTGAGGGGAGAGGATGGGAGCCAGGCATCCGGCCGGCGCATCCTCTCCCCAGCCATTCGGTGGAGAGGTGCCGAGCGTAGCGAGGCGGAGAGGGGGTCGTCTGCGCAGATAGCCCCCCTTTTGCATAGCGAACTCTCTCATGCCTGAAGCCGATTTCATCATCGTCGGCTCCGGTTCGGCCGGCTCGGCGCTCGCCTACCGCCTGTCGGAGGATGGCAGGCATTCGGTCATCGTCATCGAATATGGCGGCAGTGACGCCGGGCCGCTGATCCAGATGCCGGCGGCCCTGTCGATCCCGCTCAACATGCCGCGCTACGACTGGGGGTTCCACTCCGAACCCGAGCCGCATCTTGGCGGCCGCGTGCTGGCGACGCCGCGCGGCAAGGTCATCGGCGGCTCCTCCTCCATCAACGGCATGGTCTATGTGCGCGGCCACGCCCGCGATTTCGACCATTGGGCCGAACAGGGCGCGGCCGGCTGGGCCTATGCCGACGTGCTCCCCTATTTCAAGCGCATGGAGCACAGCCATGGCGGCGAAGCCGGCTGGCGCGGCACGGACGGCCCGCTCCATATTCAGCGCGGAACGCGCAAGAACCCGCTTTTCCGCGCCTTCGTGGAGGCGGGCCGCGAGGCAGGCTTCGAGATCACCGAGGACTATAACGGCTCGAAGCAGGAAGGCTTCGGCTGGATGGAGCAGACCATCCACAATGGCCGTCGCTGGTCGGCCGCCAACGCCTATCTCCGGCCGGCGCTGAAGCGGCCGAACGTGAGTCTCCTCAAGGGCTTCGCGCGGCGCGTTGTTATCGAGAATCAGCGCGCGACCGGCGTCGAGATCGAAGTCAACGGGCGTCTCCGGACGATCAGGGCGCGGCGCGAGGTCATCATCGCGGCATCCTCGATCAACTCGCCGAAGCTTTTGATGCTTTCCGGCATCGGGCCGGCGGCGCATCTCAAAGAGCACAGTATCGCGGTCGTTACCGATCGGCCGGGCGTCGGCCGGAATTTGCAGGACCATCTCGAGCTTTACATCCAGCAGGCCGCGACCCAGCCAATCACGCTCTATTCCAAGCTCGGGCTTGTTCCCAAGGCGTTGATCGGCGCGCAATGGCTGTTCTTCAAGACCGGCCTCGGCGCGTCCAACCATTTCGAGGCGGCGGCCTTCGTCCGCTCCAAGGCCGGCGTGGACTATCCCGATATCCAGTATCATTTCCTGCCCGTCGCCATCCGCTACGACGGCAAGGCGGCGGCGAAGGCGCATGGCTTCCAGGCGCATGTCGGGCCGATGCGGTCGAAATCGCGCGGCGCGATCACGCTTCGCTCCGGCGACCCGAAGGACAAGCCGCTGATCCGCTTCAACTATATGTCCGACCCGGACGACTGGATGGATTTCCGCCATTGCATCCGCCTGACGCGCGAAATTTTCGGGCAAGCCGCCTTCGACCCCTATCGCGGCGCGGAAATCGCGCCGGGGTCGGCTGCGCAATCCGACGAGGCGCTCGACGATTTCATTCGCGAACACGTCGAAAGCGCCTATCACCCTTGCGGCACCTGCCGGATGGGCCGTGCCGACGATCCGATGAGCGTCGTCGATCCGGAATGCCGGGTGATCGGCGTCGATGGCCTGCGAGTGGCGGATTCCTCGATCTTCCCGCGCATCACCAACGGCAATCTGAACGGCCCCTCGATCATGACGGGCGAAAAGGCGGCCGATCATATTCTGGGTAAAACGCCCCTCCCCCCATCCAATCAGGAACCGTGGATCAATCCACGCTGGCGCGAGAGCGACAGGTGAGCGTTGGTCACATCATCGCCCGCGATGTAATATCCTGGTTGTAGCGGCGAAGGTTGAATGTCGGAGCGCTCCGCCGATCGCCACAGAAAATCGAAGGTCTCAGGTTACATGAAAGCCCAACCCAAAGCCTCGCATTACGTCAACGGCCGTTTCATCGAGGACGATCAGGGCCGACCGCTCGATGTGATCTATCCGGCGACGGGCGAGACGATCGCGCGGCTCCATTCGGCGACGCCCAATATCGTCGAACTGGCCGTCGAGGCGGCGCGTGCCGCGCAGGCCGAATGGGCGCGCAGGAAACCGGTCGAGCGCGGCCGCATCCTCCGCCGCGCGGCAGAGCTGCTGCGCGAACGAAACAAGGAACTGGCGCGGGTCGAAACGCTCGACACCGGCAAGGCGATCCAGGAAACGCTGGTCGCCGATGCGCCCTCGGCTGCGGACGCGCTCGAATATCTCGGCGGGGCCGTCGCCACCTTCAACGGCGATTTCGTCGATCTCGGCGGCTCCTTCGGCTATACGCGGCACGAGCCGCTCGGCGTCTGTGTCGGCATCGGCGCCTGGAACTATCCGATCCAGATCGCCGCATGGAAATCGGCGCCGGCGCTCGCCATGGGCAACGCCATGGTCTTCAAGCCGTCGGAGAACACGCCGCTTTCCGCGCTGGCGCTCGCGGAAATCTACACGGAAGCCGGCCTGCCCGATGGGCTGTTCAACGTGGTTCAGGGCTTCGGCGATGTCGGCGCGGCGCTCGTGGAGCATCCGGCCGTCGCAAAGGTTTCCGTCACCGGTTCGGTGCCGACCGGCAAAAGAGTGCTGGCGCTTGCCGGATCGCATATGAAGCACGCGACGATGGAACTCGGCGGCAAGTCGCCGCTCATCATCTTCGACGATGCCGATGTCGAAAACGCCGTTGGCGGCGCGATGCTCGCCAATTTCTATTCGACCGGCCAGGTCTGCTCCAACGGTACGCGCGTCTTCGTGCAGGACGGCATCCGCGACCGTTTCCTCGAAAGGCTGACCGAGCGGACGAAGAAAATCCGCGTCGGCGACCCGCTCGATCCGGAAACGCAGATGGGACCGCTCATCAACAAGGCGCAGCACGACAAGGTGATGAACTATATCGTCATCGGCCGAGAGGAAGGCGCGACGCTCCATTGCGGCGGCGGCGCGCCGAAGCTGCAAGGCTTCGAGAACGGCTTTTTTGTCGAGCCGACCATCTTCACCAATGTGACGGACGGGATGCGCATCGCAAAGGAGGAAATCTTCGGGCCGGTGATGGCGATCCTGAGCTTTGCGAGCGAGGAAGAGGCGATCGAACGCGCCAATGCGACCGAATTCGGCCTCGCCGCCGGCGTCTTCACGCGCGACCTGGCGCGCGGGCATCGCGTCATCAGCGAATTGCAGGCCGGCACCTGCTGGATCAACGCCTACAATCTGACGCCGGTGGAACTGCCCTTCGGCGGCGTCAAGCAATCCGGCATCGGGCGCGAGAACGCCATCGAGGCGTTACGGCACTATTCGCAGGTGAAGTCCGTCTATGTCGAGACGGGAGATGTCGCCAGCCCGTATTGAGGCCAGGAGGGGGTGGCGCAATCGCATATGGCTTGCCATCATACCCCACGCTGACCTTGACGGCGATACTGGCCGGGCGGAGGGGGTGCATCGTAAGATCAGTGCATGCACCGAACTGCTCAAAACGTCTGGTTATACGCCCCAACTTCCTTGTTGCGGCGCAACACACCGTCCACCGCCTCGAACATCGCCCGCTTGCGTTCCTCCGAGACCGGGCTTTCCACCACGACGACCAGTTCAGGCTTGTTGGATGAGGCGCGGACGAGGCCCCAGGTGCCGTCTTCCGCAACCACCCTCACCCCGTTCACCGTGACGAGATCGACGATCTTCTGTCCGGCGACCGGCGTGCCGTCCTTCCGCATCGTCCGGAAGTCGTCGATGACGCGCTCGACCACCTGATATTTCTTCTCGTCGTCGCAATGCGGCGACATGGTGGGCGTGCCGAAGGTCAGCGGCAGCGCACGATAGAGATCGGCCATCGACTTGCCCGGATTGCGATCGAGCATTCGGCAGACGGCGATCGCGGTGATCAGACCATCGTCATAGCCGCGCCCGATCGGCTTGTTGAAAAAGAAATGGCCGGATTTCTCGAAGCCGGCGATGGCGCCGAGTTCCGAAACGCGCCGCTTGATGTAGGAATGGCCGGTCTTCCAGTAGTCCGTCTTGGCGCCATGTTCGGTCAGCACCGGATCGGTCATGAACAGGCCGGTCGATTTGACGTCGACGACGAAAGTCGCGCCCGGATGTTCGTCCGAAATGTCGCGCGCCAGCATCACACCCACCTTGTCGGCGAAGATTTCGTTTCCCTCATTATCGACGACGCCGCAGCGGTCACCGTCGCCGTCGAAGCCGAGGCCGACATCGGCCTTCGTGCGCAGCACCTCGTCGCGGATGGCGTGCAGCATCTGCATGTCTTCCGGGTTGGGGTTGTAGCGCGGGAAATTGTGGTCGAGTTCGGTATCGAGCGGCACGACCTCGCAGCCGATGCGCCGCAAAAGCTCCGGCGCGAAGGCGCCTGCCGTGCCATTGCCGCAGGCCGCCACCACCTTCAGCGGCCGCATGATGCGCACGCCTTCCGCCAGATCGGCGATATAACGATCGCGGAAATTCTCAACGAATTCGTAGGAACCGCCGCCGACGAGATCGAAATCGCCGGCAAGCACGATCTGCTTCAGCGCCGTCATCTCGTCGGGACCGAAGGTCAGCGGCCGCGCCATGCCCATCTTCACGCCGGTCCAGCCATTTTCGTTGTGCGAGGCCGTGACCATGGCGACGGAAGGGACATCGAGCGCGAACTGGGCGAAATAGGCCATGGGCGAGAGCGCAAGGCCGATATCCTTGACCCTGGCGCCGGCCGCCATCAGGCCGGAAACGAGCGCCAGCTTGATCGCCATGGAATAGGCGCGGAAATCGTGCCCGGTGACGATCTCCGGCCCGATGCCGGAGCGACGGATCAGCGTCGCAAGCCCCATGCCGAGCGCCTGAACGCCCATCAGGTTCAGTTCGGGCGCCTTGTCGGAGGCCGGTTGGCCGAACCACCAGCGCGCATCATATTCGCGAAAGCCGGTCGGCTTGATGAGAGCACTGGTTTCAAAGGCGAAGGTGTTGGGCTTGGCTTCGCTGACAGGTTTCAAATCGGCAATCTCCAATGAGAACAGAATCCGGGTTCCACTTCCGCGACGGAAACCTGGGGCCGTTCGCGCGTTCAACAGACGCTGCAACGGTTGTCCTCCCAGTCAACCGCCTAAATCAGACAATCTGAGATCAATAGCAAGCACAGTTGGCCGATCACGGAATTTCTTGCAAGGGTGCAATCGGACGTCACATGGCCCCCGAATTGGGTGATAGGGTTCGCCGTTTTGGTGGTGATGATCGTCGCCGCACTGACCGCCTGCCGGCCACGCCGCAGCCTTTCACCCCTGTTGCGATCCTCTGGATCACACGCTCATGACGGCATGCACGATAGCATATAGAAGTTCGGCGGCCACGAAGACCACGATGATGAAACCCAGCACCGTCCCGATCTTTTCCGGTATTCCGTTTCCGTCCGGCGCAGCCGGCTTGTCGTTCGTCATCGGATATGTTCCACGTCCATTGCCGGCGAAATATCCCGCACGCTGAAATCGTCACCATGTCCCGCGGCGGCAGTTCATGCGGTTAAACGCCGATTTTATACAGCCCGCCTGTCCCGAGCTGTATCACATGGCTCCCCTTCTTCAAGAGGACGGAGGCACCCGCCTATTTGCAGGTAGCGTTTCGGATATCGCCCTCGGCCTCGCTGATCGTCTGGCCGCCATGACAATGGATCGCCTGGCTCGCACCGGGAGTTGGATCGCGACCGATCGTATCCATGACGGCATCGGTCTCTTCGGAGTCCGCACTGATCTGGCCGTTGGGGCGCGTGATGATGATCGGCGCGGGAGGTTCGGAATGCGCCGCATTCGCGGCAGGAACCTTGTCGTGCCTGTCCTTATTCTGCTCTGCGTGAACCGGAATCGATCCGAGCGCCAGAATGCAGGCGCAAACAACAAACGGGCATGGTTTCATCGGAACTACTCCTGCCCGCCCGGTATGGAAATGGGATCGCGCGGAACCCGTTCCCGAGAAGTACGGAACATGGTGAAGGAAATTTTTGTCTGCGACCGCCCCTTAGGCGCGGTGTGGGAAGAAACCAAAGCCACAAACATTTGTCGCGGGCCGGTTCCAATCGGACGGCCGGCGCTTTAAGCTTCTCAAGTGAGTTCGGGGACAAGTTGCCGTGTTGCGTTTTCGTGTTTTTGCCGTTCTTGCCTGCACGCTTTCCGTTGCGGCCTGCGTTCGCACGGGTGACGGGTCGGTCGTGCCCAAATACCAGATGACGATGGTCAAGACGGGATGGTTTCCCCATCTCGCATGGCAGCGCACGCCCACGGACAAGCGCTACTCGATCCACGAGAGCGAGTTCCTGCCGCCTCCACCGCCGCCCGAGCAACCCGCCACAGAACGGCCAAAGGCGCGGCATCATGTCAGGAAAGCAGCACATCGACGGACGCGCCACTTAGCGCAGCGGAAACCGGCGGCGGCGCCCCAACCGTCGACGCCCGCTCTGAAATGCCACGAAGTCGTGCTCGATACAGGCAAAAACCGCGTGCGTTGTGATTAGGCCGTTGTGAGATTCAGGGTGTTTCGCGCAGTTGCCAGTTGGAAATCGTCGACAGGATCGTTTGCTTGGTCGCAATTGAGCCGGTTGTGATCGTGTCGATGATCCTGGTCGCCTCATGCCCGTGCCGGTCGATGGCATAAGCGATGATTGCGCAGCACGGCAAAGCCGCCAGAACGGCGATATGGCCGCAAAAGAGGATGGTTTCCCGCCATTTCTGAAAATTGTGCAACATCCGGTCGAGCATGGGCCCGACCATAGAGGACAGTCGCTAATAGCTGATTACGGCCGCCGTTAAACGATGTGGCCCAAAGGCGGCGAAAGCCGCTCTTTCCGGTGTCAAGGGATCCTTGCCACGCGCCTACCCATTTCGCCCGGAGGCGGAGCGCAATCCCCGCCACTCCTCCGCTTGCACCCGGCTTTCACCGGCGCGCAACCATATCACTCAGCCAAACGTTAATGGGCCGGTGCTACTGAAATGGAGCAAATCAGCGGGGACAGAGAATGCCGGGCGTTGCAATCAATTTCAGCCTCATAGCGGCATCGGCGGCTGCGGCGATGGCCTTGGCTGCCTCGCCCTTTGTCGGGCTTGCCGCACCTTGGCAACGGGCTTCCTATGCCCTGGGCATGGCAATCGCGGCGTTTGCAATGTCCTACGCGCTTCATGGCGCGGTGGGCGCATGAAACCCGTTAAACGGAAACAGCAAATTTCGGGATTTCGATTTTCTGGTCGGAGTGGCAGGATTTGAACCTGCGACCCCATCGTCCCGAACGATGTGCGCTACCAGACTGCGCTACACTCCGCAACCAGACGGCGGGCTTATAGCGTTGAGGGCCGCGCGCCGCAAGCCTCAATAGGCCAGAAAAACGGTCGCATCTTCCAATGATCAGGCTGTCTTCGCCTCGGTCAGGTGGAGTTCCTCGACCATCGTTTCGCGCATGATGAATTTCTGCGGCTTGCCGGTCACGGTCATCGGCAGATTGTCGCGGAAACGGACATAGCGCGGGATCTTGTAATGGGCGATCTGGCCCCGGCAGAATTCCCTGATCTCCTCCTCCGTGACCTCGCTGCCCGGCTGTAAAACCACCCAGGCGCAAAGCTCCTCGCCATATTTCTCGTCGGGGATGCCGAAGACCTGCACCTCGCGAATATTCGGATGGCGATAGAGGAATTCCTCGACCTCGCGCGGATAGACGTTCTCGCCGCCGCGGATGACCATGTCCTTCACGCGGCCGACAATGTTGCAATAGCCTTCGCTATCGATCGTCGCGAGGTCGCCGGTGTGCATCCAGCCTTCCGGATCGATCGCCTCCGCCGTGCGCTCTTCATCTTCCCAATAGCCCGTCATGACGGAATAGCCGCGCGTGCAGAGCTCGCCCCGCTCGCCGACCGGAACCGTCTTGCCGTCGGCGTCGATGATCTTCACCTCCAGATGCGGCTGGACGCGGCCGACGGTCGAAACGCGGCGCTCCAGCGGGTCTTCGGTGCTGCTCTGGAAGGAAACCGGGCTCGTCTCCGTCATGCCGTAGGCGATCGTGACCTCCGACATATGCATCAGCGACACCACCTTCTTCATCACCTCGATCGGACAGGGCGAGCCGGCCATGATGCCGGTGCGCAGCGACGACATGTCGAAGCTCGCGAATTCCGGGTGGTTGAGCTCGGCGGCGAACATGGTCGGCACGCCGTAGAGCGCCGTGCAGCGCTCCTCTGCGACCGCCTGCAGGGTTGCCAGCGGATCGAAAGATTCCGCCGGATAGACCATGGTCGCGCCGTGCGTCAG
>DASZUG010000074.1:0-129551 GCA_035547755.1 Rhizobiaceae bacterium
CCTCGACACCTCTCCCCCACATGCGTACGGGAGAGATAGCCGGCCGCGCGTCCGGCGCCCATCCGCCACCCGCGAAGCGGGGGGAGGCGCCGAGCGAATGCGAGGCGGAGGGGGGTCGAACTTCAAATGGCGGTTATCCCATCCCAGCGCGCGGGCTCGAAACTCGCAGACCCTATAGGCTTCGCCGCGTCACGCGACGATCAGTCCAGCTCCCTGATCATGACCGCCTCTTTCTCGAGGATCGAGGCGACGTCCTCCCGCGCCAGATGGGTCAGCATCAGGCTGATGCAGCATTCGAGATAGGTGATCGAGGCACGTTTCAGGAAGGCGTCGGTTTCTCGGGCCGCCATCTGCTTGAGTTTCTTCGGTTTCATCGTCGCTCGCCTTGCGCGGGATTGAGCTTCTCATCCTCATTGTCCTGTTGCCTAACCATCCCCCACGGCGAGGGTTCCTTCGCGGGAAGCCATTCCGTCCTTCCTCCAGCCGTGAGGACGCTAATTTTCCGACATCGTGCTGATCTTGCCGTTCCGCTCCAGCACGGCGTCCCTCACCTTGTCATAGTTGCCCACCCCCGAAGTCCGCGCCGCCTCGCTGATATCGTCTTCCGTCACGGCGGCGAGGCGCATCGCCTTCCGGTCGGGAGCGCCCTGGCGGATGAGAGGGATGGGCTCGCCCTTGACCAGCCAGCCGAGCGGCTTCCAGCGCGCCGAAGCGTGCTCCATCAGCCAGAACAGCAGGATCAGCGCCGCCGTCGCGACAAGGGTCGGCAAGAGCGCCGCGTTGGCGGTCATGGCGCGGCTCAAATTCGATCCGACGATGATGGCGAGCACGATGTCGAGCGGGTTCTGCTTGCCGAAGGCGCGGCGGCCGAACAGCCGCAGGAAGACGAGGCCGAAGATGAAGACGATGATCCCCCTCAGGATCATCTGCCACCAGAGGATGTGCTCGGCGTTGCTTCCCAATATCTCTTGAGCGGTCATCGTCATCTCCTTCGGTGAGAAGGAACGGGCCAGGGGAGATATTGTTCACGGAAGCTATTTGTCGCGCGGCTGGCGGTTGTTCTCTCCGGCGATGGGGAAGCGGCCGGCGCGCCGGTTCATGATGGCTTCGACCAAGGTCCGCGCCGCGTTCCTGACCTCTTCCTGCATGGCGGTGTCGCGGTCCAGTTCCTCATGGCTCGTGGCATAAGGCTTCCAATAGCCGATATAGCGGTCGAGATCGGCTTCGGCCCGGCCGGAGAAGGTCAGATCCAGAAAATCGCTTTTCACGGCAAAGACCTAGAGCCTTTCATGATTAGATGGAATCGTTCTGCCGGAGGCAATTCGGTCCAAGGCCAAGGGGAGCATCGCCGGTCGTACCGGTGGTACGGCCAAGAGGCTCGCCGCAGGAATTGGACCGAATTGACCCGGCCCGTAAGGGTTTCCAGCTAACCATGAAAGGCTCTAATTCGCGCTCGTCGCCGCCTCGACCTTCTTGCGAAGGTCATGCACTTCGCCTGACGTGACGACCGAAGCCGAATTTCCCCACGAATTGCGCACGAAGGTCGCCACGGAAGCGATCTGGTTGTCCGACAATTTCCAGCCGAAGGACGGCATCGATTTCGCGTCCGGATTGCTCTTCGTCCATGCGCCATGGCCGCCGTTCAGGATCAGACGCACGACGGTCATGGGCGTCTTCGACTGGACGACGGAATCGCCCTTGAGCGCCGGGAAGACGCCGTTGACGCCCTCGCCGCCCTTCTGGTGGCAGGCCGAACACTGGTCCGCATAGATGGCGGCGCCCGCATCCATGACGTTCTTGCCCGGCGTTTGCGCGGTCGGCTTGTCCGACGTCCCGGGAAGCGACTTGATATAGGTCGCGATGTCGTGAAGATCGGAATCCGTCAGCTTCGAGGTCGAGACCGAGACGACCTCCGCCATCGGGCCATAGGCGGACGTGCGCTTGTTATGGCCCGTCTTCAGGAATTGGGCGATGTCGTCCACGCTCCAGTCCTTCAAGCCGCCGCCGGGTGTCCCGGTGAGATCGGGCGCGAACCAGTGGTTGAGCGTTCCGCCCTGGTAGCGGTTTCCGTTCTGCGTCGCGCCGAGAATGTTCTTCGGACTATGGCAGGCGCCGCAATGCCCCAGTCCCTGCACGAGATAGGCGCCGCGGTTCCACGCGCCCGATTTTGTCTTGTCGGGCTGGAACGTGCCCGGCTTGAAGAAAAACTCGTTCCAGCCGGCCATGGACACGCTCTCGCTCAACGGCCATGGCAGCGTGCTCGGCGGCCGCCGGCTTTTCACCGCCGGCAGGGTTCTGAGATAGGCGCGGATCGCATCGACATCCTCGCGCGTCACCTTGGTGAACCAGGGATAGGGAAAGGCGGGGTAGAGATGCGTGCCGTCGGCGGCTACGCCCTCATGCATGGCGCGGTAGAACTGGTCGCTGGTCCAGGCGCCGATGCCCGTTTCCGGGTCGGGCGTGATGTTGGGCGAATAGATCGTGCCGAACGGCGTCTCGATCGGGCGGCCGCCGGCGAAAGGCTTGCCGCGCTCGGCGGTATGGCATGCGGCGCAGTCGCCCGCATCGACAAGGTAATGGCCGCGCTGCTCCTGGTTGAACTGTCCGACCTGCGCGAAGGCGACCGGCCCCGCCCAAAAAGCGATGGCGACGGCGGCGCCTGCGAGAAGACCATAACTGCGCGCACGGGATTTCATGCCTGCACCAGCGGTCCGGGATGTTTCAGATATTGGTTGCGGATGGCGTCCGCCGCCCAGAAGGCGAGCGCGCTGACGGTCCCGGTCGGGTTGTAGCCGCTATTGTGCGGGAAGGCGCTCGCGCCGGTGACGAACAGGTTCGGTACGTCCCAATGCTGGAGATAGCGGTTGACGACGCTTTCCTGCGGGTTCGCGCCCATGATGGCGCCGCCGGTATTGTGGGTCGACTGGTAGGGATGGATGTCGTAATGCGGCCCGCGCGGCGATTTCTTGATTTCCCGCGGCTTCATCGCCTTGGCGATGGCCTCCATCTTGCCCATCGTGAAATCCTGCATCTTCAGTTCGTTCTGCTTGAAATCGAAGGTCATCCGCATGAGCGGCCGGCCATGGATGTCGCGATAGGTCGGATCGAGGTCGAGATGGTTCTGCCGGTTCGGCATGACCGAGCCCATCAGCGCGATCGACATGGAGGTGAGATAGTTCTTGACGAAGGCTTTCTTCCATTTCGCGCCCCATTTGGGAGTGCCTTCGGGCACAAGCTCCGTCTCGATCGGACGCCCCGTCGTCACATAGCCGCCGATATAACCGCCATGGATGAAGCCCTTTCCAGCGTGGTCGAAATTGTCGCCGTTCCAGTCGTCCACGATCATGCCGAGCGCGCCCGCGCCGATGAACGGGTTCAGGAGCTTGTCGTCGAAGAAGACATCGACCGAAGGCGTGACCTGGTAGCAATAATTCTTGCCGAGCGTGCCCTTTCCGGTCGCCGGATCGTAGACCGTGCCGATGCCCGACAGCATCAGGAGATGGACGTTATGCGTGATGTAGGCGCAGACGATCACCAGTTCCGCCGGCTGCTCGTATTCCTCGCCTTGCGTGTCGACATAGGTCACGCCCGTGGCGCGTTTTCGGGTGCTGTCGAGGTTGATGTTGATGACGTCGGATCCTGTCCTCAGCGTAAAATTCTGCTTGTGCATCAGGACCGGCAGGATGGTGGTCTGCGCGCTCGCCTTCGAATAATTGCCGCAGCCGAACTTTTCGCAGAAGCCGCAATAGGTACAGGGCGCGAGCGTCACGCCGAGCGGATTGGTATAGGCCTGCGACATGTTGCCGGACGGACAGGGAAAGGGATGCATCCCGATCGAGGCGGCCGCCTTGGCGAAGAGCGTCGGCCCGTAAGTCTGCTTCATCGGCGGCGTCGGATAGGGCTTCGACCGCGCGCCTTCGAAGGGATTGCCGCCGGGTTGTTTCTGGCCCTTCAGATTGCCGGCCTGGCCGGCAATGCCGCTGATCTCGTCCCAGCGCGTGTAATAAGGCTCGAGTTCGTCATAGGTGACGCCCCAATCCTGCAGCAACATGTCCGCCGGGATCATCTGCTGCCCGTAGCGCGAGGCCGTCTGGCTCCTGATCTGGAAGTCGTAGGGCAGGAAGCGGAAGGCCTGACCGTTCCAGTGGATGATCGAGCCGCCGACGCCGGTGCCGGGCAGGAACGAGCCGAGCTGGCGCATCGGCAGCGCCTTCTGGTCGGGCGTGTTGCGGAAGGTCAGCGTTTCCTGTGCCGGCTGTTCGAACAGATGGCCGTGATAGCGGTAGCGCAGCTCGTCCTGGATGAAGGTCGGCGCGAAATCGGTGGCGGTATCGCGCCAGCTTCCGCGTTCGAGCGCCAGGACTTCCAGCCCGGCATCGGTCAGCTCCTGCGCCATGATGGCGCCGGTCCAGCCGAATCCCACAAGCACCACATCGACAGAAGGGAGTTTCCGCGCCATTGCTCAACCCTGCTGCTGGTCCCAGCCGGGCCGCCCGCGGATTCCCACCGGCGGCTGGTCGTAGCGCTGGCCATGGCGATCGACCCAGTCGAGATAATTGTAGCGCGCGCCCGGAAAACCCAGCATCTTCCAGCCGGCCATGTCCTTGTTGCCGCCATAGATCGGGTCCGAGAACATCCCCTCCTTCGTATTTAGGAGGAGCATGTCGAAGAAGGTCTTGGCGTCGGCCCCTTCAAGCTTGATCTTGCCGCCTTCGAGACCGGAGAGAAGCGCATCCTGGTCCTGCGCCGACAGATCGGCGAAATGCTTGCCGCTCTTCGCCTTCGACACATGGGCTTCGATGCCCTTGATGGCGACGCGGTAGAGGTCGGCCGGCGCCAGGCGCGACTGGAAGCCCTGCGTCTTCTCGCCCTTGGCCCACGGACCCTGCATGTACCAGCTGCCGCCGCGCCCATAGGGACCGGCAAGCTGATGGTCGATGAAGAGAGCGACGTTGCAATCCTTGGCGCCGGGACCAAGCTCGTCATGCGGGATGAGCCTTTCCGTCGCCGCTTCGACGAAGGCCGCCTCGGCCTGGGTGAAATAGACATAGGTCGGGGAGACAAGCGGGTCCGGAGCGTCGGCCTGATGGGGCATCCAGGGCTCGCCGCCCTTGATTTCCCGCGCCTCCGCCACACCGGTGGAGCCGGCAACCGCCACCGCCGCCGCCGATGCTCCCGCCGTCAGGAAATTTCGGCGGCTAAAACCGGCCTTGCTCACGAAAGCCCTCCGTTTGTCTCAATTTGTCTCAATATGGCATCCGTTGAACCTTCGATCGGCTTGAATGTTCCATGCCGCCGCGATTTCATTCGTCGGCTCAGGAAAGAAGCGGCAACGGCGCGGCCAATCATCCATCCCGGCGCTTGGATGGAACGCGCCGGCGGATCGCGGGTTGGGCTCCGGAAGGAGCCTCGTCATGGATATTGAGAGCGGACAGCAGATTGGCGGCAATCTGACGCAGCTTTCGACCGAGCTTGCCGATGTCGGCTTCGTCACGACCTCGACGCAGGCGCTCGTTACCTGGGCGCGAAGCGGATCGCTGATGTTCATGACGTTCGGGCTCGCCTGCTGCGCCATCGAGATGATGCAGACATCCATGCCGCGCTATGACAGCGAAAGGTTCGGCGTCGCGCCCCGCGCCTCGCCGCGCCAGGCGGACGTCATCATCGTTTCGGGGACGGTCTGCAACAAGATGGCGCCGGCGCTGAGGAAAATCTACGACCAGATGCCGGAGCCGCGCTACGTCATCTCGATGGGTTCCTGCGCCAATGGCGGCGGCTATTATCACTATTCCTATTCGGTCGTCCGCGGCTGCGACAGGATCATCCCGGTCGACATCTATGTGCCGGGATGCCCGCCGACGGCCGAGGCGCTGCTCTACGGAATCCTCCTGCTGCAGAAGAAGATCCGACGGACCGGCACGATCGAGCGCTGACCGGACGCCACTGTGATGCAATTGCGGCCGCCCTGCCTCGAAACCCGGTCATGATGCGATCCAATATGATCGCATCATGATCCAAAATTGCCATCAGTGGACCCAGATGACCTTGCGGGACTGCTTCCTGACCAGGACCGGGCCGTTATCGGTATAGACATAGGCGTAGTCCGGATCGTCCGGCACCGGCGTCAGTTCGACCGTATTGGGAAGAACCGTGCCCACCTTGACATCCTTGTCGATGGTCACCGGATGGGAGCGATGTTTCTTCACATAGGTGATCACCTCGTCCGGAGGTCCATTGTCGGGCACGGCGGCCGTGGTGCCGTTGTCCACGTCGCCTCGCGCCTCGCCTTCATAGATCACCTTGCGGCTCTTCATCCGGACCACGACCGGGCGGTGATCGACATAGACATAGCCATAGTCGGGGCTGTTGGGGATCTCGTGGATGGTGACGCTATCGGGGAGTTCATCCCCCCTTGCGATATGCTCGTGGATCTGGACCGATTCCACGGGATGTTCGGTGATATAGGTACGAACATGATGCGGAACGCTGGCCGAGCCGATCGCGGCGCCGGCAACGCCTCCGACCGCCGCACCGACGGGACCTCCGACTGCGGCGCCGGTGGCCGCGCCCGCCGCGGCGCCCGTCATCGCGCCGGCGGTTGTCCTGCCGCGTTCATCCGCATGGGCGGCCGACGCGGCGATGAGAGCGAGAGCTGCAGTCGCATAGAGAAACTTGCGCATGACCTCTTCCTTCCAGATGACGTCCCTTGCGCCGTCCTAACAGCGCGGGAGCCGGTGGTGTTCCAACGAATCTTGTGACGCGGGGCATCAAAAAGGGTGGAGCGCAAGGTGCCAAACCATTGATTCCACGCCTCTTTGTCCGAAAATCAAATATCGTCCTACCCTGCCCGCCTGTCGTGTGGCGAAGCGTTGGCCTTTAACGCGGCCATGAGCATCGGACCAACGGAAAACTGCCCTGCCCTCGCCTTTTCGATCAGCGCGCGCAAATAGCCGCCGGCGGAATTGATATGGTTGGCGCGCTGCAGGATGCAGGCGACGACGATCGCCGCTGTCTCAGCCCCCATGACATGGCAGGCGTCCTCATAGGCCGAGGGCGAAACGCCGAGATAGCCCCTGACCTGCGCGGCGGTCGCCATCAGTTCGCGCCAACTGCCGATCCCGTCGGCGGCGTAGTCGGCAATGTCGGGGCAGGCTTTCAGCACAAGCCCAAGCGGATAGATCTTCGGCTGCTCTCGCCCAGCCGCCTTCGTTTCAAGTTCAGGCGCCGCCGCCGACCCTGCTTTTTCCAAAGCCGGTTCAAATTCAGGAATATCGTTGGGGTTTGAATCAGATTGCTGCGGCTCATTTCGGGACTCATTGCCGCTCGGATTTTCGACATTCATGAAATTTTCCAACGCTATATCCACTTTGTCGCGGATCGCATCGAGATCGGCGGCGAACGGCTCCAGCTCGACGATGCTCGCCTTGCGCGGAAGTCGCTCCACGACCGTCCTGAAACGCCGCCACAGGCTCTCCCAGGGGCCGGGCGCGCCCTCCTCCAGCGCCGCCTCGATCAGCTTGGCGATGTCGCGGCGCTGCAGCGTGATGCGCTCGCGCATCAGCTTCAATGCCCGGTTTTCCGCCCTGACCCGTTCGGCCGCCGCCTGGAATTCTTCCGCCCGGGCCAGGAGCGGCGCCAGGGAGAAGCCGAAGGCATCCTCCAGCTCCCCTCCCCTGCCCTTGCGGGCATAGCGCTTGCCGTTCGGACTGTCCCGCCTCAGGACGATGCCGCATTGGACGAGCGCCGCCAGATGCCGGCGCAAGGTCGCGCTCGCCATGCCGTGCGCGCGCAGCGACAGTTGCTTGTTCGACGGGAAAACGATCAGGCCGTTCTCTTCCGAAAGCTCGTCATCCGGATAGAAGGACAACAGGCCGGCAAGCACCGCGAGAGCGCGGTCGCCGATGCCGATGACCGCCTTGCCCTCGCAGAGATCGCGATAGACCTGCCATTTGTCGACGGCCTTGCCTTCCGGAATGCCGCTGGCTTCGATCCGCGCCGCCACCAACGCAAGCGACATCGGCCGGCTCCCGAAGGGAGTCGTTGCAATTTCCCTCTCCATTTCCTTCACCTTCGATCAGGCAAAAGAAAGCTGCTCGCCGAAACGACGCCTGGACTCTTGACAGTGATTCGCGGAAATGGGATTCTCTGATTGTCTAGATCTGAGAAGGGCTTCCGCGACGGTGACGTTCGGGGGCCTTTTTCTTTTGCGGGTTCAGTCTCCTTCAAAATCCCTGTTCGGCTGCCGCCCGGACGACCAGGCGGCGGCAAATTCGGCGTGCAGCGCCGGCAGGCGGGCGGCGAGGAAGGCGCCAAAGCCTTCCCCGGCCTCGCCCGAAAGCGTGATGACGCTTCGATTTCCGCGCACGGAAAGCGCGCCGATCCGGCGGCCATTCGCCCCCTTCAACGCTGTTTCGTCCCGCTTCCTCGCCGGCCTGCGGGTGAGACGGCTGAACAGCATCTGGAAGCGGCGGTCGCTGTCGGCGTTGCGGAACCGTTCGCTCGTGATCTCGTCATGGGCCTTGACCTGCGCCGCCTCCCCGGCGAGCGCTTCGCCAAGGGCCTGCCAGCGCGGCCGGCCGACCTTCGGCGCCGCGCCGATCGCCCCGGCGATATAGCGGGGGATGGCGTCGGCGACCTGGATGAGGCGCGACATTTCCGATTTGTGCACCGAAAGCGCCGTCTGCGCCGTCGTGCGGTCGAAGCCGTTCTTCAGAAGCGTTTGCGCGAACATCGCCCGCTCGATGAAGGAGAGATCGCGGCGCTCGGCATTCTCGCGCCCCTGCGCCATCGCAAGCTCGATGTCGGTCAGCGGCCGGACGATCGCCTTGACCGCCAGGCCGAGTTCGCGCGCCGCCTGGATGCGGCGATGGCCATAGGCGCTCTGGTAGCGGCCGGCCTTGGCCGCGTCGGGATGGGGACGAAGCAGAACCGGCACCTGCTGGCCGCCGTCACGGATGCTTTCCTTCAACGCCGCAAAGCCTTCGTCTTGCGGCCCGACGCTCAGCCGGTCGGCATAGGGCGACGGGTCGATCAGCGCCGGATCGACATCGACCACGCGCTCGTCCCTCGCGAGGCTTTCGCGCAGCCGCCGGGCTTCCGTCACCTGCTCGTTCAGCGCATCGAGCGACAGCCCCATGGCCTTCACCGATCCGGCGACTGTGCGGTGAGGAGGTCGCTGCCCGACCTCTCCGCCGGCGCTGATCCCGCTTACGCCATCCGCATTCCCGCTTTCGACCTGCGGTGCAGCCCCCGGCTGCCCGAACATCGACCTGATCTGCTCCTTGCGATTGCTCATCCGGCGCCTCCAGACCCGCAGTCTAGAACCGGCCCCGCACCCGTGGATAAAATGCGCGCGGAAGGCTTGCCGCGGCCCGTCATCGCGCCCTCCCCCAGGCATCCAGCATCAGCCCTTCGATCTCGGAGTTGACAGCTGTCAACGCTTCATAGGCGCGGTCGTAGGTCGTGCGGTTGAAGCTTTCACGGCCGACCTCGTAGAGTGTTTGCTTGGTCAGGCCGGCATCGGAAATCGCCGTTGATTTCAGCATCGGCGTGGTCAGCACGCGCGGCCCGAACTGGGTGCGCAGGAAGCCGGAAATCTGCGTCTGCGGCCCGTCATTCGGCTCGTAGCGCGTGATCAGATAGCGCAAAAAATCGAAATTCAGTTCGCCGCCCGCCTCGCGCACCACCGCCAGAAGGTCCGACGTCATGAACAGGAACTGGCTCATCGACGCCACGTCGAGCATCTGCGGGTGCACCGTAACGATCACCGATGTCGCAGCGCAGAGCGCGCCGAGCGTGAGATAGCCAAGCTGCGGCGGGCAGTCGATGACGACGACGTCGTAGCGGTCTTCCACCGTTGCGATCGCCGCCTGCAGGCGCGCGAAGAACAAATCCTGCGGCTGCGCGTCGAGACGGCCGAGCCGCCTTTCCGTCAGATGGCGCGGCGTCGCATGCTCATATTCCTGCAATTCGAGATTGCCCGGAACGAAGTCGAGTCCGTCGAAATAGGTCGGGCGGATGATGTCGGCGAGCGGCCGCCGCTCCTCGTCATAGCGCACCGCGCCATAGAGCGTGTCGTTGCCGGTCAGGTCGAGTTCGGGCTGGTAGCCGAACAGGGCGGAAAGCGAGGCCTGCGGATCGAGATCGATCGCCAGCACGCGATAGCCCTGCAAGGCAAGATATTGCGCCAGATGGGCGGCCGTCGTCGTCTTGCCGGAGCCGCCCTTGAAATTGGTGACGGCGACGACCTGGAGATGCTCGCCTTGCTGCCGCCTTTTCAGATATTGCCGCTCGCGCGCCGGGTTCTGTTCGGCGAGGAAGCGCCTCAGCGCATTGACGTCGGCGAGCGTATAGGAGCGGCGGCCGCCCTTGCCGATCTCCGGCGACGGCCCCTCCCCCGAGATCGACAATTGCCGGAGATAGCCGTCCGACACGCCGATCAGCCGCGCCGCCTCGCCGCTGGAGAAGGGCCTGAGGCTCTTCTGCGCGCGCGGCGGAAACAGCCTGTCCCGCAGCGAGGAAAGCTGGGCCGACAAGAGCGCCGCGTCCGCCGCCACCTGGCGGTCGGCTGAAAGCGGCTGTTGTTGCAGCACCTGATCCACTCCCCCAATCCCCTGTCGCGCAATCGTTCCGCCGGTCGGACGCGAATCGCCGTGCAACGCGATGTTACACCAATAAGACGCGCTTACGGAAAAACACACGACCGACGGGCAAATACCGTTACAGGCTGAGGGAGCAAACGAGTCGTGTCAACAGATTTAAGGTTAACGGAAATTAACCACTCGGCAACCGCGCGGGGCAACTGAGCGAGAGGCGGCGCAGGACGGGGCGCGACGTGCAACCGGCCTGTGCCGCTGAAAAGTTGACAGCTGTCAACTCGCCGCCAAGGCGAAGCTCCGAAGACAAGGCAACGCAATGATGGCCGCCTCGATAACCGACCCCCTCTCCGCCTCGCTGCGCTCGACGCCTCTCCCCCACTTCGTGAGGGAGAGGATAGGCCGCTGCCGCACGTTCAGCGCCCATCCGCCACCCGCGAAACGGGGGGAGGCGCCGAGCGAATGCGAGGCGGAGGGGGTAAAACACGAACCGGCCCGCACACCTCACATTCCGCGCGGTCATCCCAAAAGTTGACAGCTGTCAACTCGTCGCCAAACGGTATTCTAGGCCTGCTTACCGCCAGCCGACCGCCGGGGCGACATGGGTCAGGATCGCCTCGATGACATGGGCGTTGTAAGCGACGCCGAGCTGGTTCGGGACGGTCAGGAGCAGCGTGTCGGCCTCGGCGATCGCCTCGTCGCCCTTCAGTTCCTCGATGAGCTTGTCCGGTTCGGCGGCGTAGCTGCGGCCGAAGATCGCCCGCGTGGTCTCGTCGATGAAACCGATCTGGTCGGCGCTGTCGCCGCCGCGGCCGAAATAGGCCCGGTCGCGATCGTCCACCAGCGCGAAGATGCTGCGGCTGACGGAGACGCGCGGCTCGCGCTGGTGTCCCGCCGCCTTCCACGCCGCGCGGAAGGCGCGGATCTGGGTGGCCTGCTGGACATGGAAGGGCTCGCCGCCCTCGTCGAATTTGAGCGTCGAGCTTTGCAAATTCATGCCGAGCTTCGCCGCCCATTCGGCGGTCGCGTTGGTGGCCGCGCCCCACCAGACGCGCTCGCGCAATCCCTCCGAATGCGGCTCCAACCGCAAAAGGCCGGGCGGATTGGGAAACATCGGTCGCGGGTTCGGCCGAGCAAAGCCCTCGCCGCGCAGGAGATCGAGAAACACCTCCCCGTGACGCCTCGCCATGTCGGCGTCGCTCCCGCTCTCGCCGGGCGCATAGCCGAAATGGCGCCAGCCGTCGATCACCTGTTCGGGGGAGCCGCGGCTGATGCCAAGCTGCAGGCGTCCGCCGGCGATAAGGTCGGCCGCGCCGGCGTCCTCGGCCATGTAGAACGGGTTCTCGTAACGCATGTCGATCACGGCCGTGCCGATCTCGATGCGGCTTGTCCTGGCGCCGATCGCCGCCAGCAGCGGGAAGGGGGAAGCGAGCTGGCGGGCGAAATGATGGACGCGGAAATAGGCGCCGTCCGCGCCCAGTTCCTCGGCGGCGACCGCAAGGTCGATCGATTGCAGCAGGGCGTCGGCGCCAGTGCGCGTCTGCGACTGCGGGGAGGGCGTCCAATGCCCGAAAGAGAGAAAACCGATCTTTTTCATGAATTGCTGCCTGAAGCGTCGTTGCAAATTGATGGCTATATGGGTCCGATCCGGAGAGCGAACAATACGGGAGCGCGTTGCGCCGGGTGAGGGCAGGGCGCCCGCATTTACGAAGCGCCCTCCTCTCCGTCTCGCAGAGCCTGGTCTCGGGCCGGCCAAAAGCCGGACCCGGGGGTCTCGACACCTTCTCCCTCTGAAGAGAGCGCGGAGGCGGAGGAGGCAATTATCGTATTCATCCGGGCTCGGAGTCCCACGAGTTGACAGCTGTCAACTTTTTGGAGGGCCGCCCGGAAATACGGCATCTTTACCGGCTCTCTTTGCCCCCGGACTTGATTGCGGCCTTATAATGCCATATCTTTTGCACATCTGGAATGACATTGGATATGACGGGAGGCCTTGATGGGCCAGGCGCTTGAGATAGAGATACAGGACGAGCCGCTGGTTCTCACCTATATGGACCCGACCGGAAAGATCGCGATCGAGCGGGTCGCGGATGGTTTCGGCATGTCCAAGGGGCAGTTGGCGGCGACGGCCGGCCTCGCGCGCGAAACGCTCTACAGGGCGGAGCGCAGCCGCGCGGCCCGCACGCAGGGGCGCCTGCGCGAGATGCTCGAGATCATCAGCCGGGTGGCGGATTGGGCCGGCGGCAAGGAGCAGGCGATGGCGTGGTATCGCGCCCAGCCGCTACCCGCCTTCGGCGGGCGCACCGCCGAGGCGCTGGTGAAGGACGGCAAGGCGGCCGCCCTACGCGACTATCTCGACCACATGGCGCTCGGCGGCTTTGCTTAAAACGCGTAGCGCGTCCGGTTCCCGGATATGAGGTTCGTCGGAACCTGCTACCGGGCGCATGATCCGCGCTGGGCCTTCAGGCCGGTTTCGGGCGAGGGGGCCGCCATCAGGGGCGCGCGCTTCAATCCGAGGGGCGCGCCGGCGCTCTATTTGGCGCTCTCCATCATGACCGCCGTCAAGGAAGCCAATCAGGGCCTTGCCCACCGGATCGACCCCTGCGTGCTCTGCGCCTACGAGGTCGATTGCGACGACATCGCCGATTTGCGGACGGAGGAGGGGAGGGGGGCTTTTTCCGTTTCGCTCGAAACCATGGAATGCGCCTGGGCGAGCGCGCTCAGCCTCGGCCGACGCCCGGCATCCTGGGCGATCCATGAGCGGCTTCGGTCGCGGGGCGTCGCCGGCATCCTTGTCCCGAGTTTCGCCCCCGGCGCGGAAAGCGACGACGCCAACCTCGTCCTGTGGGATTGGGGACCGGACCTGCCGCACAAGATCACCGTTCACGACCCGAGCGGCCGCCTGCCGAAGGATCAGCTCTCCTGGCGGTGAATTATCCAGCCGCTTCGACGTAGCCGCGCCTTAGTTTGGCCGAAGCATGCCTATCGAAAGCGCCGAGCGCGGCGGTCCCGTCCCGGTGGATCTCGACGATCCGCGCGCCATGCGTGCCGATCCGCCCCCAGCGGCGGACAAGCGCGACCTCGCCGAACAGCGTCGGTTCGATCGACAGGGAATAGTAGCGCGCCATGTTAAGGGCGGGATCGATGCGTTCCAGCATCAGCGTCGGCATATCCATGCCCGGCAAGGTGAGGCCGCGATCTCCCGCCGTCCAACGCATTTGCCGAATCGAACGGCCGGGATCGATTCACGCAATCGATAAGCCGGCTAATATCCCGTTCCGTTACGGCATCGATATATCCGCTATGTCATCGTCGAAGCCATAAGGAGCTTCGCGGACTCTGTACGCATTAAATGCGTATTCCATTGAATCCCGGCTCGGCTCCCTGTATATTATTCGCGAGAATAAAAGGAAAAATCCAGCGATGCCCCGCGCCGCCCTTGACGACAACGATCGGCTGAATCTCCGCGTCAAGCCGGAGGTAAAGGCGCGCCTCATGCGTGCCGCGGCCTTGCGCCACACCGACCTCACCAATTTCGTCACGCAGTCCGCGCTGCGCGAGGCCGAGACAGTTATCGCGGAAGCCGATATCGTCAGGACGTCGGACCGCGATTTTGCGCGCATCCTCGAACTTCTGGACAATCCCCCCAAGCCGAATGCCAGGCTGCGAGCGGCCGCCGCCGCGCTGCCCAAGGACCTGTGACGCTCCCGGCCTGGCATGAAGAGCCGATCGCAAAGGCGCATGACCGCAAAAGTTTCGATTGTGGCGAGGCCGATCTGAACACATTCCTTTTACGATTCGCGCGCCAGGGTCACGAACAGAGCGCCGCGAAAACATTCTGCGCCATCGCCGACGCCCAGCCGGGGAAAACCCTTGGCTTCTACAGCATCGCACCGGCGTCGGTTGCGCATGACGCTGTTCCGCAGGCGATGACAAGGGGACTGGCGCGCCACAATGTGCCCGGTTTTCTGCTGGCGAGGCTTGCCGTCGACAGGTCGGTGGCTGGCAAGGGACTAGGCGGGCAGCTCCTGCTTGCGGCGGCCCTGCGCTGCCTGCGCGTCGCGGAGGAAGTCGGCGGGGTTTTGCTGATCATCGAGGCCAGGAACGATCGCGCGGCGAAGTGGTATCACGGATTCGGCGCCGAGCCGCTTGCGGACCGGCCGCTGACGCTCGTCGTTCCGCTGGCGACTTTTGCAATTGCGCTGCGCGATACGGGCCATCTTTAGGGCGCGTGTGGTCCTCTACTGGCTTCTCATCGCTGCTTCCCAGAGGCCGGCGGCGGCATCGGCGCTGCCGGGGCCGAGTTCCACCTCCACCCGGTCGAGTCCGCCCTGGAAGGCAAAGGGCGCTTCGTAGCGGGCCGAGACGGGGGAGGGGCTGTTCAGCCCGCATTGCGTGCTCATCACGCCGAACCCGGCAGGGAACGCCATCGGCAGCGGCTCCGATGCAATCTTCTCGCCATCGACGAGGAGAGCGAGCCGGGCGCTCTTGCCGTCGAAATGGAGCGCCGCGCCGAGGCGATGCGCGCCGAGCGGCAAGTCCTTTTCCGAGGTGACGAGCGTGTGCCGACCGGCGAGATTATAGTCGAAGACCAGCCGGTTCCGCTGAACGAAGAGCGAAAAGCCGGCGGCTCTGCGCCCATAGGCCATCAGCACGCCCTCCTGCTCGGCAAAGTTGCGGTCGCAATAGGCCGTGATGGCGAAGGAGCGCAGCGCGAAGTTCGGGCCGGTGTCGGGGGTGAGCAGCCGTGCGCCGGGAAGCAGCACGAAACGGTCGCGGCCGCTCGTCGCCGGGTCGCGCGCGAAGGCGCGCGCCTGGGCGCGGTCGTCGAGCGGCATGACATTGTATTTCTCCGCTTCGGCCCACCATAGCTCGACCATGTCGCGCAGCTTTTCGGGGAACTGGCCGGCAAGGTCCTCGCTTTCGGAATAGTCGCCGTCGAGGCGGTAGAGCTCCCAGCGATCATCCTCGTAAGCGACGCCGGAGACGTGGTTCGTCACCGCCTTCCAGCCGTCGTGCCAGATGCCGCGCTGGCCGCCCATCTCGAAATATTGCGTGTGGTGACGGCTCTTTTCCGCCGCGCCGGCGAAGGTGTAGCGCATGGACGAGCCGTGGAGCGGCATCTGCTGGATGCCGCGATAGACCGAAGGCGCCTCGACGCCGCCGAGATCGAGCATGGTCGGCGCGAGATCGATGGCGTGATGGAACTGACCACGAAGCGCGCCCTCGGCGAGTCGGCCTCGCCAGTTGAGGATCAGCGGCGCGCGCACGCCGCCGCCGAAAGTGTATTTCTTGTAGAATTTCAGCGGCGTGTTGCCGGCCTGCGCCCAGCCGGAGGGATAATGGTTATGCGCCCAGGGACCGCCGAGATCGTCGATGCCGGCGAGATTTTCCTCCAGCGTGTCGGGCAGGCCGAGGAAATAGCGGTATTCGTTGACCGAGCCGAACTCGCCGCCTTCGCCGCTCGCGCCATTGTCGGACAGCACGGCGATCAGCGTGTTGTCGAGCTGGCCGTGGCGCTCCAGGAACGCCAAGAGGCGGCCGATCTGCGCGTCCGTGTGCTCGGTGAAGCCGGCGAAGACCTCCTGCATGCGGGCGAGCAGCCGTTTGGCGTCGGGCGACAGCTCGTTCCACGGCGTGACGCCCGGATTGCGCGGCGCAAGCCGCGTGCCCGGCGGCACGATGCCGAGTTCCACTTGCCGCGCAAGGACCTTTTCGCGCTCCGCGTCCCAGCCCGCGTCGAACACCCCCTTATATTTGTCGAGGAAGGATTGCGGCGCCTGATGCGGCGCATGGCAGGCGCCGAAGGCGAGATAGAGGAAGTAGGGCGTGTCCGGCGCGGCGGTCAGATGGTCGGACAGGAACTCCGTCGCGCGGTCGACCAGATCCTCGCTCAGATGGTAGCCCTCGCGCGGCGGCGGCGGGACATGGTGCTGGTCGTACCAGAGTTCCGGCGCCCATTGGTCGTCCTCGCCGCCGAGGAAGCCGTAGAAACGATCGAAGCCGCGCTGCGTCGGCCAATGCTGGAACGGCCCCGCCGGGCTCATATGGGAGGGCGGCGTCAGGTGCCATTTGCCGAGCGCATAGTTCCTGTAGCCGCCGGCCCCGAGCATCTCCGCCAGCGTCGCCGCCTCCGGCGCGATCGCGCCGCGCGAATTGTCGAAGCCCGTGTCGAAATCGGCGAGATAGCCCATGCCGATCGCATGATGGTTGCGGCCCGTCAGCAGGCAGCTCCGGGTCGGCGAGCACATCGCGGTGACGTGGAAATTGGTGTATTTCAGCCCGCCCGCCGCCAGCCGGTCGATGTTCGGCGTCTCGATCGACGAGCCGTAGCAGCCGAGCTGCGCGAAGCCGAGATCGTCGAGCACGATCCAGACGATGTTCGGCGCATCAGCCGAGGGGCGCGGCCGCTTGCGCCAGAACGGCGTCGATTCATGCACCGTCCGGCCGATGCGCGATCCTCCGCCGGCCTCGTTCCCCTGGCTCGCATTTCCGCTCACTGCTCGTCTCCTCCCGATTTGGCGCGGCTCCTGACGCAAGGCTATAGGCATAATATTGACTTCGGCAACAGGAAATATTTTCTCCCAAGCGGAAAGAGGAAATGGCGCAAAAAAGTATCAGTTAATGCCAGGAAAAGTGGTGGAAGCCTATTGAAGTTCATGCGAAAAAGGACAAACGCTTCGAGGAGGCGGTCGCTCTTGAGGAGGAGGGATCGAAAGCGATGTTTTGTGATCTTTCTCATAGTATATCGACATGAATGGCATCGATATACTGTTTGTGGAGAGATTAACCGGCAGGGCAGGGCGGTTCGGGAAGGCTCGTGCCGGAAAGACAATGACTGGCAGGGAGGAATTCAAATGAAAAGAAACAAGTCTGAAAGGCAACGCCGCCTCGGAGCGGTTGCCGCGTCGCTGTTCCTGGCCTTGGCCTCGGGGACGGCAGTTCATGCGGCGGATCTGACCACCATCCGTATCGGCGCGGCGTCGAACGTGCTGTTCGGCCCGGTTTTCGTTCTCGCGGATCCATCGAACGGGATCGCGGCGAAACACGGCCTCAAGGTCGATTCACGCATCTTCGCTTCCGGCATCGCGACGATGGAGGCGGCGCTGGCCGGCGACATCGATGTCGCCTTCCCCAACACGCGCGTGCTGTTGCCGATGCTCTTGAGCGGAAAGGCCTGCTTCAAGGGCGGCATCACCTTCGTCGACGTCAACACGGTCGATCTCGCCACGACGAGCGACATCAACTCGCCCGAGCAGCTTGTCGGCAAGAAGATCGGCACGCAGAAGGGCGGCATCGGCGAAGTCGCGCTGCAGATGTGGCTGAAGTCGAAGAACATCGATCCGAAGAAGGTCGAGATGGTCAACGTCTCGCCGGAGGACATGCCGATCGCCTTCGCGCAGGGCACGGTGGACGGCATCATCTGGCCGGAGCCGACGCCCTCGCTGGCGCTCCAGATGATGGGCAAGAAGGCGCATCTGTTCGGCGACATCAGTTCCGCTTTCCGCGACGTCTCGCCGGTCAACGTCACCTGCGCCTGGGTCAAGAAGAACGGCGACAAGGGGATGGAGAATCTGGTCGCCGCCTGGATCGACGCGGTCAAGTTCATCAAGGAAAATCCGGAGAAGGGCATCGCCATAACCGCCAGTTCGCTGCAATTGTCGCCCGACGACGTGAAGAAGTTCTGGAAGATGGGCGGCTGGCCCGGCGGATGGCCGGCGGACCTCAAGGATTCCGAACTCGAAATGTACGACCGCTATGGCGACTATCTGAAATCGATCGGCGAACTCAAACAGATGCCCGATCTGAGCAAATGGATCGACAGCAAATGGCTGAAGAAGGTGGCGCCGGACCGCGTCAAGCTCGATAAATATCACCTGTAGGGCGATTCAGCGGTTTTTGCCTCCGGAACTGCGTAAAACAAGGTGATAGAGCATGGCCCGGAGGTCGAGGAGCGGAGAGATGGAGCCTGCCATTCGCATGAAGGATGTCGGCATGCGCTTCGGCACCAGCCGTAGAAGCGCCGGCTATGTCGCGCTCAGCCACGTTAATTTCGAGGTGCGCCCGGGGGAGTTCTTCTGCCTCCTCGGCCCCTCGGGCTGCGGCAAGACCTCGCTGCTCAACCTCGTGGCGGGCTTCGTCACGCCGACTTCCGGCTCCGTCGAGATCGGCGGCCGGACCGTCTCCGGGCCGGGCGACGACCGCGGCGTCGTCTTCCAGTCGGACCGGGCGCTGTTCGACTGGCTGACGGTGGAGGAGAACGTCTCCTTCGGGCCGCGCGTGCGCGGCGTCCCGGCGGCGGAATGGCGGCCGGCGGTCGATACGATGCTGGAGCTTGTCGGGCTCGCCGCGCATCGGGCAAAGCTGCCGCGCGAGCTTTCCGGCGGCATGAAGCAGCGCGTGCAGATCGCCCGCGTGCTCGCCAACGATCCCGGCATCATGCTGATGGACGAGCCCTTCGCCGCGCTCGACGCCTATACGCGCGGCAAGATGCAGAAGGAGGTCACGCGCATCTGGGAGATGTCGCGCCGCACCGTGCTTTTCGTCACCCACGATATCGCCGAGGCGATCTGGCTCGCCGACCGCATCGGCATCATGACCCAGGGGCCGGGCTCCAGGATCAAGCAGATATTCGAGGTCGACCTGCCGCGCCCGCGCGAGCGCATGACCGACGGCTTCATCGACCTCTTCAATCGGCTCAGCGAAGTGATCGACGCGGAAGCCGGCGCAAGAGAGATCAGGGGAAAAGCGGCATGAGCGAGATGGTTTCGAGCGAGCCGGCCGAGCGGAAGAGAACGATCGACGGCGCCGTCATCCGCGCCGCCCTCGGGCACCGCTACATGGTGGTCGGGATCACGCTTCTGGTGACGCTGGCCATCTGGTCGGTCGTCGCGATGTTCAGTTCGCCCTTCTTCTTTCCCTCGCCGCTCGCCGTCGCCGATTCCGCCGTCGAACTGACACAATCCGGCGCTCTGCCGCGCGCGGTCGCCTACAGCTATTTCCGCATCCTCGTCGGCTGGAGCGTCGGCTGCGCCGTCGCCATTCCGATCGCGCTCATCGCCGGCCGCGTCACGATCATCCGGCTCATCGTCGAGCCGTTCTTCAACTTCTTCCGCTTCGTGCCGCCGATCGCCTTCCTCGGCATCGCCATATTGTGGTTCGGCATCGGCGAGGAATCGAAGATCGCCATCATTATCTACACCTCGCTGTTCACCGTGTTCCTCAACACGATGGCGGGGGCGGCGGGCATCGACGAAAGCCCCAGCCGCGCCGCCCGCTGCCTCGGCGCCAGCCGCCGCCAGGTGCTGTTGAAGGTCGTGCTGCCGGCGACGGTGCCGGCGATCCTCGTCGGCATGCGCATCGGCATGGGCTTTTCCTTCATGAGCGTGGTCGCCGCCGAGATGATCGCGGCGAAGGAAGGCGTCGGCTTTTTGATCTACAATGCGCGGCTGTTCCTCAAGACGGCGAACGCCTTTGCCGGTATCCTGACGCTTGGAGGCATGGGCCTGCTCGCCGACTTCGCCTTCAGGATGATCGCGCGCCGGCTGTTCCACAAGCACGCGCTGCCGTTTTGAACATGCCGCGCCGGAAGCTGTTAGAGAAATGATGGAAGGACAGGAATGCCGCAGGAACTGAAAGGCAAGATCGCCGCAATCACGGGCGCGGCCTCGGGCATCGGGCTCGCCTCGGCGAAAGCCATGCTCGCAGCCGGAGTGCGCGTCGTGCTTGTCGATCGCGACGAGGATGCGCTGAAAAGAATCTGCGGCGAGTTGGGAGACCAGGCGGTTCCGCTGGTGATCGATTTGACCGACCCGAAGAGCGTCCAGACGATGATGCCGCGCATCCTCGAAACCTGCGGCCGGCTCGATATCTTCCACGCCAATGCGGGCGCCTATGTCGGCGGCAGCGTGCTGGAAGGCGACCCCGACAGCTGGGACCGGATGCTGAACCTCAATATCAATGCCGCGTTCCGCACGGTGCATGCCGTGCTGCCGCATATGGTCGAGCGCGGCAGCGGCGACGTCATTGTGACCAGCTCGATCGCCGGGCTCGTGCCGGTCGTCTGGGAGCCGATCTACACGGCGTCCAAGCATGCGGTGCAGGCTTTCGTCCACACCGTCAGGCGCCAGGTCGCCAAGCATGGGGTGAGGGTAGGGGCCGTGGCGCCCGGCCCGGTCGTGACGGCGCTGTTGAAGGACTGGCCGAAGGCGAAGATGGAGGAGGCGCTCGCCGCCGGCAGCCTGATGGAGGCGGAGGAAGTCGCCGACGCCGTGCTGTTCATGCTGACGCGGCCGAGCAACGTCACCGTCCGCGACCTCGTCATCCTGCCGAACGGCACTGATCTGTAGGGCTCTTCGTTCGGATGCGCCTCGCATGACTTCGCATCCTGAACCCCCTCTCCGTCGTGCTTCGCACGACACCTCTCCCCCAGAAAAGGGGAGAGGAGAGGCCGGCTGCGCAGCCATCCACCACCACGAAGTGGGGGAGAGGTGGCGCGCGAAGCCGAAACGGAGAGGGGGTAGTATTCATACGCGATCGCCCGTTCCGGGAGTCTGTTCCGCCGGCCGAATAAAGCTGGCGCTCGGGTCGGGGCCAATATAGATTTTGAGGCGGCAGGTGCGGCCTACCCGCATCTTCCGGATCAAGCTGCCTGAAAAGGAGGGTCGGGCAGTCAAGGATTGCAGCGCCTGGCGCTGGGGGAGGAACATTGGAGCCCGATCTCGAAGTCGTCCAGATTTGCTCCGGGGAGTCGTTCAAGATCTGGGCGCATGGCTATCCCTATCACACGGTGCGCTGGCACTTTCATCCCGAATATGAACTGCACCTCGTGACCGAGACCACGGGCCGCTATTTCGTCGGCGACTATATCGGCGAGTTCGCGCCGGGCAATCTGGTGATGACCGGTCCCAACCTGCCGCACAATTGGGTGAGTAAGGTGCCGGTGGGAGAGATCGTCGGGCGGCGCTGCATCGTGCTCCAGTTCACCGAGCGCTTCATCGACAACACCATCCGCGTGCTGCCCGAACTCGCGCCCTTCGAAACGATCCTCACCGAAAGCCGCCATGGCGTGCTGTTCGCGCACAAGACGGTGGGCGAAATCCGGCCGGTGCTGCTCGCCCTCCTTGAAGCGCATGGGCCGAAACGCATCGCGCTCTTCATGGAGCTGATCGAAATCCTAGCGCGGTCGTCGGGGCGGCGGCTGCTGGCGAGTTCCAAATACATGCCCGATCCTTCCGGCTACATGTCGGTGGCGACCAACCGGGCGCTCGCCTATATCGGCGAACATTTGACCGAGCACTTCACCGAAGCCGATCTCGCCCGCATCGCCGGCATGAGCGCGAGCGCCTTCTCGCGCTCCTTTCACAAGCATACCGGCTTTTCGCTCGTGCGCTATGTCAACCGGCTCAGGATCAACCTCGCCTGCCAATTGCTGATGAGCCACGAGGCGATGTCCGTGACCGACATCTGCTATGAGGTCGGCTTCAACAATCTGTCGAATTTCAACCGCCAGTTCCTGGCGCAGAAAGGCATGCCGCCCTCCCGTTTCCGGGCCTTGTATGAGGAATGCGTCGCCGCGGAGGCGGCCTGACGGCGGCTCACGCCACAGCCCGGAGAGCGCGACGCTATTCAGGCTGACCGCAACGCGGCGGCGGCCGATTCCTCCGTCCTCTTCCTGAGAGCGTCTTGCAGCTTTACGGCGAGATCCTGCAACCGGCCGGGCATGGTCTCTTTCTCGATCGTCGCCAGAAGCGCCGCTATTTCGTCATCGATCGTCGCCGTCCGGGATTTCCGGGTATCACGGTTTTCAGCCGGCGGCCGGGGTTTGGAGCGACTCATGCCCTACGCCTGTTCGAGGTCCCTTCCCCGTCGGGAGAATGGGATGAAGGACAGCAGGATGCAAGCGTTTATTGCAGCTTTTCCTCTGCAAAATCCCGCAAATACACGGGCCGCGTAGCGTTGGGCCGGCCGGGCGCGCTCGTCTTCCGCGTGCGGAGGAACATATCGCGCCACGAAGGGTTCAACGAAGAACGAAACGGAGCGCGTGGCGGTGAGCGGATTCCAGCGGGGATCTTCCAGGATCGGAAATGTTGAAACGATGCGGGCGGCGGTGATCACCGGGCCCGGCTCGATGGTCGTCCGCGACGTGCCGCCTCCCATCGCCGGCCCCGGACAGGTCCGGGTGAGGCTCGAAGGCTGCGGCGTCTGCGCCTCCAATCTCGTTCCCTGGGCGGGACCCGAATGGATGCGCTTTCCGACCGAAGCGGGCGGTCTCGGCCATGAAGGGTGGGGCGTCGTCGACCAGTTGGGCGAGGGGGTGCGCGGGCTGGAGCCGGGAATGCCCGTCGCCGCGCTGTTCTATCACAGCTATGCCGAGTACGATGTCGGCGACGCCGCTGCCGTCGTGCGCCTGCCCGAGGCCTATGGCGCCAAGCCTTTTCCGGGCGAACCGCTCGGTTGCGCCATGAACATCTTCCGCCGCAGCGACATCCGTTCCGGGGATACGATCGCGATCGTCGGGATCGGCTTCCTGGGCGCGCTGCTGACGCAGCTGGCGCGTTCCCATGGGGCCGATGTGATCGCGCTCTCGCGCCGGCCCTACGCGCTCGAAATGGCCCGAGGAATGGGGGCGATGGAAACCATCCGCCTCGGCGACAGATGGGCCGCCATCGAGCGCGTCAGGGAACTGACCGGCGGCAGATTCTGCGACGTGGTCGTCGAGGCGACCGGCAAGCAGGACCCGCTCGATCTCGCCGGCGAACTGGTGCGCGAGCGCGGCCGGCTGGTGATCGCCGGCTACCATCAGGATGGCCCCCGGCAGGTCAATATGCAGCTGTGGAACTGGCGCGGCATCGACGTGATCAACGCGCATGAACGCGACCCGGCGATCTATACCGAGGGGATGCGCCAGGCCGTCGCCGCCGTCATGACGGGGGAACTCGATCCCACGCCGCTCTACACGCACAGCTTTCCGCTCGCCCGGCTGGACGAGGCGCTGAATGCGACGCGCGACCGGCCTGACGGGTTCATGAAAGCGCTGGTGACGATGCAATGATGCCCGCCGCCGCGCCCCTTTCCGCGGCGAAGCGGCCGCGTCTCGGCTTTGCCGGCGTCGGCTGGATCGGCCGCAACCGCATGGAGGCGATCGTCGCCGCCGATTGCGCCGAGATCGCCGGCATCGCCGAGCCCTCCCGCGAGATGGCGGCCGCCGCCGCCGAAAGCGCGCCGGGCGCGGAGATCGTCGGCGATCTGGACGCGCTTCTGGCGCTCGGACTGGACGGCGTGGTCATCGCGACGCCGAGCGCGCTTCACGCCGCGCAGGCGCTGAAGGCGCTCGAAAGCGGCGCGGCCGTGTTCTGCCAGAAGCCGCTTGGCCGGACCGCGGCCGAGGTTGTTTCCGTACTCGACGCGGCGGAGCGCGCCGACAGGCTGCTCAGCGTCGATTTCTCCTATCGCTGGACGGAGGGAATGCGACGGCTCCATGCGCTAGCGAAGGACGGCGCGATCGGCGACATTTATGCCGCCGATCTCGTCTTCCACAACGCCTATGGACCGGACAAGCCGTGGTTCCATGATCGCCGCCTCGCCGGCGGCGGCTGTGTCATCGATCTCGGCGTCCATCTGATCGATCTGGCGCTATGGATGACCGGCTTTCCCGCCGTCGAGAAGGTGTCGTCGGACCTTTTCGCCGGCGGCCGCCGCCTGCCGCCGGACGCCGACGTGGTGGAGGATTATGCCGTGGCGACGCTGCGCTTCGCGACCGGCGCGGTCGTGCGGATCGCCTGCTCCTGGAACCTTCACGCCGGACAGGATGCGGAGATTTCCGCCCTCTTCCACGGCAGGGAGGGATCGCTGTCGTTCCGCAATGTCGGCGGCTCCTTCTACGATTTCACCGCGGCGCTTTTGCGGGGCACGTCGCGCGAGGAACTGACAGCCCCGCCCGACCGATGGGGCGGACGCGCCGCCGCCGACTGGGCGCGCCGGCTGGCCGAAGGCGAGGGCTTCGACCCGTCCATCAGCGGGGAGATGCAGCCTGTCGCGGAAGTGATCGACCGTATTTACGGGAAGTAACGACAGAGCCCTGATGTTCAGCTTCACCAAGGCATTTTAACTTTGCGCCAATATACAAAAGTCGCATAAGGTATGTTATGGAACTTTATTGGCAATGAGCTCTGCGAAAACCTGCGCGCCGGCAGCGAGGCGACCAGCGAACTTGCCTCGCCATCAGACCCCGAGGAAGCCTAAACTCACATCTTGCGTGTAAACAAGACGCGGAACAGTTCCTCCGACCGCCGAAGGCCTTCATCCGTCAGGACCAGCGATTTCGCCTTGTTCGCGGGATTTTCTATCATATCCTTTTGATGGAGCCGATCCGTCACGTCCCAATCGAAATTCTTCCAGGCATGGCATCCATCATGCAGCGTCAGCTGCAGCAGGGCCAGGACCGCATCATCGATCTTGTCGGTGTCGACGTCCATGCTTGCCGAACTTGCTCCTACTGACGGTTTCGACGGCGCGGATGCATCCGTCGCCGCCTGCGCCTCGTCCCATTCCCTGATTGCCGCGCTTGCCGTCCGGAAGGCCGCGAGGCCCGTAGGCGCGCCGCAATAGACGAAGGTTTGCATCAGCACCGCCCGGATCTCCTCGCGCGTGACGCCGTTCGTCAGCGCGCCCTTGACGTGGACGCCCAGTTCATGGTGCTGGCTCATCGCCGTCAGCATGGCGATGTTGATCATGCTGCGGGTGCGGAAATCGAGCGTCTCGTCGCCCCAGATCTCACCCCAGCAGACCTCCGTCACCATGCGCTGGACAGGTCGGTTGAAATCGTCGGCGTTTGCCCAGGATTTCTCCACATGCGCGCCGCCGAGAACCTTCTTGCGGTTCTCGAGCCCCTTGTGAAACGTCTCGCTTTCGTCGGTCATTCGATGTGCTCCGATTCACGTCTTTAGCCGTGCAGGAATGGCCTTTCGACGCGAAGAGTCAAATCGGATGGAAAAGCGTCAGGTTTTCTCAAGCATCGAAGCGGTAGAGCCGGGCGGGGTTGTCGACCAGGATTTTCCGGATCGTATCGGCGTCCGTCCAGTCGAGAAGGAGATCCAGGAACGCCGCGTCGTCGGGATAGGCGGTGCGGGGCGCGCCGAGATGCGGCCAGTTGGAGCCCCAGAGGACGCGGTCAGGCGCATACGCGATGACGCGGCGGGCGATCGCCGCCACATCGGCAAAGGCGGGGCCGCCGGTCAGGCTCGATTCGTTGATGCCGGCGATCTTGAACCAGGCGTTGCCGCGGTCGATGAGGCGGAGGATTTCGTCGATCTTCCGGTCCTCGGCGGCGACGGGCGGCATGAACTTGCCGATATGGTCGATGACATAATCGGTCTCGATCGAGCGGAGCGCATCGATATGCCGGTCGATCTCATTGCCGTTGAACTGGACGATGAGATGCCAGCCGACTTCTCGCGCCAGCTTCTCGACCGGCTCCATTTCCGCGATTGTCACCGCGCCGCCGGGCAGGTTCATGATGCGGGCGCCGCGTACGCCGCGCCGGTCGAGTTCTTCGAGTTCCGCCACGCTCATCCCAGGCGAGACGACGATCACCGCCCGCGCCCTCTCCTTGCCGATCCGTTCCAGGCCGGCGAGCGTCGCGCCATTGTCGAACTGGTAGGCATTGGGCTGGGTGATGACGACCCGTTCCAGCCCGAGCCTTTTCCGCACGATTGCATAATCCTCGACCGTCGCCAGTTCCGCGATGGGCGGTCCACCGGGCTGCGCGCAAAAGCCGTCGAGGAAGACATGCATATGGCAGTCGGTCGCGCCGGGCGGAACGTTCAGCCTCGGCGGCGGCCCGTCCAGCGGCCGCGTATTGGCGGGAATGGCCTCCATCACGCGTCCTTCAGGGCAAAATGCGCGAGCGCTTCGCGGTCGATTTCGATGCCGAGTCCTGGCCCGTCCGGAATGGAAACCACGCCGGCCTTGTGTTCGATCGGCTCCATCAGCACTGCCTGGCGGAACGGATTGGGCGTACGGTCGAATTCGAGGATGGGTTCGACCGGATCGCGGCGTGGCGGATTGGGCGGCAGCGCCGCCATGAATTGCAGGGCCGCCGCAAGCGCTACGCCCGTTCCCCAGACATGCGGCACAAGCCGCACGCCATGCATCGCCGCCATATCGGCGATGCGGCGCATTTCGCTGAACCCGCCCGTGCCGCAAAGATCGGGCTGGACGATATCGACGGCGCGCGTTTCGAGGGGCTCGCGCATGGCGTAGCGGCCGTGCCATGTCTCGCCGCCCGCAACCGGCAGAGGCTGGCCGGCGCGCACCGCATGATAGGCGCCGATTTGCTCCGGCAGGACCGGCTCCTCGAACCAGTCGATGCCGAAGCGCGCGGCCCGCCGGCCGAGTTCGATCGCCTCCAGCACGTCATAGCCGTGATTGGCGTCGATCATGAAACGGGCTTCCGGCCCGATCGCCGCGCGCACCGCCGCGATGACGCGCAGATCCTCCTCGACATCGAAGCCGATCTTGATCTTGACGGCATGAAAACCCTCGCGGACATAGCCGGCGGTCTCCTCGGCAAGAGCGGCGGCGCGGTCGCCGCCTTCCGCGCGGAAGCCTCCGGTGGCATAGGCGCGCACCTCCTCGCGGAAGCGCCCGCCGAGCAAGGTCGAGACCGGCGCGCCGAAATGCTTGCCCTTGATGTCCCAGAGCGCGATGTCGATGCCCGACAAGGCCGTCACAGTCAGGCCGCGCTGGCCCTGGTCGCGCAGGAGATTGTAGATCTCGATCCAGAGCCTTTCGGTTTCGAGCGGATCGCGGCCGATCAGCGTAGGCGCATAGGCCTTCACCACCGCCGCGTTGGGCTCCGCCGGGCCGAGGCATTCGCCCCAGCCGATGGTTCCGTCCTCACAGACGATCTCGACAAGGCAATGCCGGCGCCGATCGAAGCGCATGGACGCGCTCTCGAAGGCGCGGTCGAGCCTGTGGTCGAGCACATAGGTGCGGACCGCCGCGATCTTCATGCGCGATAGGGTCCGATCAGTTCCGCCATCATCTCCACCTCCTCAGCCGTCAGATCGGTGAGCGGCGCGCGCACCTTGCCGGCGTCGAAGCCGACGAGCCACACGCCCGCCTTGATGGCGGAAACGGCGTAGCCCTTGCTGCGGTTGCGGATTTTCAGGAACGGATAGAAGAAATCGCGCAGGATCGCATTGGTGCGCTCGTGCCGGCCGAGGCGCAACGCAGCATAGAATTCCTGCGCCAGCTTCGGCACGAAATTGAAGACGGCCGAGGAATAGGTGGTGACGCCGGCCCCGAGATAGGCATCGGCGAAGAGCTCGGCCGTCGGCATGCCGCCGAGATAGGTCAGCCGGTCGCCGAGCGTCGCCGTGATCTGGCGTACGAGGCCGATATCGCCGGACCCGTCCTTGAAGCCGACCAGATTGGGGCAGTCGTCGCAAAGCCGCGCCAGCGTCTCGGCCGTGACGATGGAATTGTCGCGGTTATAGACCATGACGCCGATCTTCACCGCCTCGCAAACGGTCCTGATATGGGCGTAAAGCCCCTCCTGGCTTGCCCCGATCAGGTAGTGCGGCAACAGCAGGATGCCGTCGGCGCCCGCCTTCTCGGCGGCCTGCGCCAGCGCGACCGCCATGCGGGTGCCATAGCCGCATCCCGAGACGATCGGCGTGCCGTTCGCCGCCGCCTTGGCCGCGCCGACGATCGCCGGGATTTCCTCCGGCGCCAGCGAGAAGAACTCGCCCGTCCCGCCGGCGGCGAAGAGAACGCTCGCCTTGAAGCCGGAGAGCCAGCCGACATGGTCGGCATAGGCCTTCGGGTTGAAGGCGCCGTCCGCCCCGAACGGCGTCACCGGAAAGGAGAGCAGGCCGGCGCCAAGCGCCGCCTTCAGTTCTTGTGGGTCCATATCATACGATCCTTCGCTCGCCATGCGGCATTTGGCGGCGATCATAGAAGGCATCATATCTCTGTCAATATGAGATATGATAAGTTGCTCAACTTCTCCGGATGAGCATGCGGTAGCGCACCAGGCTTCCCTGCAGATGGGTGCGGATGCCTTCGCGCGCCGCCTCCGGATCGCGCGCCGATATGGCGTCGGCGATCGATTTGTGCTCGGCCTGGATCTGCTGGAGATAATCGCCCGGCGTATGCTCGGCGTTGCCGTCCTGCAGCGAGGCGCGCGGAATGGCGTTGCGGCCCATCACTTCGAGGAATTCGCGGAAACGCGGATTGTTGGTGGCGTCGGCTATGGCGAGATGGAAGGCGAAATCCGCCGCCGTGGTCGGCTGCCCGGCCGCGATCTCGGCGGCGATGTCGTCATAGCGCTCGTGGATCGCCTCTTCCTGCGCGGGGGAACGCCGCACGGCGGCCAGCGCCGCCGCCTCGATCTCCACGGCCGTCCTCAGCTCCAGCGCCTCGATCATCGAGGAAATACGCGCTGTCTCAAAGCTTTGGAAGCTGTGAGCGATCGGCGGCTGATTGCTCAGGACGAAAATGCCGACGCCGTGGCGCGCCTCGACCAGCCCGTCCGCCCGCAGCGACGCGACGGCCTCGCGGATCACGGTGCGGCTGACATCGAACTGCCGCGTCAGCCCCGCTTCGCTCGGCAGCTTGTCGCCGGGATGCAGTTCCCCGCCGAGGATCTGCCGCCGAAGGCGATCGCTGACCATGCCGACGAGGTTCTTGCGCGGCGGCGTTTCCGCCGTCTCGTCCTCGCGCGTGGCCGCATCCTGATCCGCGTCGGCGCCCCTCACCGCATCTCTCCCGCCTGTTCCGTTTCGTTTCTGCCGCCGCCGCGCATCTGTTGCAACGACGCCAGCCGGCCTTTCCGCGGAAAAGCCATTGACGGCTTGTTTCTCAGTTGTATGATGACATTCATTGAAAAGTATTACAAGGTGCGTTTACCGCTTTCGCTTTCAGGGAGGACACCATGATAACCGCTAAATCGCTCTTGCGCACGACCGCCATCGCCGCCGTCATTCTGTGCGCCGCCGCCTCTTCCGCCTTCGCCACGAGCTGGCGCGGCTGGAACATCCACGCGCCGGGCTATGCCAACACGGTCGCGCTGGAGGATTTCGCCAAGGCTGTCGGCGAGAAGACGGGCGGCAAGCTGACGCTCAAGGTCTACAACAACGCCGTGCTGGGCGACCAGCCGGACGCCATCGAGCAGACCCGCAACGGCGCGCTCGATTTCGGCAATTTCAATCTCGGGCCGATGGGGCCGGTCGTTCCCATCACCAATGTCCTGTCCCTGCCCTTCGTCTTTTCCAGCGAAGAGCAGATGCACCACGTCATGGACGGCAAGGTCGGCCAGGAATTCGCCGACGCCATCGCCAAGAAGGGGCTGATCGTCCTGTCATGGTTCGATTCGGGCGCGCGCAGCATGTTCAACGACAAGCATCCGATCAAGACGCCGGCCGACGTCAAGGGCCTGAAGATCCGCGTCATGGACAACCAGCTCTATGTCGACATGGTCGATGCGATGGGCGGCAATGCGACCCCGATGCCGATGGGCTCGATCTACCAGTCAATCACGACCGGCGTGCTGGACGGGGCGGAGAACAACTATCCCTCCTATACCGAGTTCAACCTCTACCAGGTCGCCAAATATTATTCGACGACCGACCATCTGATCATCCCCGAATGCCTGTGCGTCGCCAAGAAGAGCTGGGATGCGCTCGATCCGAAGACGCAGGAAATCGTCCGCCAGGCCGCGCTCGCCGCCTCGAAGGAGCAGCGCGAATTGTGGGCGAAGGCTTCCGAAAAGGCCAAGCAGGACGCCATCAAGGCCGGCGCCAAGATCAACGAGATCAAGGATCTCAAGCCGTTCCAGGATGCGATGAAGCCGGTCTACGCCAAGTTCTACAAGAAATATCCCGACCTGCAGAAGGTCGTGGAGGAAATCCGGGCCGTCAAATAGGCCGAAAGACGAAACCAGAGCCCCCGGCGTGGAAACCGCGTACGGGGGCTTGTTGCACAGGAAGTCCACGGAGGAACGGCTGCCTTGGTGAACATGCATGACGATACGGGAGAACTGGCGCCGCCGGCCGCGCCGGCGCGCGCCTCCGCGTTCGACCGCCTGCTCGACTTCATCAGCTGGCTCTGCATGCTGGTCGCGGGCCTGTCGCTCGTCGTCATCATCGTCGCCTTCGGCTGGCTCGTCTATGGCCGCTACATCCTCAACGACACGCCGACCTGGGTCGAGCAGATGTCGCTGCTTCTCGTTTCCTACATCACCTTTCTCGGCGCCGCCGTCGGCGTCCGCCGCAACACCCATCTCAGCATCGATTTCGTCCGCGAGAGCCTGCCTTTCCTGCCGCGCCAGATCATGCGCTACCTCTCCGACCTCTTCATCCTCGTCTTCGGCGCATGCATGGCCTGGCAGGGCTATCTGCTCTTCCTCGACAATACCGACCGGCTGATCCCCATGATCGACGTCGCGGAATGCTGGCGCGTGCTGCCGCTCGGCATCTGCGGCGCGCTGATGGTCCTTTTCGCCGGCAGCAACATCGCCAGGCGCATCGCCCATGGCGGGCAGGAAAGGGAGTAGGCCCCAGATGGGACTGACCATTCTTTTCGGCCTCTTCTTCCTCACCCTGATCACCGGCGTGCCGGTCGCCTTCGCGCTCGGCATCGCCGCGGCCGGGGCGTTCCTTTACGAGGGAATTCCGCTCTTCGTCGCCTTCCAGCGCATCGTGGCGGGCATATCGGTCTATGCCTTGCTGGCGATCCCCTTTTTCATCTTCGCGGGCGAACTCATGCTGCATGGCGGGGCGGCGCAGCGCCTGGTGCGCTTCGTCGCCTCCGCTGTCGGCAGCGTTCGTGGCGGGCTGGGCATCGTCGATGTCGGCTCATCCATGCTCTTCGGCGGTATTTCCGGATCGGCGGTCGCCGATACGTCGGCGCTCGGCGCCATCCTGATGCCGGTGATGAAGGAAAAGGGCTACGATGCCGATTATGCCGTGAACGTCACGGTGACGTCGTCGGTCGCCGGCGTCGTGGTGCCGCCCAGCCACAACATCATCCTCTATGTCGTCGCAGCGGGTGGCAGCATTTCGGTGTCCAGCCTCTTCATGGGCGGCATCATCCCCGGTATCGTCATGTGCCTCTGCCTTGCGGTCGCGGCCTATCTGGTCGCCGTGCGCCGCGGCTATCCCGCCGAGGAATTTCCGGGCTGGCGCACGCTGCTCGTCAGCTTCGCCGCTTCCGTTCCAGGCCTGTTGACAGCGGTCATCATCGTCGGCGGCACGCTTTCCGGCGTCATGACGGTGATCGAGTCGGGCGCGTTCGGCGCGCTCTATGCCATCGTCGTCACGGCGCTGGTCTATCGCGACCTGACATGGCCCTCGTTCAAGGCGGCGGTGATCGGCTCGGTCCGCACCACGGCGCTCGTCATGATCCTGGTCGGCTGCGCCTCGGCCTTCGGCTACATGCTGGCGCTCTACCAGGTGCCGGACGCGCTCGCCTCCCTCGTCACCTCCGTGTCGAGCGATCCGGTCGTCATCCTGCTGATGATCAACCTCATCCTGCTCCTGCTCGGCATGATCATGGACATGGCGCCCTTGATCCTGATCTGCACGCCGATCTTCCTGCCCGTCGTCAAGGATATCGGCATGGACCCGGTGCAGTTCGGCATCATCATGATGATGAATCTCGGCCTCGGGCTGTGCACGCCGCCGGTCGGCGCCTGCCTCTTCGTCGGCTGCGCCATTGGCGGCGTCAAGATCGAGCAGGCGGTGAAGACGATCTGGCCGTTCTATGCCGCGATCCTCGTGGCGCTCGCGCTCACGACCTATATCCCCGCCCTTTCGCTGTGGCTGCCCTCGATACTGCATTAAGGAAAGAAAAGTGCTGAAAAAGCTTCTGATGACCGGCGCCGCGGGCGGAGTGGGCAAATCCTTGCGGCCGCTGCTCAACCGGCTGGCCGAAAAGGTGGTGCTCTCCGACATAGCCGAGATCGGCGATCTCGCCCCGCATGAGAGTTTCAGGCGCTGCGATCTGGGCGACCGGGCCGAAGTGGACGCGCTGTTCGAGGACGGCGTCGACGGCGTCCTCCATCTCGGCGGCGTCTCGCTCGAAAAGCCCTTCGACCTCATCCTCAACGGTAATATCGTCGGAGCCTACAATCTGTTCGAAGCCGCCCGTCATCACGGCAAACCGCGCATCATCTTCGCCAGCTCCAACCACGTCACCGGCTTCTACACGCGCCATGAACGCGTCGATCCGGCGATGCCGGTGCGGCCGGATTCGCTTTATGGCGTCTCGAAGGTCTTCGGCGAGGCGATCGCCAGCCTTTACTTCGACAAATTCGGTCAGGAATGCCTGTCGGTCCGCATCGGCTGGTGCTTCCCGAAGCCGGTCAATCCGCGCACGCAGGCGATCTGGCTGGGCGTCGAGGACCTCTACGATCTGTGCGAACGCGCCTTCGAGGCGCCGCGCATCGGCCACACCATCCTCTATGCCGTCTCGGACAATGACGAGATGTGGTGGGACAACAGCGCCGCCGCCTTCCTGGGCTGGAAGCCGCGCCAGAGCTCGGCGAAATGGCGCAACGACGTCCTTGCCACGATGAAACCGGAAAAGCCGACCGATCCGGACGTCATCTACCAGGGCGGCCATTTCGCCACGTCGAAACACCCCGACGATGAATGACGGCGCGTGACGGCCGGCAACAACGTCTTACCAGCAGACGAAACCGCCGTCGACGATCAGATCGGTCCCGGTGACGAAGGAAGCCGCCTGGCTGGCGAGGAACACCGCCGGCCCGACCATCTCCTCCACGGTCGCCATGCGGCCGAGCGGCGTCGTCTCCTCGAAGATCTTCCGCTGTTCGGCGACCTCGGGCCTGAGATTCATCGGCGTCAGCGTATAGCCGGGGCTGATGGCGTTGACGCGGATGCCGCGCGTCGCCCATTCCATCGCCAGGCTCTTGGTCAAGTGGATCACGCCCGCCTTGGAGGCGTTGTAGTGCACTTGCAAGAGCCCCTTGTTGACGATCGTGCCCGACATGGAAGCGATGTTGACGATCGATCCCTTCCCATGCGCCAGCATGGCGCGGCCTTCCGCCTGGGCCGACAGGAAAAGGCCCGTGAGATTGATGTCGAGCACTTCGCGCCACTGGGCTTCCGACATCTCCTCGGCCGGCGCGGCGTTGGCGATCCCCGCCGCATTGACCGCCACCGACAGATCGCCGAGTTCCATCTCGGTCAGCTTCACCGCCCGATCGAGCGCATCGGCTCTGGTGACGTCCGCCTCGACGGCGATCGCCTTGCGCCCGAGTTTCGTGATCCTCTCGACCGTATCGCTCAACCCGTCGCCGCCATGCCGGTCGAGGCAGGCGACCGCCGCGCCGGCTTCGGCAAGCCCGACCGCGATCGCCTGGCCGATGCCGCTTGCGGCGCCTGTGACGAGAGCGGTCTGATTTTCGAGGCTGAACAAGCGCATCATCCGTTTTCAACTCCCTGAAGCATGATCCGGAAAGCCGCATGGGCTCTCCGGAGAATCATGTCGTGGCCAGTTCCATAATGGTTTCGTGGTTGATATCACCGCCGGTCAGGATTGCGCGCTGGCGGCCGCGGCTCAGCACCATGACACGATGCGAGATGCCGATGATCTCTTCCAGATCCGAGCTGACGACGACGACCGCCATGCCGGAGGCGGCAAGCCCGGCGACGACGTTATAGATTTCCGCGCGCGAGCCGACATCGATGCCGCGCGTCGGCTCGTCGAGGATGAAGATTTTCGGGTCGCGGGATATCCAGCGCGCGATCAGGGTCTTCTGCTGGTTGCCGCCGGAAAGCCGGCCCGCCAGCTGGTTGGCCGTCCCGCGGATGCGCATGCGCGCGATGCCTTGCTCCGCCAGCTCACGCACCTTCCGCGGGCCGACCCAGCCCGAGGGCGCGATCCGGTCGAAATTGCCATAGGCGATGTTGTTGGCGAGCGTGTGTTGCAGCACCAGCCCCTGCTGTTTCCGGTCCTCCGGCACCATGACCATGCCGGCGGCGAGCGCCTCGCTCGGAGAATTGATCCGCGCCGGTTTGCCGTCGATCTCGATCGTGCCGGCGCTGACCGGATCGGCGCCCATGATGGCGCGCGCCAGTTCGGTGCGGCCGGCGCCGACGATGCCGGCAATGCCGAAGACCTCGCCGGCGCGAACGGAGAAACTGACATCCCTGAACGCGCCATGTTTCGAGGTCAGGCCCTTGACCGCGAGCACTTCGCGCTGATGCGGCTCGCCTTTTTCGGGGAAAAGCCGCTCGACATTGCGCCCGACCATTTCGGCGACGAGCGTCTTGACGGGCACCTTGCCGGTCTCGTGCGCGGCGATGAGCCTCCCGTCGCGCAGGACGACGATCTTGTCGGCGATGCGCGCGATCTCCTCCAGCCTGTGGCTGACATAGATGAAGCCGACGCCCTCCTTTTTCAGGCGCTCGATCTGGACGAAGAGCCGGTCCGTCTCTTCCTCGCCGAGCGCCGCCGTCGGTTCGTCGAAGATCAGCAGTCTGGCGTTCATGGTCAGCGCCTTGGCGATCTCCACCTGCTGCTGGGCGGAAACGCTCAGCCGCCGCACCAGCGTCGTTGGCGGGACGTTGAGACCGAGGCGTTCCAGTTGCACCGCAGCCAGGCGGTTCATTTCCGCCCTGTCGAGCCAGCCGCCTTTCAGGCGCAGGCGGCCGACGAACATGTTTTCCGCGATCGTCAGATCCGGCAGGAGGCGGATTTCCTGCTGGATCAGGCCGATGCCCTTTTCCAGGGCCTGGCCGGGGAAAGCGGGCGCATAGGGCTCTCCGTTCCAGACCATGGCGCCGCGTGTCGGCTGGACCACGCCGGCGATGATCGAGGCCAGCGTCGATTTGCCGGCGCCGTTTTCGCCGAGCAGCGCCACCACCTCGCCCGGCGCGACATCCATGTCGATCGCCGTCAGCACCTCGATGGGGCCGAACTGCTTGGCGACATCCCGGATGGAGAGCCCCTGGAAGGGACTCTCCTGCGGAGAAACGGTCTGGACTGACGACGGCATCGCTGCCCTCATTTCGCTTGTCCGCGGATCACGGATGGTTGGCGATGTATTTGTCCGCATTGCCCTTGTTGACGAGGACGGCGGGCTGAAGCTGCTCCTTCGGAACCTTCTTGCCGTCGATCAGCTTGATCGCCGTTTCATAGGCGAGCTTGCCCATGTAATTCGTCTTCTGGCACATGGTGGCGTCGATCGCGCCGCTCTTCACGGCCTTCAGGCCGGACGGATCGCCATCGAAGCCGTAGACATGCACCTTGTGATCGAGATGGGCGGATTTCAGCGCCTGCGCGGCCCCGAGCGCCAATGCGTCGGCCTGCCCCCAGATGATGGTGATATCGGGATTGCGCTGCAACATCGACTGGGCGATGTTGAACCCTTCATCCTCATGCCACTGCTTGCTGGCCTGACGCGTCACCACCTTGATGCCGGGGCATTTGGCGAGCGCTTCCTTCATGCCTTTCGTGCGATCCACCTGCGGCGTCGTGCCGATCTGCCCCTGGATGATGGCCATCGTTCCCTTGCCGCCGACATCCTTGCAGATATAGTCGCCGAGATCCTTCGCCGCCTGCACGCTGTCGGTGGCGATGAAGCTGTCGGCCGGGTCGGTGGGGGGATTGCGATCGACCGCGACGACGGGGATATGCGCCTTGCGCGCCGCTTTGACCGGGATGGCGGCGGCTGTCGCGCCGGCGGGGATATAGATCAGCGCCTTGATGTTGCGGCTGATCAGGTCCTGCACCTGGCTGACCTGTTTCGCGGAATCGCCATTGGCGTCGGCCGTCGTGACCTTGTCGCCGGCCTTTTCGGCGGCCTCGTTCACCGCGCGCTTGATGAAGTTGAAGAACGGCGCCTCCAGATTGGCGACCGCCAGTCCGATCGGGACGTCCTTGGCCTGGGCCATGCCGGCGCTGCAAGCCAATGCAAGCGCGGCGCATGAAGCGGCGCCGACCAGCGCCTTGAAAGTATGTTTCATCGTCATTTCCTCCTGAGATGGTTGGTTGAGAAATTCCGGATTTCCATTTCCGTTCGCCGTTCCCGTCTCCTCCTGTTCCGGTCACTCCTTCTTCTTGCCGAGCGTGTCGAGCGCCACGGCCAGCGCCACCACGGCGCCGATCACGACCTCCTGGAAGAAAGGCGAGACAGCCATCAGGTTGAGACCGTTACGAAGCACACCGATGATGAGGACGCCGATCACCGTTCCGGCGATGGTGCCGACACCGCCGAAAAGGCTGGCGCCGCCGATCACCACCGCCGCGATCGCGTCGAGTTCATAGCCTTCGCCGGCGCTCGGAAGGGACGCGTTCATGCGCGCCGCGAGCGTGATGGCGGCGATGCCGGAAAGAAGGCCCGAGGCGACATAGACGGCGATCGTCGCCTTGCGGACATTGATGCCGGCGAGGCGCGCGACCTCCTTGCTGCCGCCGATCACATAGAGATTGCGGCCGCCGGTGCGGAAGCGCAGATAGATCGCGGCGATGATCGCGATGACGATGAAGAGCAGCGTCGTGATCGACAGGAAGCCGAGATGCCGTTCGGCCGACAGGTTCGTGAACCAGTCGGGATAGCCGATGACCTGCTGGCCGTCGGTCAGGAGATTGGCGATGCCCCTGTCCACGGACATCAGGGCGAGCGTCGCGATGAAATCCGGCAATCTGGCGAAGGTGATCAGGCCGCCCGCCACGAGTCCGCTCACCCCTCCGGCCAGGATCCCGACGAGAGCGGCGAGAGGAAAGGACCAGCCATAATTCTCTGTCAGGACGCCCAGCGTCATCATGGTCAGCGCGATGACGGAGCCGACGGAAAGGTCGATGCCGGCGATGATGATGACCGCCGTCATGCCGACCGACATGATGCCGAGCACCGTGACCTGGTCGAGGATGTTCAGGAAATTGTTGAAGGTCAGGAAATAGGGCGTCAGCAGCGAGAACAGGACGCAGAGCAGGACAAGCCCGACAAGCGTTCCCTGCGTTCCGACCTTGAGGCCGAACCGTGACGGCCGCGCTCCGGGCTGCTTCGCTTCGACCTGCATTCCCTTCGCCTCCTCACCTGTCCCGGAGTTGATGGAACTCATCGGCTCAACCTCCCGATACTGTGCCGCGAGAACGGCGGACGGCGTCGCGCCAGTTGCCGCGCTGCCTGCCGCGTTCGGCCTCGTCCATGCGCGGCTGGAATGATTCATGCCGCCTGGGCAGCGCTGCCAATTCAGCCGCCGACCAGAAGCCGCTCGAAAGACCGGCAAGATGCGCGGCCCCGAGAGCCGACAGTTCCGAAGTCGCGACGCGGTGGACGGGCTTGCCGGCGAGATCGGCCTGAAGCTGCATGAGATCGTCATTGGCGGACGGGCCGCCATCGGCATGCAGTTCATCGATCCTCAGGCCGGTGGAACGCTCGACCGCCTCGACGACATCCGCGACCTGGTGGGGAATGGATTCGAAGCCGGCGCGCAAGAGTGCATTGCGGCGCGTGCCGAGCTTGAAACCGGCAAGAAGCGCGACCGCCTCGTCGTCCCAATAGGGCGCGCCGAGCCCGTTGAAGGCGGGCACGAGATGAACGCCGGCAGATGGCGCGGCGACGGCCTCGCCGATCAGCTCATCGATCGAAAGACCGAAAATGTCGGCGAGCCATTTCAAGGTCGATCCGGCCGAGCGGATATTGCCCTCGACCGCATGGGCCGGCTTTTCGCCGCCGATCTGCCAGGCGATCGTCAGGCAGGCGCCGGTGTCGTCGCCGATGGCGCGGTCGCCGACCAGGCCCATGACCGAGGACCCGGTGCCATAGGTCGCCTTGACCGCGCCCGGAACATGAAGCCCATGGCCGAACAAAGCCGCGTGCGAATCGCCGAGAACCGCGGCCACGGGCGTGCCGTCCGGCAGGGGCGAAAGCGCCCGCGTGCCGGGGAACGGTCCGCTGGATGGCGTGATCGCCGGCAGGGCGCGCTGCGGCACGTTGAAAATCCGGCAGAGTTCGTCCGACCAGACGCCGCGGCGCGTATCGAGAAGCTGGGTGCGCGAGGCGTTGCCGATCTCGATCCTGTGCTCGCCGCCAAGCTTCGCGAGGAGCCAGGAATCGACGGTGCCGAGCGCAAGATCGTCGGCTCGGGCGCGCGCCCTCTCCCGGTCGAACCTGTCGAGCAGCCATTCCGCCTTGAGCGCCGAAAACATCGGATCGAGCGGCAGACCGCTCAAGGCGCGAATCTTCTGCGGCGCGTCGCCGGTCGCCATGCTCTGCGCGCGCGAAGCGGTGCGCTGGTCCTGCCATGACAGAAGCGGCGAGAGAGCCGCGCCGCTCCTGCGGTCCCACAGCATCAGGGATTCGCGTTGCGTCGAGAAGCCGACCGCCGCGATACGCGCGCCTTCGGCCTGCTCCATCGCCTGCGCCACTGCGGATTGGACGCTCGCCCAGATCTGCTCGCCATCCTGTTCCACCCAGCCCGGCTCGGGACAGCTTTCCGCCAGCGGCGCGGCCGCGCGCGCCAGCACATCGCCATGCCTGCCGACGACGAGGCACTTCGTCGAACTGGTGCCCTGGTCGATGGCGAGGATGGCGTCCCTTGGCATGGTCGTCAGGCCGCCAGTTCGCGCGCGGCATGGGCGATGCCGGCGGCGTTCAATCCGAAATGGTCGAGCAGGAAGGCGGTGTCTCCCGTGGGGGCGAAGGTGTCGACGCCGAGGATGCGCATCGGCGCGGGGTGCGCTTCCGCCAGAATTTCGGCCACGGCTCCGCCGAGCCCGCCGGCTTTCACGCCCTCTTCCGCCGTGACGATGCCGCGCGTCTCGCGCGCGGCGCGGATGAGGCTTTCCCGGTCGATCGGCGCGAGAGAGGAGAGGTTCAGCACCCGGGCGGAAATGCCCTCCCCAGCGAGCATGTCGGCGGCTTCGAGCGCGCGCGAGACAAGCGTTCCGGTGGCGACGATGGTCACATCCGAGCCGGCCCGCAATTCATCCGCGCGGCCGACCTCGAAGCCGGCCTTCTCGTCGGAAACGGCGGGAACCTTGAAGCGGCCGATACGCATGAAGACCGGACCCTCGGCCGCCGCTGCCCAGCGCATCGCCTGCCGCGTCTGGTAGGGGTCGGCCGGAACGAGAATCGACAGATCGTGGATCGCCCGCATCCAGGCGATATCCTCGATGGAGTGATGGGTGGGGCCGAGTTCGCCATAGGCCATGCCGGGGCTCATGCCGCACAGGACCATGTGATAGGCGCTGTAGGCGGCGTCGACCTTGACCTGCTCGAGCGCGCGCGCGCTGAGGAAGGGAGAGGCGCAGCAGACGAAGGGCACGAGGCCGGCATTGGCGAGCCCCGCGGCCACGCCGACCATGTTCTGCTCGGCAATCCCGACATTGATGAGGCGGTCGGGATAATCGGCCTGGAACCCCTTCAGGTTGGAGGATCCGACGGAATCGTTGCACACCGCCACGATGCGCTCGTCTCTCGCGGCAAGCGCGCTCAATTCCTCGGCGAAGGCCTGCCGGCAGTCGAAGAGTTCCTTTCCGGAAAAGATCGCGCCGCCCATCATGCCAGCTCCTTCAGCGCCGCCGCGACCTGCTCGGCGCTCGGCACCTTGTGATGCCACTCGACCCGGTTCTCCATGAAGGAGACGCCCTTGCCCTTGACCGTGCGGGCCAGCACAAAAAGCGGCCGCTCGTGGCGGCGATGCGCGAGAACGTCGAGCAACTGCGCGTGGTCATGGCCGTCAACCTCCTCGACCTCCCAGCCGAAGGCGCTGAACTTGTCGGCCAGCGGCGTCAGATCGTTGGTGTCGGCGGTCGTCGCCCCTTGCTGAAGGCCGTTGCGGTCGACGATTGCCGTGAGGTTGCCGAGCTTGCGGTGCCCGGCATACATGGCGGCCTCCCAGTTCGATCCTTCCTGAAGCTCCCCATCGCCGGTGACGCAGAAGCAACGCGATTTCAATCCCTGCAGCCTCAGGCCGACAGCCGCGCCGACCGCGATGGGAAGACCGTGCCCCAGCGGTCCCGTATTGGCTTCCACGCCGGGGACCTTGCGGCGGTTGGGATGGCCGTTCAGCCGCGAGAGAGGCTTCATGAAGGTGGCAAGTTCGGATTCGTCGAAGAAGCCGCGGCGCGCCAGCACCGTATAGAGCGCCGCCGCGCAATGTCCCTTGGAGAGGATGAGGCGGTCCCGGTCCGGTTTCATCGGGTTCGCAGGATCGATGTCGAGCACGCCGAAGAAGAGCGTCGTCAATATGTCCGTCACCGACAAATCGCCGCCGACATGACCGAGGGCCGCCGCCTCGATCGTCAGGAGAATGCGCCGCCGGACCTCGCGCGCTTCGTCGGCGAGCGACTGCGGCGACATGTCTGATCTCGTTAAATCTCGCTGTGTCATTGCAGTATGAATATTTATTCAGTTATGTATTGATATTCAGGCTAAGATATGTTCGTATCGCGGTCAAGCGACAAAAGATGACGCAGCGCAGCATGGAAGCGCGATGACGAACGCCCGAGGGTCCTGTAGTTGGAAGGGGAGGCTGCCGGCAGCGACGGCAGACGGGCCTTCGATCCGTCAGCCCTTGCCTCGCCGGAATCAGTCGACGTCTCGGCCCCTCGGGCGTCGCCCCGTTGGCCGGACGAATTGGGGATTTTTGCTGGGAGAACCGCCAACCGTGGCCAGGATCCATGACATGAGGCTGATGGCGCGGGTGGCCCAGCTCTACTACAGCGAAAAGCAGACGCAGACCGAGATTTCCCGCCGCCTCAACATCTCGCAGGCATCCATCTCCCGGCTTCTGAAGCGTGCGCTCGACGAAGACATCGTGCGCATCAACGTCCAGGCGCCGCGCGGCACTTTCCTCGAACTGGAGGCGGGCCTCAGGCAGCGCTTCGGCCTCCTCGAAGCGATCGTCGTCGAGGCTCCCGACAGCAATGAGGAAAGCATTCTCAACGCGATCGGCGCGGCGGCGGCGCATTTCATCGAGACGACCCTGCATGACGGCGAGGTGATCGGGATTTCGTCCTGGAGCGCGTCGCTTCTCAGGACCGTCGACAATCTTCATTCGCCGAAGGCGGCGGCGAGCCGGGTGATCCAGCTTCTCGGCGGCACCGGCAACCCCGCGGTCGAGAAGCACGCCACGCATCTGACGTTGCGGCTGGCGCAGATCACCCGCGCGACGCCGCAGCTTCTCGCCGCGCCGGGGCTGACGAAATCGCCGGAAAGCCGCGCGATCCTGCTCGAGGACCCCTTCGTCCAGGACACGCTGTCGCAGTTCGAGGATGTCAGCCTGGCGCTGATCGGCATCGGCGCGCTCGAGCCGTCGCAGATGCTGGCCGACAGCGGCAATCGGCTGACCCCGCATGAATTGTCCGAGCTCGGCCGCATGGGAGCGGTGGGCGATATGGGCCTGCGCTTCTTCGACGCAACCGGCCGGCAAGTGCGTTCCTCCTGCGACGACCGGATCATCGGGATCGACCTGCCGCAACTGGCCCGCATTCCCCGCGTCATCGGCGTAGCGGGCGGCTTGCGCAAGGTCGCGGCGATCCGCGCCGCCATGCTTGGCCGGTTCATCTCGGTCCTCGTGACTGACAATTACACGGCGGAGGCGTTGCTGCGGAGCGGAGACGGCGGGGACGCCCGGGCCGGCATTCAGGAAATCGCAAACGGATGACGATTGTTCGAAGGAGAAGGACGTGAAGCGTTTCGAGAACAGGACGGTGGTGATCACGGGCGGCAGCCGCGGCATCGGCGCGGCGATCGCCCGCCGCTTTGCCGGAGAAGGCGCGCGCGTTCTCGTCAGCGCCAATGAAAAGGCGGACGATGTCGTCGCTTCCATCCGCGAAAAGGGCGGCATCGCCGAAAGCTTCGTCGCGGACGTGACCAGAAAGGACGAGGTCGCCGCCCTCTATGACAAAGCGGAGGCGCTCTTCGGCTCGGTCGATATCTCGATCCAGAATGCCGGAATTATCACCATCGCCAAGCTGGAAGAACTGACCATCGAGGAATGGCGCAAGGTTCTCGAGGTGAACACCACGGGCGTCTTCCTCTGCTGTCAGGAGGCGGTCGCCCGCATGCGCAAGCACGGACGCGGCGGCCGCCTGATCAACACGGCCTCGGGCCAGGCCCGGCAGGGCTTCATCTACACGCCGCATTACGCGGCGTCGAAATTCGGCGTCGTCGGCATAACCCAGAGCCTGGCGAAGGAACTCGCCAAGGAGGCGATCACCGTCAACGCTTTCTGTCCCGGCATCATCGAGACCGATATGTGGGCCTATAATGACGAGGTCTGGGGCAAGCTGCTCGGCGACTACAAGCCGGGCGAACTGATGGCCGAATGGGTGAAGAACATCCCCGCCGGCCGCGCCGGAACGGGCGAGGACGTGGCCGGTCTCGTCGCTTTCCTCGCCTCGGACGATGCTTCCTATATCACCGGCCAGACGATCAATGTCGATGGCGGCCTCATCATGTCATAGTGACGTGAAAGGGAAGCGATCGGCATCTTGCAAATCGGCGCCGCTCTGCCTATTTTGCCGCCGTTCTCAGGGCGGGGTGAAATTCCCCACCGGCGGTATGCGGCAGGAGCCGCGAGCCCGCGAGCGCCTTCTTCGGAAGGGTCAGCAGATCAGGTGAGAGGCCTGGGCCGACGGTATAGTCCGGATGAGAGAGAACGTATGGCTTGGTGTGCGCATTTTGCACGCGGCTATCCGTGATCGCCTTGGGTGACGTGTCTGTTACGAAAGAGGTGATTACATGACACCAGCCCGCTATGCCTTCATCAAGGCCAATTGGCATTCCCACATCGTCGATCGCGCCCTCGACGGCTTCCTCGAACTCATTCCGGCCGCACAGGTGGACGTCTTCGACGTGCCAGGGGCGTTCGAAATGCCGCTTCTCGCGCGCGATCTCGCTCAATCCGGTCGCTATGCGGCGGTCGCCGCGGCCGCCTTCGTCGTCGATGGCGGCATCTACCGCCACGAATTCGTCGCCCAGGCGGTCGTCGACGGACTCATGCGCGCCGCCATGGACAGCGGCATTCCGGTCCTTTCGGTCTCGCTCACGCCACATCAATACCGCGAGGGCGAGCATCATGACGCGATCTACAAGGCGCATTTCGTCGAGAAGGGCCGCGAGGCGGCGCGCGCCGCGCTGATGATCGGCCGCACGCGGGCGGCGCTTGCCGCCTGACGCAAGGGCCGTGAGAGCGTGATGCGCGATCGAATCGCGTCATGCTCTTATGGGGCCACCGCCGCGATGGCGCCATGCCGGGGGGCGGCCCCGTCGGCGGCGGAGATGCCCCCGGCGAACTCGCGTCTATACGCGAAATTCATTTTATGTTATGGACATTAGTATCATTAGTAGATTTACACCGGTGCGCCCGCGCGATCCTCGTGCGTTTCCCACAGGCCACTTGGGCTGTCGCTGGCGTAGCCCGAACATGTGCCATATATCCGCATGATGAATAAAATCTCCTCCATTTACGACCGCAGCCGCGTCCCGCTATACGTCCAGGTCGCTTCCGTGATGCGCCAGCGTATCGAGAAGGGCCATTGGGCCGAAGGCGGCAAGATCTCGACGCTCGAAGAACTCGAGGCCGAGTTTTCGGTGGCGCGGGTGACGATCCGTCAGGCGATCGAAATGCTGCGGAACGAAGGGTTGCTGGAAGCCCAGCAAGGCAGAGGCACTTTCGTCGTCCACCGGCCTCGGCACGACCGCTGGTTCAATCTGGCGAGCGATTTCGATTCCATGGTCGCTTCCCTGAGGGAAAACAAGCTCAAGCATGTCCACATTACGCGGGACGCGCCGTTGCCGAAACTGCGCGATGGCGAGGGCGCGCTTGCGGAAGGATATACGTTCCTCAGAAGCGTCCAGTACAACGACAACGAACCGTTTTCGATCGTCAACCTCTATCTGGCGCAGCGCATATTCGACCGCGATCCGAAACAGTTCGCCCGTACGGCTGCCCTGCCCAGGATCATCGCGATGGGCGATGTCGCGATAAGCCACGCCAACCAGGTTCTCACCATCGGCGTGGCGGATCCGGAAACGGCTGGTCTTCTCAACATCGGGCTGGGGGAACCCACGGCCGATTGCCGGCTGGTGCTGGTGGACGACACGGGCGTGGCGATCTACATCGCCAACATCCACTATCACAAGGATTACTTCGCGCTGCGAATCAACCTTCTGGATTGACGCGGATGCAATAGCGCGCACATGGCAAGTGGATGATGCCCCTCACCGCCTCTCCCACATCCATAGGGGGATGGACGGCCGCTGTCCTGGCGTCCATCCGCCACCCGCGAAGCGGGGGGAGGTGGCGAGGGCGAAGCCCGAGACGGAGGGGGGTCGACAATAGTGGCCGCCCCAAAGGGCAGAGCCCGCTTTCCCCGTCAAGCTCGAGCCAATACCGGAACGGCTGCGATGAGGCGGCGGGTATAATCGTGCCGCGGGTTGGACAGCACCTCGCCGGATGGTCCCTCCTCGACGATCTCCCCTTGCATCATCACCAGAACGCGGTCGGCGAAGGCGCGCGCGACCGCGATATCGTGGGTGATCATCAGATAGGCGACATTCCTGGCATCCTTGATATCGAGAAGCAGGTTGAGAACCTGGCCGCGGATCGAGACATCGGCGCCGGACAGCGGCTCGTCTGCGATGATAAGCTGGGGCTCGATCGCCAATGCGCGCGCGATCGCCAGCCGCTGGCGCTGGCCGCCGCTCAATTCATGCGGAAGCCGCGGCAGATATTCACTCCCGGGCCGGAGGCCGACGCTGTCGAGAAGGGCTGCAATCCCGGCATCCGATCCGCGCCCTGAGCGGCCGAACGCCTGGCGCATCAGCTCGCGCACCGTGCGGCGCGGGTTGAGCGAGGCGGTGGCGTCCTGGAAGATCGGTTGCATGGCGATGCGGGCGTCGCGGAATGCCTGGGGAGACAGTTCCGTCAGCGGGCGTCCGTTCAAGCGTATTTCGCCCTTGTCGGGGCGGATGAGCCCGAGGGCGATGCGCCCCAGCGTCGACTTCCCCGAGCCGCTTTCTCCGACGAGCGCGATGATCTCGCCGCGCCCGACCGTCAGGCTGATATCCTTGACCGCATGCACCGGCGTGCCGGCGGCGTTGCGGAATGTCTTCACGACGCCGCGGAGCTCGAGTAGCGGGACTTCAGCTTGCGGCATGGATCTCTTCCGCCTGGATGACCGGATGGCGCTCGACATACCAGCACCGCACTTCGTGCGCCGCGCGGTTGGGTATCGGAGTGAAGGCGGGCATCGTCCCGCATTCGTCCATCGCGACCGGGCAACGCGGCCGGAAAGGACATCCCTCGACGATCGTTGCGGGATTCGGCACGTCGCCGCCGATCGTCACGAAGCGCCCGTCTGCGTTGCGTTTCACCTCGGCGGACAGCAGCAGCCCCTTGGTATAGGGGTGGGCCGGCCGGATGAAGACATCGCCGTTCGACCCGTTCTCGATGACATAACCGGCATACATCACATAGATGCGGCTGCATGCTGAGCCCACGAGCCCGAGGTCGTGACTGATCAAAAGCATGGCCATTCCAAGCCGTTCGCGCAATTCGGCCAGAAGCGCCATGATCTCTGCCTGCGTGGTGACGTCGAGCGCGGTCGTCGGCTCGTCGGCGATCAGGAGCTTCGGGCGGCAGCCGAGCGCGATCGCGATGAGCACGCGCTGGCGCATGCCGCCGGACAGTTCATGCGGGTAAGCCCGCGCTATCGCTTCCGGCAGCTTGACGAGACGGAGCAATTCGGCCACGCGCGCCCTCACATCCGCCCCGCGGTCGTGGCGCCGCACGCTCTCGGCGATCTGCCGACCGATCCGCATCACGGGGTTGAGATAGGTCAGCGGATCCTGGAAGATCATGGCGACCGGCCGGCCCCGGATCTTCTCCCATTGCGACGGGCCATACCGAGTAACGTCCGTGCCGGCGATGACGATGCTGCCGGCGTCGATCTGCGAGCGCGATTGAGGGTTCAGCCCGAGCAGCGAACGGGCAAGGGTGGATTTCCCCGATCCGGACTCTCCTACCAGCCCGACCGCTTCGCCCGGCCGGATCGCCAGGCTGGCTTCCTTGACCGCGGTAACGGCATTGCCGCCGCGCAGATAGGAGATGCGCAGGCCCTCGACCTTCACGATCGGCGTTGCGCGCTGGTCCCCGTTCATTTCTGTTCGCCCTTGGGATTCAATACCGCCCCGACTGCATCGCCGACAAGGTTGAAGGCAAGCACGGTAAGGAAGATCGCGGCTCCCGGGAAGAAGGAAAGCCACCACGCGTCGAAGAGGAACCGCTGTCCGTTGTTCAACATGCGGCCCCAACTGATCAGGTCAGCGGAACTCAGCCCGAGGAAACTCAGGGAAGCCTCCAGAAGGATCGCCTGCCCGACGATGAGCGTGCCGACGGCGAGGACGGGAGGAAGGGCATTCGGTATGACCTCGTGGAACAGGATCGCGCCTTCGCGGTATCCGAGGCAGCGGACAGCGTCGACGAATTCGAGCTGGCGTATGCGCAGGACCTCGCCGCGGATGACGCGCGCCACCTGAGGCCAGGCGAGAATGGCTATGACAGCGACGACGCGCGCCAGTCCAGGACCGGCGATCGCCACGATGACGGCGGCGAGAATGAAGCTCGGCATGACCTGGAACATCTCGGAAAACCGCATCAGGCCAAGATCGGTCCTGCCGCCCGCGAAGCCGGCGACCGACCCGATGAGGATGCCGAGCACGGAGGAAGCAAGCGCCGCCGCGAAGCCGACCGTCAACGAAACCTGAATGCCCTGGCACATTCCGGCGAAGACGTCGCGGCCGAGATCGTCGGTGCCGAGCCAGTGTCTGGCCGATGGCCCCATCATGATGTCGTTCGAGATCGCGGCGGGATCGTAAGGCACGATGAAGGGATAGATCACCGCCAGCACGATGAGCGCAACGATGAAGACCAGGCCGGCGAGGCCGAACCGATGGCCCGCGAATTTCAACCAGAACTCATGCATTTTGCGCTCCATAGGAGCGGCGCACGCGCGGATCGAGGATCACATATATGAAATCCGTGGCGAGATTCGCGATCACGACCATGATCGCCGAGAACAGCAGGATGCCCTGCAGCACGGGGTAGTCGCGATTTCCCACAGAGGTGATGAACAGATTCCCGAGGCCGGGCCAGGCGAAAACCGTCTCGACCAGGATCGCGCCGGTGAGCGAATAGCCGAAATTGTAGCCGATCACCGTAACGACCGGGATCATCGCGTTGGGCAGCACATGCCGCCAGAGCACGGTGCGCCGGGACATGCCCTTGGCAAGGGCCGTCGTGATGAAATCCTCGGACAGGACGCCGACGACGCTGGCGCGGGCGACCCTCGCGACGATGGCGATGAAGAAGATCGTGATGCTGAAGACGGGCAGCACCATATGCCAGATGAGGTCGCGGGCGTAGCCCCAGCCGGTGCCGGCTGACCTCAGCGAAATCATCCCCTGCGCCGGAAGCCAGCCGAGATGGATCGAGAAAAGGATGATGAAAAGCTGCCCCAGCCAGAAGATCGGAACCGAATAGCCGAAGAGGCTGAGCGCCGTGATGCCGCTGTCGAAGACGCTGCCGGAACGAGGGGCGGCAAGGAGGGCGAGGAAAACGCCGAGGACGGATGCCGCCGTCAGCGCGGGGATCATCAGGATCAGCGTCGCGCCGGTCCTCACCAGAAGCAGGTCGAGCACGGGCTGACGATTGGCGAAGGAATAGCCGAGGTTTCCGCTGGCAAGGTTCTCGAAATAGCGCCAAAGCTGCACCCAGATCGACTGGTCCAGTCCGAATTCATGCCGGACCTGGTCGATATAGGATTGGGGCGCTGGAAAATCGCCGACCAGCGCCTGGACCGGATCGCCCGGCGCCAGATGGACCAGCAGGAAATTGACGGCAAGGATCAGGATGATGATCGGAACAGCCCAGAAAAGGCGCGACAGAATGAAACGTGTCATTCTCAGGCGGCCCTCGCCGGGCTCTCGGGATTTCCGAGCAGGTCCATCAGTTCCGCAGCGTCAGCCATCTTGTCGAGACGATCCACGGCTTCGACGATCCGCTTGTGGCGCTCCGACCCGAGAACCGGCGCCACGAGCGTTTCAACCTTGAGGGCGAGTTCGTCGTCCGTCAACGGGTTCTCCGGAGCGCCCTTGGCAAAGGCGATGCTGCGTTCCCGGCTGCGCCCGTCCTTCAGATGCAATTCGAGCGCAGGATAGTCGCCATCCTTCAGTACGCGATCCGGCACGATCTCCGTCACCGTCATCAGGCGCTTGATATTTGCCTCGCCGGTCCTGAGCGGACTGAACTGGTCGATCGTCGCCCTGCCGCTTTCGGCGGCGACTGCCAGCGCGTAGGGCATGCTGAATTGCGCATCGAGAAGCGTCGCAATGTCCTGGCGTCCGAACTGCCGCACAGTCTGCGCATTGCCATGGACGACCATTTTCGCGATGGCTTCCGACGGGGCTCCCATCTCCGCCATCAATTCGAAAAGCGCGTCAATGGTGAAATGCAGCCCGCGACAGCAGGCATAGGGCTTCATGCCCGAGCGGACGATGCGGAATTCCTCGCCGAGCTTTTCCAATGTCAGTTCCGGCGTGGCGATGCCAGGCGTGTAGGTTCCGAAAAAGCCGCCCCATTCCGCTTCCAATATTTGTCGCGGACCGCTCATGCCCGAGCGGGCGAGAAAGGCGGCCGCCGCCCCAGTTTCGGATGCCTTGCCGGGATGGAAGCGCTTCGTATCCGCACCGTCGGCGAGAAAGGCCCAGATGCCGCCCGTAAAGGTTCCGGCGATGCCAAGCGCGTCGGCGAATTTCGCGGCATCCAGCTTCATCAGTCTTGCCGCCGCGGCGGCGGCGCCGAAACTGCCGCAGGTTCCGGTCGAATGCCAGCCGAGCGCATTGTGCGGGCGGTATCCGGCGGCGCCTTCCAGAACGCGCGCGGCGAGATCGTAGCCCGCCAAGATCGCGACGAGCAGATCGCGGCCCGAAACGCCGCCGCGCCCGGAAAGCGCGCAGGCCGCCGGGATGACGACCGCGCCGGAGTGGCCGCAGCCGCCGAAATCGTCCAATTCCAAAGCATGGGCCGAGGTTCCGTTGACGAGCGCGGCCTGCGGCGCAGGGAGGCGAACCTCCCTCCCCCAGACCGCGCCCGATCCGGCAGGACCGCCTTCAAGCCATTGGCCGCACGCGTCGATCACACTTTGCGTCACCTTGGTGCTGGCGCCGGCTATGCCAGCGGCCAGCGTGTCGAGCAGGAACCGCTTCGTGGTCCTGATCGTCTCCGCCGGTATCTCGTCGAAGGAAACCCGCGACCAATAGGCGGCAAGCGATTCCGTAAGGGTCGGTTGCATCATTGTTGCATCCACACGCTGCCCCACCAGACATAGTTGGCGCCGAAGAAGACGTCGTGGAGACGGTTCGATGCGGCGTCGATCTCGGCCTGCTGATGGATCGTCAGGACGGGCAGGTCGCGGGCGAGGATTTCCTGGACCTTGAAATAGTCCTTGGCCCTCTCTTCCTCGGTGCGCCCGTTCTGGCCCTCCCGGAAGAGCTTGTCGACCTCCGGGTTCGAGTACTGGCTGGCATTGTTGAAGGTCGATCCCTTCTTGATCGAATCCGTCACATAAAGCCGGGCTATACCGAGGGCCGGGTCGCCGGACGTGGTGTAATTCTGGATCGTCACGTCGAAATCGTAGTCGCTATAGACCTTTTTCAATACGACGGGCCGTTCCGCTCCCTGCAGGACGACATTGACGCCGATCGCCTTCCAGTAGCGCTGCAATGCCTGCGCCAGGGCGTTGTATTCCGGCCGGCCCGCATCATAGGAAAGATGCAGCGTGAAACGCGTGCCGTCGGAGCCGGGCTTCACGCCGGCCTTGTCGAGAAGGGCGGCCGCCTTCTTCGGGTCATAGGGATACATCTTGTCGTAATTGACGGCCGGGTTGTACGCCCATTTGATACGCGTATCGATGGAGCTGACCGCCACGCCGCCAATGCCGTAGAAAACGGATTTGTGGATGAAGTCGCGGTCGATCGCCATCAAGAGCGCCTGCCGCACCTCCGGCTTGTCGAAGGGCTGGCGCTTCGTGTTGATGATCAGCACGTCGTCGCTAGGATAGCTGACATCCTGGAGCGTGAAATTGGGGTTGTGCGAGAACTGGCTGTAGGCGCTCAAGGGGAAATAATATTCGTCGATGAAGTCCACCTCGCCGGCGCGCAGGGCGAGAACACGTGCCGGCGTATCGGGCATGATCTTCACCACGATCTGGTCGAGATGGGGTTCGCCCTTGCGCCAGTAATGCGGGTTCTTGACGAAGGTCAGATGGTCGCCGCGCACCCATTCCTTCAGCATGAACGGTCCTTCGCCGACCGGCTGCGACAGGCTGGCCGGATTCTTCAGAACGTCGGTCCCCTTGAAGACATGCTCGGGAAGGATCGCCGCATTCTGCTCGCAGGCGAGCGAAAACAGGAAGGGGCCAAACGGCTTCGACAGCTTGATGACGACCGTCATCGGATCGGGCGTGTCGATCTCCTTGATGAACTTGCCGGCCGCGATGAATTTCGGACCATATTTCGACGAAACGTCCATCAGCGAGAATTTGACGTCCTCGGAGGTGACGGGCTGGCCGTCGGTAAAGGACGCCTTTTCAAGATGGAACGTATAGGTCAGGCCGTCGGGAGAAATCTCCCAGGATTTCGCCAGCGACGGCTCGATCTTGAAGTTCTGGCCGAAGCGGATAAGCGCGTCATAGAGGATACATCCGGTAAAGACGTCGGGCACGCCGACGCTGATCGCCGGATTGAGCACCGCCGGATCCGCTCCGAGCGCCGCGATCGCGGTGCCGCCGTCGACGGGCTTCGTTTCCGCGGCCTGCGCCGCCTGGATAAGCGGCAAGGCGAAGAGCGCCGCACAAAGAAGGCCGGAGCGGAGGCCATTTGCCAGGACGCCTGGCATTTTGCGGGATGACAACAATCTCTTCATTTTCGTTCCCCTTTTCGATTGGCGTTTTTTTGGATCTTGACCCGGTCAAGCCGATCGCATGCCCCCTCACCCGCTCGCCGAAGCCGTGCGTTGCATTTTCCGTATCAGGCCCCGGCTTGCAGGAGAGCGAGCGTGCGGGCCATCTCGTTGCGCTGGATCATCAGCGCCTCATCGACGCCGAGGCCCGGCTTGGACAGCATGAAATCCGGGCCGCAGGCGAGCCCGATATGCGTGCAGATGCGCGCCGACTGGTCCGTTTCGTTGGCGGTCCCGCCGAGCGCCGCGCCCATCCCATGCCGTTTGCAGTAGAGGACCGCCTCGATCGTGTTGTTGATTCCGCCGAGGTCGGGCGTCTTGATCTGGACGAAATCCGATGCGGCCTCGTCCGTGAACAGCTTGATGTCTTCAAGCGTGTTGCACCATTCGTCGGCGATGACGCCGATCGGCGTGCCGTTCCGCTTCAATGTCGCCCTGAGTTGCTTGAACAGCTCGATCTGCTCGCGCTGGGTCTTCGCGATGATCGGGGATTCGATCAGGAAGTCGTAAGGCCTGACCGCATCGGCGACGGTGGCGAGATATGCCGCTATTTTCTCGACGTCGTTTGAAAAGAGTTCGCCCAGCGTCCCGTAGACGTCGAGATGGATCCGCGGCCGGTATTCCTTGCGGCCGATCTCCTTGAGGCGCGTCGCGACCGTCTTCGCGAAGGCCAGCAAATGCTCGCCGGAACGGCCGACATGCTCCACGGTCGTGAAGCTGGCATGAGGCAACAGGCCGGGCTCCTTCAGGATGGTGCGATCGAGCTGGAGCGGGTCGTCGCGATGGCCGGAAGCCAGGATCGGTATCGGCGTTTTGGAGATGGTCGAATCATATTCCGCGGCGATGATTTCCGCCATGGTCACATGCCGCGAAAGCGCCGTGGCGTGAAGCAAGGCCTGCGTGATGCCGTAGCGCAGGGCCATGTGAAGCGGCTTGCCCCCATATTGAAGCCGGTCGAATTCTTCGGCATTGGAACGGAATTTCGAAACGTCGCGGCCGGCAAGCCGCCCCTTCAGCGTGCTCTCCAGAACATCCATATGCTCTTCGGCCTTGAAAACCCGGTCGCGGCCGGCGGCTCCCGCCAGGATCACATCCGCGCAATCGCCGAAAGCGACCTGTCCGTCCTCGAGGCGTAGCATGACGGAAACGATCGTTCCGGGTTCGACGATCTGTTCATAGCCCGGGAGGACAGGTTTTCCATGGAATATGAATCCGTCCGCCTTTGCGCCCGCTTTTATGGCCATAAGGTCACGATGGAGATATCCCGACTGCCCCACCGAATAGACAACGTCTTTTACTTTCATATTTCTCAGCCCTTTACGATGAATCTTCCCTATGGCCTTCCAGGCGCTTCGAATTGCCTATATTGCTGATGGGATTATTTCATTTGAGAAGCGCCGCCTGCATCCACTGAAAGGGAGGCGTTGCGAATTTGGACAGCACGCCTGCCCCGGTAAATTAGTTTTTTCGTTCGCTTTGGATCGCAAATTCCGAAGCTGCTTTCGATACCGTCGCCGCGAGGCGGCTTTTCAGAATGGCCTCCGTCCCGCCGGTTTCGAGCCTGGTCCGTGCAGCATCGCCGAATCTCGTCTTATTGCAAGAATTTTCTATCATTCTAATTATGGTATGATAAGATCATAGCGGGGCTGAGACAAAATTCGATATGGGATGAACGCCGCCCCTCGAGAGGAGAAATCGATGTCTACGACGAAAAGGCGGGCAGTGGCGGTTGCTGTCGCCCTGCTGCTGGCTTCCGCCGCCGCTTCGCATGCGGATGATATAAAGATCGGAGTGAACGAGCCGCTGACGGGTCCATTTGCCGCATCCGGCAGCTACATCGTTAACGGCGCCAAGATCGCCGCCGCCGAAATCAACGCCAAGGGCGGCATTCTGGGCAAGAAGCTGGACCTTGTCGTCGAGGACAACAAAAGCAATCCGACGGAAGCCGCGGCGGTCGCCGAAAAGCTGATCGACAGTGACCACGTGCCGGTGATGATGGGAGCCTGGGGTTCCAGCCTGACGCTCGCGGTCATGCCGAAGCTCATGCAGTACAAGGTTCCGATGCTGGTCGAAACCTCTTCTTCCAGCAAGATCACGAAACAGGGCAATCCCTATATCTTCCGCATCTCCCCTCCGTCCTGGGTCGAAGCGCGGATGTTCAAGACGTTCCTGCCGAAGCTCGGCATAAAGAAGGTCGATTTCCTCGCCATCAACAATGATTGGGGTCTCGGCACCATCACCGATTTCAGCAAGATGTTTGAGGAAAACGGCATAAAGGTAGGGCTCAAGGACAAGATGGACGAAGACGCGCAGGACATGAGCGCGCAACTGTCCCAGATCAAGGCGTCCGATTCCGACACGATCATCGTCACAACGGCGGTCGAGCAGCTAACCCTGGTCCTGAAGCAGGCGGCGGCTCTCGGGATAAACAAGAAGATCATCACGACCGGCGGCTCGCAGAACCCGGACCAGTTGATCGCCCAGGCTGGCGCTGCCGCAAACGATTCCATGCATCTGGTGTTTTTCGCGCCCTGGTTCGCCGACAAGAGCCCGCATCCGGACATCGCCAAGGGCTTCATGGCGGCCTGGAAAAAGGCCGGCTACAACGAGGCAGGTCTGACCGAGAGCTATCGCGGCTATGACGGCATCTATGTTCTGAAGGCGGCGATCGAAAAGGCCGGGAAAGCCGACCCCGACGCAATCCGGCAGGCCTTGTGGCAGGTGAACGTCCCCACCATCAATGGCGACGTGACGTTCGAGAAGGACGGTCCCAAGGGCCGGGAAAGCGGCCAGTACATCGCGCATGGGACGCTGATACAGATCAAGGATGGAAAGATCGTGCTGCCGTTCGGGTCGTGATTGTCCTTTTATGAAACTGTGCTTCCTTCCCAAGTTCAAGGCCGCCGATGCCCCTCATCTGCCTGCCGGCATCTTCTCCCCGCAAGCGGGGAGAAGAAGACTGGCCGCAGCGTCTCCGCCCCCTCGCCCCGCTTGCGGGGAGAGGGTTGGGGTGAGGGGGAACGGCGCGGGATTTGAATTGAATCGCCCTGGTTTCCTCCCGCCCGGCATTCGATGCCGGGCTCTTTTTCAGCCGAGCGGAACCGATAGCCCGGCCTTGATGCGGTCCATCACCACCAGCGTGCGGAAGCGCTTCACATTGTGGTTCTCGAAAAAGAGCCGTCGCGTCAGCGCGTCGTAATCCGCCATGGAAGCGACGGTCACGATCAGCACGAAATCGGCTTCTCCCGTCACATAATAGCATTGCTGGACTTCCGGATCGGCGGCGAAGCTGCGCTTGGCCGCGTCCAGAAGGTCCAGCCGCTCGCTTTCGATATGCACTTCGACCACGATCGTGAGCGGCGAGCCGACGAGCGCGGGATCCGCCACGGCATAATTGCCGATGATGACGCCTTCTTCCTGCATGCGCCGGATGCGGCGATGGACGGCCGCCGCCGAAAGATTGATCCGCTCGCCGATGACGCGCTGCGGCACGGTGTTGTCGCGCTGAAGGATGTCGAGGATCGCAAGATCGAAACGATCGAGATCGATGGACGGTTTCATTTTTCACCGGATGAGACGATGTTGCGCAATTCTGTTTCTTGTTAATGGCGAAATAGAGCGAAAAATTCGGGTAAAGCGAAACATATTTGCGTGGCGCAGACAAGGAGACCCGCCATGCTTTTGCTGAACACCGCCTCCTCCCACGGAAAAGAGCTCGACGCCGACGATGTGGAGGCGTTGAGCGGGGAAGCGACGTCGCGTGTGCAAAGATTTCTTTCGCAAAGGCCCGATCACAAGCGGACGGCATTGCATTCCCTGCACGGATTGGCGCGCGGGATCGGCGTCGCGTCCATCCATGTGAAGGACGAAAGCACGCGGCTCGGCCTGGGCAGCTTCAAGGCGCTCGGCGGCTCCTATGCCGTCGTCTGTCTCGTGCTCGAAGAGGCAGGCCGCAAGCTCGGCATGCCGGTTGAAATCGAGGATTTGCAGTCGAAAGCGGTGCGACAGGTTGCCGGCGGCATGATTTTCGGCTGCGCCACGGACGGCAATCACGGCAAGTCTGTCGCGGCCGGAGCCAAACTGGTCGGCGCCAGGGCGGCGATCTTCGTGCATTCCGGCGTCAGCGAGGAACGCGTCGCGGCGATCGCCGGTCAGGGCGCCGAGATCATCCGGATCGAGGGCACCTATGACGATTCCGTCGCGGAAGCCGCGCGCATCTGCGGTGAACGAGGCTGGACCGTCGTCTCCGACACGTCCTGGCCGGGCTATGAGCGGATCCCGCGCTTTGTCATGCAAGGCTATACGGCGATGCTTGGCGAAGCCCTGGATCAGCTCCCCGAAAGGCCCACCCACATCTTCGTCCAGGCGGGCGTCGGCGGTCTTGCCGCCGCCGTCGCGGGCTATTTCGACGCCAGAATCGGCGAAGAGCGGCCGACGCTTACCGTCGTCGAACCCGAATTGGCCGCCTGCCTCCATGAAAGCGCGCGCCAGGGCAGGCCCGTCAGGGTCCGGCATGGCGAGCCGACGATCATGGCGATGCTCGAATGCTACGAGCCTTCCCTCGTCGCCTGGCGCATCCTGAGCCGCAAGGCCGATGCCTTCATGACGATCAGCGAAGATGACGCCAGGGAGACGATGCGCCGCCTGGCGCGGCCGGTCGGCGGCGATCCCGTCATCGTCGCCGGCGAAAGCGGTTGCGCCGGCCTGGCCGGATTGCTTCGGGCGGCATCCAATGAAGACGACAGGGCCAGGCTCGGCCTCAACACATCGTCGCGCATATTCGTCATCAACACCGAGGGGGCAACGGACCAGGGCCGTTATCAGGCGATCGTCGGTTGCGCGCCCGAAGAGGTTCTGGAACCGGCCTGAGCGCGTTCATACCAAAGGCTCTCGGCTGACTCCGCCGGTGCAGTGCGTCCTTCGAGGCTTGCTTCGCAAGCGCCTCAAGATGAGGACCGTTGGCGCTCGCCTCCCTCATCCTGAGGTGTGAGCCCGAAGGGCGAGCCTCGAAGGACGCACCCAACAGAAGAGTCGCTGGTATCAATTCGCCTTGCGCCGGCTGGATTTGTCCAGCAGATCCATGCGCATGGCGAAGCAGTCCCGGCGATAATGGATGTTGGCGACATAGATCGCCACGCCCTGGTGATCGACCAGGACGAGCCGGCAATCGGCCGTCGGCTCCCCCAATCCGATCTTGAGCAGATCGGCCGTTTCCGGATCGGCGACGCCGATCGTCAGCGTCTGATAGGCGTGGGCGACCGTCACATCGTCCATCTCGGCGATCGCCGCGAAAGCGGCCTGCTTTTTGAAGCGCTTGCGATCCTTGTCGAAGATATGCCGTGAAAGGTGCAGATTGACGACGGAGAACGGCTCGTCCTCATTGTATTGCACGCTGCGCAGGAAGGCGTAACCATCGGCGAGTTCCCCTTCGCCTTCTTCAAGCTCGGGCGGCTGCGCCTTGTTTTCGATGTGGACGCGGCGCGGCACGTTCTTGCGGATGGAAGCGAGCATGGTGTCGTAATCGCTGGCGAGGTTCAGCCAGCGATTGCGCTTCGGCGCATTCAGGACGAAGGTTCCGCGGCCCTGCTGCGCTTCGAGCAGGCCCTCGTTGCGCAGCATGTCGATCGCCTGGCGTATGGTGACGCGCGCCACCGAAAATTCCTGCTCGAGCGCCTCCAGTGTGGAAATCTTTTCGCCTTGCGCCCAATGGCCGGTCTCGATCCGCTGGCGCATGACCAATGCAACCTGCGCATAAAGCGGTATTCGGCTCTTGTCGTGGACAGAATTCAATCTTTTCATGATGCATCACTTAGGCCGAATGGATCGTGTGATCCAGACAAAGCCTCAGGATGCAACCGCCAATACACATGTTTTTGTCGATCACCGGAAAAATAGATGGGATCCGGCAGCAAGACGAGGCTGACGACAGCTTTTACGATGTCTTTCTCCCAAAAAGTTTTGCTACGAACTGGTTGATCCGCTCAATAATGACGGAAGATACGAGGGATCCGGCATTGAATTCCTTAGCGTCGGCCCGAAGATCGTCTCCCGCCATCCTGGTTTCGAGGTTTTTCGTGAACGCATCGATGATCCGGTTGGCGACATCCTGGACTAGGCCCGAGCGCCCGAATTGAGCGAGCATGCCCGTCAGCGTGTAGCCGATCGTCACATCGACGCGCGTCTCACCCGGCCCGGCGCCGGGCTTGACAGCATAGCTGACTACGCCCTTTGTCGCCGAATTGCTGCGCTGGTCCTTACCGGCGCCGACAATCCTGCCGGTCCGCGTTTTCTCGTCACGCGTCACGTCGGCGACGCCCTGAAATTCGGCGCGGATCGGGCCGACCCTGACCTTCATATGCCCCTCGGCATGGCCATCGATGGGCTCGCCCGCGAGCGCGGCGCCCGGCAGGCAGGAGGCGACCTCGCCGATCCGGCCGAAAAAATCCCAGACGGCATTCGGAGGATGCGAAACGGTAAAGCTTCTTGAGAACTCCGTTTGCGGTTTCCAGCCGGCGTCGATCTCCGCGCCTGCACGCGGCTGCGCCGCCGTGACCTGCGCGACCTTCGGAGTCTTGACGAGAGAAGCCGCCATTTCCGACGCGGCGACCGCCTCCGCATGGCCCGAACCCACCGGCCCGAGGACAGACCGATGCCCGTCGGGCACGGCCTTGACGCCCCGTGCGCGGCGCGCCTCGACGACGCCGCGGATGGCCCGGATGATGCCGACATAGCCCGTGCACCGGCAGAGATTGCCGCTCATGGCGACGCGGATGTCATGCTCGGAGGGCGCTTCCATGCGCAGCACCACATCTCTCGCCGAGACCAGCATGCCGGGCGTGCAATAGCCGCACTGCAAGCCATGGGCGCTCGAAAAGGCGGCGCGCAGCTCGGTCGCGATCTCGTCCTCGTCGAGGCCTTCGATGGTTGTGATTTCCGCATTGTCGCAGGCCGCCGCATAGGTGATGCAGGAACGGGCCGGAATCCCGTCGATCAGAAGCGTGCAGGCGCCGCAGACCCCATGCTCGCAGCCGATATGCGTGCCGGTGAGGTTGAGCGTCTCGCGCAGGAAATCGGCCAAATGGGTCCGGGGTTCGGCAGAAGCCGCGACCGGTTTGCCGTTGACGGTAAGATTGATCTCGTTCATGCGGGTCTTGCCTGCTCGATTGCGCGTCTGAGCGCGACGAGGTGAGACTGGCGGTCGATCGGGTCGGTCATGCCGTTGTCCTCGATCATCTTGGCGACCGCCTCGCTCTCGAAGCCGTCGCTCAGCCGCTTGGCCCTGCCGTCGCCGATCAAATCATGCGCGGCCTGGACGACGAAAGGGCGGCTTTCAGTGGCGCCGATCACGGCGCGGCTGACATCGCGATCGGGATCGATAAGGAACGCGCCGATGGCATGGGCGAATTCGCCGGTTTTGCGGCAGGTCTTGTAATAGCCCCACCGCGCCTTCGGGCTCAATTTAGGCACCGTCACCGACACCAGCATCTCGCCGGGTTGCAAGTCTGCCTCGAGCGCGCCCAGAATATAATCCTCGACGGCGAGCGTGCGGTCGCCGGCCGGTCCCCGGAGCGTCACCTTGCCGCCCAATGCCGAGAGGATCGATATCCAGTCGGCCGACGGATCGGCATGGGTTAGGCTGCCGCCGATCGTTCCGCGATTGCGGACGGCGCGATAGGCGATGCCGTGCGCGACATGCGGCAGCGCGCCGCGCGTCACGTCCGGAACGCGTCTGTCCTCGAAATCGGCATGGGTGACGCAGGCGCCGACGACGATGCAGTCCGGCTCGTCGCGAACGGATTTGAGTTCGGCGATACCAGTGATGTCGATCACCAGATCGGGCTGCACCAGCCGCATATTGAGCATAGGGCCGAGCGACTGGCTGCCAGCCATCAGTTTCATGCTGCGGGTCCCGTCGGCCAGCAGGGCGATGGCCGCGTCGATCCCGTTCGGGCGCGCATAATCGAAATCGACCGGTTTCACGCTGCCTCGCTCCGCCCGTTCTTCGCCGCGCTCTCAGCGATCGCTTCGAGCACGCGGCGCGGCGTCATCGGGGAATGCAGCAATTCCGCGCCGAAACGGCGGAGCGCGTCATTGACCGCGTTGCCGATCGCCGCCGGAGGGGCGATGGCGCCGCCTTCGCCGATGCCCTTCACGCCGAATTCGGTATAGGGGGACAAGGTCTCCATATGGTCCAGCCGCGGCTCGGGAATCTCGGTTGGCCCAGGCAAAAGATAGTCGGCAAAGGTCGAGGCCAGAGGCTGGCCCGAAGCATCGAAATTCATCTCCTCGTAGAGAGCCGTTCCGATGCCCTGCGCCAGTCCGCCATAGATCTGGCCATCGACGACCATCGGGTTGATGAGCTTGCCGCCATCCTCGACGATGACATAGTCCAATATCTCGATGTCGCCCATTTCGGGGTCGACGGCCACGACGACCGCATGGGCGGCATAGCTGAACGTGCCCGAATCCCGGACCGGCTTGTAGCCGATGGTGGTCTCCAACCCACGCGGATCGACATCGGGGGGCAAATCCTGCGGGCGATGATACCAGGTATGCGCGATCTCCTCGAGGGTGACGCTGCCATTCGGGCCTTGAACCGCCCCATCGGCAAGCTGGACGTCCTCGATCCTGGCTTGCAGCAGATGCGCTCCGATGCCCTTGGCGAGCCTGGCGATTTCCTTCGCTGCGGCAGCAACGGCGCCACCCGACATGACGGCGCTGCGGGACCCCCAGGTGCCGGTCGAATAGGGCGTATATTCGGTGTCTCCATGAACGAGCTTGATCCTGGCGATATCGATGCCGAGAATCTCGTGCGCGATCTGGGGCATGGTCGTTTCCATGCTCTGCCCATGCGAGTGCGCGCCGATCCGCAATTCGAGGCCGCCGTCCGGCGTCATGCGCGCCGTCGCCTGCTCATGACCCGGCACCATCGGGATGCCCCATCCCGCATAGACGGAGGTTCCGTGGGCGCTCTGCTCGCAATAGATCGCGTGGCCGATGCCGATCAGCCGGCCGTCCGACTCGCCGCGCTTCTGCCGCTCGCGCACACCCTTCAAATCGATCGCAGCCATCGCCCGCTCCAGCGCCTGGGGGTAATCGCCGCTGTCGAAATGCTTCTTCGTGATGTTGTCGAAGGGCATCTGATCGGGGCGGACGAGATTCCTGAGCCTCACTTCGTGCGGCTCCAGCCCCGCCTCGCGCGCGATCGCATCCATGACGAGTTCGATCGCGTAGCAGACTCCGGTGCGCGCCACGCCCCGGAAGGGAAGAATCGGGCATTTGTTGGTGGCGACGGACCAGGTGCGGCAGCGATAGGAGGGAAAATCATACGGGCCCGGCAGGATCGAGGCGACCTGGGCGGCTTCGAGGCAGGCGGAAAACGGATAGGACGAATAGGCGCCGGAATCGACGGACGCCTCGCAATCTATGCCGCGCAGCCTGCCGTCGCGGTCGGCATAGCCGGTAATGCGGTAATGATGCTCGCGGCAGTTCGCGCCCGCGGTCAGATGTTCGCGCCGGTCCTCCATCCAGCGCACCGGATGCCCGCATTTCATCGCGTACCAGCCGAGACAGACATCCTCCGGCAGGAGAATGCCCTTGTAGCCGAAGCCGCCGCCGACATCGGGGCAGATGATCCTGATCTGGTGCTGGCCGAGCCCCAAACATTCGGCCAGTCCGTTGCGGACGATATGCGGCATCTGGTTGCCGGTATAAAGAACGAGCTGGTCCATGCGGCTGTCCCAATAGGCAACCGTGCCCCGCCCTTCGATCGGGGCCATGCTCTGGCGGGCGGTCGAGATTTCGCGGACCACCTTGATCGGCGCGTCGAACGCCGCCTCGATGTTGATGTCGACAAAAGTTTCGAGAAAGACATTGTCGCCCCAGTGCTCATGCAGCAGCGCCGAACCGGGCTCGCGCGCCTTCAGCATGTCGTAGACGGCGGGAAGCTCTTCCAGATCGACCTCGACCATGGCCGCGACATCCTCGGCCGCCGCGCGCGTGTCACCGACGCACATGGCAAGCAGTTCGCCGACCTGCCGTACCTTTTCAAAGGCCAGTATCGGCTGTTCGGAAACCTTGAAGCCTGGAAGGCCGGATACGACGACGATCGGCTTCACGCCCTTCAGGTCTTCCGGCAGCACGACCTGTTCGCGGACATTGTCCGGAACGGCGAAGCCGCGCACCTTGCCATGCGCAATGGGAGAGCGAAGGAAAGCGACGTCCTTCATGCCGGGCAGGCGGATATCGCCGACATATTGGCCGCGCCCACGGAGGAAGCGATCATCCTCCTTGCGACGCATGGACACGCCGACGCCCTGTGCCTTCATCGATTTCCTCCATCTGCAGGAAATTCCGGCGGCGCTGCCCCACACATCGCCGCCGACCGCAATATCATCCTATTTTTAGGATGACAGCAAGACTTTTATGCCGCCGATCATGGTTCGTCCAAAGCGGGAGAAAAAGCCCGCTTTCGTCACCGGCGAAAGACGGCATGATCCGCACCTGAGCATGGGATGTTCGACCGAGGCAAGTATGGGCCCTCGCCCGGTGTGACGCAGCGGTAAAGGCGCGTATTACAGCTCGGCTTTGGGTACGCCGGAATCAGCAAGCTCAGGTGTCCGCGCGCTCGCCATTGCACCAATCATGGATCGACAGGGCCATGACCTTGATGGCGGTGATGTAATCGTCGATCGAGACATATTCGTCGTTCGAATGCATGATTGCGGTCGATCCCGGTCCGAAGATGACGGTCGGCGTATGGCCGTAGCTGTTGAGGAAGCGCGTATCGGCGGCGCCCTGGCGGCCGCTGATGGTCGGCTCCTTGCCGGTGATCTCCGTATAGGCCCGGCTCACCGTCCCGACGATGCCGTGGTCGCGCGGGATTTCCGAGGCTTCGGCGTCATAGCCGACGAAACGCACCGCCGGCGGATGATCCTTCATCCACTCGTCCTTCGCAGCCGCCTCGGCGATCTTCCTCACCAGGCTCTGCTTGACGCCCTCGTGATCCTCGCCCGGCACGGTGCCGATCGAGCCCTTGAGCAGCGCGGTGGCCGGGAAGGCGCTCGGATAATTGCCGGCCTGGAAGGAGCCGATGATGCAGGGCAGCGAATCGATGGCGCTCGGATAGAGCGGGTGCTTCACCGTGGCGACGCGCTCGTCCTCCAGTTCCTGCACGGCCTGGACGATCTTCTGGCCGAGCGCGATGCCGCTGACGCCGAGATAGCGTTGCTGGATGCCGGCCGGCTTGCCCTGGATCTCGATCTCGAACCAGATGCGGCCGATGCAGGCCGGCTGGACATGCAGATCGCTTGTCTCGCCGGAGATGCCGGCATCGGCATGATAGCCGCGGATGACCGTGTCGAGCGTGCCGTGGCCGCTCACCTCCTCGTCGATGACGACATTGATCATGACGTCGCCTTTCGGCGTGAGGCCGAGTTCCTTCAAATATTGCACCGCCAATATATGGCTGGCGACGCCGCTCTTCATGTCGCAGGAGCCGCGGCCGTAGATGCGGCCGTTCTCGATCTTGGCCGACCAGGGATTATCGCTCCAGCCCTCACCATTGCCGACGGGAATGACATCGGTATGGCCGTTCAAGAGCAAAGAACGGCCGCCACCCGTCCCCTTCAGCGTGGCGACGATGTTGGGCCGGCCCTCATAGCCGCGCGCCACCGGCCGGTAGCCTGGGTGCTTCTTCAGTTCTTCCCAGTCCGTCTCCCACATGTCGACATCGAGACCGATCTCCTTCATGTAGCCGGACATGAATTTCTGGATCGCCGCCTCGTCGCCGGTGACGCTCGGGATCGACACCATCTTCTGCAGGAACTCGATGGCCTGGCTGCGCGAGGCGTCGACCTTGGCAAGGATTTTCTGGCGGTTTGCATCACTCATAAGAATTCTCCGGTTCCGGCTGAAGGCGATTGGCTGATGCCTTGGACGCTCAGAGCGCCTTGAGCCTGGGAATGATGTCGCGGGCGATCGTCTCGACCTGATCCATACGATATTTATAGGGGACGAAAATGATTTTCTGGACGCCCGCCGCGATATGCTCGCGCAATTGCGCCACGCAATCGTCCACCGAACCCATGATGGCGCTTTCGCGCGTGCAGTCGCTGTGCTCGGGGAAGTCCCACTCCTTGTTCAGCCAATCCATCATATCGTCGCGGACGGCCTCCTTCGAGGGACCGACCATGATCGGCAGTTGCGAGGCGTTGAGAAGCGTGTCCGGATCCTTGCCGGCTTCGCTGGCGAAGTCGCGGATCTTCTTCCACGACTTCTTGAAATCCTCTGGCCGGTAGAAATAGGTCAGCCAGCCGTCGCCGACGGTGGCGGCGCGCTTCAGCACGCGGTCGACATAGCCGCCGATCAGGATCGGTATCTCTTTCTGGTAGGGCTTGGGATACATGACCGCCTTTGAAATCCGGTGGTTCATGTAGTCGCCCGTGACCGACGGTTCGGTCCACAGACGCCGCATGATCTCCAGATTTTCGTCCATCAGCTTGCCGCGCTTGTCGAAGGGAATGCCCATCGCGTCGAATTCGCGCTTGTACCAGCCCGACGCCATGCCCATGACGAGACGTCCTTCCGAAAGCTGGTCCATGCTCGAAAGCTGCTTGGCGAGAGACACGGGATTGCGCAGCGGCAGCACGAGGATGCCGGTACCCATCTTGATGCGGCTGGTGCGCGCGGCGATACCGGTCAGCACGGTGAGCGAATCGATGATCGGGAAATTGGGCTCCACGCCGAGCAGCATATGGTCCCATACCCAGACGGAATCATAGCCGAGCTCTTCCACCCGCACGCCGTAATCCACCAGCACCCTGGCGCTCGGCATTTCCGGATAGGCGGTGAAATTGCGCGATGCGATGCCGAATGTCTTGGAAAGAACAGTCATTGAAAAACCCCTGCTTTGAACAAAATCAGGCCGTGAACAGCCGCTCCGGATCGAGCAGCCTCAGTGCCTGCAATTCGTGCTCGGTCGGCGGTTCGGTCACGGCCGTCCTGGCCTCGAAATCGAGCGTGAACCCGGTATTGTCCTGGACTTCTTCCCGCGACACGCCGGGATTGAGCGCCAGCACCTTCATGCGCCGCTCCTCATTGTCGAAGCCGAAGACGGCGAGTTCCGTGATGACGCGGAACATGCCGCCGGCGGGCAGCCCGCTCTCGGCCCGGCTCCTGCCGCCGCGGATGAAGCCGGGACTGGTGATGAAATCGACCTTCTCCACGAAACGGCGCTTCTCGTGCTTCATCGCCACGATCATGTTGGTGAGGCTCGAAATGTCGTTGCCGCCGCCCGTGCCGGGCAGGCGCGTCTTCGGGGACTCCGGATCGCCGATATAGGACGAGTTCAGATTGCCGAAGCGGTCGATCTGGGCGCCGCCCATGAAGCCGACATCGACATAGCCGCGCTGCAGCAGGAGCAGGACGTCGGCGCTGCCGAGCACCATGTTCGCCCGCTTCGTGCAGCGCTGGTCGTTGGTGGAGGGCGGCAGCTTGCCGGGTTCGACGAAAGCGCCGACGACGCCTCCCTCGAACAGGATGGTCAGCCCTGGACAATGCAGCCGCTGCGCCAGCGTTGCGGCGAGCAGGGGAATGCCGACGCCTGCGAAGACCACCTGCCCGTCCCGCAACTGCCTTGCGCTCAGGATCGCCAGGATCTCGGCGGCGGTGTAGCGCGCTCCCTCAGTCATTGTAGATGCTCCGCCCCTTGCGGCTCGCTTCCAGCAACTCTTCCATGCCGATCAGCGCGAGATAGTCGTTCCAGCTTTTCGGGCCGTAGAAATAGCGTTCCAGATAGGCGCTCATGCCTCCCACCGGATCGGCATTCACCTGCGAGACATAGGCATCCATGTGCTTCATCATCGGCTCGTAGAGTCCGTAGCATTCATGCGGAGCCGCGCCGTAGGGCGCCTCCACCACCGCATCGACGCAAAAGAAAGGAATTTTCGTCTGGTCGGGCGCGCGGCGGATCTGGTCGTTGGAGACAATCCTTTCCGTCGTCAGGATGACGCTGTTGGCGGCCAGTGCCAGATCGATGTCCATGAATTGCAGGCCGTCGATCTGCGCGTTGCCGTAAGCGTCGCAGCGCTGCACGTGGATCAGGGCGACATCGGGATTGAGCGCCGGAACCAAAAGCAGCTTCTCGCCGGTGAACGGACAATCGACCTCCTTCGCCTCGGGCCGTCGGTGCATGACGTCGGAGCCCAGCATGGAGCGCATCGGCAGGAAGGGGACGCCCATTCCGCCGGCGCGGAACCGCATACCCATGCCCAGATGGCTCCACTCCTCGAAATGCTTGCCGAGCTTTTCGACATGGTGCCGCATCACCTTCGACAGGCCCCACAGGATTCCCTGCGCGAACCAGCTCGTCATGATGTGGTCCGCGACGCCGGAACCGAAAAGCAAGTCTCCATCGGTCGAGACGATGCAGCGCGAGCAGGACAGGCGCTCCCGGCGCTGGCGGATGATCTCCCAGATCATCGCCATCGGCGTGCGCGACATGGTCGAGCCGCCGATACCGACCTTCATCCCGTCCTGCACAAAAGACGCCGCCTCCTCGAGCGACATCACCTTCTCGCGCAGGCTCCTGTCGCGCGCCGCCACGCCTTCCCTCACCCGGGCATAAGGCTGCACTTGAGCTTCAGGCACGCGGATACTCCTCCATCGGCAGCGCGCGCGCCGCTCTCCCCTCAAACCAGCCCGACATCGGCATTGAACTCCTCAATCAGCGCATCCCAATCACGCGATGCATCCGCAATTTGCCGCCAGAATCCCTGATCGCGGCGCCTGTCGAAATCCTCCAGCGCCACGCCCTGCTGCTCGACCCATGTGTAGTAGCCGAGATTGAAAATGCGCCGCCGTTCGCGCTGGTCGAGTTCCAGGACGTGCTGATCGGACACATCCGTCAGGCACGAGAAGAGGACGCTGTCGGCGTCGGCTTGCGAGAAGCCACGCGGGAAGAACTTCTTCTCCGTCGCGGCCATTTCTGTGCGGTAGAGACGGGCGCTGTCCGTCGCCACCGTCATCACCATCTCGCCCGGACCGTAATCCATCCGCCGCGCCAGCTTGATCGCCGCCACGATATTGGCGAAGCCGGATATGCCGATCTCGGCAAGATCGGCCATGGCCGAAGCATCGAGGCCGAGCCGTTCGCCCAGCCGCGCCGCGCCGACCGGCGAATTGAACAGAAGGTTGAGCTGGTCGGTGACGCGATCCGAAACCGCGACCACGAAATCCAGATTCATCACATTGTGGATGAGCGGCACATGCTTGTCGCCGATGCCCTGGATGTTGTGCTCGCCATAGCCGTTCTCCAGAAGCGTCGGGCATTCGAGCGCCTCGACCGCCGCGATCCTGGTATCGTGGGTCGCCTTGAGGCGATCGCCCGCCGCGATCGTGCCGGCCGATCCCGTCGCGGAGACGAAGGCGGCAAGCCGCGCCTCTTTCCTGCCTTCGGCCAGATGCGCGAAGACGCGCTCGAAGGCGGCGCCCGTGCAGATGTAATGCGCCATGTAATTGGAAAAGGCGGAGAACTGGTTGAGGATGACGTTCTCCTCGCTCTCGGCCAGTTCGGCGCATTTGTCGTAGATTTCCTTGACGTTGCTTTCCGTCCCCACCGTGCGGATGATGTGGGAAGGATCGGAGACCCAGCGTTCCAGCCATTCATAACGCTCGCGGCTCATGCCCTCCGGCAGCACGGCGACGCCGGCGCAGCCCAGGATGCGCGATATGGCGACGCCGCCGCGGCAGTAATTGCCGGTGGACGGCCATACCGCCCTGTGCCGGTCAGGATCGAACCGTCCCGAAACGAGTTGCGTCACCAGCCCAGCATAGGCCGGCAGCACCTTGTGCGCGCCGATCATCGGGAAACGCGATCCCAGAAGCACCACGATCGGCGCTTTCACGCCCGTCAGGGCCTCGGGCAGCACGATATGCGACGGCACCTCCATGCGGCCGCTGCGGCTGGAATCGTTGAACCAGTTGACGCGCCAGAGATTGGCCGGATCGGGCGCATCCGGGTCGACGTCCCGAAGGTGGTTCAAAGCTCTTGTGGGTAAAGGTTTCTCGCCCGAAAGCTCCGCGAAGCTCGGGAGAACGATGCCGCGGCTGCGGGCACGCTCAACGGCGGCGCGGCGGATCCTGGCATCCGCTACAGTCGCGCCATCGAGCAATGCTTCCCCCGGTGAGGCCATGCACACGCTTCCCTTTTCCCATCCTGTCGTCCGATACGACAGAAGTCAGCCTATCATACTAATATTAGTCAGACTAGGCCGGCGCACGCAAAATTGCGCGCCTTGTTTCCGCTGCGTCATCAGTCTGCAAAGGCGGGTTGCAGGACGGACCTGGACTGGCGCGCGGATGCGGCCGCGAAGGCTTTTTGACGCTGAGCGGCGGTTGCATCGGCGTAGAGCGTCGTCCTCAGCCTCGGCAGCCGCCCCGCGCCCAGGATCAATTCTTCCATATGCTGCGGCGTCATCTCCTGGCCGTGGCTGGCGCCGGCAGAACGCGAAATGCTTTCATCCATCAGCGTGCCGCCGAGGTCGTTGACGCCGGCGTCGAGGCATTGCCGCACGCCGTCCGGCCCGAGTTTCACCCATGAGGCCTGGATGTTGGTGATATGCGGATGGAGCGCGAGGCGGGCCACGGCATGCATGAGAACCGATTCGCGAAAGGTCGGTCCGGGACGCGAATGCTTTTTCAGATAGATCGGCGCTTCCATGTGCACGAAAGGCAGCGGCACGAATTCGGTGAAGCCGCCGGTTTCGGCCTGCAAATCGCGGATGCGGATCAGGTGACGCGCCCAATGTTCGTAGCGCTCGACATGGCCGAACATGATCGTCGCGGTCGAGCGGAAGCCCAACCGGTGAGCGGCCCGCATGATATCGAGCCATTCCCGCGTCTTGATCTTGTCGGCGCAGAGCACGGCGCGCACTTCATCGTCCAGTATTTCGGCGGCAGTGCCCGGCAGCGTGTTGAGGCCGGCCGCTTTCAATTGCGCCAAAAATTCGGGAACCGAAAGACCCAGCGTCTTCGCGCCCTGCGACACTTCGAGCGGCGAGAAGGCGTGCATGTGCATCGAGGGCACGGCTTCCTTGACCGCCCGGCAGAGCGACAGATAGCGCTCGCCCGTATAGGAGGGATGGATGCCGCCCTGCATGCAGACCTCGGAGGCGCCCCGCTCCCATGCCTCCGAGACCCTGCGGCCGACTTCCTCCAGTTCCAGATCATAAGGCCTGCCGCGCAGATTCTCGCTCATCTTGCCTTTCGAGAAGGCGCAGAACTGACATTTGAAGTAGCAGATATTGGTGTAGTTGATGTTGCGGGTGACGACGTAAGAGACGATATCGCCATTGACGCGGCGGCGCAGATCGTCGGCGGCGCGGCAGACCGCGGCGAAATCGTCGCCACGCGCGCGAAACAGCGTAACGATATCGGCCTCGGCCAGAGGTCTCTCTTCGCCGGCCTTGTCGAGAACGGAGCGGATGCCGTGGCTGGCTGCGGCAAGGTTCCCCTCGCCGTTGTGGAGAGGATTCGCGCATATAACTGGATACTCCCCCTCACCCGCCCTCCGATTCGCTCGGGCTCCCTCTCCCCGGGGGGAGAGGGAGCGTCGAACGCCGGCGCCTTCGTCTTCTCCCCAGCGGGGAGAAGGTGGCCGCGAAGCGGCCGGATGAGGGGGCATAACTTCTTGCGCGAACGCCCTGTCCTTGTTGGAAGGGGGTGGGGGTGACTTCGCACGCCGCAGCAGCGCAATGTCCGCTTCAGGCAGTTCGTCCGCCCGGCCGGGACACCAGCTATCCGTGCGTGGCCATCCGTCGGCATCGACGAGATTATAGAGCGGAAAACGGAGCGATGGATCGACCCAGCGTTCCGGCGCGCGCGCGAAGGCGGGATAGATGGCGAGGCGCTCGACCAGCATCTTGCCGGCCGCGCGGGTCGCCTCGGCAAGGTCGAGAAGGTGCGGCCACGGCGCCTCCGGATTGACATGGTCCGGCGTGACGGGGGAGACGCCGCCCCAATCGTTGATGCCGGCCTCGACCAATCGGCCCAACGCACCAGGATTGAGATTGGGAGGCGCCTGGATATTCATTCCGGGTCCGAAAAGAAGCCGCGCCATAGCGATGGTCCAGAGATGATCTTCCAGTTTCGGAGCCGGAACGGCGGCCATTCTGGTGCCGGGCTTCGGGCGGAAATTCTGGACGATGATTTCCTGCAGATGGCCGTAGCGGTCGTTCAGGTCGCGCAGGGCCAAAAGGGAATCGATGCGTTCCTCGCGCGTCTCTCCGATGCCGATCAGGATGCCCGAGGTGAAGGGAACGGCTGCTTCGCCGGCGAGGCGGATCGTCTCGAGGCGCGCCGCCGGCAGCTTGTCGGGCGAACCATAATGCGCTCCGCCCTTCCGGTGCAGCCGCTCCGAAGCGCTTTCGAGCATGATGCCCTGCGATATCGAGACCTTGCGAAGGCTCGCGAGATCCTCGGCGGAAAGCAGGCCGGGATTGATATGCGGCAGCAGGCCGGTTTCCCTGAACACGAGTTCCGCCATCTCTGCGAGGTAGGAAATCGTCGTTTCATGCCCCAGCGCGGCCAGTTCCTCGCGCGCGAGGCGGTAGCGCATTTCCGGCTTGTCGCCGAGCGTGAACAGCGCCTCCTTGCATCCCGCGCGCTTGCCGGCCTCGGCGATGACAAGCACCTCCTCCCGCGTCAGGAACGCTTTTTGCCCCTTTCGCGGCGGGTGCGCGAAGGTGCAGTAATGGCAGACGTCGCGGCACAATTGCGTCAGCGGGATGAAGACCTTGCGCGAGTAGGAAACCAGTTCGCCATGCGCGGCGTCCCGACGCCGGGCGGCCGCCTTGAGCAGCATGTCGAGATCGTCGAGGGCGATGAGGCCCATCGCCTCCTCGCGCGTCAGGCGCCATTCCAGCGGGAAATTGGCAAGCAGTTCGCGGTAGCTCATGGCAGCGACAACTCCTGGCGTCGCATCTCCGAAACGGCAGGCGCGGCGGCAAATTCGGCGAGGATTTCCCGGGTGCGACGACCGGATCCGCCCAGGACAGGTCGGGGATCGAGATCGGACGGCACGTCTATGTCGTTTGCCGCACCTTCGAGATCGAATATCAGGGGCTCTATCCCGGCGTTGCGCGCAGAAGCAATGTGACGCGCGAAGCTCTGCGGCCCGTAGGCGGGAGGAATGACGGTCGGGCCGGCCAGCCCCAGAAGGTTGGTGCCGCCATCCCGGCGCGCCGGGACGAGCACGATCGGGTTCCAGGCCATGGCCGCAAGGACCGTCTCGATCTCCCTCGGCGTTACGAACGGGATATCTCCCGGCACGACGAGCGCCCCCGCATGGCCCATGCCGGCAAGATGGCGCAGGCCGTGAACGACGGCTGTGTTGGTTCCCGCCTCGAATGGATCGTCGAGAATGTCGCATCCGTTGGCGAGGGCGAGCGCGCGGGCGGCGGGATCGCTGGTCACGACGAGAATTCCGTCCAGTCCATGTGCGGCCGACAAAGCTTCCAGCACGTCTTTCATCATGGCCCGCGCCAGAGCCGATCGCGCTTCCTCGCCAAGCATCGCGGCGAGCCGCGTCTTGGCCGCGCCGAACCGCTTTATGGGGACGAGCGCGCGGATGCCGGGACGATGCGGAGAAATCTTCGTCATCGGCCGCCATCCATGGCTTTTGCGCCAAGCCTGTCGGCGAATGCGAGAACTTCGCCCGCGAGCCGCACGCGATCCTCGTCCGTTTTCATCAGAGTGTCCGTCACGTGGACCGCGCCCGGGAGCGCCCGGCTTTCGGCCGCGTCCGCCCGATCGATCACCAGCCCGTCGAGCAGCCCCTCATAATGGCGCAGGATCGTTTCCGACGTTGCCGGCATGTCGAGTTCGGCCATGATCTTGCTCGTCGGCCCCTTCACCGCCTTGCCGCCGATGATCGGAGAGACGGCGATGACGGGCGCCGCCGCCTTCTCCATGCGCTCACGGATGCCGGGGACAGCGAGAATGGGATCGATGCTGAGGAACGGATTTGACGGACAGACGATGACGGCGCGAACATCCGGGGCCTCCAGCGCCGCCAGCACCTTTTCGGAGGTCCTGGCTTCATGCCGCCCCTCGAACGCTATGCCCGTAACACGCGGCGCGCAGCGCTGTTCCACGAAATAGCGCTGGAAAGGAAGCTTGCCTTCCGGCGTGGCGACGATTGTACGGATCGGATCGTCGCACATCGGCAGGATCTGGGCGGAAATGCCGAAGCGTATGGCAAAATCCGCAACAATCTCCGTCAAAGGCTCGCCGGCGCGGAGCCGCCTCGTCCGCTCGACATGGAGCGCAAGGTCGCGATCGCCGAGGCGGAACCAGGTTTCGCCGCCGATCGCCTCCAGCGCCGCGATGAAATTCCAGCTCTCGTCCCGACGACCCCAGCCCAGTTCGCGGTTGGCCAGCCCCGACAGCGTGTAAAGAACGGTGTCGATATCGGGAGAAATCGATAGGCCGAGATGCTCGAAATCGTCGCCGGTGTTGACGATCAGCATCAACCTGTCGCCAAGCAGGCGCGACAGGCCGAAGGCGAGCTTTGCCCCGCCGACGCCGCCGCAAAGCGCGACCACCCGGCCCTCTTTCGTATTTTCGCGCCCGCTCACCGGAACAAATCCCTTTCCCGGCTGCGGATGAGCGCGGCGGCGGGTTTCACGGGCGCGCTCGCCCGATAGCCGCGCACGAGCACGACGGGGAAGCCCTCCGCTGCCTGGCCCATCAGCAGCGACGCGGCCGACGCCAGTTCATCGGCGGCGCCGATTTCCGTCACCTTCAACTTGCGCCCGAAGAGATCCTTTTCGCCGACGCGGTCGATGAGCGAGGGGATGCCGGCGGCGCCAAGCGCGACGCCCACGACGCCATTGCGCCACGGCCGTCCGAAACTGTCATTGATGAGGACGCCGCACTCCACGTCATAAATCCCGTCGAAACGTTCCTTTAAGGCCGCGGCCGTCCCATCCGGATCGCGGGGAAGCAGCAGGACCCGGCTGTCCTTGCCATGATCGATATTGGATTCGTCGATGCCCGCATTCGCCATGACGAAGCCGAGTCTGTGGGCGGCGATGATCAGGCTCGGGCCGGTCTTGACCACCTCGTCGGACTCGGAAAGCACAAGTTCGACATGGCGGGGATCCTTACCGAGCTTTTCGCCGAGGTCGCGGGCGCGTTCGGAGGGCGTCACCGTGTCGAGATCGACATAGCGTCCTTCGGCCTTGGAAACGATCTTCTGCGCGATGACGAGAATGTCGCCGCTCTCCAGCCCGAGTTCCATCTCGCGAAGCTTGCCGACGATCATTTCCACGAGATCGTCTCCCGGTTCCACCAGCGGCAGTCCGGTCAACGCGCGGAGCGAGATGGACGGGGGAGAGGGCATGCTAGGCTCTCGAGGCGTCCGCGAGGCCGGTGATGGCGATGCCGGCTCCGGGCACCTTGTATTGGCGGTTGATCCATATCAGTACCGATGTAAGCGCCTCGGCGGCCGCGGAATTCGCGAGCGCGCCGCCGCCGACGCCGCGCGTGGCGACGGCGCCGGCCAGTTCGATCACCTGGTCGCGCGCTTCCTTGTCATCGCTGAACACCAGCACGTCGCATTCGGCGCGGCCGCCCTTGTGGAGCTTCGCCGCCCCGACATTGTGGAAGGCCGAGACAACGCGCACCTCTTCCCCCAAAAGCCGCTGCGCGATCTGGGCCGCGGAACCGTCACCCGGCAGTTGGACGACGGAGACCTTCGGCGGCACCAGCGGCACGGCCGCATCGACCACGATCTTGCCCCGCACCACGTCCTTGATCTCCTCTATAGTCGCTTCGTGACTGGCGAACGGAACGGCGAGCACCACGATGTCGGCGGTTCTGGCGGCGCCGACATTATCCTCCCCCGTCACCGGCGCGCCAAGCCCGGCAGCGAAAGCCACGGCCTTTTCCCTGCTGCGCGAACCGATGACCACCTTGTAACCCGCTTGCGCCCATCCCTTGGCAAGGCCGGAACCGAGATCGCCCGTTCCGCCGATAATGCCGATGACCGGCTTCGCGCTATATGACATCTGCTATACCCTCGATCCACTTTCGAAGCCCGCCGCAACAACAGGCTGAATTCCAGGAGCCGGCGCGGCCATTGAGCGCCAATCCTCTCAAATAGGTACTATCAATGGTAAGATAATACAAGTTGATTGTGTAGCGCGGGATCAAGCGTGCGCCAGGCCCGCTCCGAGATAGGCCTGCCGCACATGATCGTTGCTGATCAGGCTTTCGCCCGTGCCTTCGAGCGCCATGGCGCCCGCTTCCAGGAGATAGGCATAGTCGCACATGTCGAGCGCCGCATAGGCGTTTTGTTCGACCATGAGGACCGTCGCGCCGGATTGTCGAATCCCCCTGATGATCTCGAAAGTCTGCTCCACGATGTTCGGCGCAAGGCCGAGGGAGGGTTCGTCGAACATCACCAGCTTCGGGCGCGACATCATCGCGCGGCCGATGGCGAGCATCTGCTGTTCTCCGCCCGACAATGTGCCGGCGATCTGCCTGCGGCGTTCCGCCAGCCGGGGGAACAGTTCGAATATGCGGGCCATGTCCTCCGCTATCCCCTTGGCGTCGGAGCGCAGATAACAGCCCAGTTCGAGGTTTTCGGCGACGCTCATGTCGGTGAAAACCCGCCGGCCTTCCGGACAATGCGCGATCCCGCGCGCCAGCACGCGGCTGGCCGACAGCCCCGCTATATTTTCGCCATCGAAGAGGATCTGCCCGCCGGACGCGGGAACAAGGCCGGAAATCGCGCGCAGCGTCGTGCTTTTGCCAGCTCCATTGGCGCCGATCAGCACCACGAGCTTGTTTTCCGGCACCTTGAGCGAGATCCCTTTCAGCGCGACGACCTTGCCGTAGCGGCACACCAGGTTCCTGATCTCAAGCATGCTTCACCCCCTTGCCCAGATAGGCCTGGATGACATCGGGGTCGTTCTGGATCGCCGAGGGCGGCCCATTGGCGATGATGCGGCCGTAATTGAGGACGACGATGCGGTCCGAGACGCCCATCACCATCGGCATGTCATGTTCGACAAGCAGTATGGTCTTGCCGTTCGCCCTGAGATTCCTGAGAAGCGCGACAAAGCGGGCGGTCTCCGACGCGTTCATGCCCGATACGGGTTCGTCGAGCAGAAGCGCGGAGGCGCCCGTGGCAAGCGCCAACGCGACGCCGAGCAGGCGCTGGTCGCCATAAGGCAGACTGCCGCCCAGTTCGTCCGCCTGCGCCTCGATGCCGACCAGCTTGAGAACGTCCCAGGCCTCCTCTCGGAGCGCCTCCTCCGCCCTGCGTTCCGTTTGCAGGCCGAGCAAGGTGCCGAAGAGGCGCGGCGAGGTCCGCCGGTGCAAGCCAGTCAGGACATTCTCGAAGACCGTGATCTTGTCGAAGACGCTCGTGCGCTGGAAGGTGCGGACAAGGCCGAGCGCCGTCACCTGATGCGGCTTCAGCCCGTTGAGCGGCACGCCCTTGAAAGTCACCTGGCCGCGCGTCGGCTTGTGGAAACCGGTGATGACGTTGAAGGCGGTGGTCTTGCCGGCGCCGTTCGGACCGATCAGGCTGACCAGTTCGCCCTCGCGGACGTCGAAGCTCATATCGGAGATGGCGATCAGCCCGCCGAAATGGACCGCCACATTGTCTATCTTCAGGACAGGGTCGATTCGCAGGACAGGCGCGGCCGTGCCGACTACGGCAATGCTGGTGGGAGCTGTCATCACCGCGCTCCCTTACCTGCTTCGAGGCCGACCGAGGGAGCCGCGGCGTCGCCTCTTTTTTTCTCCGCGGACGGGGCCGCCCGCTCGAACCACCGCTCCACGGCCGGCACGACACCCTCCGGCAGCACGAAGACGATCAGGATCATCAACGCGCCATAGAGGATCCACTGCACCTCCGGGCCGACATATTTGCGCAGGATGACCGGCACGATGCCGAAGATCAGCCCGCCGACGACGGGGCCGGCCAATGTCCCCTTCCCGCCGGTGATCACCATGATGACCATGGTGACGGTGTTGAGGAACATGAAGATCATCGGGTCGATGATCTGGATGTAATGCGCGTAGAGGCAGCCGGCCGTGCCGGCTATCGCGCCGGAGATGACGGCGGCGAGCACGAGGTAGCGCGTCACGTTGATGCCGAGCGACATTGCGAGCGTTTCGTTCTCGCGAAGCGCGATCATGGCGCGGCCGAAGGGCGACTCCACCAGCCGTTTGATGATGATGTAGGCGAGCACGATGAAAAACAGGATGACGTAGTAATTGCCGATCTTGCCCCAGAGCGTGATCGATCCCGTCCAGTCGAAGCCGAGCGTGATCGGCGGTATCCCCGGCAGGGCGAGCGGTCCGTTCGTCAGTTCCACCCAGTTCAGGGCGACAAGGCGCACCACTTCCGCGAAGCTGATGGTGACGATGACGAAATAGGCGCCGCGCACCCGGAAGGAGAGCTTGCCGATGACATAGCCGCATAATCCCGCGGCGACCGTTCCGAGCAGGATGCCGATGAGAGGCGGCCAGGGATCATGCGTGATTTCAAAGCCGAAGACCGTGATGCTGAATCCGAGCGAGGTCAGCGCGCTGACATAGGCGCCGATGCCGAAAAACGCGACCTGCCCCAGATTGAGTTGGCCGGTATAGCCGAGCAGCAGGTTGAGGCTCATCGCCGCCAGCATGAAGAGGCCGGTGACGATCAGCGTGTTGAGATAATATTGGGCGTGTAGCCAGAGCGGCACGGTCGCGAAAAAGAGAACGACGAGCCAGGGGAATATTTTCCTCATCCCACGCGCTCCGAGCGGGCGAACAGGCCGGTCGGCCGAAACAGCAGGACGATGATGATGATCAGGAAGCCCATCGCGTCGCGGTAGCCGGACGAGATGTAACTGGCGCCCATTTCCTCGGCAAAGGCCAGGATGAAGCCGCCCACCGTCGCGCCGGTGATATTGCCGAGCCCTCCCAGGATGACGATCGCGAAGGCCTTCAGGGCGGCAAGGTCGCCCATCGTCGGCGAGACGACGAAGACCGGGCCGAGCAATGCTCCCGCCGCCGCGGCGAGGCTCGATCCGAGCGCGAAGGTCGCCGTATAGATCGCGCCCGTATTGATGCCCATCAGGGCCGCGGTGTTGCTATCGAGAAAGGTCGCGCGCATCGCCTTTCCGAGCTTGGTGCGATTGATCAGGAAATAGGTCGCGCCGATGAGCGCCAGCGCGATGACCAGAACCAAGACTCTCAGCCAGGAAACGGATACCGGTCCGATCACCAGCGGGGTGGCGGGCAGCGGCGACGGGATCGATTTCGCCACGCCTCCCCAGATCATGCGTTCGGCGTTCTGCATCACGATCCAGGCGCCGATCATGATCAGCATCGTCGTATCGATGTCGGCGGAGCGCTTGCTCCGCAGCAGCAGAAGCTCGATCGCCGCGCCCAGGACCATGCCGGCGCATACGGCGAAGAGAATCGACAGGAAGAAATTGAGGCCCAGGATCCCGGCGAAGAGATACATCATATAGGCGCCGAAGGCGTACAGCTCGCCATGCGCGAAATTGACGATCTTCATGATTCCGAAGATGAGCGTGAGGCCTATCCCCAGAAGGGCATAGGTGCCCCCCATGATCAGCGAATTCACGATATGCTGCGGTAGTTCGCCCAAACGCTCCTCCTCAATGCTTTCCCGAGACGAGACCGGCAGCGAAGCCGCCGACCCGTCGAAAATCGCCGGGCAACTTCCCCTATTAAACAAATTATCTTACTGTTATTAGTACAATAACATCAATTGGCTGGATGGCGCAAGCGACGACGCCGATTTGACGTGCGGCAAAACGGCCTTCCGGCGAAAGAAGCGGCGCCGAAACGAGAAGATGCGGCGCGACATCGGCCGCCGGCACGCAGACCGTCAGACGGGATCGGGCCTAATCGCCTTCGAAATCGGCGGTCTTGTCGCTGTCCATGAAATCAATTGGAATATCGCCGGCGAGGAGCTTTTCCTTCGACAGCAGGCCGGCATCTTCCAGAGCCTCGAAATCGGGCAGGTCGCGCAGCGTGGCGAAGCCGAAATGCGACAGGAAGTCTTTCGTCGTGACATAGCTGTAGGGGGCGCCGGGCTGCGGCGAGCGCGGCCCGGCCGCGATAAAACCCTGCGATCGAAGGGCGCCGATCAGGTCGCGAGACACCTCCCTGCCGAAGAAGGCCGACAGCTCGCCGCGGGTGATCGGCTGGAAATAAGCCACGCATATCAGGACGAGGGCTTCGAACTGGGACAAGGGCCTTGGTCCCCGACCGTTCTCCGTGCCCTGGCCCGTGGCGGCGCGAATGGCATCGGAATAACTCTTCCGTGTCCGGTGCTGCCAGCCGCCGGCGATCGCGACGAGGTCGTAGGGTCGGCCGGCGAGTTCGGCACGAATGTCGTCGATGATGAGGTCGATGTTGCAGTTCCTGCCGACGACGCGCGAAAGCCGCTCGCGCGTCACCGGCTCGCTTGCCGCGAAGATGACCGCTTCGACGCGCCCCATCCATTCGCGCCATCTGAGCTCGGGCGGCAGGTGCTCGAGTTCCGTGTCGAGCAGACGATCATCCAACCGACGGCTGTTTGGCTGGGCCGGCTGGCCGTCTTTGCGGAGGGGCGAGGCGTCCCCCATCCCCTATAGTCCGTAAAGCCGAAAGGACGAGCGGCCGGAAAGCTCACGCACCGCCTCGAACGCCTGCAGTCGCGCGAAAAGACGGCGGGCGCCGAAGCGCGACAGATTTTTCGTCGTCAGCGTGCCGGGCACGGCGTCGTCATCGAGCAGCTTCCGGATCGCCTCCCCCGCCCCCTTGGCCCTGAGTTTCGGCCCGGTGGCGAGAAGCCGCTCCGTGCGCCGATCGATGTCGCCGGCGAGACGCAAGGCGTCAGCGGCACCTCGGACCAGCGCCAGGCAAACCATGCGTGCGAAATCTTCCCCCGCCGGATCGAACACGCCCCGCGCGTCTTTCAAACGCCCTCGCGGAGAACTCATCCGGGCCATCAGCAGAGGAGCCGGATGCGGCCAGCGCAATTTTCCGGCGAGGACCAGATCGGCAAGCCACCAGGCGAGCGGTTCGGCCTCCGGCCGGACAGCGATCACATGCGCGGCAATGTCCGCGGCCAGAAAGGGCGCCGAACGGGGGGAGTGCATCAGATCACCGATTCTCGCGGGAATGGCGGCGAGCGCCGCATCATGGCGCAGGCCGAACGCTTCCGTTGCGCTTGCGAGGTCGTCCGCGTCGAGGAGCGGTTCGCTCGCCGCGGCGCGCGCCGCCAAATGCCGCGACGCCAGCGCTTTCCAGACGCCCAAAACGGCTCCCGCTGGTCCGGGATCGACGCCGGGCGCGCGCAGATACCAGGCGTCGCGCAGTTCCGGCTCATCCTCGCCGCGACCCAGGAACCGCAGCGATTGAGCGGCTGATTTAAGCGCCAGCCTCTGTCGCCAGGCACCGGCCCAAACCGGTTCGGACCGCACCAGAGCGTCGAGCGATTGGAGCGCCGCTCCGGCGAAGAAGGCGGCCTCGGCCCCGTCTCCGACAGGACCGTCCGGCAGCGCCCATGCGGGAATACGCGCCGGAACGCGCGGCGGCGGTGAAACGGCAAGCGGCAGGTCGGCGCGAATCATGCCCGGAAGCATAAAACAATCGTGCGCTTTGCGCCATTATAGGCGCGCCAAGCGCACAGCCTGTCGGGACTGCGGGAGGAGCGATAAACGAGCTTTCGATCAGGCAATACAAAACCATCCGCCGAAACGACGCCCGGACTCTTGACAGTGATTCGCGGAAATGGGATTCTCTGATTGTCTAGATCTGAGAAGGGCTTCCGCGGCGGCGACGTTCGGGGGCCTTTTTCTTTTGCGGGTTCAGTCTCCTGTTCCAGGGTTCGTGGAAGCGCGGAAGGCCGCATAGAGGCTGTCCAGCCGCCCGGCGATGAATTCCGCGAAAAGCGGCCCGTTCTTCGCCTCCAGCGTAAGGGTGGCCTTCTTCGCCGACTTCTTGAGCGCGACGCTGACTGATTTGTCTTCGGCAGTCCAGGCGCTTGCAGAGGGTGGCCCGTTGCTCTTTTCCGGCCTCTGCTTCAGGGCTTCGGACGCCGCGTTGAACCGCTCGTCGCTGGTCAGGGAGCGAACGTCTTCCCTTGACAGCAGCGCAAGCAACTCGTTCGGATTCCGGTTCGACAGGAGGGCGGCAAACTCCATCCAGCGCCGGCGTCCGGTCTCCGGCGCAGCGCCGATCGCGTCGACAAGCGCCGCCGGCACCTGCCGCGCAACGGCAATCATCTTCGACAGCGCCGCCTTGTCGACCGCGAGCGCCGCCATGATGACGTCCCGGCCAAACGACCGGTCCTCGAGCCTGGCGGCGAACGACGCCCGCTCGATATAGGAGAGGTTCGTCCGCGCATTGTTCTCCTGCCCCTGGCTGACGACAAGCTGGTCGTCGGTGAGGTCGCGGACGACTGCCCTCACCTTCCGCCCGAGTTCCCGCGCCGCGGCCAGTCTCCGGTGGCCGTAGGCGACCTGATAGCGTCCTTTCGCCTGCGGATGCGGGCGCACGAGGATCGGAACCTGCTGGCCATGGTCGCGGATCTGTTCGACCAGTTGCGAAAAGCCGATGGGATCGACGCCGATCCTGTCTCTGATGAAGGAGGCGTCGATCGAGGCTGGATCGAGGTCGACTACCGCCTGGCCGGCCGCCAGCTGCTTCTCGAGATCCTGGGCGCGCTCGACTTTTTCGGTAATGGCGCCAAGGGTCTTGCTGATGCCGCCTACCGGTATCTGCCGTGCTGCCGGGGGAATGAAACCGGCGAGCGGCCTCGCGGGCGCTACGGGCGTCGCTGAAGGGGTGGAAGGAGCATCGCTCGCGGACACCTCGATCAAATTCTTGCGCGCCATTATTTCCTCCCCCAGGTCGTCCGGAGAAGGCCCTCGATTTCGCCATTGACCTGGTTCAGCGACGCCATGGCCCGGTCATACGTGCCGCGGGCGAATTGCGAGCGCTCGACTTCGTAAAGCGTCTGCTTGGTGACGCCAGCGTCCGAAATGGCGGTGGATTTCAGCATCGGATGCTGGAGCATCCGGTTGCCGAAGATGGCGCGCATGAAGCCGCTCATCTGGCTCTGCGGTCCGTCATTCGGCTCGAAGCGCGTCAGCAGATAACGCATCCAGTCATAGCTGGTCCGCCCCCCTGCCCGTTCGACGACGGCCATGAGTTCGCTGGTCATGGCCAGGAACTGGCTCATCGACATGACATCCAGCATCTGCGGATGAACCGTGATCAGCACCGAGGTCGCGGCGCACAGAGCCGACATCGTCAGGAAGCCGAGCTGAGGCGGGCAGTCGATGATCACGATGTCGTAGACGCTTTCGATTTCCGTCAGCACCTCGCCGATGCGGGCGAAGAACATCGTCTCCGCGGAGCCGGACACGATCGCCTTCGGCGTCTCGTGCTCGAATTCCATCAGTTCCAGATTGCCGGGGACACAATGCAGATTGGGGGTATATGTCGAGCGGACGATGCGGGACAAGGGGATCGGGTCGTCATAGCGAATGGCGCCCCAAAGCGTTTCGCCCTCGCCGACATCCAATTCCGGCTGATGGCCGAAGAGGGCGGACAAGGACGCCTGGGGGTCGAGATCGACCGCGAGCACGCGATAGCCGCGCAAGGCGAGATATTGGGCAAGATGCGCGGACGTCGTCGTTTTCGCGCTGCCGCCCTTGAAATTCATCACCGCGAGGACTTGAAGTTTTTCCCCGGTGCGACGGACCGGCACGTATTTGGGGGCGCCGTTCTTCTCGTCGAGGGAACGGCGGATGCGGTCCATATCGTCTGGAGAATACATGCGGCGGCCGTTGGGCAGCGGTTCAGGCCCGTGGCCTTCGGATGCCACCTGCCTGAGATAACCCTCGCCGATACCGACATAATATGCTGCTTCAGCCGGGCTGAACTGTCGGATCGTCTTCTGTGACGCGGGCGGAAAAATCTTCTGCTGGTGAAGCTGGAGCTGCCGTGACAACTCCGCTGAATCCGCCGACAATAGCGACGGCAGATGTTCCTGTTCGGCTTTGGTGATGGGTATCTGGAGCATCCTCGGCCCTCGAACTGCGCAATTGGAGGCAAATCATTTCAAACTGCGCAGCTAGACTATGGTCTGATTCGTAAAGAATATACAAACGCTTAACCATTCCTTCAGCGGCGGGGGCCCGGTTGTCCGCGGACAACGCCTTTGTTCGTCATGGCGGGACTCGTTTGGATGGTTGTCCGCGGACAACCACCATCAAGCTGATAAGCAACGATCCGGCAGAAGCGAGCCTACAGGCCGGATGCCTTGGTGAGATTGACGCGGAAGCGGTCGCGGCGGCGCTGGTAGCGGCGCGTCATCTCGGCGGAGGCATGGCCGAGCTGCTTTTGCACATAGCGCTCGTCGACCTCGGCGGAGGAGGCCAGGCCGGCGCGCAGCGAATGGCCGGCGAATTTTTGCCGCCTTTCGCCTTCGGCAAGGTCGCCGCGCACGCCCGCCGCCAGCGCCGTGCGCTTGACGAGCCGGGCGACCTCCTGATCGTTGAGCCGATTGGCGCCGACTGCCTTGCCCTGGCCGGTGACCCGGCGGAAGAGCGGCCCGTACGCGATGCGGGCGAGCCTCAGCCAGGTCTCCAGCGCGACGACAGGGCAGGTCGCGTCGGCGGAGCCGCGTCCGATCTCGACCTCGCGCCAGCCGGTCTTGCCCCTGAGCGTCACGAGCAACCCCTTGTCGAGGAATTCCACCCAACCGCGCCCGTCCTGCGTCTGGTCTCGGCCGCAATCAAGCCCGACGATCTCGGAGCGCCTGAGGCCGCCGGCAAAGCCGATGAGCAGCATGGCGCGGTCGCGCAGGCCGCGCAGGGCGCCTCTGTCGAGCGTCTCCAGCATGGCGATGAGATCCTCAGACAGGATCGCTTCCTTTTGCCTCGGTGGGGCGGCATGGGTGTTGCGGATGCCGGCCATGACGGTTGCGATCGCCCGGTCCTTGCGGTCAAGAGACTGGCCGCGCTGGGTAAAATTCCAGGAAAGGGCGGCGAGCCGGCGCTCGATCGTCGAAACGGAACTCGGCTTCTTGCCGCCGGTCGCCTTTCCCGAAGCGCAGGCGGTGATGTAGAGACCGACCACCTGCGGATCGGGGGGAAGCAATTCGATGCCCTGCCGGCGGCACCAGGAGGCAAAATGGCGCCAGTCGGCAGCGTAGGCGCGCCGGGTGTTGGCGGAGCTCGCCGCCTCGACATAGTCGCGGGCGCGCCCGGCGAGTTTTTCCAGATGCGCCGGCAGGCGGGGATCGACAGCCGGGGGAGGAGAGTCGAATTTGCCCCGGTTGTCCCCTCCGGTCTCCGGAGCTTTGCCCATAGCCATGACGACATCGATGATGTCTGGCAGATTGGCCGGGTCGTCCTTGTCAGCTTCGATGGTCATCGCAGGAGTCTAGCGTGATTTGGCCTATGAATGCGAGGCATTCCCGCCTTCGGGCGGCGTTTGAAAGATATAGCACCGAGTGCTATATAACAGCATGAAGGAACGCGTATTCAAAACCTGCTGGTTCGCCAGAGCGGCGCGCAAGGCGCATATAGGTGACGCCGCTCTGTGCAAGGCGATCGCACAGGTAAAACGCGGGCAGGCCGACGATTTGGGTGGCGGCGTGTTCAAGACGCGGCTGAACGACAACCGGCACCGCTCGATCATTCTGGCCCGGTCTGGCCGGTTCTGGGCGTATGAATATCTGTTCGCCAAGCAGGACAGGGCCAACATCGACGCCCATGAGTTGGCGCAGTTTCGCAAGCTGGCCAAGGCCTATGAAGGGCTGACCGAACCGCAGATCGACGCGTTGCTGGCAGGCGGTGACTTTTTGGAGATATGCCATGACCAAGGCTAGAAAATACCGATCTGATGCCCTCGAGGCGATCCACAACTCGGCAAGCGCCCTCCACAAGATTGGCGCGATCGACAAAACAACGATGCGCGGCTTTGACGAGGACTGCCTCGCGACACCTGCCGGGTTCGATCCGGACGAGATCAAGGCGCTGCGCGAAAAGAATCATGTCAGCCAGCCGGTGTTCGCGCGCTATCTGAACACGTCGCAATCGACGGTGCAGAAGTGGGAGACCGGCGCCAAGCGGCCGAGCGGCCTGGCCCTCAAGCTCCTGTCGGTGGTGCAAAAGCATGGCTTGAGCGTGTTGAATTAGGTCGTGGACTCATAAATATGGTCGAAATGGTGTGAGGCCATCCGACCGGCTGCTTTGTCGAAAAGGCTTGAAAATGGTGGATATTTCCTGCGCCTTTTCTCACCCGCATTTTCCCGCTGGGAAAATGCAGAACAAAGAAAGTGGCGCATGGCCTTTCCCGAAAAGCCTGCAACTTTTCGGAGCCATGCGCTGTATCCAAACGGATGGCCTCACACCATTTCGATCAGATTTATGAGTTCACAACCTAAGTTGCTGGCACTGGGCAGGTGATCCAGGTTCGGCGAGACGACGCGGTATCGCATAGTCGCACGAAATCCGATCCGTCCGGCCGGGCATGGACGCACGAGATTTCGTCGGGGAGGCCGACGCCAATTCTCGCACTCTGCTCGCAGGAGAGGGCATCCTCTCGCCTGAGGTCCGGGCATTGAGGGCAAACCCGGGCCGCTCAGAGGACGCGAATCCTCATCGGCCGGAGCGTCCCTGAGCACTTTTTTCGGGGTTTTGATCGACGAAAGCTGCCATTTCCCTCCACAAGGCCTAAAACGACCGATAAGGCAAGCTTATCGATCGTTTTCCATACCCGACAGACCGTGCGCTTTCCAGCGGATTCTGCAGTCTCATCCGCACGCACGCATGTCGCAGAGGTGCGAGCGCGTTCCCGGCTGAAAGGTCGTGGTCGCGTCTGACGGAAGTCGCGACGCCCGGCGCCGGGGCAAAATCCGCGCGCGGCTGCAGGAGTTCGGAACCGGACCGTGGCGGGCGTGCCTCGCCCAGAGAATTTCATGGTTAGCTGGAAACGGTTCTGCCTCTCCGATGGCGCGGCGGCCCCAGCCTTTGGCCGGCCCGAGGACAGGCCTTGGACCGACCTGACCCGGCAGAACGATTCCGCCTAACCATGAAAGGCTCTACCCGTACTGGACGTGGCGGCCGGAGCGCGGCAGGTCGTCAAGAATGAAATTGTGCGACCGGCGCTACTCCAGAGCCAGCCGGGAGGCGATGCCGCCCGGCGACGGAAACTGAAATCGAGCGCCAACCGGCCGTCAGGCGCTCCGGATTTCGACCTCGTCCAGCCCTTTCGCCCTGTAGATCGCGTAGGAGATCATCCAGGCGGCGATAAAGATGCCGATGATGGCGAAGCCGAGATTGTTGAAATTGTCGTTGAGCGTGCCGACCGCCTCCCAGAATCCACCGGAAAGGCCGAGCTTATCGCCGATCAGGCCGAGCGCTTCGATGCCGCCGATCAGCACCGCCACCAGCACCGAAACGAGCGTGATGGTCATGTTGTAGTAAAGCTTGCGCATCGGCCTGACGAAGGCCCAGTCATAGGCGCCGAGCATCATCACGCCATCGGTCGTATCGATGAGCGACATGCCGGCGGCAAAGAGTACCGGGAAGACGAGAATGGCTTCGAACGATATTCCTTTGGCCGCCTGCGCCGCCGAAACGCCGAACATCGCGATTTCCGTCGCCGTGTCGAAGCCGAGGCCGAAGAGGAAGCCGAGAAAGGCCATGTGCCAGCTTTTCGTCACCAGGCGGAAGGCAGGACGGAAGATGCGGGAGAGGAAGCCGCGATTGTTGAGCAGGATATCGAGATCCTCCTCGACATAGGCGCCGCCGGCGCGCACGCGGCGATAGCTTTTGTAGATCGAAAGGAAGATGATGATGTTCATCGCCGCGATGGCGAGCAGGAACAGCGCCGAGACGCTTGTGCTGATGGCGCCGCCGATCGCCTGAAAGCTCTGGAAGCCGCCGAGGAGCGTCGCCGCCCCGGCCACGGCGGCGGCCACGAAGACCACGATCGCGGAATGGCCGATCGCAAAGAAGAAACCGACCGAGACCGGCCTCTGTTTCATCTGCATCAGCTTGCGTGTCACATTGTCGATTGCCGCGATGTGGTCGGCATCGACCGCATGCCTGAGGCCGAGCCCGTAAATCACCAGCGCCACGCCGAGCAGCGCCGGCTTGTCATGAAAGGCGGCCAGCGCCCAGACCCATGCGCCGATATTGAGGACGGCGAGCAGCGCATAGATGGATATAAGCCTCGCCTTCAGGTCGGGCGCGCTTTCGTCGAAAAGATGTCCTATTGATTTCAACATGGAAATTTCTGCCTTTGACGTATCATGTCATTGCAGGGACGCGCCGGAATATCCGGCCCGCACATCGGATCGCCCCGCCCGATGTTTCCGCTCTGACGTCCGTGATGGCAGGTCTCCTGGCTCGCGAGTCGGCGCCGCTTCCGCCTTCCCGGGTCCATGCGGCCCAGTGGCATGTGGAAACGTCTCCTCGCCCACAGTTGCGGGGGCAGCCGCGGCTTCGGGCAGGACACCCTTACCGCGTTCCCTTTTGATCCCTGGCGGGAACCATCGCGCGGCACGGTAGCGGAGGCCGATGGCCCTCGTCAACGAATGGTTTGCCGCTCCACCGCCCCAATTCCAGGTAATGTGGTTTTGGGATTGGCGAGGCGTTCCGATTTCTTTGGCGGCGGTGATTTACGGTCGCCCAAGCGGCCCGTGGAAAGCCTCCATCGCCGCCCGCCGTTCCATCGTTCGGAGGAAGCAGCGATCCTCTCCGGCTCGGACGGAAAGGACGGCGAGATGAGTCAGCCGCCCGAATTCGCCTTGACGACTTTCTGACAGTCCGGCGTCAGGTCGTTCGTGTGCTTGGAAAGACACTTTATGAGGCGGCCGCGGCCGGGCATCACGCCGGTGCAAAATTTCCTGTAGTCCGCCCTGCAGGCGGCCTTCTGTTGCGCCGTCTGCGCAAACGCCGCCGTCGGAACCAGCTGCGTCGCCAAGAAAATCGCCATCAATGCATTTCGCATGACAAACCCCTCAAAAATAGTTACCTTTGCGGAAGAATACCGTGAAGTATTTAGAGGGGTCAAATGCTTTTGGTATCGCGTATTGCGTTGCCTGCACTCTTCGGCGCGGCTGCGATATTACTTTCCGGGTGTCAAAGGGATAATGAATACGTCCCGCCGCCTCCGCCAAAAGTGGATGTTGCGCTCCCGTTAAAACAGGCGGTGACACCCTATCTCGAGGCCACGGGAAATACGGTCGCAATCAATTCAACGACGCTGATTGCTCGCGTAGCGGGCTTTATTCAGGAGATCGACTACAAGGATGGTGACGAAGTACAGGCTGGCCAACGGCTTTTCTTGATCGAGCCGAAACCGTATCAACTGGCTCTCGAACAGGCAAAGGCCGGGCAAGTATCGGCCGATGCCGCCGCCAAGCAATCGGGCGCGGAGCTGAAGCGGCAGCAAAACCTGCTTTCCCAGAAGGTGGTTTCCGCGTCGTCCGCCGACCAGGCCGCCGCCGCTGCCGCCGTCGACGTCGCCAAACAGCAGCAGAGCGCCGTCGATGTCAAGCAGGCCGAACTCAATCTGAGCTACACGGAAGTGAAGGCGCCGTTTCCGGGTATCGTCACGGCCCGCCAGGTATCGATCGGACAGTTCGTCGGAGGCGGCACCTCCCAACTCGCCACCATCGTTCAGCTGAATCCGATATACGTCAATTTCAATGTCAGCGAGCGGGCTGTGCAGCGCATACGCGCCGAGATGGCCAAGCGTGGGATCACGACGCAGGACCTTAGAAAGATCCATGTCGAAGTCGGCCTGCAGAGCGAAACCGGCTATCCCCATAAGGGAATGCTGGACTACGTGTCGCCGCAGGTATCGTCTTCGACCGGCACGCTCGCGGTACGCGCCGTTTTCGAAAACAAGGACGAAGCGCTGCTGCCCGGCTACTTCGTCCGCGTGAGGGTGCCGCTTGGCAAGGAGCCCGGCATGCTGCTCGTTCCCGATCGGGCGATCGGCAGCGACCAAAGCGGCCGTTATGTGCTCATTGCCGGCAAGGATGACGTCGTTGAACAGCGGGGCGTCCAGATCGGACAGCTTGTCGGCAATCTCCGCGTCGTCACCTCGGGAATCAATGCCGATGACCGGGTCATCGTTTCCGACCTGATGACGGCCGTTCCCGGCCAGAAGATCGTTCCGCAGATGAAGAACCTGGAGACGGCCACGGCCGGCGGCACGGCAGGATGATCTCCAAATTCTTCATCGAGCGGCCTGTCCTGGCGAATGTCATCGCCATCCTCATTGTCATCATCGGCATCGTTTCGCTCTTCGCCTTGCCGGTTGCGCAATATCCGGACGTCATCCCGCCGACCGTCTCGGTGACGACACGCTATCCCGGTGCGAGCGCGCAGACCGTGGTCGACACCGTGGCGCTGCCGATCGAGCAGCAAGTCAACGGCGTCGAAGGCATGCTCTACATGCAATCCTTCGCCGGATCCGACGGCAGCTACAATCTGACCGTCACCTTCGCGATCGGAACGAACCTCGATCAGGCGCAGGTCCTGGTACAGAACCGCGTCTCCGCCGCGATGGCCTCGCTGCCTCAGCCGGTGCAGGTCCAGGGCGTCAACGTCCAGAAGAAGTCGACCGCGATCCTGGAGATCGTGACGCTCACCTCGCCCAACGGCAAATATGACAGCCTCTATCTCAGCAATTACGCCACCATAAGCCTGAAGGACGAAATCTCGCGCCTGCCCGGCGTCGGCAGCGTCAGCGTCTTCGGCGCCGGCCAATATTCGATGCGCGTCTGGCTCGACCCCGAGAAGATGGAGGCGCGGGGCCTGACGACGCAGGATGTCGTGCAGGCGCTGCAGCAGCAGAGCGAGCAGGTCACGGCGGGTCAGATCGGCGCGCCGCCTGCTCCGAAAGGGCAGTCGTTCCAGTATACGCTCGAAGTTGCGGGCCGGTTTGACGATCCCGACCAGTTCGGTTCGGTCGTCGTCAAGACGGGCGCCCATGGCGAGATGACGCGCGTGCGCGACATCGGCAGGGTGGAACTCGGCGCGCAGACCTACGGCCAATTCTTCGATCTCGACGGAAAACAGGCTGCCGGCATGGCGATCTTCCTGGCGCCGGGCGCCAACGCGCTCGATGTCGCGGGGCGGGTCGATGCGCGGATGAAGGAACTGGCGCACACCTTTCCGCAAGGCGTCGCCTATTCCATCCCGTTCAACACCACGATCTTCGTCAGCCAGGCCGTGCATGAGGTTTACAAGACCCTGATCGAGGCAGGCGTCCTTGTGCTCATCGTCATCATGGTCTTCCTGCAGGATTGGCGGGCGATGCTGGTCCCGGCCACGACGGTCCCGGTCACGATCATCGGCGCGTTCGCGGCGATGGCGGCGCTCGGCTTCTCCATCAATTTGTCGACGCTGTTCGCCATCGTGCTGGCGATCGGCATTGTCGTCGATGACGCCATCGTCGTCGTGGAGGGCGCCGCGCACAATATGGAGCGCGGCATGTCGGGCCATGACGCGGCGATCGCCGCCATGAACGCATTGTTCGGACCGATCGTCGGCATCACGCTGGTGTTGCTCGCGGTGTTCCTGCCGGCCGCGTTCCTGCCCGGCCTGACGGGCCAGATGTATGCGCAGTTCGCGCTCGTGATCGCCGCGACGGCGCTGATCAGCGCTGTCAACGCGGCAACGCTGAAGCCGACCCAGTGCGCGACATGGCTGCGGCCGCCGGCGCCTCCGGAAAAGCGCAACGTGTTTTATCGCGGCTTCAACGCCGTCTACCAGAGGGCGGAGAATGGCTATACCCGGCTGATCGCGGCCATGGTCGGCCACTCGGCCGTCCTGGTCGTGATCGCGCTGGTGATCATAGGCGCCGCCGGCTATGGCATGTCACGCGTCGCGACGGGCTTCATCCCGATCGAGGATCAGGGCTATCTGCTCGCCGCGGTCCAATTGCCTGACGGGGCTTCGCTGGAGCGCACGAGGGACACGCTGCAGCAGGTTTCCAAAATCGCCAGAGCGACGCCGGGAGTGGACAAGGTCGTGACGATTGCCGGCCTTTCGGCTCTCGACAACAATTCCACCCTGGCGAATGCCGGTGTCGCCTACATCATTCTCAAGGACTGGAGCGAGCGCGGCAAGAGCGAGGGCTTGGCCGCCCTTTACGCCAAGCTGAACGCCAACCTGTCCGGCCTGGAGGATGGGATCGCCCTGGTGCTGCCGCCGCCGCCGATCCAGGGTATCGGCAATGCCTCGGGCTTCACCATGCAAATCGAGGTTCGCGACGGCAGTTTCGACCTTGCGAAGCTTCAGCGCTCTGTCAACGCCGTCGTGGAGAAGGCGAAAACGCAGTCGGCCATCCAGCGCGTCCAGACATCGTTCCGCGCCGACGTTCCGCAGTACAGGGTCGAAATAGACCGTGACAAGGTGCAGACGCTCGGACTGACCACGGATCAGGTTTTCCAGACGCTCGCCGGTTATGTAGGCTCCAGCTATGTCAGTCAGTTCAACAAGTTCGGGCGCGTGTTCCAGATCTATGTGCAGGGTGATGCCGAGTTCCGGCGCACGACGCAGGACATCGGCCGTCTGACCGTGCGAAACAAGAACGGCGACATGATTCCGCTCAGCACGGTGCTGACGCTGACGCCAAGCGTCGGCCCTTCCCTGATCAGCCTCTACAATCTCTATCCGACGGCGTCCATCGTCGGTCTGCCGGCGCGCGGCTTTTCCTCGGGCGACGCGATGAAACTGATGGAGGCGATCGCGGCCGATACATTGCCGCCCGGCACCGGCTATGACTGGACGGCGCTCTCCTATCAGGAGAAGCTCGTTTCCAACCAGATCTACCTTGTCTTCGGGCTCGCGCTTTTGCTGGTCTATCTGGTTCTCGCGGGGCAGTATGAGAGTTGGCTGGCGCCCGTCTCGATCCTGCTCGCCACGCCGCTCTCCCTTGTCGGCCCCGTTCTGGTGCTGACCAGCCTCGGTATCGACAACAATCTCTACGTCCAGATCGGCCTGATCCTGCTGATAGCGCTCTCGGCCAAGAACGCGATCCTGATCGTCGAGGTGGCGCGCGAGTTGCGTGCTGCCGGCAAGTCGGTCGTCGATGCGGCAATCGAAGCGGCGCGTTCCCGCTTCCGGCCGATCCTGATGACGTCATTCGCCTTCATCCTGGGCGTTGCGCCCTTGGTGTTCGCCACCGGTGCCGGCGCCAGCGCGCGCAAGTCGATCGGCATCACGGTCTTTTCCGGCATGATCGCGTCGACCTGCCTGGCTGTCCTGTTCGTGCCGACCTTCTTCGTTCTCCTCCAGCGCCTCGAGGAGCGGTTGGCGGCGCGAAAGAAAAAACAGAGATTGCCTGCATGAGGCAGTATCGGTCAGGCGGAGGGCCGTCACCGGAGCTTCGTTAAGCCCGAACCGCCGCCGACTGTCGGCGTTACACTGGCGACGTGACAGACATTGCCGTGATCTTGCTTCCGGCCGTGAGAAAATATTAGCTGCGCGCAAGGGGATATGGACTACCTCGAATAGCTCCAAGACATGACCGAATTCTTGGTGCAAAACAAGGTGACATACCGGTTTGGCTGCCTTTCCGACCTCTTTCGAATCTTGCTGTTCATCACTGCGAATGATAAATTATCTGTGTCGTCTCGTCTGCGACGGCCATATAATGGGGGTCGGAACATGAATGTACTTAAAGCGCTTACTGTGCTTCTGTTTTCAACGAGTTTACTTTCGATCGCAGGACTTGGTTCGAGCGCTTTTGCGCAGGGCTTCACCTATTGCAAGGCTGATGTACATAGGCTTTGCAGGGGAATGATGCCGGGTGGAGGCAAAATTCTTAAATGCCTCAAAGCACATGAAAACGATCTGACCGTCGGTTGTGCGAAAGAGCTCAAGGCGATGAAAGCCAAGATGGGTAAATGAACCGGGGAAGACGCAGCATCGCGTAAGGTTGCGGAAATCCGCTCGCGCGACTGGATGCGGTTGTTCAAAAGCGAACTCTTCAAAGTTCCGGTTCTGGCCGTCGGACCAGATGGGGAAGCCGATTCATGTCCGCCTTCGATGTCGGCTCTCTCATTTTGCTGCTCGCTACCGCGGTAGGTATCGTCAACGAGCGATATCTTCGTCTGCCGAGCGTAATAGCCCAATTGCTCGGGTCGCTCCTGCTGTCTCTCGTCATTCTCCTGGTCAGCCATCTGACCAACAATTTTCATTTCGCCGCGCTTTTCGAGAAGCGCGTGCATGGCGCGCACCTTCCCGGTGTTTTCCTCGATGGCGTGCTCGCGCTGTTGCTGTTTGCGGCAAGTTTGCAGGCCGATCTTCGTGAATTGCGGAGCAATGCGGCTTCCGTCTTTTGCCTCGCCACGGCAGGGGTGATCCTTTCCGCCGCGTTTTTTACGGTCTCATTCTGGGGCATCCTGCACATCTGCGGAATGGCTATCCCGATCGCGTGGTGCTTCCTCCTCGGGGCGATATTGGCGCCAACGGACGCCGTGGCGGTCCAGGGATTGCTGAAGCACAGCCAACTTCCCGGCAAGTTGAAGACCGTCATTGTCGGCGAGAGCCTGTTCAATGACGGGACGGCGATCGTGCTGTTCCTGACCGCGCTGGCGGCGATAGGTGGCCAGCATCATGTTCTCGGTCACGGCCGTGTCCTGTATGCGATGCTTGTCGAAGGAGGCGGAGGAATAGCACTCGGCCTTGCCGCGGGATTCGTCGCATCCGCGATCATAGCGATCACCAGGGATGACGAGATCGCGGTGCTTGCGACCGTGGCTTTCGCGCTCGGCACCTATCGGCTTGCGTCCGGAATCGGCCTGTCCGGCCCGCTGGCCGTCGTTTGTTGCGGTATCGTGGTGTCCACTCGCCTTATGAGGCACGAAGGGGAACGAGAGAGGCTCGATAAGATCGGCACCTTCTGGTTCCTCGTGGACAATCTGATCAACGTCCTGCTGTTCGTATTGCTCGGCTTCGAGATATTTACCCTGAGTGCCTCGGGCATCGCGCTCGTCTCCGCCGCCATCGCCATCCCCTTGGTGCTGGCGTCCCGGTTCTTGAGCGTCGCCGTGCCGTTCGGAATCTTTCGGCTCGGCAGGATCGGCGACCGGCGAACGCCTTATCTTTTGACCTGGCTCGGTCTGCGCGGCGCGATTTCCGTGGCCCTGGTGCAGGACATACCGAACGGACCCTACAACGATGCATTGGTCGCCGCGTCCTACGTCGTTGTCATTTTCACCATTATTGTCCAGGGTGTGTCGACTCCAAGGATCATTCGCGCCCTTTATCCGACATGATCCGCTCGCTACTTTCGTCATGAAGGCGCGTTCACGCTCGGGTTGCCGCCGCGAGACGTTCCCTCAGGAGCCGCTTCATGACCTTACCGTTGCTGTTGCGCGGCAGCGGGTCGGATGAAAGCGTGAATGTCTCGGGAACCTTGTAGTCCGCCAGCCGCGCCGCCGCGAAGCGGGCGATCTCCGCCTCTCCCGGCTGCCGCTCGTCCACTCGGATGAAAGCGTGCACGCGTTCGCCGAGAACCGGACAGGGCTTGGAGACGATGGCGCTCTCGACCACGCCCGGACAGTCGGACAACACGCTTTCGACCTCGGCGGAATAGATCTTGAGGCCGCCGCGCACGATCATGTCCTTCTTGCGGTCGAGCACATGGACGAAGCCGTCTTGATCCATCATGCCGATATCGCCGCTGTGCCAATAGCCGGCGGTGAAGGATTCCGCCGTCGCGTCGGGACGGTTCCAGTAGCCGCTGACGACCGAGGGGCCGCCGATCCAGATTTCGCCGGTCTCGCCGCGCGGCACCTCAGCGCCGTGATCGTCCACGACCAATATATCGCAATTCGGTCCCGGCAGGCCGACGCTCGAAAGCCGCGCTATCATCTCCTCCGGCGGCATGATCGTCGCGGGAGAAGAGGTTTCGGTGGCGCCATAGCAATTGACCGGCTTCATCGTCGGCAGCTTTTCGGCGAGTTCCTGGATGGTCGGTTCGGGCATGGGCGCGCCGCCGAAGCCGCCGATGCGCCACGATGTCAAATCCCTCGTCGCGAAATCCGGCTGCATCAGGCAGAGCTTGTACATGGCCGGAACGATGATCGTGTAGGTAGAGCGCTCCTTTTCGGCGAGATCGAGAAAGGCTTTCGCCTTGAATTCGGGCAGGATGATCAGCGTGCCGCGTGAGGCGAGCATCGCGAGGATATTCGCCACGAGACCGGTGACATGGGCGAGCGGCACCGCGGCGATCGAACGGTCTTTCTCCGTCAGTTCGAAGCAGCGGCAAAAGACCAGCGCCGAATTGATCAGGCTGAGATGGGTCAGCATCGCCCCTTTCGGCCGGCCGGTGGTGCCCGACGTGTAAAGGATCACGGCTGTGTCCTCCTCGCGCGGGGCAAAGTCCCGACATTCGACGTCCGCCGGAAGCGCCTCCCATGCCTCTGCCCCGCGTGCCTCTCCGCCGATGGCGATCAGCCGCAGCGGCGGCATATCTTCCTTCCCCGGCAGCCTTTCGAGGAGATCGGCTTCGAAGATCAGCATCGCCGCGTCGCAATCGCTCAACGCGTAGGCGATTTCCGGCGTCTGGTAACGCGTGCTGAGCGGCACCGTGACCGCGCCGATGCGGAAGGCGGCGAAGAAGGCGAGCACGAATTCGATGCGGTTGCGGAGGAGAAGCGCGATGCGATCCCCTGCCCTCACGCCCCGCGCCCGCAAGCCGGCGGCGATGCGCGATGTCCTTTCCTCCACCTCCCGCCAATCGAGCCGGACCTCATCGCAGACGATCGCTTCTCCCTCGGGCGCGATGGAACAGGTCGCGGATAGCATCGCCGGCAGCGATCGTGGCCGCTTGACGAAGCAGGAGATGATCCGGTCGCCATAATGCTGTTCGCGGCGAGCCTCATATCCCGCGGCAATCTCCCATTGCATGAGAAAAATCCTCCCAGATCCATCGCGGCGCGGAATTGAGCGCCTGAGCGCAGTCCGCTCAACCAAATGTTATCGGCTCGATCGCCCGCCCGGCAACCTTTCCGCCGCAAAGTCATTGTCTGTGACCGGGAAAAGAAGCGGCAATCACCGCTTCTCTTTGTTTCAGGCGTCTGAAATATGGATTTTCATCAAATCATATCCATCGCCAAACCGCGAACCCTCCTCCTCTCGCGCATCCCTCTCCTCCCTCTTCTCGCCATCGGCGGCGCGTTCTCCCCGACCGCGGCGTTTGCCCAGCAACGGCCTCCCGCACCGCCCCCGGCCGTGACGGTGGCGAAGGTCGCCAAGGAGAATGTCACGCCGACCTACACGACGATCGGCAGGGTGCAGGCGATCCAGTCCGTGCAGATCCACGCCATGGTGCAAGGCATCCTCCAGCAGGTCGCCTTTCAGGAAGGATCCGACATCAAGGAGGGCCAACTCCTCTTCGTTATCCAGCCGGACATCTATGACGCGCAGGTGAAGAGCGCAGAGGCCGCGCTGGCGAAAGCACAGGCTGCGCTGAAGAACGACCAGCTCACGGTCGCCCGCGACCAGGATCTCGTGAAACGGGGCGCGACCCCGCAGGCAACGCTCGATGAAGCGGTCGCGACGCGCGATGCCGACCAGGCAAATGTGGAAGCGGCCCAGGCGCAGATCGAGACCGCTCGGATCAATCTCGGCTATACCAGGATCACGGCTCCGATTTCCGGGCGGATCGGCGCAGCCGCCGTGACGAAGGGCAACCTCGTCGATTCGACGACCGGCGCGCTTGCGACGCTGGTCCAGCTCGATCCGATCAGGGTCGTCTTTTCGGTCGACCAGAGCCAGCTTGTGACGGCGGAGCAGAAACGCGGGACCTCCATCCAGCAATTGACCCAGGAATTCCTGCCGCGCATCCAGCTTTCCAACGGCACCATGTATGACCAGCCTGGCAAGCTCGCTTTCGTCAGCAACCAGGTGGATCAAGCGACCGGCACCATCCCGATCTATGCCGAATTCCCCAATCCCAGGAAGCTCCTCCTGCCGGGCCAGTACGTGAATATCGTCATCCGGCCCTCCAAGGCGGACGAGGAACTCGTCGTGCCCATCGCCGCCGTGCAGCAGGACAGCCAGGGCAAATTCGTCCTCGTCGTCGGCCCCGACAAGAAGGTGTCGGAGGAGCGCATCCAGGCGACACGGCAGGCGGGACAGAACTGGATCGTGACGAGCGGCCTGAAAGAAGGACAGACCATCATCGTGCAGGGGGTGCAAAAGGCGCGCGCCGGGCAGGTCGTCAACCCGCAACCGGCACAGGCCTCGCCGGGCGGGTCCGATAGTACCGCTAAACCCCTGAGCACGGGCCAGTAAGCATGCTTTCGGGCTTCTTCATCGACCGGCCGAAACTTGCGATCGTCATTTCGATCATCATCGTTCTGGCCGGCATATTGGCGCTTACCGTCATTCCGATCGCGCAATATCCGCAGATCACTCCGCCCCAGATCCGGGTTTCCGCGACCTATCCCGGAGCCGACGCGCAAACGGTGGCCAACACCGTCGCCGCACCGATCGAGAACCAGATCAACGGCGTCGAGAACGCGCTCTATATCTCCTCGACCAGCGCGAACACCGGTCATTACAGCCTGACGATCACATTCGCGATCGGCAGCGACCCCGACATCGACCAGGTCAATGTCCAGAACCGCTTGCAACTGGCCGAATCCCAGCTACCGGCCGCCGTGACGCAGCAGGGCATGACCGTGCGCAAGGCCTCGACCGGCTTCCTCATGGCGGTCAATCTCTTTTCGCCCAAGGGAACGCTCAGCGATCTCTTCGTCAGCAACTATGCCAACGTCAACATCCTCCAGCAGGTGTCGCGGCTGGAAGGCGTCGGCGATGCCCAGATCCTCGGCTTGCACGAATATTCGATGCGCATCTGGATGAATCCCGACAAGATGCGCGCGCTCGGCGTGACGCCGTCCGATGTTTCCGCCGCTATCCAGGCGCAGAACATCCAGGCCTCCGCCGGTTCGGTCGGCGCCGAGCCGATGAGCGGCGCCGTCCAGCAGCAATTGACCATCACGGCCCGGGGCCGGCTCGACGATCCGAAGCAATTCGGCAACATCATCGTCAAGACCAACCCCGACGGCGGCGTCGTGCGCGTGCGCGACATCGGCCGGGTCGAACTCGGCGCGCAGACCTATACCTCCTCCTCGACGCTGAACGGCAGGCCGACCGCGACCTTGGTCATTTCACAGAGTCCGAACGCCAATGCCCTGCAGGTGGCTGAGGAGGTCCGTAAGGAACTGAAGACGCTTTCGGCGCAGTTCCCGCAGGACCTCACCTATTCCATCCTCTTCGATTCGACCCAGTTCGTGACGGCGACGATCGAGGAAATCCTGACGACGCTCGGCATAACCTTTCTCATTGTCGTCACGGTCATCTTCCTCTTCCTGCAGGACTGGCGCGCGACGCTCATTCCGACCATCGCGGTTCCGGTTTCCTTGATCGGCGTTTTCCCGGTCCTCTATCTCTTCGGCTATTCCGCCAATACGATCACCATGTTCGCGATCGTACTGGCGATCACGCTCGTGGTCGACGACGCCATCGTCGTGGTCGAGAACGTCCAGCGCAATCTGGAGGAACACCCCGACGCGTCGGTGATCGAGACGACGCGGAAGGCGATGATCCAGATCACCACGCCCGTCATCGCCACCACTCTCGTGCTCGTCGCGGTCTTCGCCCCGGTGGCGCTGCTGCCGGGCATCACCGGACAGCTTTACCGGCAATTCGCCGTCACCATTTCCGTTGCGGTCGTCATCTCGGCCATCAATGCGCTGACGCTCAGCCCCGCGCTCTGCGCGCTCCTCCTGCGCAAGCCACGCCAGAGAGGCGGCCTTTTCCGCATTTTCGAAAACGGGCTGGAACGGTCGCGCGGCGCCTATGGCAAATCAGCGCATTTCCTTTCCCGCCATCTCGTTATCGGCCTTGCCGCTTTCCTGCTGATCGCGGCCGGCAGCTACTTCCTGCTCAAGCTCGTCCCCACGGGCTTCCTGCCGAGCGAGGACCAGGGCTATTTCATGGTCGACGCGCAACTGCCAAATGCGGCGTCTCTCTCGCGTACGCAGGCGGTGATGAGCGAAGTCACCGACAAGCTCCGGGCGATCGACGGCGTGGCGGACGTCATCTCGATTTCCGGCTTCAGCCCGATTTCCGGCAGCACCACCAATGCCGGCTTCGCCATTGTCGTCTTGAAGCCGTGGGACCAGCGCACGACGCCTGAGACCGGGATCGACGGCATATTGGGAAAGGTGAGAGGCGAGCTTGCCGCCATGCCGCAGGCGCAGATCAACGCCTTCAATCCACCGAGCATCCCCGGCCTCGGATCGACGGGCGGCTTCGATCTGTTCGTCCAGGCGCAGCAGAACCAGTCGCTCCAGGATTTGACGTCGGTGGCCAACGCGCTCGTCTATGCCGCGAACCAGGACCATTCGCTGTCGGCCGTCTTCACCACCTTCACCTTCAATGTCCCGCAAATCTATATCGACCTGAACAGGACCCAGGCGGCAATCTACGGCATCTCGCCTTCCACCGTCTTCTCGACCCTGCAGGCGAGCCTCGGCGCGCAATTCGTCAACAATTTCAACATCGGACCGAACGTCTATCAGGTGCAGATCCAGAACGAGGCGCAGTATCGCAAGTCGATCGACGATATCGGCAATGTCTATATCAGAAGCAGCAGCGGCGGCATGGTGCCACTGAGCGCCATCGCCACGATCAAGACCACCGTCGGACCGCCCTCGGAAAGCCGCTACAATCTGTTTCCCGCGGTCGAAATCAATGGCAGTTCGGCAAGCGGCGTCAGTTCGGGCCAGGCGCTCGCCGCAATGGGAAAGGTCGCCGCCAAGACGCTGCCGAAAGGCTACGGCTTCGATTGGTCGGGCATCTCCTATCAGGAGGTGCAGGCGGGAAGCCAGTCGGCCATCGCCTTCGTGCTCGCCATCCTGTTCGGCTATCTCTTCCTAGTCGGCCAATATGAAAGCTGGACCGTTCCGGTCAGCGTCATCCTCTCGGTCGTCGTCGCCAGTTTCGGGGCGCTGGCCGCGCTTCTCATCAGGCAACATGCGAACGATGTCTATGCGCAGATCGGCCTCGTGCTGCTGATCGGTCTTGCCGCCAAGAACGCCATTCTCATTGTCCAGTTCTCGGAAGTCGAGCGCGAAAACGGCGCGCCGGTACTCGAGGCGGCGCGGACGGGCCTGATGCAGCGCTTCCGCGCCATCGTCATGACGGCGCTCGCCTTCATCTTCGGCGTCATTCCGCTGGTCATCGCCTCGGGCGCCGGCGCCGGCGCACGCCAGTCGATCGGCACGACCGTCTTCGGCGGCATGATCGCGGCGACGCTGATCGGCATGCTTCTCGTCCCGCCGCTCTATGTCTCGACATTCCGGACGCGGGAGCGGGTGAGAAGCCTCTTCCGCCGCGGGACGGCCGGGAATGTGGCGGCGGACAGGGGGTGAGGGCGGAGCCTGAGGTTTGGCGTCGCCGTTGCAGTGCGTCCTTCGAGGCTCGCTTCGCTCGCGCCTCAGGATGAGGACCGCTGGCGCCAGACTCCTTCATCCTGAGGTGCCCGCGTAGCTTCGTCAGACATGGATTGCAGTTCCTGTTTGCGCCAGACTCCCTCATCGTGAGGTGCCCGCGTAGCCTACAAGGCCCTGGTGCGCGCGCTCGGCGGGCGCCAGACCCCCTCATCCTGAGGTGCCCGCGTAGCGGGCCTCGAAGGACGCACCCGACAGTCCAACGGATATCGATTGACCCGCAGTAGGAAACCGAATCAGCTTCCTCCTACCGCTCTTTCAATTCCGCGAAATCATGGCTCCCGGCGGTGTCCGCCTCGACGACTCTTCGTCCGATCGAGACATAGTGGAAACCGCTCTCGGCCATCTCCCGCAGCGAAAAGATGTTGCGCAGATCGATCATGACGGGCCTCGCCATCAGCTTGCGGTATGCCTCCGGCTTCCTGTCGCGGAACTCCTTCCATTCCGTCGCGATGACGCAGATATCCGCTCCCTTGAGGGCCTCGTCGGCGCTGGAGCAATAGGCGATCACGTCGCCGATGACGGACCGGGCCTGCTCCATGCCTTCGGGATCGTAGGCGTGGACGATCGCGCCCATCTGGGCCAGTTCCTCGGCGATGACGACAGCGACGCTGTCGCGCACGTCGTCCGTGTTGGGCTTGAACGTCAGGCCGAGGAAAGCGATGCGGCGGCCGCGCACGTCGCCCCCGGCGGCCTCGACCACCTTGGCGACCATGCGGTGGCAGCGCTGACGGTTGACCGAGATCACCGCCTCCACGATGGTCGCAGGACTGAGCGCCCTTTCGCCGATATGGACCATGGCGAGCGTGTCCTTCGGAAAGCACGAGCCGCCATAGCCCGGGCCGGGCTGCAGGAACGCGCGGCCGATGCGCCGGTCCGTGCCCATGCCGCGTGAGACGTCCTCGATGTTGCCGCCGACTTTCTCGCAGATATCGGCCATCTCGTTGATGAAGCTGACCTTCGTGGCAAGGAAGGTGTTGGCGGCGTATTTGATGAGTTCGGAGGAAACCACATCCGTGCTGACGAACTCGACGCCGTCGTCGATGAAGGGCTGGTAAAGGCGCTCGAGCATCTCGCGCGCGCGGCCGCTTTCCGTGCCGATCACGATGCGGTCTGGATGCATGAAATCGTAGATGGCGTTGCCTTCGCGCAGAAATTCCGGATTGGAAGCGATCTCGAAATCGAGGCCCGGATTGGCTTCGGAAACGATGCGGCGGACCTGAAAGCCCGTTCCGGCGGGCACGGTCGATTTCGTCACGATGACGGCGAAATGGTCGAGCGCCCGCCCGATCTCCTCAGCCGCGGCATAGACATATTGGAGATCGGCATTGCCGTCGAGCTTCCGTGTCGGCGTGCCGACGGCGATGAGGACGATCGCGGCATCGCGAACCGCTTCGGCGGTGTCGGTGGTGAAGTGCAGCCGGCCCGCCCGGATATTGTTCTCCACCATTTCGGGAAGGCCGGGTTCGTAGATGGGGGTGATACCCTTCTTCAGCTTCTCGATCTTGTCGGAAGCCCTGTCGACGCAGGTGACGTCCCAGCCGATATCGGCGAGACAGGTTCCACTGACGAGGCCGACATAGCCGGTTCCGATAATCGCGACCTTCATTCTGGTATCCTTCGATCGATGGCCATAAAGGGACGGAACAATGTGCGCCGAACTTAATTGTTGCGGTGCAGCACGTAAAGGAACGCCTGTACGGAGAAGCCGTCCGTTTCAAGGCAGCCGGGCGGGAGTCGAGCCTTCTGGAAACCCGGAAAAGCAGTCCAACTCCTCGAAAACGCCCGGTTTTGGCGGAATATCCCTGCTTGGCAAGCGCATCCTCGGCGGGCGGCGAGGAGGCTTCAATAATGGTTACGCGGAGACATATTCGCGCCCGATGCAGTCAAAAATCATTCGTGATCCCCTAAAACGTTTCATATGGGCGGCAGTCCCGCCACCGCCTTTCGACCACTTCACGCCGAACCCTGATATGACGAAACCGATCCTTGCATTGAAGCCGCTGAAAGCCGAGGGCAACAGCTTTTCGGGGCTCTTCTCCAGTCATATAGACGGCGAGGCTTTCGAGCGCGTCGGCTTCGAATGGGAAAAGCTCGGGCGCGGCGTCTATGATGTGGTTCTCTTCCATTGGCCGACGGAGTTCTTCCGTCCCGAAAGCCGCAAGGCGACGCTGAAACTGCTCGGCCGGATGCTCAGGGACAAACTGCGCCATGGGACGAGATTCGTCTGGGTCGCGCACAATCTCGAACCGCATGACGGCGGCGGCATGAAATCGGCGCTGACGGCGCGGCTGTTCCTCAGGCTGCTCGACGGCGTGATCCTGCTTTCCAGCCATTCGCGCGACGAATTGCATCGCCTCTATCCGGCAAGCAGGCGCATCCCCGCGCTGGCGACGGTGCATGGCCGCTATATGCCGCTTGCCTCGGAGCCGAAGGACGTCATCCCGGCCGAGAGGCGGAACCGCCTCCTCTTCTTCGGCATGGTCCGCGCCTACAAGAATGTCGAGCGGCTGGTCGCCGAGGCCCATAAGGTGAACACGACGCCGTTTTCCCTCACCATCACCGGGGTCTGTTTCGATGCAGCGCTCAGGGAGAGGATATATGCGGCCGCGGCGGGCGACCCGCGCATAAGGCTCGACATGCGCGACAGCTTCGTGCCCGACGACGAGCTAGAGCACACGATCGACGCCCATGACGCGGTCGTCCTGCCCTACCGCAATATATTGAACAGCGGCGTCGCGCTCCATGCGCTGGGGCGCAACAAGCCGATCCTGGCGCCTGCGATCGGCAGCCTGCCGGAATTGCAGGCCATGGTCGGAGGCGACTGGGTGCATCTGTTCGAGGGGGAAATCTCCGCCGCCACGCTCGAACGCTTTTTCGCTGATCTGGAGCGCTGCACCGCGCCGCGCCCCGATCTCGGCGCTTTCGACTGGGAACGCGTCGGCGCCGACGTGACGCGCTTTCTGCAATCCTTGTCCAAACGCCGCTGAAGTCGCCGCCTCCATGCCCTCCTGTTTCGCTCTGTACCACGGCGAGACATCGGGTTAGACAATGCCGAGGGGACAGCAACCTCCTGCAACGAAACACGACAAAACATCGCGGACAGGCCGCCGGCAAAGTGATGATCCGGAAATCGACCCTCCTTCTCCATGTGAAAGCGGTGCTGGCGCTGGCCCTGCTTCTCGGCGGCGCACCCGCCATTGCCCGACCTGGCGTGACGGTGAAGCCGCTCCAAAATCCGCCGGGCGAGATCGCCTATCCGCGGATCGTGGCCGGGACGAGCGAAGCGGTGCGCCGGCAGGTGAACAAGGCGCTTGCCGAGCGCGAGAAAGCCGACCGCGACCAGCGCCGCGACTGCCTCGCCGCGATCCGGCAGGCCCGCCAGAAACCGGACGCCGACAGTTTCAACGAGACGATCGAGGCGAGCTACGTGTCGGCACGCTATCTTTCGATCGATGTGCGGCGGAGCTATTTCTGCGCCACCGCCTATCCCACGGCGGGTGCGGGCGATCCGCTTACCTTTGACCTTGAAACCGGCAAGGCGCTCGACTGGAAAAAGGTTTTCAGGCCAGGCTTCCTGCCACAGGAAGGCGAGGCGAAGCCCTCTGCGCTGACCCGCCTCTACCGGGCGCGATACGCCGCCTCGGACGAAGAGCAGGAGTGCAAGGATGTCGTCTCCGGCCAGGACCCATTCGAGGGAGGCGCGCTTCTGTGGCTCGATTCCGCCAAGGGCGGCCTCGTGGCGCAGCCCGACTTCCCGCATGTGATCGCGGCCTGCGCCAGGACGATTGCGTTCCGCTCCAAGGATCTCGCGCCCTATGCCGACTCCGTTTTCCTGCGCGATCTCGAAGCCGCCGCCGCGCCGGCCTGCCGAGCCGGGGCGCATGACTGCCCGATCACGCTGCGCATCGCGCGGGGCGGCGACACGGCCAAGGCCGAAGGCGTGTTCCGCAAAGGCGAGGATTGCTGCGCCTATGTGTTTCAGGCGCGGGCCGGCCAGGTCATGACCTGGCGTTTCAATGGGCCGGCGGCGCGGGAGACGATCCGCTATCCCGACGGCAAGGTGGACGGCCCCGGCATCCCGCCCCGGATTACGCTCCCCGCCACGGGCAGCTACGTCTTCAGCGCCAGCCCCAACCTGATGGCAGATGGCGCCTTCGGCCCGTTCACCTTGACCGTCCAAATCCGGTAGCGCGATTGCCTGCCGACCATGGAGGGCCAGACCTTCAGCGGATGTCGGGGATGAACCGTTCGAGGCGGCCGGGATCGATCCGTGGAGCGGACCTCAGCAGCTTGACGACTTCATTTTCGGGCGTTTCTGCGGATGCTGGGAACAAGTCTTTTGAGTTGTTGCTCTTGGGTTCTTTTTTTTCATCGACGCCGAAGCATGCTGTTTTCCGGCATTGCTTTGTGACCCCATGGAATGAGTTGCCTCATGGTTCTTCTGGACCGAGGTATGTTTCCGGGGAGGGTTCGACTGGTTCGCCTGCGCATAGGTCGCGGGCACGGCCGCGATCGACGTTCCGCAGACAAGACCAAGGATGAGAAAAGGTCGCATGGGCATTCCTTTCAGCTGGGCCGCCCGCGTCCGAGACTTCCAGATGCCGATCATTCGAGGAAGCAGCGCGCCAACGGCCGCCATATCGGTTCACGGAACACCGAAGATCATGGAATGTTCCAGACGGACCCGCGCGCCGAGGCCGGCCAGGCTGATTGTCCGGTGCGAGGCGCGCGGCCACCCATTGCCGCCGAAGACGCGTGGGTCAGTCGGCTTGGCGGCCAATGGATTTGCATGATGATTTCCGCGTCTCTAGAGCCTTTCATGGTTAGCTGGAAACGGTTCTGTTTCCATCTAACCCTGAACCGCTCTAGCGCCAGCAATTGTCCTGGCGGTCGAAAGCGCCAAGCCGCAGATCCTCGACATCGGCAATCAACTGCTTCTTCTGGATTTTCCTTGACGGCGTTCGCGGGAAATCACCTTCGATATAGGCGATGTATCGAGGGATCTTGAACCTGGCCAACCGCGTCTCGCAATGCGCCAGAACCTTCTCCGGCGGTACGTCTTTGGAAGAAAGTCCTTCTTTCAACTTGAGATAAGCCTTGACCTCTTCCTTGCGCAGGGGATCGGGCACCGGCACGACGGCCGCCTCCTCGATCTCCGGCAAGTCCCTCAGCGCGGCTTCCACTTCGTTCGCGGCGATGTTCTCTCCGCCGCGCTTGATCATGTCCTTTATGCGGCCGACGATGAAATGATATCCGTTCTCGTCGCGGCGGAAGAGATCGCCTGTCCGGAACCAGCGGCCGCGGAAGCTTTCCGCATTTGCCTCGGGCCGCTTGTAATAGCCCCAAAGCAAGGCGCGGCCGGCGACCCAAAGCTCCCCGACCTCGTTGACGGGAACCTCGTTGCCCGCCTCGTCGCAGATCTTCAGCTCCCGGAACGGCGCGGCGAGCCCGCATGTCCTTTCATAGGCCATATGACCCGCCGACGGCGGCATGATGGTGGCGCTGCCGATCTCCGTCATGCCGTAGCCTTCGCGGGCGGTGACGCCGAAGCGTTCCTCGACCTCCCGCCTCGCATCGGCCCGCCAGCCATAAATGCTGACATATTTGAGCGACAGTTCCTTATCGGCGTCCCCCCTGGCCTGCTGCTTCAGCGCCGGTTCGGGAAAGATGCAGTAATGGATTTCATACCGCTTCAGCCAATCGTAGAAGCGCGTGAGGCTCATGCGCCGCGCGACGTGGGCCGTTCCTCCGAGAGCCATCGTCATGAGGAACTGCCACATGGGGTCCATGTAGAAGAACGGCGCCCAGATCAGCACATTCTTCACCTCGCCGTCCCGGCCGCGAAAGAACGCGGCGCAATGGGCGATGAGCATCCAATAATCGTGCGTCAGCATGCAGCCCTTGGGAAAGCCCGTCGTGCCGGACGTATATTGGAGATTCAGCAGGTCCGTCCTCGTCACCGCCGACGGTGGCTGGAATGCCACGTCGCCTTCCTCGACCAGCCGTTCCCAGGAGGGTCCGTGATCGTCTCCCGCGCCACGCACGATAATGTTTGCGTCGGCGAGCATTTGGGGACGCCTGGGCATCTGGCGCACCGTATCGGCATATTCCGCGTCGACAATCACGAATTGCGCATCGGAATCGTTGACGACAAAGGAAACCTCCTCCGGCGTATAGGCCGTGTTGACGGGGACGAGCACGGCGCCGATCCTCCCCAGAGCGATCCAGGTCAGCGGAAACGCGGCGACGTTCGGCAGCATGACGGCTACATGCGTCCCCTTCCGCACGCCTTTCCTGACAAGCGAACTCGCGAGCCTGTTCGCCTTTTCATGGAGTGAGCGGTAGGTCAGTTCTTCCCCTTCCTCGAACCATTTCGCGACGAGTTTGTCGCCATGCGTTTCCGCGCGGCTTCTGACAAATTCGCCCAGCGATTCGGGAACGTCCGTTGCTTCGGTCCGGGCCCGAAGCTCATTCATCTCGGCAACGCCGCGATCAAGCGCAGACATAGGTGATACCTCGTTCGATAGGATGCTGATCAAAGGACGGATTTCAGCGGCTTCGTCTTGGACAAGGGAGGCGTGGCGTCCATCGTGGTGCGCTGTAAGCGGTAGAGATGGGCGGCGACGGCGGTCGCCTGTTCGCGGGTCATATCCTGGGCCCGGTAATAGGCCTCCATTTCGGTTCGAACAGCGATCGGGGGATGACCGGCGATCCTGTCGGCGATCTTTCTCGCGCGCTCCATCAGCTTGTCCGGCGCCACGATCTCGTTGATCATGTGGTTGCGAAGGGCGGCTTCGGCATCGAACGGTTCTCCGGTCAGGGCAAGCCAGAGCGCCGCGACATGGGGAATTTGCCGGCCAAGCCGCGTGGTGCCGCTGGCGCCGCCCATGCCGAAGGCGATTTCCGGCAATCCGAAGATCGCATTGGGACTGGCGATGCGAATATCGGTGAGTTGCAGCAGATAGATCATGCCCTGCCCCATCACCGGGCCATTGACGGCGCCGATGATCGGCTTGAAGCGCTCCTGCACCAAGCGCCGCACTTCATACTCCCAGCCTGGATATTCGGGCGTCGCGTTGCGGTCGATGGGGTAAAGATGGCGCTCCACCGTCTCCGCGACGGTCCGCTTCGGACGGACCGTCTTGATGTCGTCGCCCGCGCAGAAGGCGCGCGTGCCGGCGCCGGTGAATATGCCGACATGGACCGAGCGATCGGCCATGAAGTCCTGCAGGATATGGTAGAATTCCCTGTGGAGTTCGGGCGTGAAGACATTCACCGGCGGATTGTCGATGGTGATCGTGGCGACGTTGCCGTCGACCTCGTACCTTAGCGGCATGATAATACTCCTAGCTTTTTCCCATTTGTGACTTTTGCTGAACCGCCTTGCGGCGCAGGAACTCGGCAATGCCCATCGCGATGACGGTGAACGCCACCATCAGCGTGGAAATCGGTGCGATGACGGGACTGAGTTCGAAACGCAGGTCCGTCCATATCCGGACCGGAAGGGTTTGCTTGTCGCCCATGACGAAGAGGGCGACGATCAATTCATCGAACGAGATGAAGAAGACGAAGATCGCGGCCGATACGATGCTGGGCGTCAGCGAAGGGAAAGTCGCGGCAAAGAAGCCGCGTACCGGGCCGGCGCCCATGATCCGGGCGGCTCTCTCCAAAGTGGGATCGATCTGCCGCAGCGCAGATGAGATGATGAGGATGGTGAACGGAAGCCCGAGGACGCTGTGAGCGACGATGAGGAGAAGTTCCTCCCCGGTCATTCCGAGCGCGACGGCGGCGATGAACAGGGCCAGCGCGAAGACGATCTGCGGGACGATGGCGGGGGAGGCGAACATCCCCGAAAGGAAGCCGCGCCACGGCATGTGGCCCCGCTCGAGCGCAATCGAGCCTAGGCATCCCAGAAATGTGGAGAGCAGGCACGATGAGAGCGCTATCCGCAGCGACCTGAAGGTCGATTCGAGCCAGGGCGTGCTCGAAAAATATTCGACATACCAGCGCAGTCCGAAGCTTCTGGGCGGAAAGTGCATGAATTCCTGCCGCCCGAACGACAGGGGCACGATGATCAGCACCGGCATCAGAAGATAAGCGATGACGATCCAGAAATACGCCGTGAGAAATATGCCGGGGCGCCGCGTCATGGCCGCGTTCCCTCCGCGAGGGAAAACGTGAACCGGCGGCTTGCCGCCCTGATGAGGAACATGATGGCGATGGTGGCGACGAGCAGGACAACGGACAGAGCCGCGGCGAAACCCCAATCCGCCTGCTCGACCTGTATCTCGATCAGATTCGCCATCATGGTGTCCTTGGGACCACCGATGAGAGCCGGCACGATGAAGAAGCCCATCGACAGCATGAAGACGAGCACAAAGCCGTTCACCGCTCCGTCGAGGCTGAGGGGAAGAAAGATTCGCCGGAAGGCATAGCCCGGGCTGGCGCCGAGGATGCGCGCGGCGCGGACGAAAGTGTGGTCGATTTCGGACATGCCGGAAAAGCATGCGACGATCATGAAGGGCAGAAGGACCTGCACCATAACGAGATAGACGGCGCCGGTCGTGTACATCAGCTTCAAAGGCGTCGCGGTTATGCCGAGATCGAGAAGAAGGGAGTTCACCATTCCCTGCCGTCCGAGCACGACCATCCACGCATAGGTCCGCACGAGGACGCTCATCCACATCGGAACAAGTACGAGGAACAAGAGAACCGGCCGCTGCCTTTCCGGCCGCGAGTAAATGAAATAGGAGATCGGATAGCCGACGAGCAGCGTCAGAAAGGAAACGACGACCGAAACCCGCAAAGTCGTGATCAGGACGGAAAAATAAGCGCCGCTTCCAAAAAAGCGCGAGAAATAGTCGCCGGCCGCCGTTTCGCCCGTGAAACTTACCTTGAGCATAAACAGGACGGGGACGACGAATACGACGAGAAGGAATGCGAGGCCCGGCAACACCAGAGCGCGCGTGGAAAGCGATCGTGACATGCGCGAGCCTCGATATAGTCGTCTATCGCCAGGGCCGATTATTGGAGCAGCCAGGCCTGGAAGCGCTCATCGAGCTTCGCGCGCCACTTGGCCCAGTAGGAATTGTCGCTTTCGAACTGCACCGCCACGTTTGGCGGGTAGGTCGGCATGCTTTCGGCCTGCTCTTTCGACATGTAGTCGTAGAGCTTCGGAACGAAGCCGGGATAAGGCATCTGCTTGGCGAAATCGGCGTTCATCTTCGCATCGGAGATGGTGAAGGCCAGATATTGCTCTGCTTCCTTCGGATGCTTCGCGCCGACCGGAATCGAATTGAAGGACGGCTTCAGCGAGCCTTCGTTCCAGATGATCCTGGCGGGCACGCCATCGGCGGCCAGTTTCGTAATGCGGCCGTTCCAGGCCGAGGTGTAATAGACGTCGCCATTCGCAAGCATCTGGACAGGCTGTGCGCCCGCGGTCCACCATGTCGTGATGTAAGGCTTGATCTCGTCCAGTTTCTTGAACGCGCGATCCACGCCTTCATCCGTCCGAAGGACATCGTAGATCTTGTCCTTCGAAACTCCGTCGGCGAGGAGGGCGAATTCGAGATTGTCGAGCGCGCCTTTCTGCAGGGCGCGAGGGCCGGGGAAATCCTTGACGTCCCAGAAGTCCTTCCAGGACTTCATCTCCTTGCCTTTCGGCAATTTGTCTGTCCTTACCGCCAGGATCGTCGAATAGCTTGCGACCGCCAGGCCATATTCCCGCTTCGCCATTTTGGGCATCTTGTTTTCGGGATCGATGACTTTCCAGTCCAGAGGCTGAAGATAATGACCCTCGATGGCCTGCTGATATTCCGGCCCGCTCAACTCTGTCAGGTCCCAAAGCGCCTTTCCGGTAAGCTTCATCGCCTTCAGTGCCGAGATGCGGTTCGTGGTGGCGATGTTTTGGATCTGGATGCCCGTCTTCCTGGTGAAGGGCTCTTGGTAAACGGATTTCTGCACGTCGGTGAGGCTGCCGCCGGAGCCGCTGATGATGATCGTTTCCGCCGCCCAGACCGAAGCGGTGGAAAGCGACATCAGCCCCCCGAGGAGAAGTGCGGCCCATATTCTGCGCATGTTCCTTCCTTTCTTGATTTTTATGCTTGCTGGTCCTGTCTAGGTATCGGCTCCAAAGATGACGACGTCATCGGGATGAAAACCGATGCTGATGAGGTCGCCGATTGCGGGTATCGGACGTCCTTCCCCCCGGCTCTCATGGAACTCGATCGTGTGTCCGCTTGGAAGAAGAACGTCGCAATAGACGGATGCGCCGCGAAAGCGGACCTGCGTTACATGGCCTTTCGCGACGATAAGGCGGGACAGGTCGTCATTCTCCGCCACGCGCCTTATCCGCTCGGGACGCAGGCTGATATGGCCGCACCCGACGCCGGTGAGCGAACCCTCCATTCCCGCGATGACGGAGGCGCCGGCGCGCGACTTTTGTACCGGAAGGATGTTGGTGTTTCCGATGAACTCCGCGACGAAGCGATGGGCGGGAGAATCATAGATGGCCTGCGGGGTATCGACCTGCAGGATGGAGCCGTTGCGCATGACAGCCACCCGGTCGCTCAAGGCAAGCGCCTCGCCCTGATCATGGGTAACGAAGAGGATGGTGCAGCCGATTTCACGGTGCAGCCGCTTGATCTCCGCCTGCAGGGCCTCGCGCAGTTTCAGATCGAGAGCGCTCAGGGATTCGTCCATCAGGAGAACCGGCGGACGGAAGGCGATCGATCTCGCGATCGCCACCCTTTGCTGCTGGCCTCCCGAAAGGGTTCGCGGCATACGAGCGGCATATTCGGTCAGATGGACCGTCTCCAGCGATTCCATCACCGTCCGGTGGATCGATGCCTTTGGATATTTGCGCAGGCGGAGCGGGAACGCGACATTCTCGAACACGGTCAGATGGGGAAACAGGGAGAAGTTCTGGAAAACCATCCCTAGATTGCGCTTTTCGGGCGGCAGGTTCGTTACCGTGCGCCCGCCGATTTCGACCTCGCCCTCTGTCGCGTCGGTGAATCCCGCAAGTATGTTCAGCGCGGTCGTCTTTCCCGAACCCGAAGGGCCGAGGAGGGTAACGAATTCACCTTCCGCGATTTGCAGGCTGAAGCGTTCCAATGCGATCGCGCTGCCGTAACGCTTCGTCACGGAACGAAACTCTACCGTGGCTCCCTTGGCGCCCACTTGCTACCTCACTCCCTGTATGACGAGTCGATAATTGATAATGACGTCAGTGTCAATTTTCTTTGCGATCCAAATTGCAAAAGCGGGGTCGATCTGCCACAAGCCAACTTATGGATGATATCCGTTCAACCGAAACACCTGCCGTCGACGGCTTCCGATTGGTCGACGTCCTCAACGATCGCCTGCATGCCATGCAGCACAGATCCAAGCGTGCCCGCACGCGCGCGGCTCTCATCGCCGCCACCGCGCTGGAAATGGAACGCTCGGGTTTCGAAGGATTGACGGTGGCGAGGATCGCGGATGCGGCGGGCGTCGCCCACGGGACATTCTACACATATTTCGCCAATGGCGCGGAAGCCGCCATGGTTGTCCGCCGCTTTTACCAGGCTGCCATAAGATGCTTTCGTCCGCATGGGAGCGGCGGCCTCAGCGCATTTGAGGCTATTTTGCGGATGAACCGTTTCTATGTCCGGAGTTTCGCGAGAAACGCGCGTCTGCTCCGGGCGATCCAGATGCTGCTTTACACGCGTGCCGATTATGCAGCCGAGCGCGATCGGATCAACCATCGATGGTCCATGGCGATCCTTCATGACCTTGGAAAGCGTGGACAATTGGCGGAGGAGCTGGGCTCAGGGATCTCCGAGTTGCTGGTGAGATCGGCCATTGCAATGGCCGATGAACTGCTTCGCGAGATATATGTCCATGAAAGCGCGAGCCTCGCTGAACTCGCGCGCCGGGAGGAGAATGTGGCCGAGGTGATTTCGCTTTCCTGGTACCGTATTCTCTATGCACGCGACCCGGCGGCGTCGATCAATTTTGGATAGCGGCGTATAGCTGATGGACGATCTGTCGCTTGCCGGGCGGCGCTCGGAAATCTTCAAGCGCCGTAAGGCCGCCGCTCGAACGCATGTCGTGAAGGACGCCCTTTGCATAGGCTACCGGGGGAGCTATTGAAATAGCATAGCAGCCGCTAGCCCATTTCAACGAAATTCAGGCAGGGACTTGTTCATGACGATCGAAAGCCAGGCCGTCGCTTCGAAGCTATCCCGCACGGCGATCTTCCTCGTGGCCACGCTGAACGAAGGCGATGATAGCCTGGACGCGGTGCGGGCCATGTGCGGCGACCTTGCCGGCTTCGTCCGGGCGGTGGGCTTTCGTGATCTCGATGGCGGGCTGTCCTGCATCATGGGATTCGGCTCGGCGGCATGGGACCGGTTGTTCGGAACGCCACGGCCCAGGGAACTCCATCCTTTTCGGGAAATCCGCGGCCAGCACCACGCGGTGGCGACGCCGGGCGACATCCTGTTCCACATCCGCGCACGCAGCACGGACCTGTGCTTCGAGCTGGCAATGCAGATCACTGCTCGGCTCGGCAAGGCGATCACGGTCGTCGATGAGACGCACGGCTTCAAGTTCTTCGATCAGCGCGACATGATCGGCTTCGTCGACGGCACCGAGAATCCGGTTGGCCAGGAGAGTCTCGACGCCGTCCTGATCGGCGACGAGGATTCCGCCTTCGCCGGCGGCAGCTACGTCATCGTGCAGAAATATCTGCATGACCTCAAAGGCTGGAACGCATTGCCGATCGAACGGCAGGAGGCGATCATCGGCCGCAAGAAGCTCTCCGATATCGAGCTGGAGGATTCGGTCAAGCCCTCCTGGGCGCACAATGCCCTGGCCTCGATTACGGGCGAGGACGGCGAGGAGATCAAGATCGTGCGCGACAACATGCCTTTCGGCACGATCGGCAAGGGCGAGTTCGGCACCTATTTCATTGGCTATTCCCGATCGCCGTCGCGGATCGAGCGGATGCTCGAGAACATGTTCGTCGGCAATCCGCCAGGCAATTACGACCGTCTGCTCGATTTCAGCCGCGCGACGACGGGAAACCTCTTCTTCGTGCCGCCCGCGACCTTCCTCGGCAGCGCCGGCCCAGCCGTGCAGAGTTCCGCCACGCCAAAGCCGGCCTGAGCGATCACTGCGCCGCCCTCATCGAGCGCCTGCGTCCATCGCGTCCGGGTCCTGACGGCATTGATAAGCCAGAAATAGAAAGCCCCGACCTGCCGCAGGGGCGGGAATTATCGAAGAGGCCTGCGGCTCCCGGGGTGGGCGGGAATGTCAGTCGCCCTGCTCTGCAGGCCGCGTCTGGCAGAAAGCCCCCATCTAATCATGAAAGGCTCTAATGCCGGTCGTGGGCCGTGCCGCGTTTGGTCCCTTGATTCCCCGAGCGGCAAAACATTGCTTCAAATACGGGCCCCGGAGGCGGCATTGAAGAAATGTGCATGGGAGAGGTCGAAGCCGAGTCGCACCCGATCGCCAACCGAAACGTCCGGGCGGCCCGCGATCCGCCAGCAGACATCGCGACCGGCGACACTCAGGATGACATAAGTCTCCGCGCCGAGGTTTTCGATAACCTGGACGGTGCCCGGTATGCCGCCGCTGTCGACGGGGCGCAGATCTTCCGGCCGCACCCCCATATCCACCTTCTTTTCGTGCGCGGAGACCGGCCCGATATCGATCCTCCCCTCCTCCGAAGGCAGGAAGAGCCGGCCACTGTCGACCTCGCCCGGGAAAACGTTGATCGCCGGCGAGCCGATGAATTCGGCGACGAAGCGATTGGCCGGCCGGTCATAGAGCTCGAGCGGACTGCCGGCCTGCGCGATCCGGCCCTTGTCAAGAACGACGATGCGATCCGCCATCGTCATCGCCTCGACCTGGTCATGCGTGACATAGACGGATGTCGCTTCCAGCCGTTGATGCAGCTTGCGGACTTCCGTACGCATTTGCACCCGAAGCTGGGCATCAAGATTGGAGAGCGGCTCATCAAAGAGAAAAACCTTGGGCCGCCGCACGATGGCGCGCCCCATCGCGACGCGCTGGCGCTGGCCGCCTGACAGCGCGCGCGGCAGGCGATCAAGATAGGGCATCAACTCCAGCGAGGTCGCCGCACCCTCGACGACCTGCCGGATCCTGCCGGGTTGCTCCTTCCGGAGCGCCATCGAGAAGCCCATGTTCTTCGCGACATTCATATGCGGATAAAGCGCATAGCTCTGGAACACCATGGCGATATCGCGCTCGCGCGGTTCCAGATCGTTGACGATACGGCCGCCGATGGAGATGCTGCCCTCGGAAATGGCTTCCAGCCCCGCAATCATTCGCAGCAACGTCGATTTCCCGCAGCCCGAGGGGCCGACGAGCACGACAAACTCGCCATTGTCGATCGTCAGGTCGATGTCGTGGATGACCTCGACGCCGCCGAAGCGCTTATGCACGTTTTCGAGCTGAACCTCAGCCATGGCCTGCTCCGCTTCTCATTTTACCGCGCCCATCGTCAGACCTTGAACGACGAAACGCTGGCCGAAAAACATCAATACCAGCGCCGGGATGGTCGACAGGATCGAGGCGGCGGCCATCTGGCCGTATTGGATCTCGTATTCCTGGGCGAAACGGGCGATTGCCACGGGCACCGTTGCCGTGGCGCGGCTGGTGAGGTTGAGCGCGACCGCGAACTCGTTCCAGGAGAATACAAACGCCAGCACACCCGCCGCGATCAGTCCGGGCGCCACGAGCGGCAGCGAGATGCGCCAGAACGCATCGACGCGACGACAGCCGTCGACGCGGGCAGCGTCCTCGATCTCGATCGGAATTTCGTTGAAATAGGCCATCATCATCCAGATCGTCATCGGCAGGTTGAGCGTGATGTGCGCCAGGATGAGGCCGGAGAGCGTCTGATAAAGGCCGATCTCCCGAAAGATCAGGTACCATGGCCCGATCAGGGTGAGCGGCGGGATCATGTTGAAGATCAGCGTCCAGGCGAGGAAACCGCGCGCGATCCATCTCTTCCAGGACAGCCGGCTCAACGAATAGGCGGCCAAGGTGCCGACGATCAGGACGCAGACCGTCGAGACGGTGGCGACGACGATGCTGTTCCAGAGGTTGAGGGGAAAATCCGATCGCGGCGAATAAAGCACATCCAGATAGTTGAACCATGTGGGCGGGAATATCCAAGCGCCCTGCAATATCGCGATCTGATATTTGAACGACTGCAACGCCACCCACAAAAAGGGCGCTATGATGATGAAGATGCCGAATGCCAATAGGGTGTAAGCGGCAGCTTTCGAAGGACCGCGCAACGCCAGCATCATCGCCTCCCGACCGCGGTGGCGGCGCGCTGGCCGACCCAAAGGAAGGCGATCGTGGCCGCGATGATGGCGAGCGAAAGCAGCGCGCCGTAGCCTATCTGGTTCTCCTCGAAGAATACCTTGTAGAGATGCAGGCTGACGACCTCGGTCGACGTGCCAGGCCCTCCGGAGGTGAGCAGGAAAACCTCGTCGAAGACCTTGAATGCGAGGATGACGCGGAAGAGAAGCGCAACCGCGATCGCCGGCTTCATCAAGGGGACGATAATCTTGAAGACAAGATCGCGGTTCCTGGCGCCGTCGATCCGCGCCGCCTCGATGACCTCCTTCGGCAGACCTTCGGCCGCCGCGAACAGGATCAGGAACACGAACGGCGTCCAGTGCCATATATCGACGATGATGATCGAGAAGAGCGCCACCGAAAGCGAACCAAGCCAATCCACGGGCTGAAGGCCGACGACCATGAGCGCCTGGTTGATGACGCCGAAGTCGAGGTTGAACATCAGCTTCCACATCGAACCGATCGCCACTGGCGGCATCAGGATCGGCACGATGAGAATCGTGCGGATCAACCCCTTCCCTGCCGTCACCGACGCGACCAGGATAGCCAGGGCGAGGCCCAGAACCATCTCGACGGAAACGCTGATCACAGCGAAAACAAGCGTATTCCATAGGGCGATGGCGAATATATCGTCACTGAACAAGTCACGCAGATTCGCCAGCGGCGTAAAAGTCCAGATTTCCTTTGCTTGCGAAAAGCTGATCGTGTGCACCGACATGGCGAAGAGGTCGATGAGCGGATAGGCGGTCAGGAAGAGGAGAAGCAGGGCCGCCGGACCCAGTGTAAACCATTTGAAATGCCGATCGATAAAATCCACCAGCCCTGCTTTGTGCTTCAGGTGAAACCCTGCCTCGATCGCCGCCGGGCTTTCCGCATCAGCTGAACGGGTCACGGTTGTTTCTCTTTAGCCCTGCAGGGGGTCTGCTGGAGGGGCCGACAGCGAATCTTCTCATTCCGGCAGCGCTGCGATCCTGCCGGTCTTGCGGCCGTGCTTCTTGAAGATGCCATAGAAATCGTCAGCGGCCTTGTTCAGCGCCTGCGCCGAACTCAATTGGCCGATCAGCGCCTGATTGAGCCTCAACCCGAGTGCGTTGGTCACTTCGGCGCTCTCGGCATAGCCAAAGACCTGCTTGCCGTATGGGATTTCGTCCTCATAGGCCTGCATCCAGCGGAACTTGGATTTCTGCTTCAGATCCGAATCGAAAACGTCCTTTCGGACCGGGATGCCTCCGCCGACCGCATAGGCGTATTGCGCCTTGTAGGTCAGGAACCATTTGGCGAAGGCAATAGCGCCTTTCTTGCCGGCGTCCGAGGCGTTCTTCGGAATGCCGAAAACCCAGCTTCCGATCGCCACGCCGGGTTTTGCGTCGGGCTTGGCGAGCGGCAGCACGGCCGCGTCCATCTTGCCGACGACCGCCGATTTCTGCGGATTGTCGAAATTGGGGAAGGACGCCACGACGGCCTGCGCCTGCATGCCTTTGCCTGTCTGAATAAGCTGGATGAGATCCCCCTGGCTGAGCGTGCCGGCATTGGAGGGTGCGCAGGCATGAGAAACCTGCAGGAACTTGTCGAGAGCGGCCTTGGCCTGGGGACTGTTGATGGTCACGGTGAAATCGCCATTCTCGGCGTCGCGGACGCCACTGGCGCCATAGGAAAGCATGTAGGCCATCCAATCGTAGTAGATCGAATCTCCCTTCTCGCCGCGCTGTAAATAACCGTAGGATTTCGGCGGATTCTGCAGCACCTTGCAATTGGCGATGACGTCGTCGAAGGTCTTCGGCACCTTCAGTCCCTTCTGCTTGAAGACGTCCGAGCGATAATAGAGCAGCTCGACATTGCCGTTTGGCGGAAAGCCCATCAGCTTGCCCGTCTTGCAGGTGCGGAACTGCTTGGCGGCATCCCAGCAATGGGCGTCGCCAAGCGCGTAAACCTGATCGGGGAGCTTGAAATCCGGGTCGATTTCCTTGAGCGGTTCAAGGAAGCCGCCGCTGTAGAATTCGATCGTCCATGTGCTGTTGATATTGATGAGGTCATAGGGACTGGCGCCCGGATTGCGCACCGCGTCGCGGCCTTTCTGCAGCATGCCCGGGAAGGGCGTCACCTCGAGATTGACCTTGTTGCCGGTCTGCTTCTGGTAGAGATCGACCACGTTTTCGAAGCCATCATACCAAGGCGAAGCATTGATCAGGATAGTGATCGGGGCCTGCTTGCCGACATCCAGAAAGCTTTCGTCCGCAAGGACCTGTCCCGTGGCGAGAAAGGTTCCCACGGCAACTCCCAACAGGGTTCGCCCAAAGTAACGTGGCTTCATTTGATCCTCCCGTGCCGCCATTTCTTTTTGCGGCATTCTCCATTCCGCGGGGCTATGCGACGGCGGTGTTCGCCAACCGGGTCCTGGTCATGCAGCGTGCAGAACCGGGTGAGAGGATAGCTTCGAGCCGATCCAGGCAAAAATGATATTCCTGGCGTCGATCAATAACTCCAGGGAATATCGGACTATGCTTCATAGATAGCGGGCCGCATATATTCGGGACGGCGGATGGAGATCGCCGCGGCGAACAGACCGGACCGCAATTTAAGGGGAATGCCATGGATCGCAATCTGCGTGCCTTCAAGGCAGTTGTCACAACGGGAAATCTTACAGCGGCGGCGGCCCTTGTGGGGCTCACCCAACCGGCGCTTACCAAGACCATCCGCCGCCTGGAAAGGGAGTTCGGCGCCCGGCTTTTCGAGCGTACGCCGCGCGGCATGGTGTTGACCGAAGCGGGCCATAGATTGAACGTCCGGGTGCAGGCGATCGACATGCACTATCGGCAAGCGACGGAGGAAGTCCATGCCATCAGTTCGGGTTCGGTTCGCCGCTTCTCGATCGCCGCCGGCGCGGTTTATCACATGACCATGGCGCCGGATCTCGTGAAGCTGCTCAGTTCCGAATTCCCTGAAACCGACTTCACGCTCGATTTCGATGTTGCCGGTCTGACCTTGCCGAAACTCGTCGAGGGCGAGATAGACCTGATGTTGGGGGCGCTGCACGGCGTGCCGCCCGAGGGCGTATCGACCCGCGAGTTCCTCGATGTCGAAATCACTCCCTATTGCTGCCGCGGCAGCAGTCTTGCCAACCGGCGGAAAATCGCTCCGGCCGATCTCGCCGGGTGCAAATGGATCATCTACAAGCGCGACCGGTTGCTCGCGGAGCGCCTGCGCATCTATTGTAGCGATCACCGGCTGCCGCCGCCGGTCATCCGGATGGAAATCGATGTGCTGGCGGCGAGCTTTCGGATCGTCAGCGGAACGGAATTCCTGACATTGGCGCCGACATCCCTGGAAGGGGTCGCCGCGGCTGCGGGGCTTGTACCGCTCAATCTGCAGCGCCCGATATGGAAATTCATCTCCGGGGCCTGGTTCCGCAAATCCTCGAGCGAATACCCGATCATGCGCCGCGCGCTGCAGGCGCTGCCGGCCCTGGCCGCAACCGCGGCTCAGCAGGGACATAACTTGCAGTTATATTGAGCGGGATTTAATATCATTTTTGTTGCAGATATCCAGGAGCTAGTGTCGCGGCAGATCCAATCCAGGTCCAGCGGAGGCCACTTTCGGACGCCATGACCAAGCCGAACGTCATCATTTTTTTCACGGATCAGCAAAGACACGACACCACCGGCGCGCATGGCAATCCAATGGGGTTGACGCCGAATTTCGACAGGCTCGCCCGATCCGGCACCCACCTCTATCACTCCTTTGCCTGCCAGCCGCTTTGCGGGCCCGCGCGCGCAGCGCTCCAGACTGGCCGTTTCGCCACGCAAACAGGCGTCTTCCGCAACGAAATCCCGTTGCCCGACAATGCCGAGACATTGGCCAAGGTCTTTGACCGTAACGGCTATACCACCGCCTATATCGGCAAATGGCATCTCGCCGGGAAGGATCCTGTGCCCAGGCATTTGCGCGGCGGCTACCAGAACTGGCTCGCAGCAAACCATCTCGAGTTCGTCTCCGACGCCTATGACGCGATCCTCTATGACGACGACAACAACAAGAAGAAGCTTCCCGGCTACCGTGTCGATGCGCTGACGGACGCGGCGATCCGCTTCTGCGACGACCACCAGAACGAGCCGTTCTTCCTTTTCGTCTCCTTCCTCGAACCGCATCATCAGAACCATGTCGACGACTACCCGCCGCCGGACGGCTACCGCGAAGAACTGACGGCAAGGCAATGGACGCCGCCGGATCTCGCCACGCTGAAAGGCACCAGCACCTGGCACCTCGGCGGCTATTACGGCATGGTCAAACGTCTCGATGAAGCGTTCGGCAGGCTGATGGATGCGTTGAAGAGCCTGGACATGCTCGACAACACGATCGTCATGTTCACTTCCGACCATGCCTGCCACTTCAAGACGCGCAACGACGAGTACAAGCGCTCCTGCCACGAGAGCGCGGTCAGGGTGCCGTCCATGATCACCGGGCCGGGTTTCAACGCCGGCGGCCAGGTCCGGGCGCTTTTCAGCACGATCGACATCGCGCCCACTCTCATCGACGCGGCGGGCCTCGAAATACCCGAAACAATGGTCGGCAAGTCGATCATGCCCGTGGTGCGGGACGCCCGTACGCCCTGGCGGCAGGACCTCTTCTTCCAGATCAGCGAGACCGAGACCGGCCGGGCGCTCAGGACCCATCGCTGGAAATACGGCGTGACCTCGGAATACCACGAAGACGCGCCGCGTTCGGATGTCTATCGCGAATGCTATCTCTACGATCTCGACAGCGACCCCTACGAGATGGTCAATCTGATCGGCATGGACGTCTTCCGCGGGCTCTGTGACGGGCTGAAGACGCGGCTTCTGGAATGGATCGCCGAGGTCGAGGATGGCCACGCGCCTCGGATCCTCGACGCGCCCGTAAGGAATTCACGCCAGTACCGCTTCAAGCCGACTGATTTGCTTGAACTCCAAAAAGGGAATTGACGCCGACAAGGGCAGTCTACTTCGCCGGGGCTGAAGATCGTGAGAGCGGCGCGTTCCCTTCCGGCCCTGGTCGCCCATTGTCTTCGGTTTGCGCGGCAAGAAACGCCGCGCATCCGGCGAGCGCCACCCGGTCGTCGGTCAGCATGGCGATAGGGAACTGGTCCATGAACCCGCTCATGCGGCCCTTGGCGTGGAATGCGGCCAGGAAGACGGGATCATCCTTCAGAAGTGGCAGCAAGGCGCGCGAAACGCCGCCGGTCAAATAGATGCCGCCGAGCGGCAGGAAGGCCAGCGCCAGATCGCCGGCGACGCGGCCGAGCAACCGTGCGAACAGCAGCGCGGCTTCGCGGGCAAGGCCGTCCGAACCATCGAGCGCCCGCCGCGCGAGATCGGCGCTGCCCTGCAGGACGGGATCGAGCCCGGCCTTTTCGCAACACCAGCCGTAAAGCTCCGTCAGGCCGCGCCCCGACAGCGCACGCTCGTTCGATGCGCGGCCGCGTCCCCTCGACAGGAACCGCTGAAGATCATGTTCCTCCCTGCCCTCCACGGGCAAGGTCATGTGTCCGCATTCGGCGGCAGCGACGACGGGATGCCCGGTAATGGGATCGATGATGAGGGCGGCGGCGTTGAAGCCGGTGCCGGCGCCGAGCACAAGGCGTCGCGCCCGCCCGCTCCGGGCTTCAGGCCCATCCCGAAGGACGACCGTTTCGAGAAGGCCAACATTCATGAGCGCGAAGCCGAGCGCCTCGAAATCATTGAGGAAATAAATCGCCTTCGCTCTTGTGACCGCGTCCACGCCGCTCCGCGAGATGGTCCAGTCGTGATTGGTCAGCGCTGCCCCTTCCGGACCGACCGGGGCGGCAAGCGCGATGGCGGCCGCGTCGACCCGGTCGCGCCCGACCTGGCGGAGATAAGCCGCAAGCAGGCTGTCGAAATCGGCGAACTCCCCGTTGCGGAAACTGGCGAGACTGCCGCTCGCCAGAACGCCCTTCTCGACAAGGCCGAAGCGCGTATTGGTGCCGCCGACGTCGCAGACGAGCGCAATCATGAGCCGGCGCCCGGTTCGCTGTGCGGCCGAACAACCTCCAGCCGGCCGCTCGCCGCCGAACGATAGGCGGCTTCCACCATGGCCAGGGCCCGCATCCCGTCCTCCAGCGTCACCGGCATCGGTCCGCCTTCCTTGAGCGCCCGGACGAAAGCCCAGGCGACATGCTCGTGGAACACGCCCGTCTTGAAATGCGGGACCGTGGACGATGCGGACCAACGCCCCGCCTTGCGGGAATAGACACGCAGAAAGGCGCTCTCATGGGTAGCGCGCGAGGCGAGATCGACGCCGCTCAGCAGCAATGTTCCTTCCGTGCCGTAGATCTCGATCGAGGCGTCGGCTGCGGTGAAACACCAACTGGTCGTCACCTCCGCCAACATGCCGCTCTGGAAATGAAAGGTCGCTACCGCCGTGTCCTCGACGGGAAGTCCGAGCGCGGCGGAAGATATCGCAGCCGACACCGATCCGGGTTCGCCGAACATCCAGCGCAGGAAATCCGCCGCATGCACGCCTTCGTCGAGCAGCGTGCCGCCGCCTGAAAGCGCCGGATCGGCAAACCAGCTCCTGCGGAAATCCTTCTCGAAACCGTGGCCGTGCCCATGCCTGATGCGGCAGAGCGTCACCGTTCCCAGCGCTCGATCGGCGAGCAGCGACCTGATCTCATGGTTGATCGGATCGAAGCGTTTCGGGAAACTCTGCATGAAGGGAACGCCGCTCTCCTTGACGATCCGTTCGATCTCAAGGCCATCGCTTACCGTAGCGCCGAGGGGTTTTTCGCAAAGGATAGGCAGGCGCCGCCGCGAGGCTTCGCGGACGAATCCGACATGCTCGCTCGTTGCCGAGCATATGGCCACGGCGTCCGAATCGCCAAGCAGCATGTCGAGGTTTTCGACAACCCCCACCCCGTGATGCCCGGCAAGCGCCGCGGCTTTCGCGCGATCCTTGTCCCAGACGCCGGCGACCGCGACGCCTTCGCTCCGCAGGAAGGCTTTGATCCAGAAATTGGCGTGGTAATGCTCGGCCCCAAGCACCGCGATCCGCAAGCTCATGCCGTGTCCTTCCCTGTCGCGTTCGCCGGTCTCTCGCGGCAGCCGGAGCCCGCGGCGCGATAGATCGCTTCCGCGACCTCGATCGAGGCGAGGCCGGCCTCTGGCGTATCGTCGCGCGGCGATTCTCCTCTGACGATCGAAAGCCAATGACGGTGGTGCGCCGCGCCGAACGGCTCGGGCGAAAGATGCGGCGTCACCCATTCCTCCCGCCCCGTGGCGGCGGGCGCGTAGAGCGCCGCCGCGCCGCGTTCCGTCCGCAGCCACGCCGTGGCTTTTTCGCCATAGACTTCAAGCCGGAATCGATCGCAGCCCTGCACCTCGGTGTAGCTCATCTCGTGGGCGGCCATCGCACCGCTGGGCAGTTGGTAGGTGGCGACGACATTGTCCTCGAGTTGCGAACGCACCAAACGTCCGTTCTTGAGCCGCCGCTCCGGCCGCGCGGTCGTCATCCGCGCCGAAACCTCGGAAATCGGGCCGAACAGATGCCGGATCAGGTCGATGCCGTGCACGCCAAGCTGCATGACGACCCCGCCCGAGACATGATCGGCCGTGTAGAACCAGTCGTTCCAGTCGGCGCCTGGCGTCGCGTTGCGCATGCGGACCGTATGGATCCGTCCCAGGCTTCCATCGGCAAGCACCTGCTTCAGCCAGATCACTTCGGGGAAGTAGCGATGCATGAAGCTGACAGTCAGCGGCGCGGCCGACGCCTTCTCGGCCGCGAGGATTGCCCGGCATTCAATGGTGTCGAGAGCCATGGGCTTCTGCAGGAGAACAGCCTTCCCCGCCGCCAGTGAATCGATGGCGATCGCGGCATGGGTGTCGTCGGGCGTGGCGACGACCACGGCGTCGATGGCGGGGTCGGCCAGTACCTGGCGATAGTCGGCCGTCCATTGGGCGATGCCAAGCTCCGCCGCTCTGCGCTCGGCGTTCATGGCGCTGCGCGAAACCAGCGCCGCAACGTCCGCGCCGCCGGCGGCGCGGATGCCGCTCACGTGATAATCGACGATGAAGCCGCTGCCGATCACCGCCACGGCAACCGGCGCGGTGTCCTTCCCGGCCATCATTTCCGCTCCGCTGTGGCGGCGCCCGCCGCCGCGCCGGTCGTCACGGCTTCCACTTGCCGTCGATCTCGACGAGCGACGGGTCGATCGACTTCATCGGATCCGAGTAGCTGTAGTCGAGCGGATCGCCTTCGCTGGGGATGCGGTTCGTGCTCTTCAGGAAAGCTTCCATCGCCTTCATGTCGTCGACATAGCCCTGATCGAATTTCGGATCGAACGCATAGTTCGAGATGATCGCCTTGTTCATCGCGATGGGCTGCTTCTCATAGTCCGAGAAGATCTTGAGCGCCTCCTGCTGGTGAGCAGGGTCGCTGACCCAGGCCTGTGCCTTGAGGAGCACGCCGACAAGGCCCCTGGTGGCGACAGGATTCCTCTTCACCCAATCCTGCGACGCGACCCAGACCGTGCGGTTGTTCGAGATCTGGACCTCCTTGCCCTTGTTCTGCGGGAAATAACTCCTGGTGCCCGTATGAAGCAGTTCCATCTCGGGATTCTGCAAAGCTTCATAGGGGAATGGCTCCCAGTAGATGATCCCCTGGACTTCGTTTTTCTTCAGCGCCGCCACGCCTTCCGGTGGCGCCAGATTGACCGGCCGCAGCTTGGCGGGATCGAGGCCGTATTTCCGGGCGAGATTGCCGAGCATGGCGCCCGAGGTGGAACTGACGAGAAGACCGATCTTGATCCTGTAGAGGTCTTCCGGCTTCTCGATCTTGGCGTCCTTGCGCACGACGAGCTTTTCAAGGCCATGGCTGACCGCGTTCGAGCCGAGGATGACGATCGGAATCCCGTTATGCACCATAGCTACCGGCGGCAGGTTGCCCGGCGTCCACAGCTGAATCTGGTCCGCCAACAACGCTTCGCCGGCAAGATTGCCCGATGTGAACTGCTTGAACGCGACATTCTTGAAGCCCGCGTCCGCGAACCAGCCCTTTTGCTTGGCCACGATGTGGACGAGAAAGGGAAGGTCGGGCCCGATGCTAATGGACAGCGTATCGACCTCGGGTTTTTCGGCGGCGTAGGTTGAAGTCTTGATCAGCGCCGCCGTTAACGCGCCGGTAACGAGCCCCAGAAAGTGCCTGCGTTGAATATGTCCGATCATCTCCCATTCCTTCCTTTGTTTTTGTCGCACTGTCGTTAGAGCGGGCGCTTTCGGGATTTCAGGCGCCGTGCCAGCGCCCGATCCAGCGCCCGAGGACGGATGCCAACGCAGCGTCCGTCACGAGGTTGAGAAACCCGATAAGCAAGATGCCGGCGATGATGACGCTGACCGAACCGCCGGCGTTTCGCTCGTTCATGATCATGAAGCCGAGGCCGCGGTCGGCGGCGATCAGTTCGGCCGCGATCAGCACGCCGAAACTCAGCCCCCAGCCGATCCGCAGCCCTGTCGCCAGGTCCGGCGCGGAAGCCGGAATGCCGACATGGAACAGCATGCCGAGCCCCTTCAGGCCGAAGCTGCGCGACGCCCGGATGAGCGAGGGGTCGACATGGGTGATGCCATGATAGGCGGACGTCACGACCGGGAAAAACGCGCCGAGGAAAACGATGAAGAACTTTGACGGTTCGCCCAGCCCGAACCAGATGATGGCGAGCGGAATCCAGGCGAGCGGCGGGATCGGCCGTAGCAGTTCGATCAAAGGTCGCGCAAAATAGCCGAAGCCCCTATACCAGCCGGCGGCGAAGCCGATGATCGTTCCAGCCGCCGCGCCGAGCAGGAAACCGCCAGTCACCCGGAACAGACTCCACGCCATGTTGTCGAGGAAGACGCTGGCCGGCAATTGATGCGCGGCGGTAAGGATCGCGGTTATCGGCCCGGGGAATATGGTCGGATCGATGGCGCCGAGCCGCGTGGCGAGTTCCCATCCGGCCAGCGTGATGATGATCCCAGCCAGGCCCCACAGGATATCGCCGGCGCGCGAACCGCTTCCCATCACGCCGCCTCGCTCGATCCGCCGCCCCATGGAAGCAGCAGCCTTTCCAGCGCGGCGAGGCCGCTAGTGATGAGGTAGCCCAGGATACCGATGACCAGCATGCCGATCACGGTTATTTCGCTCCGGTAGAAGCTGCGGGCTTCCATGATCAGCGCGCCCAGCCCTTGAATGGTGCCGATCATTTCGGCTCCGACGATCACCATGAAGCCGACGCCGAGCGCGACCCGCGCGCCAGCGAACATACGCGGCAATGCCGCCGGCAGAATCACTTCGCGGTAAAGCGTCCAACCATTGACCTTGAAGGCGCGGGCGGCGCGGATCAAAGCCGGATCGACATATTTCACCCCGGCGATGACATTGGAGAGCATCACCCAGAAGCAGCCATAGGCGATCAGGATCACCTTTGTGAGCTCGCCAGCCCCGAACCACACGATGACGAGCGGCAGCAGGCTGAGCGTGGCGACTGAACGGAAGAAGACGATCAGCGGAACGGTCATCTTGTCGAGGACGGGTACCGCACCGATGAGCATCCCGAGCGGGATGGCGATTGCCATCGCCGCGATATAGCCTTTCAGAATGCGAATGACGGTCACGAAGATATGCGACCAGATGGTCACGCCTGTCGGGAAGCCGACCGTCGTCAACTCGATAAATCCCTGTACGATGCGGCTGGCCGGCGGAAATTCGTAGGCTTTGAGATATTCTTCGCGCACACCGAGCTCTACCCCCAGCAGGATCACCGCGATCATGAGCAGGGCGATAAACGCCTGGACGAGCTGCTGTCTCACGACGCGAGCCCTCTCCAGACCTGCTCGTAGATTGCGTTGAAGTGCCGATCCGTGCGCGACCGCGGCCGCGGCAGCTCAATGGTGATGTCGTGCGCGATCCGACCCGGATGCGGCGCGAGCAGGATGACGCGGTCGGAGAGGGTCAACGCCTCGCCGATTGAATGCGTGATGAAGACGACTGTCTTCCGCCGCGCCTCCCATATCCTCAGCAATTCCTGCTGCATCTCGATGCGCGTCAATTCGTCGAGCGCGCCGAACGGTTCGTCCATGAGGAGGATATCCGGATCGAGCGCCAGCGCGCGTGCTATCGCGACGCGCTGCTGCATGCCGCCAGACATTTCCCGTGGGTATTTCCCAGCCGATCCCTCAAGCCCGACCAACTCCAGCAATGTTCGCGCCCGGCTTATCTTTTCAGCTTTCCCAAGCGGGAGGCTGCGGGCCCCGAAGGCGACATTCTCCAGAGCGGTCAGCCAAGGAAACAACGAATGCTGCTGGAACACCATTCCCTGGCCCTGCCCCGGGCCGACGACACGCTGGCCAGCTATCAGCACTTCGCCGCTGCTGGCCGCGTCCAGCCCGGCGATGATGTTGAGCAACGTGGTCTTGCCGCAACCGCTGCGGCCGACGATCGAGACAAACTGGTTTGCGGCGATGGACAGGCTGATATTCTCGAGCACGACCGTCTGGCCGCCGCCACGGATAGCGAACCGCTTCTGAACGTGCCGAATGTCTATCATCGGAGATGCGACGACGGGGTTCAGGCCTGCATCCGGCCCGATCCCTGCCTTTACCAATGCCGACGCCCTGCTCTGTTTCAACGCCATGCCGCACGAGGTCCATCCACAATGCGACGATCCTATTGCAAACATGCGTATTGTAAAGATGCAAATTGTACCTAAACGGTACAATGAGGTTTCTATGGACGGAAATCGATGATAAAAGCCGTCGCGGTCGGCCGTGCTTCAAAGGTCGGACAAAGGGCTGGATCGCGTAAAGCGCGGTTTGGAATGTGTCGGCGGCCGGCGAGACACTCGGCAGCAAGGAGCTGCGATTGAAAAGTTCTTCCCACGATGTGGTGCTTCGGTCGCTATACGATTTGATAGACGGGCTCGGAGAAGGGGCGCGGCTGCCAACGGTCCGCGATCTCATGCGCAAATTTCACGTAAGCCAGGCGGCGGTTCAGCAGGCGTTCGGAGTGCTGGCGTCGCAGGGCCTGGTATCGTCCCAGGTCGGACGAGGGACTTTCGTTACGAGATCTGCCTCTTCGCTCGTCGACGGTACGACGCGGACGGCCGGCGTGCTCGACAGCCTGTTGATCCTTTCAAATGCGAGCATGAACCAGCGCTGTGCCCTGGTCCAGAATCATATTGTCGAGGAGATGGCGGCCAGCGGCAACAAGGTCGTCCAGATGTCCTACAACCATACGGACCATCTGCTTGATATCCTTGGATCCCTCCCGCATTTCGATGCCGCTATCCTGCAGTCGCATTATGAGAGCATCCCTATCCGGCTTCTGCATCTGCTGCAGCAGAAGACCTCTGCCCTCGCCGTGGACGGTCACACGCTTTCTGGCGTCGATATCGACCGGATCGGGACCGATTGGGAGGACGCGCTGCAGATGGGGCTGCAACATCTCTCCGCCGTCGGCCACCGTGAAATAGGCCTCATTTCCCTCGACACGATGGCTCAGCCCATCCTCAGCGTGCGACGTGCTTTCGAACGCGCTTCCGATGACAGGCAGCGCGGCTTGAAACTGCATGAGCCTCTCCTGCTCCGCGGCCTCGTGCACCCCACGCAGAATGTCGCCGCAACGCTCGAAGAGGCCTTGTCGGAACTCCGGGATGGCAAGGGCAGGCTTCCTTTCACGGCCGCCGTGCTGGTCGGCATATCGGATACAGTCGGGGTCGCGCAGACATTCGGGAAACTGGGGATACGGGTTCCGGAGGATCTGAGCGTCTACATCCTCGGGCATTACGACGTCGCTACCGAGCATCTGGAGCGGTTTACCATTGCGGGAAGTTCGCACCGGGATGCGGCCGTTCAATTGATGGCGACCATCCGCGAGCGCCTGGCTTCGACGGGCACGCCGCCCCGGATCATCTATCTTCCTTGCCGGGAGACGGTGAGAAGCAGCACGGCGGCGCCACGCTGATTTCCGCCGTGAAACGGAAAATTGCGGTTGCAAAGGCGGCGCAGCTGTATCTAAATACATTATGTATTGTAATGTATTGAGGCGACGATGCCGACACATGCGCTGCCGGAGCGATTGACACCGCTTGCTTCCCGCCTGGGCTATCGCGCTTTTTTGGGCGACATCCACAATCACTGCGGTCTGTCTTACGGCCATGGCAGGCTGGAGGACGCTCTCTCCAGGGCCCGCCGGCAACTCGATTTCGTCTCGGTCACTGGCCATGCCTACTGGCCGGACATGCCTCTCGATGATCCGAGTGTCGCCCATATCGTGGATTTCCATGTCAAGGGGTTCGCCCGGTTGGAGAAACTCTGGCCGGCGCATTTCGACGTATTGCGGCGATATCTGGAGCCGGGATCCTTCACCGTCTTTCCCGGCTATGAGATCCATTCCTGCGCGCATGGCGATTACACGATCGTCTATCGCGATCTCGATCAGCGCGAACTGTTCAAGGCCGACAGCCCTCGGGAACTGCTTGCTGCGTTGCAGGCCCGTTACCCAGGTCGCGCCATGGCCTTCCCGCACCATATCGGCTACCGGCAAGGCGCGCGCGGCATCAATTGGAGCTCGTTTGACGAAAGGCTGTCTCCCGTCGTTGAGATGATGTCGATGCATGGCTGTTCGGAAGCCTCCATGGGCGATCGGCCCTTCCTGCATTCCATGGGGCCGAGCGACGGCCGATCGACCGTGCGGCATGGCCTGGGATTGGGTCATGTATTCGGGCTCCTCGGCAACACCGATCATCACAGCGCCTATCCCGGGTCCTATGGCCATGGCCGCTCGGCGATCTACGCCTCGGAGAATATGGCCGCTACCCTTTGGGATGGCATCAACGCGCGGCGCACCACCGCACTGACAGGCGACTGCATCCATCTTTTTGCGGCGATGGACGGAGTGCCGCAAGGCAGCATCGTGGCGCCTGCGGAACGCATCGCTCTGGACATCGAGGCCGTCGGGGGCAGCTTCATCGATTTCATTGACGTGATCCGCAATGAATGCCTGGCCGCGCGGATAACGCCTGAACTCGATCCGCGGCCGATCGATGCCTCCTCCGATCGGCTGGAAACCCAGTTCGTCCTGGAGCTTGGCTGGGGCGCCCGTGGGCGGCACCATGACTGGGAGGGTTCCATCGAGTTGAAAGGCGGCCGGATTCTTGCCGTCGAGCCGCGCTTTCGCGGACCGGAAATCGTATCGCCGCTTGAGGGAAAAGATGGTGAAATTCCCGAGGAACGGTTGGAACTTCATGACGACCAAATCCATTTCAAGGTCCGCTCCTACGCCAACGCGAACAATATGACGCCCGCCACGCAGGCATTCGCCGCACGGGTCGAACTCACTTCCGACGCGGAGTTTCATGCCGATTTCAACGGGCAAAAAGTGGTTGTTTCCGCGGCGCGCCTGCGGGAAGGTGCGCTTTCGGGAAATCTCGGGCCGATCGACAGCCCCGCTTACCGATTTCATCCCCTGCCCTCCGCCGGTCAATGGCAATGGCGCGGACAGGTTTCCGTTGACGATTTCTCCTCCGGCGATCGCCTCTATCTGCGCCTCAGACAGGCCAACGGGCAATGGGCGTGGACCAGCCCCTTCTTCTGCAGAACTTGACGACCAAATGGGAGGATTCGCCGCCGAAAAGCGCGCCGGCGGCGTGCACAGCGGATGTTTCCGGCGCTCCAGCAGACGCCGGCGGCGGGAGATGGAGCGTCTGGCTCCAGGGGGCTCACGTTCCGCAGGGGGATCGCGCCCGGCGCTGAAGCCGGGCGTTTCCAAAGCCAGCGCGGCGGTCAGTCCGACTGGATCTGGGAATAATTATACTTGCCGTCGCTGCCCTTTGCCCATTTGTACATGACATAGTCGGGCCGGGTGATGTCGCCCTTTTCGTTGAAGCTCAGTTCGCCGATCGCCGTCTTCCAGGGGCCGCCCGACTTGAGTTCCTTGGCCACGGCCTGCGGG